>JAJFFX010000080.1 GCA_021776455.1 Hyphococcus sp. | reverse complement strand
GATGCTGGAGCGCGCCGGGCTCGGCGTTGCGTTCCGCGCCAAGCCCGCAGTCGCCGAAGCGGCCGCGGCGCGCATACAGCATGGCGACCTGACGGCGCTGTTATATTTGCAAGGCGTCGCACGGGCCGATTTTGTCGATTGATTGAGCTTTAAGGCCTTAGCGATTCATAAAATAATAGGTCACCGCGCTGGACGTAAATCTGCACCGGACCCGAATTGAGGTTGCGCAGCTTGTCGAGTTTCGACACCGCTGTGCTCGGCCGCGTTATCCGCTCCCATCCGATCTCGAGAATGACATCGCCGGGCTGCAAAACGATGGCCGCCGGACTGTCCGGATCGACCGCGGTCACCACAACACCTTCAATATTGGCCGGCAAGCCAAAGGCGCGTTTTAACTCATCGGTCGGCTCCTGCAGCGTCAAGCCCGAGCCTTTGGCGGCGTTAGTAGGCAGTATCGCGCCGGCGCGTGCTGAAAGCAGCATCCGGGTCTCGCGCCGATCAACCGTAACCGACAAGGTCACCCGTTTGCCGTTGCGCAAGACCACCATCGGCGCCCGCGTTCCAATCGTCGTGTCGGCAACGGCGCGGGTCAGATCGCGAACGCTGGTCACTTCATGCCGGTTAAACGCCAGCACGACATCATTGGCTTCAACGCCGGCGTCCGCCGCCGGGCTGTTGGGTCGAACCACCGTCACGACGGCGCCCTCGGGCTTGCGCAGGCCGAGCGTTTTGGCCAGCTCCGGCGTCATGTCGTCGATAGAAACACCGAGCCAACCGCGCCGCGTCTCGCCAAATTCCAATAGCTGCGTCACAACTGTTTGCGACAGGTCCGCCGGGATCGCAAAGCCGACCCCCACCGACCCGCCGGTCTGCGAGAAGATCGCGGTGTTCACGCCAATCACGCGGCCATCCATATCAAATAACGGCCCGCCGGAATTGCCACGGTTAATCGCAGCATCGGTTTGAATAAAGTCATCATACTGACCGGAATTAATGTCGCGGTTGCGCGCCGAGACAATCCCGACGGTCACCGACCCGCCGAGCCCGAATGGATTGCCGATGGCAATCACCCAGTCGCCGACCCGCGCATTAGAATCGTCGCCAAAGCCGACAAACGGAAATTTCGCCCCGCCGCCAGCGTCGAGCTGAAGAACCGCAAGATCGGTCTCACGGTCGCGCCCGGTGACGCTGGCTTTGAACTCGCGCCCATCATGCAGCTTTACGGTGATTTCATCGGCATTATCGATGACGTGGTTGTTGGTGACGACAATTCCGGATGCATCAATGATGAAGCCGGACCCAAGCGATACTGGCTGGCGTGTGAATTTCTTCTGCAGCGTTCCTAATTCGCCTGTGGCCGCGCCTCTGATTTCTTGAGAAGAGGAAATATTGACGACCGCCGGGGTCAACCGCTCGGCAAGATCGGCAAAGCTTTCCGGCGCGCCGCGCGCAAGAGCTGCGCCGGTCGCCATCAAAAACCCAACTGCCATAATGACAGCAAACCCACGCCCCAACGCCGATCGAACCATAACCGCCTCAGCTCATAAATCCCACGAAAACCCTAACGCCGACAGGTTAACGCAAAGTCCAAAAACGGCAAGCAACCCGGCGGCGCCTCATGCTATGACCGCAAAGCCGACTAGCGGGCGCCCGTCAAATCGTTGAAATAGCGGAAAAATTCGCTGTCCGGCGATAATAAGATCGTGGTCTCGCCGTTTTTCAACGCCGTCTCATAAGCCAGGAGCGAGCGATAAAACGCGAAAAACTCCGCCCGTACGGGGTCTCGCACAGCGTTCCGGTCCGAGAACTGGCAGGTGACGCCGACGCCATAATCGGTCGGATTATCGCCTGTCGCCGCTTCCGCCTCGACCCGTTCCACCACCACCGGCAGCCCATCATAGGCGCCGGCGAAAATGCAGTTCCGGGTCGCGTCGGCCTGGCCCTGGATTTCCAGCGCCTGACGGTTTGCATCGGCGAGAATTTCCTCGCGCTTGCGATTGGCTTCGGCCTGAATGCGGGTGTTCTCGCGCTTGCCCTCGGAACGAATAAGTTCAGCTTCCTCGTTCCTTGCCGAGCTCATCTGATTGTAGACGGTTTGCGCAATGTCGGCCGGATAATCGGCGCGGCGGATTTTCACATCGATAATTTCAACGCCGAATTTGCGCGCCTCGCTACCCATCCGCTCAGCGATGCGCACCATCAATTCCGCGCGCAGTGTGGTGACGATATCTTCAATACTCACCTCGCCCAACGTCTGGCGAAGGCTGTTTTGCATGATCCCATCAATACCGGCATGAGCGCTACCGCGCAGGCCACGACCGCCGCCAGCGCCCGAAATGAATGTTTGGTAGTAGAGTAAAGGATCAACAATCCGATAGCGTGCGAAAGCGTCAACTGTCAGCCGCTCCTGATTGACATCGGTAATTTCCATTGCGTTGCGGAGGTCATATTCGAGGTTGCGTTTATCAATTTTTATAACATCCGCCCACGGAAGTTTAATACTAATCCCGGCATTGGTCACCACGGTTTGCGGTTTACCAAGTAAAATGACCAGTGCATTTTCAGTTTCACGGACGACAAAGAGGCTGGTCTGCACAAACACAAACAAGCCTAAAAGGACAGCCGCGATAATGATAAGTCTTCTATTCTGCATCATGCTGAATGTCCTAATTATTATTTGATTTCAGTTCGTTAAGCGGCAAATAAGGAACCACGCCGCGGCCCGCCTGCTCTTCGATGATGATTTTGTTCATGCCGCCGAGAACACCTTCAACAGTTTCAAGGTACATCCGTTGACGCGTGACTTCCGGCGCATAGCTATATTCTGTATAGATTTTGTTGAAGCGCTCGGCCTGGCCGATGGAATCGGCTTCAACCCGCGCCGCATAGGCGCGCGCCTCCTCAATCGCCTTTTGCGCCAGACCTTCCGCAACCGGAACAATCTGGTTGGCGGCGCGCTGGGCCTCGTTGATCATCTGCGCTTTTTCGTTGCGCGCCTTGATGACGTCGGCAAAGGCGTCGCGCACCGCACCGGGCACTTCCGGTTTTTCCATATTGACGCGCAACACTTCGATACCGCTGTCATAATAATCAAGCACCTCTTGAATACGCAGGCGCGTTTGTTCAACCACTTCCGCCTGGCCGCTAGTAATAATCGGCTCGAGCTCTTTGGCGCCGACCGTTTCGCGCATCGCTGCTTCCGACACGGCTCTGACCATATTTTGCGGCTCTTCAACGTTAAAAATATACTTCGCCGCGTTTGGAAACTCGCCCGGCGCTGGCGCTGCTCGGCTGATCTTCCAGTTCACAGTGAAATTAACATCGACGATATTGCGATCGCTGGTCAGCATCAGGTTTTCCCGCCCGCCAGAACCGCCGCCATCGCCATTGATGGTCGCCGTCTGCTGTTCATCGACCGGCACTTTGGTGACGCCCTGAATGATCGGCGCACGCCAATGCAGGCCGGCGCCGCTAATCCCGGCATATTTGCCGAATGTGGTTTTGACGCCCTGTTCTTCCGGGTCGATCTGATAGATGCCGCTGAAAATCCACAGGCCCAATATCGCCGCGCCGATCAGTCCCAACATGCCGCGGTCAAGCGGCAAACCGCCGCCGCCGGGCCCGCCGCGCGGAAAGGCGCGCTTCAGGCGCTGGCGCGAGGCTTGAAGAATATCTTCAAGGTCGGGGGGTTCGCCATTATTGCCGCGACGTCCGCCGCCGCCATTATTACCGCGGGGCGGCTGGCCCCATGGGCCGCGACTGGGACCTTTATTTCCGGAATTATCTTGCCAGGGCATTGAGCCTCACTTGTCTTGTTGTCGTTGGTGACGGCGCCGCGCGCGCGGTCATATTAATGGAACGTCCGACGGGCTAGCGGATTTATGACGTCCATATAGCGGGATGTATTGCACTCGTATATATGTCACCGAAATCGCGCTGTGCAACGCGCCAGGCCGGCTTTTTCACAAAAACAAAGGGTTATTTTGACACAACCGCTGATAATACGGGTCCGCAATGCACTTGCAAAGGTCGCAAACCCAAAAACCGGGCGAAACATTGTCGCCGACGGTCGGGTCCAGGGGCTGACGGCCGATGATGACGGCAAGGTGCGATTCGCGCTGGAGGTTGTCGGCGGCGGCGCAACTGACGCCGATGCACTGCTCGCGGCGGCGAAAAAAGCCGCCGCAGCGATCGATGGCGTCAGCGCCGTATCGGCGGTCGCCACCGCGCATTCGGCAGGCGCGACGGCGGCGCCCCCCAGCGGTCACGACAACCCTTTAGGGGTGCGCAAAAAACCACAAATTGAACAAGCCGCAGAGACGATGGCGGGCGTCAAACACGTCATCGCCATTGCCTCGGGCAAAGGCGGTGTCGGCAAATCAACGGTTGCCGCCAATCTTGCGGTAGCGCTGGCGGCGGCGGGATACAAAACCGGCCTTCTTGACGCCGATATTTATGGGCCGTCACTGCCGACCTTGTTTGGCCTCAAGGACAAGGCGACGGTGCGTGACGACAAGATTATTCCGGTCGAGGCGCATGGCGTTCGGGCGATGTCTATCGGCATGCTGGTCGATCCGGACCAGGCGCTTGCCTGGCGCGGGCCGATGGTGATGGGCGCGCTCAAACAATTGATGAGCGATGTCGATTGGGGCGCGCTTGACGTAATGCTGGTCGATACGCCGCCGGGCACGGGCGACGCGCATCTGTCATTAATCCAGTCAAAGCGTCTGACCGGCGCGGTGATCGTCTCAACACCGCAAGAAATGGCGCTGGCCGATGTCCGACGCGGCGTCGCCCTATTTCGCAAAACCGAGACCCCCATTCTCGGCGTCATTGAAAATATGGCGTGGCTGGAGATGCCTGATGGCGAGCGCCGCTATGTGTTCGGTAAGGGCGGCGCGGCGCGTGTCGCAAAAGAGCTTGACGCACCGTTTCTGGGCGCCATCCCGCTTTATCCGGACCTGCGCGAGGCCTCAGACGCCGGCGCGCCGCTCGCGGCCGGCAACCACCCGGCGGTGAAAACCTTCGCGCAAATTGCGGCAAAAATTATTGCTTCTATTCCGGATCTTTAGGGTCGACCACCGAATGATCATGGACAATACGCCATTGGCCATTGATCCGTTTCCAAACCAATGAAAAGGCGCCGCCCGTACTGACGCCGTCTTTGTTGTGGTTGAAACGCCCGGTGACGATCGCGACGTCATCGGTGACCATTTCAACCTCGGTTTTATCAACGCTCAGCCTCCCCAACCCGGTATCGCCGGCATAGTCTTCGCGGTAGTGTTTCATGGTCGAGGACCAGCCTTTGGTCACCTTCACGCCGGATATGAATTTCAAATCGTCGCTTTTCCAATAGATACTCATAAATGCATCAAGATTGCCCTCATTCCAGGCGGCGATCTGCGCATTAAGCGTTGCCAGAACAATATCCGCTGGCTTGCGGATAGCAGATTTTGAGTGCTTGGCGTGGCTTGCAGGGGCTGCGGCTGGCGCTTCCGGTTCGGCGGCGGCTGGCTTGACTTTAACCACCGCTGCGGGAGTCGGGGCGGGTTTTACTTCTTCCGGCGGCGAGGTTTTCTCTTCCGGTTTTGAAGGCGCCGCTGCGGGCGCGTTCTGCGTCACGGAAGCTGGCGTCACGCTGATGGCGGGAGCGCTGCGCGGTTCCGGCGTAGCGCCAACCAAGCGCCCGACCGGCGCCGTAGCACGCGCGCCGGGCAGCGGCTCATCAATTTGCGCGGTCAATTGCGCCGGTCCTTTAAAGGCTTCCGGAGCCGGCGCCGCGCGGTCAATGGGCGGTTCGGCAAGGATCCGCTTCATCTTGTCTTCAAGCGCCCCATCCGCCTCAGCGACGCGGACTTCATTGCTAGCGGGTTCCGCGGGCTGATTGTTTATTTTTGCTAACGGCGTCGAGACAGGCGGCGCACTCGCCGCAACAACCGCTGGCGTCGTTTCAGGGTCGGCAATAGGAGCGGCGGCAATCAGCGCGTCGGGCAACGCCGCCGGCGTCGATGCAGCCGCTGAAGGCACGACAGGAGCGCTCGCTACAGAAGTTGACGCAACAAAAGTCTGTTCAACCGGAGCTGGTGCGACGGGTTCCGCTTCTGTGCGGAGCACGCCAACCGGCGCGCAAGCATAGCCCGACGCCTTTAGCGTATCGGCAAGCTCGGCGGCCTTGAGCATGCAATAATCTGGCGAATTATTGGCGTGATAGGGGGTTGAGACATTGGCGCTGGCGCCGCGTGAATATTGCACATCACAACTCTTTCCGACTACGCCAGGCGTGATCACCTCAATTTTACGCTGGTCACCGGCTTTGACGCAGGCCAATACCAGCTCGGACGCAAACGCATTTCCCAGCATCGCCGCCACAATGCCCGCCGTCAAAACCAATCGTCGCATGGCTCCCCTCCAATTCATCATCAATCACACCCCGATTGCCCACGAAGGCGCCCGGCTTCCTGCCCACTAAACTAGCGCGCGTAACAAGCCAATTGCAGCCGAAACCACCATCGCTTCAATAGTAGCGCCACTCTACTAAGCCGAAGGTTGCTGAATTGCTTATAATTCAAGGCTTTTTCAGAGTTTTCCAGTGTTGCGCTCGAGCATGAAAAATTCGCAACCATAGTCGTTTCGCTGGTTTTTCTCACAGGCTGATTCGCGGCGCTCGCTCCAGTCTTCCGCCTCAAGGACGGGAAAATGAACATCCCCGGCAATATCAGCGTAAACCCGGGTTAAGTATATGTGCGTCGCCAGCGGCAGGGTTTGGGCGTAGATCTCCGCCCCGCCAATGATGCAAATTTCATCGACGCCGCGGGCAAGCGCGCAGCCGCGCGCTAGCGTGATCGCCTCCGTGATACTGCCGGTAGTGAATGCGCCGGGCGCTTTGAAGCCTTGCGATCTCGTCGCCACGATATTGTCACGTCCGGGCAGCGCCTTGCCGATAGAGGTAAAAGTCTTGCGGCCCATGATGACCGGCTTGCCGGCAGTGACTTTTTTGAACCATTTCAAATCGTCCGAAATCCGCCATGGCAGCGCGCCCCCGACGCCAATAGCGCCGTCCCGCGCGACCGCAACGACCAGCGCGATTTTCATCCCGTGTCTCCATGCGCCCGGTCTTTGGCGGCGAGGTTTGCAAGCGCCGGTCCAGTGAGGCGATTGACGGTCCATTCACTCATCGCCTCCGCGCCGAGCGACTCATAAAATGCGATCGCCGGTGCATTCCAGTCCAACACCCACCATTCAAGCCGGCCGCAATCATTGTCCTTAGCAATCCTCGCCAACCGCGCCAGCAACGCCTTGCCGGCGCCGGCGCCGCGCGCCTCCGGCGTCACATAAAGGTCTTCCAGATAAAGTCCGTGACGGCCGAGAAACGTCGAATAGTTGAAAAAATAAAGCGCAAAACCGCAAGGCTCGCCTTTCGTCTCAACAATCAGTGCAAAGATTTTCGGGTTGTCGGCGAACAATGTCCGGCGCAAATCGCCTTCGCTGGCGACCACTTCATGGGCGAGCTTTTCATACGCCGCCAATTCACCAATAAATTGAAGGACTAACGCCTCATCTCCAGGGATGGCTTCGCGAATGGTCAATGTCATGGCGCCGCCCTCATACCGCCACCTGCGCTTTAATATGCGGCTGGGCTGTGTAATTTTCGATGGCAATATCATCGAAGCGAAACGCAAAAATATCACCGATCTCCGTGTTTAGCCGCAGGCGCGGCAACGGTCCCGGCATGCGCCTCAGTTGCTCGCGCGCTTGGTCGGCGTGATTGAGGTAGAGATGCGCATCGCCAAGCGTCAGGATAAAGTCACCCGCTTTCAATCCGCAAGCCTGCGCCATCATCGCCGTCAACAAAGCGTAAGACGCGATGTTGAAAGGAACGCCGAGAAAAATATCGCCCGAGCGCTGATAGAGCTGACAGGAGAGCCGGTCACCGGCGACGAAAAATTGAAACAGGCAATGACACGGCGCCAGCGCCATATCTTCCAGATCGGAAGGGTTCCAGGCGCTGACCACAAGGCGGCGCGAGGCCGGATTTTTTTTGATCTCATCAACCACCCACGCAATCTGATCGATCGCACGACCGTCCGGCGCGCGCCATGAGCGCCACTGCTTGCCATAGACAGGGCCAAGCTCGCCATGCTCGTCGGCCCAGGCATCCCATATCGAAACCCCGTTGTCCTTGAGGTATTTTATATTGGTGTCGCCCGCCAGAAACCATAATAATTCGTGCACGATGGATTTGATGTGCAGCTTTTTAGTGGTCAAAAGCGGAAAGCCGTCGCTCAAATCAAACCGCATCTGATGACCGAAAACAGCGCGCGTCCCCACGCCTGTGCGGTCGACCCGCTGATCGCCCGTCTCCAGCACCCGCTCCAAAAGGTCAAGATATTGCCGCATTGATTTCCACGAATCTCCCAGATTGGCGGTAGTCTAGCCATTACGGCAGGCCCGTCACGCGCGATTTACGCTGGGCCGGCCCCGCAAGGGCGCTTTTTCCCCAGGCAGCATAATGCTAGGGTCGCGCAGAAACAGTCATTGGCGGCAAGAAGGGGTATTGGTAATGGCGCAGGCAAACACGGAAGAAGATCGCAAGAATTTCGGCAAGGGCCTTGCCCTGCCCGGCCTCATCGTCGGCCTCCTGACCGGGGCTGCGATGTACGCCATTGTTGAATTCTGGATCGATGATGCGGACGATAAATCGCTGGCGTCTGTGGTGTTGCTTTTCATCGTCACAGCAGCGGCGGCCTATCTCCTCTTGGCGGAAACCAACCGGCTGATCAAAGCGGCGGGTGTTGCGCTGCTTATCGCTGCTATTTTTGCCTTGCCGGACTTTTATCTTGTCAACATCGCCATCGACGAGACCAAAAACATGACGAACTTTCCAATGCTGTTTTGGCTCCTCAGTCGCGGGTTGGTGGTTTATCTTACCGTCACACTCGCGAAATCCGTGCTCGAAACGGGCGCCCCGCCGCCTTATCGCGAAGTCTTTTTTCACGGGCTGACGATCCCCCTAATCGCTGGCGGCGCGAAAGTCTTCGCCGGGCTGGCGCTGGTTTTATTGTTCGCCTGGGCGCGGTTGCTGAAGGAAATGGATGTCGATTTTTTCATCGAGCTGTTTAAAAAGCCCTGGTTCATCCTGCCCTTTCTAGGCGCCATTGGCGGCTTGTCGATTGCGATGATGCGCGGTCAACAGGCGGTGCTCGGCGCATTGCGGTTCATCCTTCTGTTGTTCAGCCGGATTGTGATGCCGATTACCGCGCTGTTCACAATAACGCTGCTCATCATCTTGATCTCTAAAGGAACCGGCGTAATTTTCGACCGCCCCTACCCTAGCGTCTGGATGATCGTCCTTGCGCTTGCTGGCATGTTGATCTTCAACGGGGTTTATCAAAATGGCGAAGGTGATCCCCCGCCGGCCTGGCTGAGGCTTTCCACCCTCGTCACGCTGGTCGGCTTTCCGATTTATTCGGGCCTTGCCTTCTACGCGATCATGCTGCGCATCGGCGATTATGGACTGACCCCGCCGCGCATTGCCGGCGTTGCAATCACTGGGCTGGTTGCAGCTTACTCACTGGTCTGTCTCGCCGGCCTGCTGACCGAGCTGAACTGGCGCGCAAAGCGCTGGATGCCGCTGGTCGCGCCGCTTAACACCGCCATGGCGGTGTTGTGGGTTGTGGTTCTGACCGTGCTCGCAACCCCGCTGGCGAACCCCTGGGCGATCAGCGCTCATAGCCAATACAGGCTGATCGCGAGCGCGCGCGTCGCGGCCGAAGACTTCGATTTCGGTTATCTGCATTTCGAGCTTGGACGCTATGGCGATGCGGCGCTGGAAAAAATGCTCGGGCTCACCGACCACCCCGAGGCGGCGGCAATCAGGGCCGGGGTTGAACGCGCCCGCGCAGCAAACAATCGCTGGGAATATGAACGGCCGGACCTGGCGCCCCTTGCCGTCGATAAAGATAGCCCCGTCACGGCCGACCCGAACGGCCCCATGGGCCTTGAACTCAACCCGCAAGACGCGAGGCCCGGAACGGATGATTTGGATACGGCGCAACCGGAAACTACCGAATCGGAGACCACAGATCCCGACGCCGGCAGCCAATAAATCTTTAATTTTCGCTTTTGAGTTTCACCAGCTTGCGTTGCGGGCCGTTGTAATCGGCGACCCCTTCTGAGATCGCATAACAGGCGAGCCGCACCGCGCGCGGGATTTTCACCTTCTCGCCGTCGCGCTCGCCCTTTTCATAATACTGGATCATCCGCCGCTTGAGGCCGAGCAAATGGGCCGCGTCCTTTTGCGACAGCCGCAGCGTCTTGCGCCATTTCTTGAAATCGCCCGGTTCCATCGCGTTTACTCCGGCGCCCCCAATGAGCACGCCACGGCGCCCCTTTACGGCACAGATATTACAGAATGACGACACGGATATTACAGAATGTTGACAATTGCGGCTTTTTTAGCTGCCAGCCGGGTCTTCAAATTAACCCCCGCCTGCCTTATATTAAACCTGCCCGCTTCGGTGGGATATGGCGATAAATGACGCGTGTAATAACCGTATCGGACCCGGGGGCGGTACCCGGCGGCTCCACCAAAACCCTTCCTCACCAATTGAGCGGAGGGCTTCGACGGGGCCGAAATAGGATCGACGAGCGTCTAAAGACGATGTTTTTGCCCGGTTTGCCTCCGTTATTTGGCTAAACTGAATAGTTGCTAATGACAACAATTCGGAAGAGTTCGCTCTTGCTGCGTAA
>JAJFFX010000079.1 GCA_021776455.1 Hyphococcus sp. | reverse complement strand
TGCCTATTCAACTGTTCGGGATGAGCATCGGTACACGCTGGCGGGGTCACTCGCTGAGGAACGGTGTCTAAAGCACCAAGGATGAGACGGCCTCCGCCAGCACCCCTCCAATAACACCATTCCCACAGATAAGGATGAGGGAAACATTGCGTTGCGGGCGGCTATGCTGGACGTCTGCGGCTAACCCAGCTAGACGAGCGCCATGTTCGATATCAAATTCATCCGCGATAACCCTGACGCGTTCGATGCGGGCCTTGCCCGTCGGAACGTCGGGCCGCAAGCGCGCGCGATCATCGCCCTCGATGCTGAGGCGCGCAAACTCACCGAAAGCCTCAACGACTTACAAGCGCGCCGCAACGCCGCCTCCAAAGAGATCGGCGCCGCCAAAGCCAAGGGCGATGATGCGCTGTTCAATAGCTTGCGCGCTGAAGTCGACGCCATCAAAGCACAGATGCCGGCGGCAGAAGCGGAGCAGAAGACAAAGCTCGACGCCATCCATGAACTATTGTCCGGTCTGCCGAACCTGCCGGCCGATGACGTTCCCGATGGCGCCGACGAAACGGCAAATGTCGAAGATCACAAATGGCCAGATCCTGACAGCGAACCGCGCAAAATAAACAGCGCCAAAGAACATTTCGATCTTGGTGAAGGCCTCGGTCAGATGGACTTTGAAGCCGCGGCGAAGATGTCCGGCTCAAGGTTCGTGCTGCTGAAAGGCGGCCTCGCAAGGCTGGAACGCGCCATCGCCAATTTCATGCTCGATCTGCATACGGGTGAATTTGGTTACACCGAATGCCAGCCGCCATTGTTAGTGAATGATGATGCGTTATACGGTACTGGTCAGCTCCCTAAGTTTGGCGAAGACCTATTTTCCGCAAGAATGCTTGCTGGAAACATTGAAATTGAAACGCCTGATTGGGTTATGGAGCCCGATCAAAGAACGGGCATGGCAATATTCAATACGAGGGCAAAAAACCCAGACGAAAATGCGGAGCTAGCAAGGCTGAGTATTGAATTGCAAGCTCCTGAAATTGTTGTCGAACAAGATGGGCGATTTTTTGCTCGATTCTACAAGGGGTATAGGCCGATCCCCACCGCCGAAGTGCCGCTCACCAACATCGTCCGCGAACAAATCCTTGCCGGCGAAGAATTGCCCCTGCGCTTTACCGCCTGGACGCCGTGTTTTCGCTCTGAGGCGGGCGCGGCCGGGCGCGATACGCGCGGGATGATCCGTCTGCATCAGTTCTCCAAGGTTGAGCTGGTGTCGATCATCGCGCGGGACCAGGCTGACGCTGAACATAAACGCATGACCCAATGCGCCGAAACGGTTTTGCAGCGCCTGGAGCTGCCCTACCGCACCATGGTGCTTTCCACCGGCGATATGGGTTTTTCCGCGCGCAAGACTTACGACATTGAAGTGTGGCTGCCGGGGCAGGGGCAATATCGCGAGATTTCCTCCTGCTCAAACTGCGGCGACTTCCAGGCGCGTCGGATGAATACCCGTTTCCGGCCAAAGGGCGACAAACAAACCCAATTCGTCCACACGCTCAACGGCTCCGGCCTCGCGGTCGGGCGCACGCTGGTCGCGGTTTTGGAAAATTATCAGCAGGCGGACGGCTCGATTGCTGTGCCGAATGTGTTACAGCCATATATGGGCGGTGTAGAGACGATTGAGGCAAATAAGTAAGCCCGTCATCCCGTGCGCGTTGCAGCATCTTGATGATGCGACGCAGACACGGGATCGCTAACGACGGGCGCTACAGGTAGCAGCGATCCCGAACCAGCGGCGCAGCGTTTCACGCTGCATCGCATCCGGGATGACGGAAAGGTCAAGTAATGCGTATTCTCTGTTCCAATGATGACGGCATCCACGCCCGCGGGCTGGAAAGCCTGGTCAAGATTGCGCACGCGCTTTCAGACGATGTCTGGGTGGTGGCCCCGCAAGAAGAACAATCCGGCGCCGCGCGCGCCCTGACCCTCGCGCACCCCTTGCGCATCCGCAAATATGACGAGCGGCGGTTTTCGGTGACCGGCACGCCGAGCGATGCGGTGTTGATGGCGATGACCAAAGTCCTCACCGACAAAAAACCCGACCTCATTCTTTCCGGCGTCAATAACGGTCAGAACATTGCCGAGGATATCACCGTCTCAGGGACAGTCGCGGCGGCGTTTCAGGGGATGTCCATGGGCGTTCCCTCCATCGCCCTGTCGCTGGCGCGGTTCTCACGCGAGAAAGCGCGGTGGGCGACGCCGGAAGTCCATGGCGCGCCGATTGTCGAGCAGGTGTTAAAAGCCGGCTGGCCTAAAGACGTCGTCATCAACGTCAATTTCCCGGACCGTGCGCCGGAAGAGGTCACGCAAGTGGAAGTCACGCGCCAGGGTCACCGCGATGCGTATCAGCTTTACGCCGAGGAGCGCAAGGATCTGCGCGGCGGAACCTATTATTGGTATGGCTATTCCGGCGAGCTGTCGAACCCGCCGGAAGGCACCGACCTCAAAGCGATCTATGAGGGCCGCATTTCGATCACTCCGCTGCATTTGGCGCTGACCCATGCGGGCGCTCATGCGAGTCTGTCGAAATCGCTCAACGGTTCCGCCAAAACTACCTGATTTTTGAACTGATCCCACGCAAATTAATTACTTGTTAACCAAAGTTGACAAACTTCCAACAGAATCGCTTTGGCGTTTTTTTGGAAAGGGCGGGCAATGGTTTTGCGTTTGGTAATTTTGATTTTTTCAGTGTTAGCACTGACGGCGTGCGAGACGCATAAGAGCGCACAGAAGAAAGCGGGGGCAGTGCAGGTCGCCCAAGCGCCGGGTGTTTATGCTGCGCCGCAAGCTGCGCCGTCCGCTTATGTTGAGCCGGTCGCGCTGCAGCCGGTCTCTGCAATTTATTTGTCCGATGAGCAAAGGGCCCAAGCCCAATATCAGGCGCAACCAGCGCGCACCGCCAGGCAGATCAGGCGCGGCGAAATTATCGTCCAACCCGGGGACACCATTTATGCAATTGGGCGGCGTTATGACGTTGCGCCAAAAGTAATCATCGCCGAGAACAAGTTGCGTCATCCTTACCCGCTATCGATTGGGCAAACTCTTAGACTGCCCAAGGACGCGCGCGTCGCGGACGCGGGCACCGCCAATGCACGCTCAGCTCGGCCAACACGCAAGATTGTGGCGCAAGACAAGCTCCACGCGGTGCGCTTTGGCGATACGTT
The DNA here is from genome assembly GCA_021776455.1 of Hyphococcus sp. Lineage (GTDB taxonomy): Bacteria > Pseudomonadota > Alphaproteobacteria > Caulobacterales > Parvularculaceae > Hyphococcus. Next base: position 10,313 of record JAJFFX010000079.1, on the reverse strand, counting down.
GTATTCCATCTCCCGCAGCACCGGCGCGCCAGTTCAGATCATCGCTCAGGCAAACAACATCGCGCCGCCCTATACGTTGAGCCCCGGTCAGCAATTGCTGATCCCGCAAGCGCGCGTTGAATCCAGCCGTTATGCGGCAAACACGCGTGCAGTCCGTGCGCCGGCAAAAATCACCGCAGCCCCGCGTAACGACAAACCACGAAATGTCGCCGAGCTGGCGCAGACCGTTTCCTATACGCCGACCAAAGCGGCAACGCCCGAGAGCATGTTTGAATGGCCGGTCAGAGGCAAAGTGATCGCGTCTTATGGCGTCACCGATTTCGGCCGGCGCAATGACGGCGTTAATATAGCCGCCCCTGCAGGAACGCCGGTGCGTGCGGCGGCGGATGGCGAGGTGGTCTATCGCGGCTCGGAGCTCGACGGGTTTGGCAATCTCTTGCTGGTCAAACATACCGGCGGGTTCGTCACCGCCTATGCGCATAATGAAGCGATGCTGGTCAAGAAAGGCGATAAAATTCGCCAGGGACAAGTGATCGCCAAAGTCGGTCAGTCCGGCGCCGTATCCTCGCCGCAACTGCATTTTGAAGTGCGGCGGAATTTGAAATCTCTTGATCCGGCGCCGTTATTGAGCGCGAAGTAAAATTCAAAAGACCATGAGCCCGGGAGGGGGAGCCTGCGGACCATTGTGAAATAAGAAAGTACATTGAGTATAATTTTGCGGGCCCTTCGGGGTCCGCTTTTCTTTGTGGGGTGTGCACATATTGATTGCCTGATGCACTACCCAAGCTGGCCTGGGTGACTGGCAACCGTCCGGCGGGCGAGAAACTCCGGCGTTGCAGATAAAATCCCCTCGGAGATAAACGGCGTCTGTGAAAAATGCGCCAGCGCCAGCTCGCCCTCAAATGCCGCACATAGCCCGGCGCCGATGCGCTTGGTGGCGTCAAACTTGGTAAGGATACAGCGCCGCACGCCAATCTCTTTGAACGCATGCGCCCAGTCGATATATTCGGCCGCATCGCCGCTCACCGGCAGCACCAGCACCGGCTCGGCGCCGGAAGCCTCCTGATAGCTTTTGAGCGCCGCAACGTCGCCGCCATCATAGGGGCTGACGCCGGGCGTATCGAGGATCACCGCGCCGTTGGGGCGATGACTGCGCAAAACCTGCTGCACGTCGAGCGGTGATTCAATGATGAAATAATGGGCGCCCAAAGCCGCGCTATAGGACTTTATCTGTTCCACCGCGCCGGCGCGCCCGGTATCGGCGGTCATCATCAGCGCCGGCGTATTGTTGCCAGAGGTGGAAGCGGCGAGCTTTGCCGCGCAAGAGGTTTTGCCGGCGCCCGTCGGTCCGACCAGCATGATCGGCGTCGATGGTGAGAAATGCAAAGGCGCATAGGAAAACGCTTCGCTAAAAGCAGCTTCAAGACGATAGAGGTCTTCGTTGATGGCGGATGTCTTGGCGCCATTGACGAGGGCGGCGAGCAGTTTTTGCCCGACGCCGTGGGGCGATAAAATTTCCGCCATCGCCCGCACGGTTGCGTCGCTCATATCAAACTGAGGCGTCGTCTTGGCGCCGGTGAGTGCGCCGCTCACCCGCGCCAGTGCGTCTTCGGAAAAGCTTTGCTCCACCGATTGATTAAGTCGCGCGCCGGCCGCCATTTTGAACGGTCCCTCATCAACGGCATCCCGAGCGGCGCCGGCATATTGTGCTTTTGGCGCCGGCTCTGGCGTGGCGGGGGAGGGCTTGTCCGAAGCGGTTATTTCTATGTCGCCGCTCGGCAGGTCGCGAACGGAAATGATCGACGCGCGATCTCCCAACGCACGGCGCGCCTTGCTCTTTGCTGCATCAAGGTCGGAGGCGATGAATTTCATCATATGGGTGCAAAGACCTGGGGACCGTGATCCCGCTATAAATCATACCTAGAATTGCCAGCCTAACCCATAAAGCGCTGAAGCCGAAACGCAATTTAGCCCGGAATTCCAACGCTTGCACGCTATTCAACCTTTGCGGGCGCCGGAGCCGGACGCATGCTGTCTGCATAAAAAGAACCCGCGCCAGTATTGCGCGGGTTTTCGAAAATTCGAAAAGTTAGGGAGGGATCAGCGGTATTGTTGAACGCGGGTTGCGCGCAGACCCGGCAGGCCAAACTGTTCAATGGCTTTTTGCCAGGACAAAAATTCTTCCACCGTCAGCGTGTAACGCTCGCAAGCTTCCTCAAGCGTCAGCAGACCGCCGCGGACAGCAGCGACAACTTCCGCCTTGCGGCGGATCACCCACCGTTTAGTACTCGGCGGCGGCAGATCTTTTAATGTAAGCGGCGTGCCATCTGGCCCAATGACATATGGGTCTTTTTTGACGGGCGGCGCGGCAGTATTTGCAACGACAGTCATGAACGTTCTCAATCCCCTTAATACGCAACGGTTACTGCGTGGACCTTAGCGTGCGCGCTTTTAAAAAACGGCTAAGCAGCATGGTAAAAGCTTCTATAAGTGGTTGATTGTTCGTGAAAAAATCAGGCGTCAAATATGTGTCAATACAGAACAAGAGCGTGTTTAGGGCGCAATTTGGTTCAATAATCGCAACACTTTGACAGGGTTTGAAATCACCGGCCTTGGACAAGATTAGATTTCTATGTTGCATTAAACATAGAAAAACCCTTGCCAATATTGAAGCTCGCGGTTTTCTGCGCAGCGTTGCAAGCCCGTTACGCGTCCCGATTGAGGACGGTAACGGTCGCCAATGGGTGCGCGGTGGAAGACGTTAAAGAATTAACCGGCGCACGCACGAAACATCACTGGTGTTCACAAAGTTGCTAAGTGAACTGGACTATATCTTACGGCGCTGACGCGCTGATTTTTGTATCGCTTGACAATTTCCAGGCGCCATAATATGTCACTATAAAGTGACATTAGTATCAAAATCTGAAGATCGGGTCTGGAAAGCGGTTTGCGAACGCAAGCGCCGCCGGATAATTGATGTGCTCGCCGAAGGCCCAAAGTCGACCGGGGAGATAATCGATCTGTTTCCCTCTATCGGTCGAACCGGGGTGATGAAACATATCGACATACTCGAAGACGCCGAGCTGATCATCGTGCGGCGCGAGGGTCGGATGCGCTGGAACTATCTTAACCCAAAGCCGCTCGATCAGGTCTGTAGCGGATGGGTCGATAAGCATGTCGCCGGTATCGCCGCGTCTGCCGCGCGGCTCAAACGGCTTGCGGAGAAGGCGCAGTAACACACCAGACAAAGGGGACGTTATGTCGTTGGAAACATTATCCGAGACCAGGATTTTCAATTACCAGTTCGAGACGGCCATTAAGCGCGACGTTGATGCGGTGTGGTCCTTGATGACCGATGAGATCAACGATTGGTGGATGACCGACTTTCGCGCCTTGGGCGAGGGCTCTGTCATGTCGCTTAGGGCTGAAATGGACGGCGCGCTGGTTGAAACCGGCAAGAACGGTGAGAGCCTCGAATGGTATCGCGTTCAGATGTGTGTGCCGGGCAAGTCGATTTACCTGGTTGGCTATATGGCACCGGATTGGGGCGGGCCGACGATTTCCATGCTTAAGTTGGCGCTGGAGCCGAAGGACGGCGCCGCATTGTTGACAGTATCGGATGCGCTGATGGGTAATATCTCTGAAAGCTCAATCAAAAGTGCGCAAAGCGGTTGGGAAACACTGTTTCGCGGTGGGCTGAAAGCCTATGCAGAGGCGTGAACGAAACGCTATGCAAAGCTGTCGAAAATCCTCACCCCAATAGCGGGAACGGACTTTGCGAAAATGCAACTCTAGGAGGGTAGTCTTCAAGGAATCCTATATTTGGTGAAAAGTTATGGCGATTATATACTTGACAAAGCATAGCTTCGTACCCATCTTATAAGGGTAGGAGCTAGAACCATGATCGACCTGACAAATCCCATCTTTACCGACGCCGACAAAGCCCGTGAGCACTTGGAAGCCCAGCGCTGGCCAGACGGCCCGTATTGCCCGCATTGTGGCAACATCGATCAGGCCCGCATTCGCTCCATGAAGGGCAAGGCCCACCGTCCCGGCCTCTACAACTGCCGTGAGTGCCGCAAACAGTTCTCGGTTACTGTCGGCACCGTATTCGAGCGCTCAAAAGTCCCGCTCAACAAATGGCTATTGGCGACCTACCTGCTTTCCGCATCCAAGAAAGGCATGTCCGCCCATCAGCTTCACCGCACCCTTGGCGTCACTTACAAAACCGCTTGGTTTATGTTCCATCGCATCCGCGAGGCCATGCGCGTTGATACCGCCAATGCCGAGCCCATGGGCGGCCAAGGCAAAGTCGTCGAAGCCGATGAAACCTATCACGGCAAAACCAAAGAGACACGCACCCGAAGCGTAGACGGTCGCGTAAAATATCAGAACAAAGGCCGTGGCCCTGCGAACAAGCGCGCCATCATCGCCCTTGTGGAGCGTGGTGGCAAAGCCCGATCCTTCCATGTCCACGCCGCAACATTCGATGCTGTCGAAAAGATCGTTTCCCAGAACATCGACAAAGAAAGCCACCTTCATACCGACGAAAGCCGTCTCTACAGCGTTTCCAAAGTGCCGACGATGGTTGCCGAGCATGAAAGCGTAAAGCACAGCGCCGATGAATATGTACGCGGTGACGTCTACTCAAACAGCGTCGAAGGCTATTTCTCGATATTCAAACGCGGCATGAAAGGTGTTTATCAGCATTGCAGCGAGAAACATTTGCACCGTTATCTGGCGGAATATGATTTCCGTTTCTCCAATCGTATCGCCCTAGGTGTTGATGACACTGACCGCACCAACGAAGCCCTGAAAGGCATCGCTGGCAAGCGCCTGACCTATCGGCGGACTAGCGAAGCCCTGCTTTAAACTGCAAGCAGAGCGCTTCATTAGGTGGCGTAAAATACGACTTAAAAATAAGAACGAATCATGATCCCAATAAAAAACGGCGGCTCTTGCGGGGCCGCCGTTTAACTGTAACCCGCCGGAAGCGGTCGTTTGTGATCACAAGGTAATAGTACTGAATCGCGATTCACGGTCAACCGTTTTCGGCGCCACATAAAGGAAACTTTATACGATGTCGAAAAAACCAAAGAACCACGGCAAGTCGTGGACGCCAGCCGAAAACAAGCAACTAAAGCAGCTTGCAAAGGGCAATACTCCGACTCGAATTATCGGCTTGAAGCTCGGCCGGACAGAGGGCGCGATTTACAATCAAGCCTCTGAAGAGGAAATTTCCCTAAAGCCGGTAAATCAGAGTCCTTACGGCACAAAGAAGAAATAGCGCGTTCATAAAGGTGTCGCTCGCGATTGGTCCATTTGTGGTCATGCTCCACCAAGGCCAATCCGAGCGCATCTAGCGCATTCAAAAAAATATTCATTCTATTTCACCGGGATAAAAGAATGGTAATTGATATGGCTTCAATCGGCGCTGTCGCCGGTTCTCTCAAAGCTGCCGCAGAGATGACCAAGGCGATGATAGATTTGCGGGACGCTACAACCTTCAACAGCAAGGTCATTGAACTGCAAGGAATAATCATGTCCGCCCAAAGCAGCGCAATGGCGGCCCAGTCGGATCAATTCACGCTGTTGGAGCGAGTACGCGAGCTTGAAGAAGAAATGGCTCGCATGAAAAAATGGGATGCTGAGGCCGAGAAATATGAACTTAGAAATTTTGGAGGTGGAACGGTCGCCTATATCCTTAAAAAGAAGGCTCAAGGAACCGAGGCACCCCATTGGCTTTGTGCAACTTGCTATACAAACAAGCGCAAATCGTTTCTGCAGCATACTGCTGATATTCCCAGATTTTCGGTGTTTAGTTGCGCCGCGTGCAAATCTAAGGCGACGGTTCCTATTCGCATGTCACCCGAGTCAACATGGGGTTGATCAGGGTTACTTTTTATTGTCTTCCGCCGTCTTTTTCTTTTTCGGCAGCGCTTTATCGCCCTTCTTTTCATCTTCATGATGTTTGGGCGGCGTCCTAAGTAACGTCTTTAGCGTTTCGTTGAACTTCTTATCGTCGGAGTTTTTTGACATGACAGATGACTGGCCCTCAATAGCCGCCGTTTCAAAGGAAACCGCCCAATATATCGGCCTTATCTCGGTCGAATGGCAAGAGCTACAACGGCTTTATGATATTTATATCCTCGCCATGACAGACAATGGTATTCAAGGTTCATTCCTTACACATAAACTCAACAACTCTCAGAAGGCCGCTTTTATCAAAGCCAGCCTATGTAAATTCCAAAACGATCCAGAAGGCTGCGAGCACATCGAAACTTTTTTGAAATATGCACAAATCTGTGCAGAAAATAGAAACGTGCTTTTGCATGCCACCGGAAAAACTGACCCAGAAGCTCCCGATATCATAACTCTTGAGAAAAACAATTCGGCTTGGGACAAAACAAGAAACACATACCTTGTGCCGTTTGACGACCTAAAGCGGATGGCAAATGAACTCTATGATGTTCGCAGCTATGGCAAGCTAGTGCTGGCCGCCGTCCGTTGGGGCGGGCCTAAACGTCACTGGACTCCAGATGGCAAGACTGAAATTCGCGTTGAACTGCCATTGCCAAAAATACCGCCTCCACCACGTACTCTTGCGTCACATCTTCAAGAGGAAGCAAAGAATAACGCCTAACCCCCGCCTCAATCATAGCAGGGGTTATTTCAATTTCTGCGCCGGCCTGTCGTTCGCGTTCTGGTTGTGTCACGATGCTTTGTCAAGTATATAATCGCCAAAGTTATCCTCACGGGTTTGGGGCGCCTTATAGTGCTTTTCGATTGATTTTTTGCCCGGTTATGCCCGGTCAAAGCTCGGAAAGGATTGGTACGGAGCTTATGGCGTTTGCGCCTATTTATAACTTTGTCAGGCTGGCGATTTGTGCGCCTGGGCCGGCCGGCGTCGGCCCGGCTCGAAAATGGGGTCCAAGATATGGCGCAAGCCCAGTAACGGCAGAGGGTTGCAAAGCGGCAAGAGTCGCGCGCCAAGGCTGGTTTTTGGTCCCCGCAATCCCTATGTTCGCCGCCCAATGAGCATAATAACCGACATATCAACGATTGATGCGCCGCGCATCGACCTTGGCGTCCCCCCTGGCGCGCGGGTGATTGTGGCGATGTCGGGTGGGGTGGATTCGTCTGTGACGGCGGCGTTGGCCAAACGCTCAGGCTACGACGTCGTCGGCGTCACGCTTCAGCTTTACGACCATGGCGTTGCAATCCAGAAAAAAGGCGCCTGCTGCGCGGGCCAAGATATTCACGATGCGCGCCGCGTTGCCGAAGCGATGGATTTTCCGCATTATGTGCTCGATTATGAAAGCCGGTTTACCGATGCGGTGATGAGTGATTTCGCCGATACCTATCTGGCCGGCGCCACGCCAATCCCGTGCATTCGCTGCAACGAGCAGGTGAAGTTTAAAGACCTGTTGGGCACCGCGCGCGATCTTGGCGGCGCGGCGATGGCGACCGGCCATTATATCCGCCGTACAATCGGGCCGAACGGACCGGAGCTGCGCAGGGCGCGCGACGCGGCGAAAGACCAGAGTTATTTTCTGTTCTCTACCACGCGCGAGCAGCTGGATTATTTGCGCTTTCCGCTTGGCGAGATGCCAAAGGAAGACGTGCGCCGCATTGCCGGCCAGCTCGGGCTGGCGGTCGCTGATAAGCCAGACAGCCAGGACATTTGTTTCGTGCCGGAAGGCAAATACGCCGCCGTCGTTGAGCGGATGCGCCCGGGCGCGGCGGCGCCCGGCGAGATTGTGCATATCGACGGCACGGTGATGGGCCGCCATCAGGGCGTCATTCATTATACGGTCGGTCAGCGCCGCGGCCTTGGCGTTGCGACTGGCGACCCGCTTTATGTCGTGCGGCTCGATGCGGCCCGGCGCGAGGTCGTGGTCGGCCCGCGCGAAGCGCTGATGGTGTCGCGCATTGACTTGAAAGACGTCACCTGGCTCGGCGATGGCAGTGGCGAAGACGCTGCGCAAAAAGGCATGGAGATCGCCGTTAAGGTGCGCTCAACCCGACCGCCGGCGCTGGCGCGGCTCGCCTGGGATGACGCCAACCCGCATGGCTGGGCCGTGGATTTGGCAGAGCCGGAAGAGGGTGTGGCGCCGGGGCAGGCTTGCGTCTTTTACTCGCCCGAGCCGGGGTTTGATCGCGTGCTCGGCGGCGGCTGGATCGTGAGCGCAGACCTTGCGGATATCGCTGCATGAGTGTTGTAATTCGCCCGCTAGGCCCGGCCGATGAGGCGCAATGGCGCGTCTTGTGGCGCGGCTATCTCGACTCCTACCAGACGGCGCTTGATGAAGAGGTCACCAACGAGACCTTTCGCCGGCTCTGTGAGGATCAGCGCTTTTATGTGTGCTTGGCGGAAACCGACGCCGGCGTTGTCGGGTTTGTGCATTGTGTTTTTCACCCGGCAACCTGGTCAACAACCGACTATTGCTACCTTGAAGACCTCTATGTCAGCGATGCAGCGCGCGGCGCCGGGGCCGGGCGCAAGCTCATTGAAGCGGTATACGCCGAATGCGACAAACGCGATTGCGCGCGCGTCTATTGGCTGACCCATAAAGACAATGCGACCGCGAGGGTGTTGTATGACAAGCTTGCAACCCTAAGCGACTTCGTCCAGTACCGCCGCGAGTAAAGGTGTTTGAGAAAGATTATGGCGAAGAAATTGAAATATGACTGCCTGAAGTGCTCGGCCTATTGCTGCACCTATACGCATATACCGACGACCAAAACCGATATTAAGCGGCTGGCGAACCATCACGGTATCACCGAGGAGCAGGCGAAAAAGAAGTTCACCAAAAAGGGCGATAAGCAAAATCCGCGGGTTCTGCGGCATCGCGATGATGAGCATTTTGTCACCGCGTGCATGTTCCTCGATCAGGACACCCGCAATTGCACCATCTATGAGGGCCGGCCAAAGATTTGCCGCGAATTCCCGACCCAGACCCGCTGCGGCTATTACGACTTCCTGATGTGGGAGCGCGAAGTTCAGGACGATCCCGACTGGATCGCGACAACCGACTAGGATCGCCATGGCTGAGAGCGTCGATGTAATCGTTATTGGCGCGGGCGTGGTTGGGCTGGCGGTAGGACGGGCGTTGGCGCGTGCCGGCCGCGAGGTGATTGTTATCGAGCGCCATGACGGTTTTGGCGAAGAAACATCGGCGCGCAATTCTGAAGTTATTCACGCCGGCATCTATTACCGCCCGGGCGGCATGCGCGCGCGGCTATGCGTTCCCGGCAGGGACATGCTTTATGCGTTCTGCAAGGACCATCATGTCAATCATCAAAGGTGCGAAAAGCTGATTGTCGCCAATGGCGATGAGGAAGTCGCGCGGTTGTCTGCGATCCGGGCGACGGCGCAGACCAATGGCGTTGACGATCTACAGTTGATAACCGGCGTTGAGGCGGTCGCGATGGAACCGGCGCTGCGTTGTGATGGCGCACTTTATTCACCATCTAGCGGCATTGTCGATAGCCATGGCTTGATGCTGGCGCTGCTTGGCGATTTGGAAGACGCTGGCGGTGCGCTGGCGCTATCAAGCCCGATTGGCGGCGGGCGCGTGGTTGATGGCGGTATTGAGCTGGATATCGGCGGCGGCGAACCGATAACGTTGCGTGCAAAAATAGTGGTCAATTGTGCTGGTCTTAGCGCGGACAAAGTCGCCCATTTGATTGCGGGCATACCGGCGGATACAATCCCGAAATTGTATTATGGCAAGGGCCAGTATTTTACCTATTCCGGCAAGGCGCCGTTTTCTCGGCTGATCTATCCGATACCGACCGAAGATAGTCAGGGTACGCACTATAGTCGCGACCTTGGCGGACAAGCCAAGCTTGGGCCGGACCTGAACTTTGTCAGCGCCAGCGACGATTATGATGTCGACGAGACCCGGCGGGATGCGTTCGCTGCTGCCGCAAGCCGCTTCTGGCCGGAGCTTGATGCCGCCAGGCTAGTCCCCGGCTATGCCGGCATCCGGCCGAAAATCGCCGGGCCGGGCGAGGAGGGCGATTTTCTCTTTTCCGACAAATCTGTCCACGGGATCGATGGCTATCTCGGTCTTTACGGCATTGAATCCCCCGGCCTGACAAGCTGCCTCGCCATCGCCGAGCATGCGCGCGACCTTGTCGTCTAATCTGGACTTGTCCGGCTTGCAGGCGCCCGCGAGGCCCGCTATAGAGCAGCGCTTTCGGCGCTCTAAAACGCCGAACGGACCTCTTGGCGGGGTAGCTCAGTTGGTGAGAGCGCAGGATTCATAACCCTGAGGTCGCTGGTTCAAGTCCAGCTCCCGCTACCA
>JAJFFX010000078.1 GCA_021776455.1 Hyphococcus sp. | reverse complement strand
GATTTTACAACCCTGAGAGGGTAGTTGGGCATAAAACCTATATTTGGTGAAAAGTTATCCTCACCGTTTTTAGCGGCCTTATTCTGCTGGTTAGTCAGAATATGGAAAAAGCTAATGGCTCGTCCTTCGTCTCGCCTAAAGTACGCCGCTAACGATCTGCGCCATCACATCAATGTGTTGCCGTGCGAAATTCCGGCAGCGTTGCGGCGACCAACCATGAACCGGATCCGGATTTACGTTAGCGTCCTTGAACGGCATCTCCAGCGTCATCGCCAGGCAGTTCCATGTCTCAGCAATATAATTGGTCGCAATCGCGAGATTAGCAGCGCCAGGCGGCGGTGCTGGGTAACCGTCCTTGGTTTGAAAATCTTTGCTCGCTTGCAAAAGCAGCGCGCAGTAACGGTCAAATATCGAACGATGGCGATCATCCCAGGACGGAATGCCGGCGGCGCTGTCGAGGAAATTATTGGGGACCGCCTCGTCGCCATGAGCGTCGAGGAAAAAATCAACGCCGGTCTTGCGCATTTCTTCACGAACAAGAAACACCTCCGGGCTTTTATCCATGCTTGTGTTTTGCCACGCCCGGTTGAGGTCAATCCCAGCGGCGTTCGTGCGCAAATGACCGCGCCTGACGCCGTCAAGGTTCATGCAAGGAACCACATGCAGCGTTGCAGCGGTGCGCAACGCTTTCGCGGTTTCGTCATTTTCGTCCGTCAGGCGATCCAGAAAGCCTTCCACCCACCACGAGCCCATTGGCTCGCCGGGATGCTGGCGGGCGATCACCCACAACTGGTAGGCGCCCTCGCCGAGCCGGAGATAATCAATCGCCTGGCCGTCAAGCGTTTCGCCCAGAACTTTGGCCTTCACCAGCGAAGATTGCTTCACGCGTGCGATGCATTCGCGGTATCGCGTGGTCGGATAGGCGCCGAAATACGCATACTGAATGGTGTCGGCGTCCGGCGTATGCTCAATCGTCAATGTCTGGCCGTCAAACGTCGTATCGATGCGAAACCAGGTCTCGCCGTCATAGGAGGCGACCGCCCGGTAATCGCGCCAGCCCGCGACATAAGACGAGGCGTTCGCATTCAAGATGTTCATCGTCAACGCCGCGCCGGCGGCGCCTTCGACACGAAAATTGAACCATTGAAAAAAATCAGCCTTGCCGTCGGGCTTGATATTGAGACGAATATTGCCGGCGTCCGAAACGTCGAGGCAATCAATATTGCCGTGGTCGAAGTCACTGGAGATCTTAATCATTGCGGTTTTCTATCTGAGGTTACTGACACTTGATGACAAGACGCTCTCTCCCCAGGCGCCGTATGGTGTTTGTTGGCCGCAAGCACAGCTGCTGGCCAAGAAACGTATTCCTCCGCCTATACTTTCTTCTCCGTAATCTGTGGCGCGACGCGGATATGGGTTTCTTTGAGCTGCTGCGGATTGGGCTCTGCCGGTGCGCCAAGCAGAAGGTCTTCTGCCTGCTGGTTCATCGGGAACATCGTTACCTCACGGATGTTTTCCTGATCGGCGAGCAACATGACGATGCGCTCAAGCCCAAGCGCACACCCCCCATGAGGCGGCGCGCCATATTTGAACGCATTCAACATGCCGCCGAATTTTTCTTCCACGACTTCCGCGCCATAACCGGCAATTTCAAAGGCTTTATACATAATGTCCGGGCGATGGTTGCGGATGGCGCCGGAGCCCAGCTCATAACCGTTGCAGACAAGGTCGTATTGGAACGCCTTGATGGCGAGGTAGTCGGCATCCGTCTTGGCGGCGTTGAGCGCATCGAGCCCGCCTTGGGGCATCGAGAACGGGTTGTGCCCAAACTCGACTTTCTTGTGCTCTTCGTCCCATTCATACATCGGAAAATCCACGATCCAGGCGAGCGCGAAACTGTCTTTGTCGGTGAGTTTCAATTCCTCGCCAATGAGAACCCGCGCTTTGGCGGCGACGCTAAGGAAATCCTCCGGCTTGCCGGCCAGGAAGAACGCCGCGTCGCCGGCTTTCATGCCGAGTTGTTCGCGCACCGCTTCAGAGCGTTCCGGCCCGATATTTTTCGCCAATGGCCCCTTCGCTTCGCCTTCTGCAAAAATCATGTAGCCCATGCCGGGCAGGCCCTGTTTTTGCGCCCAGACATTCATCCGGTCGCAAAAAGCGCGGCTGCCGCCGCCGGGCGCGGGGATCGCGCGGATTTCGTGGACAGGGTCAGCATCGAGGATAGACGTGAAAACCTTAAAGCCGCCGCCGCGGAAATGGTCGGAGACAGTCTGCATCACAATCGGGCAACGCAGATCCGGCTTGTCAGTACCATATTGCTGCATCGCTTCATCGAACGGGATCTGTATGAACGGATAGCTGGAGACACTGCGCTCACCGGCAAAGGCTGCAAACACATCGCGGGTCATCGTCCCCACCGCGTCGAAGACGTCCTGACGCTCGACAAAGCTCATTTCCATGTCGAGCTGATAAAATTCCCCCGCCGAACGGTCGGCTCTCGCATCTTCGTCGCGGAAGCACGGCGCGATCTGGTAGTAGCGGTCAAAGCCGGAGACCATGATCAGCTGTTTGAAGATTTGCGGCGCCTGCGGCAGCGCATAGAATTTTCCTGGATGCAGCCGCGACGGCACCAAAAAGTCGCGCGCGCCCTCCGGCGACGACGCCGTCAGGATCGGGGTTTGAAAATCAGTAAAGTCTTGCCGCTCCATGCCGCGACGGATTTCGGTTGTCACCGCCGCGCGCAACATGATGTTGGCGTGCAGCGTCTCGCGCCGCAGGTCGAGATAGCGATAGGTCATGCGGATGTCTTCCGGGTAGTCCGGCTCGCCAAACACCGGCAATGGCAACTCATCGGCCGCCGACAAAACCTCGAACGACGAAATTCTGATTTCAACCTCGCCGGTCGGCAGGTTCGGGTTGATGACATCGGCGTCACGGGCAACCACCCTGCCCTCGACCCGGATGACGCTTTCCTGGCGCACCGCCTCAACCTCGGTGAAAAATCCCATCTCCGGCTCGACCACCAGCTGGGTCAACCCGTGATGGTCGCGCAAGTCAATAAACAACAACCCGCCATGGTCGCGCTTACGGTGCACCCAACCCGACAGCCGAACCGTCTCGCCGACTTCGGACTGGCGCAAGGCGCCGCAATGATGGCTACGATAAGCGTGCATGGAAATACTCGTTTGGGGGCTCAGAATGACCGGAAAAGATAAGCCGCCGGAGTGGCCTCGGCGCGCGGTATTGTCAAGAGTGCGCCCGCCCGCACCGGGCTTTTTTGGCCTGGCGAGGCCGAGATCACTTATTATGGGTGACGCTCGATGCTGACGCTGATAGAAGCCGCGCGCATGCATATTATCACCACCACTGTTGAGCTTGAAGAATTCTCCGCCGCGCTCGCCACAAAGCCGTTTTTCGCCGTCGACACTGAGTTTATGCGCGAGAAAACCTATTGGCCGATCCTCTGCCTTATCCAGGCGGCGGCTGACGGCATGGAAGCCATCATCGACCCGCTCGCCAAAGGCATCGACCTCGGCCCGTTTCTGGAGGTGATGGCGAGTAAATCCATCATTAAGGTGTTTCACGCCGCCCGCCAGGATCTGGAGATTTTCTACCAGCTGATGAACCAGGTGCCGGCGCCGCTATTTGACAGCCAGATTGCCGCCATGGCCTGCGGTTTCGGCGACCAGATCGGCTATGAGCCGCTGATGCGCGCCCTCCTCAACGCCAATATCGACAAAGGCTCGCGGTTTACCGACTGGTCGCGCCGGCCCTTGTCGCCGGCCCAGCTGACTTATGCCTTAAGCGATGCAACCTTTCTTCGCGAAGCCTATCCTCTTCTCAAACAAAAGCTCGACGAGAATGAACGCGACCATTGGGTCGAGGCGGAATTGGAAGCGCTTTACGCGCCGGATCTCTATTTCGTAAAACCGGAAACCGCCTGGAAGCGGCTGAAGCTGAAGGGCGTGCGCCCGAAGGAGCTGGGCCCGGTGATGAAGCTGGCAGAGTGGCGCGAGCACGAAGCGCAAACCAGAGACACGCCGCGCAACCGGGTTTTGAAAGATGATGCGATCTATGAGCTAGCGCGGTTGCGACCGGCAAGCGTCAGCGATCTTGGCCGGGCGCGCAGCATCCCGTCGGGGTTTGAAAAGTCGGCGGCGGGCGCGGCGATCCTTGCCGCTATCGCCGAAGGTTTAAAGACGCCGCAGGAGCAACTGCCGGCGTTAGCAAAACCTGACCGCAACCGCCCGCCCGCCGACGTTGTCGATTTGCTGAAGGTATTGTTGAAACGCCAATGCGATAAATATGACGTCGCGCCAAAGCTGATCGCCGGAACCGCCGACCTTGAATCCATCGCCCTCGACGACAATGCCGACGTTAAGGCGCTGTCCGGTTGGCGCCGCGAAGTCTTTGGCGATGCCGCACTCAAGCTGAAGCGCGGCGAGCTGGCGCTGAAGCTGAAAAACGGCGCGGTGGAGCTCGTGGAGGTTTGAGATACTGAGCTACGATTATTCCTCCCCATGAAAAGGGGAGCAATCGTATTCGCACATCTCATTTTTGTCGCTTAAGGAAGCCAAAACGCCAAAGCATCATGAACCACCGCAGACCCCCATCGCCCTTCGGGCCACTTCCCCCGTAAACGGGGGAAGAATTACCCTCGCCGTAAGCGCAGCCTAATCCCTCCTCCGCTTGCAGGGGAGGTGTCAGCGAAGCCGACGGAGGGGTTACGGCGCAGAAAGAAAGCAGTAAAGAATATTTATACTGAAATACATTATATGTTTACTTGACTTTTATTCCTCCACCTCTTACACTCTTAGTCGCAATATAAAACAAAACACCTCCAACAATTAAGGCCAGCCCAAACAGTCCTTCAACAGGGCGCTGAATGAGCACATAGGTCAGCGTCCATGCCGTTAAAATCAGAAATATCAACGGTGTGAACGGGTAGCCAAATGTCTTATAGGGCCTCGCCAAAGTTGGCTCGCGCCAGCGCAAAACATAGACGCCAAGAACCGTAAAAAACGTATTCAAGGCCAACGTAAAGCCGGCGAACACCAAAATGAAATCAAAACTGGAGGTTATGATAAAGCCAATCGCAATCGCCGACTGAAAATAGATCGCCATCGACGGAATGCCATCGCGGTTGATCTGCGCCAGACGAGCGAACGCCGCAAAGTCCTGGCCAATCATCTGCAACACGCGCGGACCGGCAATCGTCATGGCGCTGACGGTTGAAATCAAAAGGCTGGCCATCACCAGGCCGGTTAAATCGGCGCCGGCTTTGCCGAACAGCGCCTTGGCCGCGATGAAGCCGATCTCGACCTGACCGACCATGTCTTCTATGGGCGCGGCTTTGAGAAACACGGCGTTAAGCGCAATATAGGCGACCATGACGATCAGCGTTCCAAGCGTCAAAATGCGCGGTAGGTTCTTTTGCGGATTTTCGATTTCGCCGCTCAAGTAAGTCGCAGCATTCCAGCCGGCATAGGCAAAGCTGACATAGATCAGCGATACCGCAAAGGCGCCGCTTCTGATGACGTCGGCATCGGTTGGAGATGGCAAGAACGATACCGGTTGCGGCGTGATCAGAACAAAGATGGCGGCGCTGCAAAAGGCAATAATGACGAGGAGTTTAATCAGCGTAAATATCTTTTGCATCGCACCACTGGCGCCGCGCCGCCCACCGTGAATGGCGGCCATGACCATGATCAAAGCGCAGGCAAGCGCTTGCTGGCGCCAATAGGACCCGCCTTCGTCAACCACCGATGTCGCATAGGCCGCAAAAGTAATCGCCGCGAGCGCCACCGGCGCGGCAAAGCCGATGGTCGCCGACACCCAACCGGAAACAAAACCGGCGGCCGGATGATAGATGCGCGTGAGGAAATTATACTCGCCCCCCGACCGCGGCAGCGCAGCGCCAAGCTCGGCGTAACTCATCGCCCCGCAAAGCGCAGCGACGCCGCCAACCGTCCACAATAAAAGGATGGCGAAGCCAGACTGGAAATTAATCAGCTGAAAGCCGAGGCTGGTGAAAACCCCGGTCCCGATCATATTGGCGATGACCACGGCAATGGCGGTGGCAAACCCGTATTTGCGGCGTCCAGCGACTGGCTTGTCCGTGGCCTGATTATTTGTAGAGGGCGTGCTCATGGGCCAAACGCTCTGGCGTGAATTCCTAATTTGTCAAGCTGAGGACGCTCGAAAACCTAAATCCATACCGGGTCGCAAGAATGACCCAAAACACCGCCTAATTCGCCTCGGCAAAATGCAACCGTTTGCATCGACATCTGCTAATTGCCGCTGAAAGATAGCGAACCTTCGTATGCTCGGCCTTTGAACGTTGACAGATTGAGCCAATCCAGAGCCTTTTGACGCTGAATTGTCGCGCTCAAATATTTGAACTTAGTATGTTGCAAAATTACGACAGCCGCATCGCGGTTCTTATAATGCTGTATAGCATTGTAATTATTCAATAAAAACTCATTGCGGAGAAAGTTGTTAGTCTTTTGTAAACTTCTCGCTTGTTTAACGGCTGTTTTGACAGGTTTTCTATCCGGAACGAACAGCATAGCTTCGTAAAACTACTAACCGAATCGGTCGCTTACACGATTAATAAATGAGGGAGTTCGACGTGAAAAAAACGATACTAAAACGATCTGCGGCGGGGGCGGCAATTTTGATCGCCTTAGGCGCGCCAACGGGCGCTGTCTACGCGCAAGATGGCGGAGATGCTGCCAGCGGCAGTACAGATGTTGTCATTTCAGTGGGCACACGCCGCGGCGCACGGTCTGCGGCGAATACACCAGCGCCGGTTGATGTCATCAGCAGTGAAGAGCTCCTTAACCAGGGCGACAACGATCTTGTGAATATTCTGCGGACGTCAGTTCCGTCCTATAACGCGAATACGCAGCCAATTTCTGATGCGGCGACGCTTATCCGCCCAGCCACTTTACGCGGCCTGGCGCCGGATAAAACGCTGGTTCTGGTGAACGGCAAACGCCGCCATCGTGCTGCGGTCATCACCTTCCTCGGCGACGGTATTTCTGACGGCTCGCAAGGCGCCGATATCTCGGTCATCCCTTCTATCGCCATTAAGCAGGTTGAAGTTCTGCGCGACGGCGCGTCCTCCCAATATGGTTCAGACGCAATTGCCGGCGTGATCAACTTTGAATTGCGCGATGATGCAGACGGCGCCTCTTTCGAAGCCAAATGGGGCTCAACCTATGATGGCGACGGCGACAGCTGGAACGTACAAGCCAATGTTGGCCTGCCAATTCCAGTTGGCGAAGGCGGCTTTCTAAATATCAGCGGTAGGTTCGGCGAAACTGACGCCACCATTCGCTCAGTGCAACGCGACGACGCCGCAGCATTAATCGCCGCCGGCAACACAGCCGTCGCCGACCCCGCACAAATATGGGGCCAGCCAAATATCAACGACGACTTGTCGCTGTTCGCCAACATGTCGATACCGTTCTCCGACCAAGTTGAGTTCTATGCTTTCGGAAACTACGCCGAACGCCAGGTCGAAGGCGGGTTCTTCTTCCGTAACCCAACCAATCGCGGCGGTGTCTTTGCTGGACCTACTGTTGATCCGGATACCGGCCTGATTGATGTCGCCGACCTTGACGGCGATAATGTGTCATCAGTTCTTGTCGGCGACTTGTCCGTTAATACAGCCGGCGATTGCATCGACGGCATCCCTCTCACGGATGGCGGCGGTTTAATCCCTGATCCGACCTTCCTCGCCTCGATCACAGCCGATGCAAACTGCTTCTCGTTTGTAGAATTATTCCCTGGCGGGTTTACACCTCGGTTCGGCGGCGATCTTGAAGACAAGTCTGTCGTTGTCGGCACACGCGGTGAGTTACCGGTTGGAAATGGCCTGTTTTATGACGTCAGCTACACCTACGGCGAGAACGACGCCAATTTCTTCATCAACAACACTGTTAACGCCAGCCTTGGACCGAACACGCCGACGTCCTTCACGCCGGGCGGATACACCCAGAAAGACAGCAACTTTAATCTTGACCTGTCTTATGGTGTCGCGAACGACATGTTCGCGTCAGATATCAACATCGCCATGGGTTTTGAGCATCGCAGAGAGGAATTCACCATTCGCCAGGGCGATGACGCGTCATTCGCTCTTGGACCGCTTGCCGCACCTTCTACGGCATTTCCGGGTGGTCAGGGCTTTGCGTCCAGCTCAAACGGCTTTGGCGGCTTCACGCCGGCTAGTGCTGGCACCACCGCACAGAAAAACTACGCTGTCTATTTCGACACGGAAGTCGATGTCACCGACCAGCTCATTTTCCAAGGGGCTGTACGGTATGAAGACTTCTACACGTCATTCGGCGATACGTTGAACTATAAAGTCGGCGCCTTATATGCGCTCAATGACAACCTGACGTTCCGTTCAACCTGGAGTACTGGGTTCCACGCACCGACAGCGGGTCAGGCCAACGTCACCAACATCACCACGCAGTTCAGTGGTGGTCAATTGCAAGACCAAGGCACGCTGCCGCTTTCGTCCCCGGCGGGCCAATTCATCGCTGACCGGCTTGAAATGGACACCGGCTTTCGTCCTACACTCGGGCCGGAAGAGTCCAAGAACTTCACTGCTGGTATAGCCATTGGCCTCGGCGAAATTGACCTCACGGTCGATTATTTCCACATTGATGTCGATAATCGCATCTCGATTTCAGACCAACAGAACTTCCTTGCCGAATTGCTCGAAGTGGCAACGGAAAATTCTGTTACGATCCCGGGTGGTTCAACGACAAGCCAGGTCCTAAACCTGCTTGACGCTGCCAGCGTTCTCAACGCCGCAGACTTTGCCGGCTCTGAGGACCTGACGAGTTTTGGTTTCTTCCAGAACGCATTTGATACGACGACTCAAGGTATCGATGTCGTCGCAAGCACCAATTTCGAGGCCTATCAGGGCTCGAACACAAATGTTGCCCTTGCTTTCAACTGGACCGATACCGAGGTTACTGATCGTGGTGTTGGTACAGCAGCGCCGCTTTCTTATGGCCGTGCAAAACAGATCGAGGACTCAACGCCTGCGACACGCGGTAATATCACCTTCAACCACACCGATGGTCCGGTGCGGGGTATGTTGCGCGTCAACTACTATGGCAAATTCTTCGAGTGCCATCTCGACGACACCAACAATGATGCGCCACCGGCCATTCCTTGCGGCCTGCCGCATTTTGGCGGGGCTCAATTCCCAATCGATATCGAACTTGGGTATGAGGTCACGGAAGGCGTCGAGTTGATTGCCGGTGCGCAAAACGTCTTTGACTCAACGCCGGATCCTCTCGCCGCCTCAACGGCAGGCATTGTTGGCTCCAAGTTCCCGCCGCTCTCGCCGGCTGGGTATAATGGCGGATTTTTCTACTTCCGTCTGCGTGCTGAGCTTTAAGACAAGCGCCTAAACAATAACGAAAACGGCGGCCTTCGGGCCGCCGTTTTTTTATTGTGTCGCGTTTGGCCGTGCACAAACCCGCAATGCCGTCATTGCTCATAGATCTCAACCGCCTCAGCCTCAAAACTTGCAGCCAATGCCACCAGGCGTTTACGCGCCGTCTCGCCCATCAATTCTTCGCAGCCCTCAGGCGCATGAAAAATCACGCGTGCATCGTCGCGCTCAAATACACAACCGTCCAGCAGAGCGTGGGCCTTTGGCGCAAAAGCCGCCACAAAACGCATTGCAAGGCCAAGCTGCATAGCCTTTTGCTGGTCTTCCCATTTAAGCAGGCTGGTCACTTGTTCGTGTGGCAATAAAATCGAGCGTCCCTCATGGCGGCAATAGAGCGCCAGCGCCATCCATACGCGATCTTGATGGCTAACGCTGACAAACGGCGCACTCAAAGCCGCATCGAACGCCTGGCGTCCACGCAAGTCGGGATGAAAATAAGCGCCGATATCAATCATCTGGCAGGCGGCATTGGCCAGTCGCCGCTCATTGGCAGTGAACCCTTCAAAAAGCGGCATGATGACCGCCGCCGCCGCCGCGCCAAACTGCGGGTCTGGAGACAATCTTTGCGCATAAAACTGACAGGCGGCGAGTAGCGGGTCTTCGCCGCGTTCACGTTTCGATAAATCACGATACAAAATACCTTCGCGCACACCTCCAGCCGATACCACAACATTTGCAGCATCCATTCTGCGCAGCACCGACTTCAGCGCCATCGCCGCAAAGGGCAATGCATCAATTCGTCGCCTTGGAATACCGGGAATAGTTTCAAGCGACCGCTGACTTTGTTGCGAAACCAGATCACAAATTTCAAATGCCTGACCCGCACTCATTTCATAGTGATGAAGAATGGAAAGCGGGTAGCGTCGCAAGTTCATATGAATGCGGCCAATGGCGCGCCATGCGCCACCAACGGCATACAGGGTGCGATAAGATTTCTTTGAGAAAAAATCGACCCTATCGAGTTGTCTTTCGATCAACTTTCGGGCGTCTTTGCGGCTATCGCCAACCTTTTGCATTAGACTCAAGGGGCCGATTTGCAGGCTGATCGATTGCGCCGTCGCGCCATTTTTTAACGCCGCCAGTTCAAGACTGCCGCCACCCATATCGCCGGCAATCCCGGTGGCGCCCGGCTCAAAAGAGACAACGCCGAACGCTGCAAGGCCGGCTTCTTCCTCCCCGGAGAGCACCGCCGTCTTAAACCCAAGATCACGCACAGCCGCTACAAACGCATCGCCATCCGTGGCTTCGCGAACCGCCGCTGTTGCAATGACATGCGTTGGAGGAGCGCCATATTCTTTTAATAAACGCCGAAATCGCGTGAGCGTGGTTATGGCCTGCGCCACCGAAGCGGAATTCAACATCCCCCCCTCGGTCATATCACGACCAAGCCCGCACAACGCTTTCTCGTTGACAATCGCCACCGGCGCCCGCAGCGGACCGTCGTATATCACCAGGCGAACCGAGTTCGAGCCGATATCGACAACAGCCCGCCTGTTTGCGCCGGCATCTCTTGAGCGTTTATCCAAGGCGTTCATCGTTCATGTTTGTCTCATACGGACCACACCATACGCTGTTCGTGTTGTAACGCACACGCCGCCCGATCAGTTACTTACGAGATTTGATTTCTTTTGGCGCACTATATTTAATCGCCGCACCACGCCCAGAAAGACTGGGATTGGTCATCATGTAGGTGTGTATATTAAACGGTTCCTCGGACCCTCTCAAGGCCACCCGCGCATACTCGCCATTCGCCGACATGGTCCAACTTTGCGCCTGATCTTTTAGATTGGCAACCATGATATAATTCAGTATCTGCCGATGCACAGTCGGGTTTTCAACCGGGCAAAAAACCTCGACGCGGCGATTGAGGTTTCGCGGCATCAAATCGGCAGATGAGACATAAATCTTAGCGCCAGCGTTAGGCAAAGCATCGCCGTTGCCAAAGCAATAGATGCGCGCATGCTCTAAAAAACGGCCAATGATGCTTTTTACGCGGATGTTTTCAGATAACCCCGGAACACCCGGCCTTAAGCAGCAAACGCCGCGCACCACCAGATCGATTTGAACGCCCGCTTGCGACGCCTTATACAACTTGTCGATTATCTCGCCATCCACCAGCGCATTCATCTTCGCCCAAATTGCTGCTTTACGTCCTTTGCGCGCATTTTTTATTTCTTTGTCGATGAGTTGATTGAAATGCGAGCGGCCCGTGAGCGGCGCTACGGCAAGTTTCTCAAATTTATCTGGCGCAGCGTAGCCGGTGATGTAATTGAAGACCTTGGCCGCATCGCGCCCAATGGTTTGGTCATAGGTAAAAAGCGACAAGTCGGTATATATCTTTGCGGTAATCGGGTGGTAATTCCCGGTCCCGACATGGGTATAGGTGCGCGCGCCATCAGCCTCCTGACGCACAACCAACGACAATTTAGCGTGCGTCTTATATTCAACGAAGCCATAGACTACATTGACGCCTGCCCGCTCAAGCGCGCGCGCCGAACGGATATTCGCCTCTTCGTCAAAGCGCGCTTTCAGCTCCACCAGCGCCGTCACATTCTTGCCTGCCTCAGCCGCTTCAATAAGCGCCTCGACAATCGGCGACTGTTTTGAAGTGCGGTAAAGCGTTTGCTTGACGGCGACTACTTTTGGATCGGCCGCCGCCTGCTTCAAGAACTGCACGACAACATCAAAGGACTCGTAAGGGTGATGGACGAGAATATCTTTTTCTCGTATGGCGGAAAAGCAGTTGCCGCCATGCTCGCGAATACGCTCGGGAAAGCGCGGCTCAAACGGTTCAAACTGTATGTCCGGACGATCTGCGGGGATCAGCTCGCCTATCTGTGCAAGACCTAAAATCCCGTCTATATAAACCATATCCTGCGTTGTCGCCTGCAGGCGATCCTGGACCATATCGCGCAAGCGCGGCGGTGTTTTAGAATCGATTTTAACGCGAATTACATCCCCGCGGCGGCGGCGTTTCAGCATCGTTTCAAACACCCGGACGAGGTCTTCCGCTTCCTCCTCAATTTCAACATCAGAATCTCGCAACACCCGAAAAGCCCCATGCGCCTTCAGATCAAATCCAGGAAAGATATGATGGATGAAGCGGACAATCGTCTGTTCAAGAGTTATAAACCGAATTGGCGCTGGCGTGCCATCTCTGGGGGAACGGCTTGGCAGTCGGATGAAACGGCCAATTTTTGTGGGCACCGGCAGGAGCGCTTGTGAAATGCGACCGTCATCGCGGCATAGTTCAAAACAAAGCACGAATCCAAGGTTGGGAACAAACGGAAACGGATGCGCAGGATCGAGCGCCAGCGGCGTCAATATTGGAAAGATGTTTGATTCAAATTCGTTTTCCAGCCACAGGACATCCTCATCGGTCAACTCGTCGTCGCCAAGTAAACAGATACCGGCCTCACGAAGCGCGGGCATGAGGTCACACCAGCACCTTTGCTGCTCGTCCATCAGCGCCAGCGCATGCTCGTTGATAAGGCTCAATTGTTCTTGCGCCGTCATCCCATCCTGGCTGGCGGCGCTTACGCCCTCACGCACCTGCCCACGTAAGCCGGCAACGCGCACCATGTAAAATTCGTCAAGATTGCTGGCGGAGATCGAAAGAAATCTCAACCGTTCAAGCAGCGGGTGAGACTTATTGAACGCCTCTTCGAGGACGCGCGAATTGAAGGAAAGCCAGGAAATTTCCCGGTTGATAAACCTTTCCGGGGCGCCGCCGTCGATGCTCAAACTATTTGCATCACCAGCCGCGTCACCGAGCCGAATTGCATCATCCGCACCAGGCAAATTACTCTCCAAATTTCCGATCAAAACGGGTCGGGCGCCCTTGCGATCTCGTCGTCATATCTAACCACGGTTGGTTACGAAATACTGTCAACCAGCTGTTGAGCGAGGGGCACGGTAATCCCCCGCTTGGCTTTCAATCCAAGCGCATCGGCGCGCGCGACAAAGGCATGCGCGGCAGCGAAAGTGCGCGGAAGACGGGGGGCGGCAAATACAACCACCGAGCGGTCGACCTCAAGCTGGCGGTCACGAAACCCTTTCGCGATAACCGTCTCTATAAGCGCCTCGTCGGGCTCAAAGATTGTCGCCCGCGGCGCCGATTCGATGCGCGTGCGCAGGTCCTCAAATTCACCCGCCCAGATCGCTGGCTGTCCGTTCCCGATAAGAACCACACGGGTTCCACCTTCCATGAGTTCATCAACGATCCCAAGGAAAGTTTTGGGCTCAGCGGCTGGCAGATCGTCAAATAGGATAAGAGCGGAGCGACTTTCTGGCGGCGTTACAGCCTCCGCGGAGCAAAAAACTCCACCGTCGACTGCGAGAATACTAGCAAGGTGGGTCTTGCCGGAGCCGTTGGGGCCGCAAATCACAAGTAGCGGTTCGCGCGACGAACGCCATGTCTGTGCAGCGCACCACGCGGTTTCGTTAGAGGCCGAGACGATGAAGGATTCACGCTCATAGCTTGGCGTAAACGCCGGCAACGGTAGCGGCAGTTGCGCCTTTGCCGGTGTCGTTATGTCCTTTGATGGGCTCGTCATACCTTCGCCAAATTCTCTAAATGGACGAATACTAATTTTAAAAACCCCGTTCGGTCTTCACTGGCTGTTCGCCTGGTTCGTCAAACGCCGCCGGGCGATAGCTGTAATCTTCACTATCAGCGTCGCCCAACCGTCCCCGCCCTCGACGACCGCTCCCACGTTGAACCTCACGCGCAGCATCCGGTGTTGCGATCATCCAATAATCGCCATCGTCTGACCAAAGCGCTAGTCCCTGCGCTTCCATCGCGACAATCAGCTTTGTGGGATCGCCATAGGCTTGGATCAGCATTTCCGCGCCACGCCGGGAAAAGGATCGCACTTGCACATATCCGATAAGCGGCGTCGAAACGAGGGCGGAACGGATTTTCCCCCACTCGCCTAAGGAGCGATAATGCGCGCTGACGCTCAACAATGCAGACGCGGAGTGGTCAATCAGAGTGCGGGTTTTCCATGGCTTTGCATATTTTGCTATCGCCCCTTCGATGGAACGTTCCGCGAGTGTTGGGAAATTTCCTGACGGTTGCCTAAACCAGCTTTCTGCAATGATCTCTCCAACTTTGGCCGGGATATATTCATTGGTCGACGGGCCCTGCCGGTAGGTTCCAGCAAATTGGTCTTCTTCTTCAAATTGACCCAACTCATCAAGGGTATCCACATTGCCGGCTTCCCTGAACCCGTTGATTAACCGAACCCGAAGTCGGTCCTCGCCATCAATTTGCTGCAGGAATGCATGCGCAACGATGACCTGGCTAACCGAATAACGCTGCGCGATTTCATAAAGCGCACTTTCATTGAGTGCTAACGCTTGCCGTGCAGAGATGGTGGCGGTGTCTTCAAGGTCGCCCAACGGCGCGATCATCGGCGTCAGTTCGTTATCATATGGGCGAACCTTCCACGCCGCCATCCACGGGTTATTTCCCTCCCACAAATACGTACTGTTTTGCGTTTGCAGGACCGGCAGAACCAGTGCGGTGCGGGTCTGCACTTCGCTATAGGGAATGCGCGCATCACGCAGCAGCTTGCGGATGATGTCAGGTTTGAAACGATAGGTGATAAAAGCACGATAGGTCTTTGACGAACTTTTTTCGTTATATACCTCAAATCCGGATTCCAGGAGTTCGAGATCGCGATCAGTCAATGTGATCACGCCTCGATCAAGGTCGCTGATCGCTTCGGCCGGCTCACCCATTGCCAAGGTTGGCAGGTAGACCCAATCTTCTTCCACCGTGAGCCGCCGCAATAGTATGTCGATCGCCCGCCGCCGTCCCTGAATCTGGGCCGCCGCCTTAGCCGAGGTCGCACTTTTCGCCTGAGCCTGGACGGTCACCCGCGGCACCACGAAGACATCCTCGCCCGCAGCAAATGCCGGTGCGGCATAGCCCGCCATCAGAAACAAAACCGATCCAAAGAATACAGCAATGCGATCCATAATATGGAAAATCCTATTTCTACAGCCGCTAGGCGGCATTACTCAGTCTAATATAACCGCACCGTCCTAAGAAACGACCTATTTTACTTGCCCGTAAGCAATTAGTTGCGCGCTCCGCCCGGTTTTGGCTAGGAGAGCCTATATGGGCGACGCATATAAAAAGGCCGGGGTCGATATCGATGCAGGCGAAAGGCTTGTAAACGCGATAAAACCGCTGGCGAAATCGACGATGCGCCCGGGCGCAGACGCTGCGTTAGGCGGGTTTGGCGGCCTTTTCGACCTCAAAGCTGCGGGGTTTGCCGACCCAATTCTGGTCTCAGGCGCTGACGGCGTCGGAACCAAGCTGAAAATTGCACTCGACCTCGACAGACATGATACAATAGGCATTGACCTGGTCGCGATGTGCGTCAACGACGTCTTAGCTCAGGGCGCTGAGCCATTGTTTTTTCTTGATTATTTCTCCACCAGCAAGCTCTCTGAGAAAGCTGCGACCGAGGTTGTCAGCGGCGTCGCCGAAGGCTGTCGCCAGGCCGGCTGTGCGCTGATCGGCGGCGAAACAGCGGAAATGCCGGGAATGTATGGGCCCGGTGAATATGATCTGGCGGGCTTTTGCGTCGGCGCTGTGGAACGCAACAATATGCTCCCACGCCACACCAAGCCCGGCGACGTGATGGTCGGCCTTGCGTCCTCGGGTGCGCATTCCAATGGGTATTCTTTGATCCGTAAGATCGCCGCAGATAGCGGCGCCGCATTCGATAACCCCGCCCCGTTTGATGGCTCTGTTACTCTCGGTGAGGCCCTGCTCGCACCGACGCGCATTTACATCAAATCGGTTCTGCCGGTTTTGACCGATAACCGAGTAAAGGCATTTGCTCATATCACCGGCGGCGGGCTTACCGATAATATCCCTCGAGTGTTGAATACGAGCATGCTTCCGCGGTTCGATGAAGATGCTCTTGGCCTTCCCCTCTTATTTGAATGGCTGCGTGACGCCGGTAATCTGAGTGATGAGGAAATGCGGCGAACATTTAATTGCGGTGTCGGCGGCGTTTTAATTGCCAGCGCCGATGCTGTTGATGATGTCCTCGCTACTTTGAAAAACCTCGGCGAAGACGCACGCGTCATTGGCGATATCGTTGAGACATAATCATGGCAAAAATAAAAATCGGTGTTTTGATTTCCGGGCGCGGCAGTAATCTCAAATCATTAATTGACGCCGTTGCGGTGGAGGGTTTTCCCGCAGAAATAGCGCTGGTAATCTCAAGCCAACCAAAAGCGCCCGGGCTGCAATACGCCACCGAAGCCAATATTTCACAGACAACCATCGATCATCACGATTTTCAATCGAGAGAAGATTTCGACGCAGCGCTCGACACTGCTCTGCACATGAATGATGTTGATTATGTTTGTCTTGCAGGCTTTATGCGGATGTTATCGTCAAAGTTTGTCGACGACTGGCGCGGCAAGCTCATCAATATTCATCCGTCTTTGTTGCCGGCGTTTCGCGGTCTCCATGTCCAGGAGCGCATGCTCGACGCAGGTGTTAAAATCGCCGGATGTACGGTGCATTTCGTGACGCCGGAAATGGACGCCGGCCCCATCATCGGTCAGGCTGCAGCTCCCGTGTTGCCCGGCGACACCGTTGAGACGCTGT
Source organism: Hyphococcus sp. (assembly GCA_021776455.1). GTDB lineage: Bacteria > Pseudomonadota > Alphaproteobacteria > Caulobacterales > Parvularculaceae > Hyphococcus. Next base: position 20,066 of record JAJFFX010000078.1, on the reverse strand, counting down.
CGGCGCGCATATTAGAGCTGGAACATAAATTATACCCTCGGTGTTTGAGGCTCATTGTCGAAGGTAAAGCACGCATTTCCGGCGCTGTGGTCGCCTATAATACAGGCATCACAACATCGGGAAATTTAATAAACCCACCTACAATCGACTAATTTGTTTGTTCTTCGAGTTTTTCGAAAAACGCTTGCACACGCCGCGCATTGGCGCCGAGGTCAGACATTCCAACCCGTGACTTCGACCTGACATCGATGCGCGTTTTAAGTCCAATTGGCTGTAGCCGCACGACAAAATCATCGATGAAACCGAACCATGCACTGGTATAGGTCGCCTCAATGAGTTGACCATCTTCACTTGACGCATCGCTGAGGATAACCATGCCCATTGCTTCGATGACGTTGCGAGCATTTTCAGCATTGGCGTCAACGGAGCCATCCAACAATAACGGTGCAATGTCCGGAAAGGCCTCGCGTTGCGCCTCTGCAATGGTTGCATCCCCGCCGGGTGCTTTTTCGTCGCCAACATAGTCCGCCGGGTTTTGTCGTGCAAAACTCGCCCCCATAATAATGGGCGGAGGATTAGCGAAGTCCGTCGTGATGTCATGAATGATGGGGTTGGCCTCAAAAAGCGTCTTCATCTTTATTGGCACATACCCAGCTGCGCCTGCCATCACCGCGGCGAGTATCGCCATCAATGCTACCTCGCGTACTGCAATCAGGGAAATGATGAATGCAACCGCACTCAAGCCCGCCGCAATCAAAACCGGCAAGGCTGCGACGCGAATAATTTGCAGCCCTATCGAGTACTCCCATAGCCCAAAACGCGTACCAGGCCCAGCAGCGAGAATAGCCAACGACAAACCAACGGCCGCCAGCGAGACAAGCAATATTAGTGATCTTAGCATTTTCTTCCCCGACCAAAGCTGTTCAACTCATACGGTACATCGTTAGCTTGGCTTTGACACTAGGCCATCGTAAATAGCTGAAGTCCTTGAAATTTTTCTGTTCCGACTTATTTCTACTTCTTTGATGAGGCCAGGCATGTCGCGACCCGTTACGATCACGATTTCTCATGAACTCGGAAAAGATGAGGCGCGCACCCGCGTGCGCGAGGGTTTTGAAAAGTTAAAGGGTCAGATGACCGGCGGGTTGATGTTTAAATTTTCAGAAAAATGGTCAAGCGAAGACACCTTAACATTTGATGCCAAAGGCCTTGGACAGAACATTACCGGGCAGATCGATATTTTCCCGAACCATGTCCGCATTGAAGTTGTCCTGCCCAGTTTGCTGGCGACCATCGCCGAGACCATTACCGGTAAAGTTGAAAAACAGGGCCGGCTGATGCTGGAGAAAAAATAAAACGTTCCGGATAAATACCGCTATGCCGCATCCAACATTTTTTCAGTCTCAATCCACAACCGCGACGCCGCTTCATCATCCGCAGCCCACGGCGCAACATGCAGGTAGCGCGGTGAGTTTTCATCCATAAGCTGCGCAATATCGCAGTCTTCACAATATTCGCCACCGTGGTCATTGAGCTGGGCGCTGGTCGCACACCATAGCGTCGTCGTGCAGCCCTGGTCCGGCGTTTTGAAAAGCGCCTTGGCCTCATCCGCGATCTCTCCGTTCTCATCAACCCACCCAAGCGCAACCATCTCTTCAGCTTCGAGATGCCGCTGCAATGGCGTCATGATGCCACCGGGATGCACTGAAAACGCTTTAACTCCATCGCCCTCCATCCGGCGATTGAGTTCCAGCGCGAATAGCGCGTTTGCAGTTTTCGACTGCCCATAGGCCTCCCATTTTTCGTAGTCGTTCGCCCTGAAGTGAATATCTTCAATGCGTATCGACGAGCGCTTATGAGCAAGCGAAGACAGACTTACCACGCGTGCGCCTTGCGCATTCTTCAGAGAGGGCGCGAGCTTTCTAGTCAGCACAAAATGGCCAATATGGTTGACCGCAAACTGCGCCTCCCACCCCGGACCTACTCTGGTTTCCGGACACGCCATAATACCTGCGTTGTTGATCAACAGATCGACCTTGTCCCAGCGGCCCGATACTTCCGCCGCAAAAGCCTGAACGCTCACAAGGTCAGCCAGGTCCATCTCACGCGTTTCAACAGTCAATCCGACCGCGTTAAAATTCTTGTCGGCTTTGGTTTTGTTTCTGACCGGAACAATAACATTGGCGCCCGCCGCCTTCAGCGCCTTTGTGGTTTCAAGCCCAATACCGGAATAGCCTCCGGTGACAATGGCGTTCTTTCCGGACAAATCTATGCCGCACATAACCTCCTCAGCGCTCGATTTGGCGCCAAAGGTTGAGCCAAGCGGTTTTTGATCTTCTGCGGCCATAACAACTTTCCCGGTTTTCCTTCGCAGATATCTACTCGGCCAATCTAACAAAGGCTACAGCACGCTATTTGCTCCCCAGCCACATAGAAATTGCCAATCGGTAACTTTCAGAAGCAAAATTCTGCTTGACTACAACTGTAATCGACGCTTTAGACTACAGTTGTAATCGAAAATTGGCGGCCAACACAGTATGTCCGAGCAAATCACTAAAGCCGAGTTTGAAGTTATGGATGTCTTGTGGGCGAAAAGCCCGCTGGCGGCGAGCGAAATTGCAGATCGGTTATCGACCAGTAATTCTTGGAGCCTCAAAACTGTCAAAACCCTGCTTAGCCGACTTGTAGATAAGGGCGCAGCCGATCACGAAACCGAAGGACGACGGTTTCTCTACTATCCGATTATAACTCGGCAACATTATGCTCAGTCAGTCACGAGCCGACTTGCCGATCAACTATTTGGCGGGCGCGCAGCGCCGCTGGTAGCTCACCTTGCTGAAGGGCGCGGCTTAACGCCTGACGACCTTTACGAACTTGAACAGCTGATAAAGGACCTGAAGCGTGAGTACGACTGAAATCCTTCGCTGGTTAGCCGAGACCTCTCTTGCCGCCAGCCTGCTCATCATTGTTATCCTTTTAATTCGCCGGCCGATAGCGAAGGCGTTTGGCGCCGAGGCCGCTTATGCGTTGTGGTTTGCGCCATTGATAAGAATATTCCTGCCTGAATTCTCAATACTGCGTGCGCCAACTGAAGTCGTTCCGGTTCAACTGGAATGGGCGCGCGAAGGTGCAGGCGTAACCATGCCGGTAACGCCTGCAATTGACTTTTTGGCGCTTGCCGCCGGATCGGCTTTGCTGATTTGGATAATGGTCGCTGTCGCTTGGGTGTTTGTGAAATTGGAAAAACAGTCCCGGTTTTTACGTACAGTCTACGCATCATCGATGCCTGCGCCCGCCTCTTTACAACACGAGGCGACGGCAGTCGCCAAACAGTTTGGCGTTAAACGCGCATTTCAACTTCGCCTTAGCGACAATGAATACGGCCCGTCGATCTGTGGACTGACACGCCCCGTCATATGCCTGCCGGCGAGCTTTGAATGCACTTATTCTGATCGCGAAAGACGGCTCGCACTCGGGCATGAGCTGGCGCATATGAAGCGCGGTGATGTAACTGCCGCCTTTCTTGCAATTCTTTTCCAAGCCGCGCAATGGCCAAACCCGATAGTTCATTTGGCAATGCGAGCATTCCGCTCCGACCAGGAAGCCGCTTGCGACGCATTTGTGCTGCGCAAGCAACGCAAAAATAAACATGCAACGAGCGATTACGCCTCCGCCATTTTGAAATCAGCGCGCCATTCAGCTGACGACGCCGTTTTTGGATTATATTTAGGACACCCAGTAAAGGAGAGACTAATGCTATTGAAAAACAAAAACAGAAGCACACTAAGACGCTTTGCCGGCGGCATTGCCGTTGTAGCCATAACCGCAGCCGGACTTGCTGGAACTGCAAGTTATGGATTTGCTGCTGATGACGAAAAACAAAAGGTCAAGATTATCGAAAAGCGCGATGTCATTGTTTTGAGCGACGATGATGATGGAGAAATAAATCGCCGCGTCATGGTTTTTTCTGGTGATGGCGGCGAAGTAGCAGATGTTATGATGCTCGGTGACCATGACTTCGCATTCATGGAAGGCGGTGAAGGCCCCCACTTCAGAAAGTTTCCAGGCGACACAAGCGCCAGCGCATACTTCATGGGCGATTGTTCCACTACCGATGGTGACGGCGAACCGGCAAAACTCGAATGGAAAGAAGAGGCCGGAGAAGGCGATGAAAAAACGATCTCGCACACTGTCATTTGTTTGAACGGAGATGAAGCATCTGGTGACCCCAAAGAACGTGCTAAAGCTTTGCGCAAAGCGATCGACCGCATGGAAGAAAATGCAAAGAAAGAAGAAGCGCGCCGCAAAAAAATGATCGAAGCACTACGCAAACAATTGCGAGCGTTGGAAAAGAAAAAATAGGTCTGTGCTGAAAGTCAAGCAATGCGGCGGGCCTCGGCCCGCCGTGTTTTTTTGTTAGAACATCTGGCGGTTAACAGGAGCGCCCGATGTTTTAACCCCATGCGTCCCCAAGGCTGGAATAGGCAGCCCCGCCGTCTACAGCCAACGTATCGCCAACCACATAATCCCCAGCTTTAGACGCCAGAAAGACAGCCGCCCCCGCCATATCCGTTGCCGACCCAATACGGCCAGCAGGCACCATCTTAGCGACCGCGTCTTCGTGATCCTTTGCCGCTCGGTTCATTTCTGATGCGAAAGCGCCGGGCGCAATAGCGCTGACGCAGATATTGTCGCGAATGAGCCGTGCGGCGAGGCGGCGGGTCAAATGGATAACAGCCGCCTTTGACGCCTGGTAAGGGTAAGTCTCCCACGGATTAATTTTAATCCCGTCTATCGATGCAATATTGATCACCTTTGCCGGGCGTTCTTGTGAGGCAGCCTTCTTCAGCAGTTGAAACAACGCTTGCGTAAGAAAGAACAGCGACTTGACGTTCAAGTCCATGGTCTTGTCCCAACCGCTCTCGGGAAATTCTTCAAATGCGGCGCCCCAGGCGGCGCCGGCATTGTTGACCAGAATGTCGAGACTGTTCTCGTGTTGCGTATATTCCGCAGCGAACGCCTTACAGCCTTCAACGGTTGAGAGATCGTGCGGCAGGGATATGCAAGTCCCAAACTCCGACAACTCTTCAGCAACCTGATCGCAAGCCGGCGCTTTCCTTGCGGTAATATAGACTTTGGCGCCTTGCTCAACAAAACCTTGCGCTATCATTTTCCCGATGCCGCGCGAACCGCCGGAGACAACTGCTATGCGGCCGGATAGCGAGAAGAGGTCTTTCATCATGATGTTATTTCCTTACTGTGGCGGGAAATACCAGAACCGCTTCACTTTCCCGCCGGTAATTTCATAAGCAACGATTGACGATTGGCTTTTGCGTGCGCCGTCCTGATCCCATACCGTGGTTTCAACAGCCGTTACATAATCCCCGTTCACCGAGATCTTTGCAAGGCTCGACGACACCGTCGAGAAAGCTTCAAAATAGGAAACCAGTTCGTTGCGCAGCTGACTGGCGCTGGAGGTGACGACGCGAGACTGGTCGCCGGTGATTTCGATCCAGGCAACATCGCCATGCCAGAATTCACGCATCGTATCGGCGTCATGGTCATTAAACGCCGCCATCAGCCCATTGACGACGTCAACATTATCGCCAACCGCTTGCGCCGGCGCCGCACGTTCCGCATCTGGCGCGCATGCTGCAAGCATGCTCACAAGCACCAATAGTATCATCCGCATGACGCCCACCCTACTCCGCACCAAATTTCTGGCGCCACTCCTCGACCTGTTCATCCTCGATTTTTGAGAACAGAAGATCCGGCAACGTGAAACTTTCACCGCCCTTAAACAAAGCCAACGCCTCGCTCGCCCCAGATGGCCAGCACGAGGCGTCTTCCGGGTCGAGGTCGAAGATTGCAAACATCTTATCGGCGGTAAAGGGGATAACCGGCCGCGAAAGTACCGCAAACAGAACTATCAGATTAAGCGCGCATCGCACTGACGCCGCCGCCTTGTCTTCGTCTTTCTTGATGGTTACCCATGGCGCCGCAATCTGTAGATATTCATTTCCCGCGACCCATATCGCCCGAAGCTCGACAAAGGCTTTGCGAAACTCCATCTCTTCAAGATATCCAGAATAGGCGTTTATACGCTTATCGAGTTCAGCAATCAGGCCATTTTCGGCCTCCCCATAGGCGCCCGCCGGCGGCACGGCCATGCCGAAACGCGCATTACAAAACCTGGTGATGCGGTTCACGAAATTCCCCAGCACATCGGCAAGGTCTTTATTCACGACACTGGCGAAGTGTTCCAGCGTGAAGGATGCATCATCAGATTCCGGGGCATTCGCCATTAAATGCCAACGCCAATAGTCAGCTGGCAACAGCGCCAAGGCCTGATCCATGAAGATGCCGCGGTTCTCGCTGGTTGAGAACTTGCCGCCATACCAAGTAAGCCAGTTTAACGACTTCAGCGTATCAACGGTCTTCCAGGGCTCTTGGGATCCTAAAATTGTGCACGGAAAACTGACCGCGTGAAACGCTACATTGTCCTTGCCCATCACCTCAACATAACGGACATCTTCAGCGCCCTTATCGGTGCGCCACCAGCGTTCCCAGTTTTCATCATTTTCAATTGCCCACTCTTCCGTGGCGCCGATATATTCTATGGGTGCATCAAACCAGACATAGAAAACTTTGTTTTCAAAGCCCGGACGCTTCTCGCCATTACGTTCAACAGAAATGCCCCATTGCAGGTCGCGCGTGATCGAGCGGTCGCGCAATCCCTCCTTTAGCCATTTTTGGGCAATCGATTTTGTCAGATGCGGCCAGCTAGTTTTTGAATTGACCCATTGCGCAATCTGGTCCTGCATCTTCGACTGCAACAGATAAAGGTGGCGCGTCTGCCGAATCTCGACATTTTTTGAACCGGAAATCGCCGAATACGGATCTTTTAATTCAATCGGGTCAAGCAGGCGCCCGCAATTATCGCATTGGTCGCCGCGCGCTTTTTCATAGTCGCAATGAGGGCAGGTTCCCTCGACATACCGGTCGGGAAGATAGCGCTGGTCTTCAACCGAATAGATTTGTTCGTCTACGCGCTCTTCAATCAGTCCGTTGTCTTCCAACAGAGCGGCGAAATGCTGCGTCAGGCGATGATTGGGCGGGTTCGACGAGCGTCCAAAATGATCGAAGGAAAGCCCGAACGCTTCACCCGCCCGGGCCTGAGTGTCGTGCTGTTCTTTGCAATAGTCGCGGACCGATTGTCCTGCCGCGCGCGCCGCCAGCTCCGCCGGGGTTCCATGCTCGTCGGTTGCACAGATGAATAGGACTTCACGCCCGCGCTGGCGCTGAAAACGGGCATATATGTCAGCCGGAAGCATGGACCCAACAAGGTTCCCCAAATGCTTGATTCCATTAATATATGGAAGCGCAGACGTAATCAGAATTCGAGACATTCGGGGTCTTTCATGAACTTGAGCCCGGTCTATAGCGGCAAGCGGCGCATGGCGGCAAGGCGTCTTGGCAAGGCGACACAGCCTGGTCGCTAATGAGGGTCGGTCCCGCCTGGCTCCCAAAGCTGGATCGGATTGCCTTCAGGATCATAGACACGGGCGAACCGACCATTCGGATAGACTTCCGGATCGACCTCAACAGGGTTGCCATTGTCGCGAATTTGCTGAACCAGTGCATTTAGATCGCGCACGCGGAAATTCAGCATCCACTGTTGATCGCTCGCTCCAAAATAGCCCGTATCGTGTTGGAACGGCTGAAACATTGTTGAGCCGGCGTCTTGTCGCCACGGTGGATCATCATAGGTTTTTGGCGGCATCGCTACGCCCAGATTATCACTATACCATTTTTCTAACGCGCCCGGATCTTTTGGGCGAAAAAGAAGCCGCCAATTCCTGTTACTTTTGTCATGGCCTCGCCTCACATGCGCAAGATACCGGCGTCAGCGTGAACACATCTCACCCCTTTAATGTTCTAAACATTATATGAGCACCAACCAAGCCCAAATATGAGCACCAACCAAGCCCAAACGCGGATGACGAAAGGCGCGGGGGACAGTGCCAATGATCGCCATCCCGGCTTTTTGCCAAGCGGCAATCGCCGCTTCGTTGGAGACGACAACCAGATTGAACTTCATGCCCCTAAAGCCCATCGTTAAAGCTTGCTCTTGCGAGTGTCGGCATAACGCCACTGCATATCCTTTGCCCCGCACCGCCTCAGCGATGACATAGCCCGCATTGCAAATGTGGTCGCCAGGCCCGCCCTGGTCTGGGCGCAGATAATAAACGCCAACGATACCGCCCGAAACATCACGCGCAACTGCATTATAGCCGTCGGCTTTGATCCAGTATTTTTTCGCGTCTGCTTCACTAACATTGCGCGGTAGAGGATAGGATTCCCCGGCGCGAAACGCCGGCGCCAACACGGACCAAGCATCTGGCCAGTCTTGTTCCGTCTGTTCTGCAACGCTCAACTTCATATCGCGTAATGTTGCGCCGAATAGTTGTCGTAGCAAGGCGCTGCCTTATTGCTGCCCATGCCTACGCGTTAGCATCAACAGATAGAGATTGCAGTATAACCGCAGCGTTTTCGAGTAACCACGACAATGCGCTCAGCATATCTGTCGCGGTATAGCCTTGCGCATAGGCCGCAACGCCCGCGATGAAGACGAGCAATCCAAGCGTGCGCGCGATCGTGCGCCTTGCTGCAAAGAACAACACAACCCCGGCAAAAAGTTCCACCGGACCAGCAAGTCCTGTCGTTGAAAGCGTCTGCCAGAGGCCATCGAGGCTTTCAATCTCGCTGCCGACGGTCGCGAATCCGCCCGATGCGCCGGACAGCTGGGAGACGCCCACAAGCGTCAGCAGACCTGAACATGAGCCCTGAATAGCGTCTTTGATAAACCCGATAAGGCCCGCAAACGGTCCGACAAAACCAAAGCTGCGCTCGCCGGCCGGGCGTACATCATAGGCTGCGCCTTTGCCTCTAACTGCCAACGCCATGTCTGCCTCCATTGTCTGTTTCACCGCTATTTCACAGTGCCGGCGGAACAGGGCGTTATCGGTGGCGAAATTGTGGCCCAAAGGCGCCGCACGCGTTTGTGATCGAGAGGGCGGTTCATCGCATGTTAGGTGCAGTTCGTCGCAATGACGGCGCGAAAGGGTTTAAAATTGCGCAGTATACCGTTTTCCCGCCAATCAACTGGGGCGCCCTCATGAAACCACTGATTTCCTTCGCTGCTTCCGCCTGCATGTTGTCAACGGCTATTGCCGGCGACATCCCTGCTAACATTCAAACCGCCATTGATAATCCGCTGCGTACGGAAGAAAACCGCGCGCGCGATGAAGACCGCAAGCCGGGCAAGGTGCTCGCTTTTTACGGCGTTAAGGAAGGCATGAGCGTTGTCGACATCGCTTCTGGAGGGGGATATTTTTCTGAAATCCTTTCCAGCGCTGTAGGGCCAGACGGTCAAGTGCGCGCCCAAAATCGCGCCGGGCCGCGCATTAATGACCGCATTGAAGCACTGAATGAACATTACGCCAAATTCGGCAATATCACGCTCGACATTACCGAACCGGACACGGCACTTCCTTATGAAGACAATTCCGTCGATATGGTTTTATTATCTCTAATCATCCACCACCTTCACTATGATGAAGCCTCTGGCGAGGCAATGCCAGAAAGCTCCGGGGAAATTTATGCTGACTTTAAGCGTATTTTGAAACCGGGTGGCGTCTTTGCTGTCATCGAACATACGGCGGAAGCGGGCTCATCTCGTGCAGACAGTGCGGCATGGCACCGGGCGCCTGAAGCAACGATAAAAGCCGACGTTACAAGCGCAGGTTTTGTCTTTGATGGCGCCGCAGACATTCACGTCAATCCGGACGACGATCTGAGAAACGTCTGGTATGAAACGGGCCTGCGAGGAAAAACCACACGCATGGTTCACCGTTATGTCAAACCGGCAAAGTAATTGTTGCGTAAGTAAACAGTAGGAAATGGGGTGCGGCGTTTATGCGCCCCATTTCTTTTTTGTCGCCCTATAGGATTTTTCAATAATCTTTGTAAGGACTTTTTCGTTAACATCTTCCATTTTATGAATATACAGACATGACCGACCGGTCTTGTGCTTGCCGAGCTTGGCAAGCAGCGGGTCGTTATTGTATAGACATCCGAGCACATAAAGCACCATGTTCGCTTTACGTGGGGAAAAGCCGACAGTCATGGATTCGCCCTCCCGCCCAGTCTCATATTTATAGTGGTGCTGGCCAAAACCGATAATCGACGGACCCCACATCACCGGCTTTTCACCGGTGACTTTTTTCATCAAGGCTAGAATGGTTTTTGCATCCCTCTTGCGGGTTTCATTTTCAACGGCGTTGATAAAGGCGGCAACGCTTGCCTTGCTCGGCTTGGTCTTGTTCTCCGCCTTAGCCATAGCTTACGCTTTTTCACCTGTCGCCTTTGCCCAATCGGCGGGCGCGCGCTGGCCGGTCTTATAAAACATCCAGGCGCCGTATAGCGAAACAAACGACACGGCCGTCAACGAGACCCGCAAGGAAAGCTCTTCGCCAAGCCCATCAGCCAATACGCTTGATAAAATGCCTGTCAGGGTGGGGCCGCCGCCAAGCGCGATCATATTTAAAATAAAGAAAAAGATCGCAGTCGACAGGGCGCGAATAGACACCGGCGCCAGCGTTTGCGCCAGTGCAAAACAAGGGCCGAGGTAAAATCCGATAGCGAGGTTTACCGGCGCCAGAAATATGAGGGACAAAACGGGGCTACCGACCCAAAGAGCTATCAGAAAACACGGAACACTTAACGCCAGCGCAATTGCCGGAACAAAACCGTACATCCGCTTATCGCGCTTGGCTAATTTATCAACCACATAACCGCCAAGAAATGTCCCTGCTGCATACGCCGTTCCAGAAATAATCCCGAGCCAGAACAAAACCCTCAGAAGCGAGAACTCCGGATGTGAGCGTGCATAGAAATCGACGATCCATGTCCCGTTTGCATAAGATGTAAACGACACCGCCGTCGTGGCGATGACGACGGCGCGATAGGTGGGAATGGAAAGTAGGTGCTTTGCGGCGCGCCAAATCGTGGCAGTTTCATTGAAGGCCGAGGCGCGCATGCTCGCAGGAAACAGCTTGCAGGCGCCAAAGATTAATCGCTCAAACGCACCGTCTGGCTCACTGATACGAAGCGCCTTGAATGCATCCGTATGATCTGCGCTTTCCATGCCGCCGCGTTGCGGCTCTCGCACTGTGAGCTTTAACAACACCGCCATAGCCAGCCCCGGCAGCCCGATCACCACAAACGCCACGCGCCAGCCGAATGTTTGCATCACCCAACCGCCGCCGAGATAGGCCAGCGCAACGCCAATTGGTATGCCCATGGCATAGATCGCCAGGGCGCCGGCGCGTTCTTCTTTTGGAAAATAATCCGAGATCAGAGAATGTGAGGGCGGCGACCCGCCTGCCTCGCCAATGCCGACCCCCACCCTTGCCAGCGTCAATTGCACGAAATTCGATGCAGCGCCGGAAATCGCTGTAAAACCCGACCACAGTCCAAGTGCGATCGCGATGATCGTCACCCGGTTCTTGCGGTCGGCCAGGCGCGCAATGGGAATGCCCAACACCGTGTAGAGCACGGCGAAAGCAAAGCCTTTCAAAATACCCAGCTGCCAGTCGGCTAAGCCAAGATCGGCTTTGATCGCCGGCGACAGGATACCGATGATCTGCCGGTCAATAAAGTTGAAGGTGTAAACGCCGGTGAGCAGAATCAGGACATAGGCTCGATAAGCCCTGGTTGGTTGTGCAGCCCCGGCATATGCTGCTGCGCTCGCCTCACTCACAAGCGGAATCCGGAAACGCAAGATATGCCCGACCGGCCAATCGCCGCGACAGCCCGCGGATTGTCGATGCCCATCAACAGGCGAATGGCGCCGAGCGTTGAATCCGCGCGCGACAGTTGCAGCGTGTAGCGCGCCAGATCCTGAACGTCCTCGCTCGACAGGCGCTGTTCCAGCTCATCAACCATGCAATCCGCCGTCTGCGCCGGCAGGCCAATCGCCCGAAATCGATCCTGGAGCGTATAGCGGGCGGCCGTTGCGCACCCGGCGATCATCAAAACCGCGCCCAAAACCAGCGCCGCCCGTATCGGCGCCACATGTCGAAGCTGCATAAAGACCTCCCGCCCGTTTTCTGTCATTGGTTGTTTATGGGCGGCGCAACAATGCGTAAGATTACCCTCAAGAGCAAGAAAGAAGGACACTGGGTTGTTATGAAAGCGATGATGAGCCACACGCCGGGCGGGCCGGAAACACTTGAACTGACGGAGGTCGACACGCCCGAGCCGGGGCCCGGCCAGGTGCGTATTGCGGTCAAGGCGGCGGGGGTCAACTTTCCCGACACGCTGATTATTCGCGATCTTTATCAGTTCAAGCCACCGCGACCGTTTGCGCCGGGCGGTGAGGTTGCCGGGTTTGTCGAGGCCGTCGGCGACGGCGTCAGCAATTTCTCGATTGGCGACCGGGTCCTCTCCGGCGGCATCAATGGCGGCTTTGCGACCCATTTCATCGCTGACGCCGTGCGCACCAACACAATCCCAGACGCGATGCCGTTCGATGAAGCCGCCGGTTTCATGCTTACCTATGGCACATCGCATTATGCGTTGATGGATCGCGCGGCCATCCAGCCTGGTGAGGCGTTGTTCATTCTTGGCGCCGCAGGCGGGGTTGGCGCGGCGGCGATCGAACTGGGCAAGGCGATGGGCGCCAAAGTTGTCGCCGGTGTTTCGTCGGAGGAAAAAGCGGCGTTCTGTAAAGATCTTGGCGCTGATGAGACCCTTGTCTATCCAAAGGGCGCTCTTGACCGCGCGGCGCAAAAGGAACTGTCGGGCGCGATCAAGGCGCTGTGCGGCGGTGAAGGCGCGAATGTCGTCTATGACGCCGTTGGCGGCGATTATGCGGAACCGTCGGTGCGGGCGTTGGCCTGGAATGGACGGTATCTGGTTATCGGCTTCCCGGCAGGCATACCAAAAATCCCGCTGAACCTTACGCTGTTGAAAAGCTGTCAGATCGTCGGCGTCTTTTGGGGCGCCTTCACGATGCGCGAGCCGGTGAAAAACGCTGAATATATTGCTGAGCTGTTTCAATTTTACAAAGACGGCAAAATCCGCCCACGGATTACCGCTTGTTTTCCGTTGAAACAAGCCGCCGACGCACTGACCCTGCTGCAGGAGCGCAAGGCCACCGGTAAGGTTGTGTTGACGATAGAATAGAGACAAGAAGCAATCGTTCATCTATAAGTCTCGCATGAAGCGCCTTTCTCTTTTGCGGCACGCCAAGTCGAGCTGGAATGACAGCACCAAGGATGATTTTGACCGTCCTTTGAACAAGCGTGGGCGCGCGGCGGCGGTGCTGATGGGCGCTTTCGTGGAGGAAAACACCGGCGCGCCGGATTGTGTTTTATGTTCATCCGCTGTGCGCACACGCGAAACGCTTGACCTCATTGCGCCGCTTTTCAGCGCCCGTCCCCACATCGAATACAGCCGCGGCCTATATCTCGCCTCACCGCCCGATATCCTCAAGGCTATCGGCGCCGCGCCGCAGCAATATGCACATATCCTCGTCATCGCTCATAATCCCGGCCTGCACATGCTGGCCCTCGACCTTGCCGACCCGGCGCGGTCGCGCGCGCCGGAGCTTGGCCGTCTTGCGGAGAAATTTCCCACTGCAGCGCTGGCGCATTTTGAGTTTGATATCGCCGACTGGGATGAGCCCTTGCGGCGGCGCGGCGCCTTGCTGCATTTTGCAACACCGAAGGAACGGCCTGCCGGCGGCTGATATTTGACGCTTCCCCTCGCCCACGAAATGCGCTTAACGTGGCTCTAATGATAGTTTGTGGCGGGGCTTGGCGATGCCGACAATACTGGTGAACAGCGTCCCTCCGGGCGGGGCGCACGAAACAGATGTTATTATTATTGGCGCGGGCCCCGTCGGCCTGTTTGCGGTTTTCGAGCTTGGCCTGCTCGGCATCAAGGCCCGCATCATCGATATTCTCGACCATCCCGGCGGGCAATGTATCGAGCTTTACCCGGAAAAACCGATCCTCGACATTCCGGCAATCAAAACCATTTCCGGCGAGCAGCTGACGCGCCAGCTGCTGGACCAGATCGAACCCTTCGGGCCGGAATTTCACCTCAATGAAATGGCCGTTTCTGTCGCCAAAACCGATGACGGGAAATGGCGCGTTGAAACCGACATGGGGACATCGATAACCGCGCCGGCGATTTGCATTGCGGCGGGCGGTGGGTCTTTTCAGCCGAAAAAGCCGCCGATCCCCGGCGTCGATGATTTTGAAGGCGGAAGTGTTTTTTATGCAGTGCGTCAGCGCCAGATGTTTGAGGGCAAGAACATTGTGATCGCCGGCGGCGGCGATTCCGCGCTCGACTGGACGATCAACCTTGAGCCGATTGCGGAAAAGATAACGCTGGTGCATCGGCGCAAGGATTTTCGCGGCGCGCCGGACAGTGTTGAGAAAATGCGCGCGCTTGAGAAATCCGGAAAGATTGAGGTTCACGTCGCGCAAATCAAAGGCCTTAAAGGCGCGGACAAGATAATTGAGGCCGTATCCGTTTCCTCTGAAACCGACGGTGACTATGACATTCCTTGCGACAATCTCCTCGCCTTTTATGGCCTGACCATGAAGCTTGGCCCGATCGCTGATTTCGGGCTCAACCTTGCGGAGAACCGGGTCGCGGTCGATACCGAAAAATTCGAAAGCTCGGTTCCGGGGATTTTCTGTATTGGCGACATGGCCAACTATCCCGGCAAGCTGAAACTGATCCTGTCCGGCTTCCACGAGGCGGCGCTGATGTCTCATGGCGCATTTCACTATGTGTTTCCCGATAAAAAACTCAAATTTCAGCACACAACGTCGGCAAAAGGACTGCAGGCGCAGATTTCCGGCGAATAAAGACCGCGCGATACCTTTCGCGTCGTTTATTATCCGCGCGCTCACTGGGCTGCAGCCAATTGTGGTCCAACATTTTTGAGCCAGAAAAGTCATCTTTGAACGGGTCTCCCTGTCTGTTCGTAACCGCGCCAGATATTCGCATGTGGCGCAATTTGAACTTTATGGCCGCTTGCAACCATGAGGATGAGAATTCATTGTGGTGTCCGGCGCAGGCGCAAAAACTCACCAAAAGCCTGATGGCGCACAACGAGAGCGGGAAAACCATGGTGGATAAAACAACCACAACACGAGAAGTGTCACGCGCCATGCAACATCCAAAAAAGTTTTTTCTATTCTTTTTGTTCACCCTGCTTGCCGCATGCGCCAGCAAGACGGCGGCGCCAAGCGAAGATGGCGCATTTTCCTTCATCGTCATCGGCGATACGCCCTATGGCCCGCCCGATGAGGTCATGCTGGCTCAAGCTTTGACGAAAATTCACACCGGCGCCTATCCGTTCATCATCCATGTCGGCGATTTCAAGGGCGGCGGCGCGGTTTGTACTGACGCTGTTGAAGACCGCCTGGAGGCCCTAATCGCGGCGTTGGCGCCAACGCCGGTGTTCTACACGCCCGGCGACAATGACTGGACCGATTGCGACCGCTTCAAAGACCCGGATACGGCTGTCCGCGCGTCCGAACTCGACCGGCTGGAAGGGCTCAGAGCAAGATTTTTCTCCGTACCGCTTACGGCGCCAGCCGCGCTCCAAGCGCGCCGCCAGGAGACGCAGCCGGAAAACGCCGCCTGGCGCTATGGCGGGGTTCAGTTCGCGACCCTCCATATTGTCGGCACCAACAACGCACGCGACTGGGTCGTGGGTGATCCTCTGGAACGGGCTACTGAGGCGGCAGACGCACGCGACGCGGGCAATCTCGCCTGGCTCAGCAAAATCTTCGCCGCCGCAAAGACGAGCGGCGCCCGCGCCGTGGTGATCGCCATGCAGGCGGACATGACCGACATAGAAGACAAGCCCGAGGACGTAATGTGCAAGGACGTCGCGGCGAACGCAGATCACCCTTGCGACGGCTTCATCGACTTGCGCACCGCCATCAAGGACGCCGCGCACAGCTTTAACGGCCCGGTGCTGGTGATCCATGGCGACACTGCGCCGTTTACGCTCGGCCAAAGCTTTGCCGGCGAGGAAGTGGAAAACCTCTGGCGGCTTAACGCAGCAGGCGACGCCGGTATCGGTCGCACCGGCCTGACTTATGGAACCAGAGACGTGACCATCGTTACGATTAATCCGCCAGCGGACAAACCGTTTTCGGCGCGCGGCCTCATCACCGATAAAATGCCTAAAAGCAAGTAAACCCTTAACTGTCTTCCAGCGCCGCGATCCGCGCTTTAAGCGCCTCGTTCTCCGCACTCAACTGCTCGACTTGCGACGCAACTATTTCTCGTATCTGCTCCGCGGTAAAACGCGGCGTGATAAATTGCGGGCAGTTCCAGTCAAAGGCTTCAACCTCCAGGGTGAAAACCCGTTCGACCCGCCCCCCGCCTTCAACATGCAGTTGCGCGGCTAGGTCGGGCGCCTCATCGGCAGGCTGAACCCTTACTCGCGCCAATATTTTCAGCCGCGCCTTGTTCGGGTAGTCCATCAGGAACAGCGATGCACGCTCTTCGGTCATAAAGTTCCCTGTCGAGACATATTGCTTGTTGCCGCGATAATCGGCAAAGCCGAGCTGTGTCGGGCCAAGGACACGCAAGAACCCCGCCGGCCCGCCGCGATGCTGCACATAGGGCCAGCCAGTTTCAGTTACACTCGCCATATAAAAACTATCCCGCGCGGCGATAAACGCGGTCTCACGCTCGCTCAAACCCTCCGGCGCCGGGCGCGCGGTCATTTTCGCATAGCTCGCGCGCGAGCCGTGCCGCACCTGCTCCGCCTTCACTTTCTCTGTGAACATGATATCGCCGAAATTTTTCATGACCGCATCTCCAAAACCGCTGATATGGCGAGGTGTTTATAGCACGGCAATTCACGAATACGTTGGCGGGGTGGATTTTGCTCAAGCTCAACCTTAATTCCTCCCCCGTGATAACGGGGGAGGAATTAAGGTTGAGCTTGAGGTGCGCTCTTTCTTCCCTCGTTTACGGGGGAAGTGGCCGCGAAGCGGTCGAAGGGGGGTGAGCCTCCGTTAGAATTCCGTACCAACTCTAACCAGTACGGACACTCACCACATTGCCCGGATCCGGCGCCAGCATCCCCCGCCCAATTGGATAAACCCCTTCAGCGCCCATTACCCAGGCGGTAACCCCCGCGCTGTCATTGTCAAACAACGGCGCATAGGCAGCATCAAGAACATTCAGCCCGCCGGTATAAGCGCCCATCGCCGGCATCACCAGGCGTTGATTGTCTTCGTCGCCAACCGCGAAACAACGCCTACGGAGTATTCGGTCTTCGTTTGCAACCCGCGCGCAAGGATGGAGGTGCCCGGAGATTTCTCCCGTCGCGGCGCCCGCTTGCGGTTCATGCCGGAAGGTTAAGGAACCGATTTTTTTTTCATGCGCTGTCGTCGCAACAAACCGCGCCGAGGGCGCCGGGTCGTGATTGCCTAAAATCCACAACCAGTCCGTCTGGCGCAACAGCGATTTGAGGACGTCGGCGTCATGCGCGTCCATCCTGGTTTCCGCCTCGCAGTCATGAAACGCATCGCCGAGGGAAATCACGCAAGCGGGGTCATATTTCTTGATCAGCGCCGCCAGCCGCATCAGTGTCGTGCGCGTATCATAAGGCGGCAACATCACCCCGCGCGCCGCAAAGCTTGAGCCCTTTTCGAAATGCAAGTCAGAGACAATAAGCGTTTCGCGGGCGCGCCAATAGAGTGCGCCGAGGGGATCGGGCGTCAGGCTTTCTCCGCAGAGAGTGATGATGGTCGGCGCATCAGGCATGCGATGAGATTTACGGTGTTCGCATCGCCGCGGCAATGAGGTCGGCGGAGGCGGTTTTCAACATTGCCTCGCTGGCGTCCTTGGCGACGTTCTCGCGGCCGATTTCCAGCATTACCGGCACCGCCAGCGGCGAGACCTGCGCCAGTGATGCATGATCGATACGGGTTTGCACCCGCGCCAGCAGCGCTTGCAGGCGCTTCAGATCAAGAAACCCACTCGATGCATCCTCCCACGCCGCGCGCATCAACAGATGGTTCGGCTCGTGCTCGCGCAACACGTCGTAAATGAGATCAGCGGAGAAGGCGATTTGCCGGCCGGTTTTTTCCTGACCGGGATGTTTGCGCTCAATCAAACCGGCGATGACCGCGCAATTTCTGAATGTCCGCTTCATCAACACCGCTTCTGCAAGCCAGCTTTCAAGGTCGTCGCCGAGCATGTCTTCGTCAAACAGCGCCGCCATATCAACATCGCTCATATCCTGACGACCCCAGATCGACAGCGCATATTCGGTCGGCGCAAAACCAATCGGTTGCTTGCCAAGGCGCTCCAGCCGCCGCGTCAGCAACATCGCCAAAGTCTGATGCGCGAGCCATCCGTCAAACGGATAGCAGACCAGAAAATGCCGGTCCTGATAGGGAAAGGTCTCGACCAGCAACTGGCCGGGCTTAGGGATGCGCGCCACTTCGCGTTGTTTTTCCAGCCAGGCGCGCACCTGCTCCGGATAGGCGTTCCAGCTTTCCGGGTCGGAGAGCATCGCGCGCACCCGCTCCGCCAGATAAGTCGACCACGGAAATTTATTGCCGCCCCAGGTCGGAATGCGCGGCGCCTCGCTCACCGTGCGCGAGACAATCGCGTCCCCGCCCTCAATGCGTTCAAGCCGCAAAGTCTCGCCGGCAAAATAAAACGCATCGCCCGGCGTCAGGCTTTCAAAGAACCATTCCTCGAGCGTGCCGAGCTTGCGGCCCGCGCGCGAAGGCGCGCTGATATTATTTTGGCCACCTTCGCGGCCTGGACGCTTTGGGCCCCTGCCACTCGCCAGCCGCACATTCAGCGCCGGCGCCTCAACGATGGTTCCGATATTCATCTTATATTGTTGCGCCGCGCGACCGTCACGCGCGCGATAGAGCCCGTCCGGCATTTTCACAATCCGGCGATAGCGGTCATAGCGCTTCAACGCATAGCCGCCGGTGGCGACGAATTCGACGGCGTCGTCAAAGTCCTTACGTGTAAGCTGCGCATAGGGTGCAGCGGAACATATTTCCGTATAAAGTGCATCAGCATCGAAAGGCGCGGCGCAAGCCATGCCAAGAATATGTTGCGCCAGCACATCAAGCGTTCCCATACGCGGCGGCGCACCATCGAGCGCGCCCTCGTCTATCGCCTGCTTCGCCGCGATGCATTCGAGCACTTCCATGCGATTAGCCGGCACTAGCAGCGCCCGGCTCGGTTCATTCATGCGGTGATTGGCTCTGCCGATGCGCTGAGTAAGACGGCTGGCGCCTTTCGGCGCGCCCATCTGGATGACGAGGTCAACATCGCCCCAGTCAATGCCGAGATCGAGCGTCGATGTGGCGACCACCGCGCGCAAGTGCCCCGCAACCATCGCCGCCTCAACCTTGCGGCGGCGTTCGACTTCAAGCGATCCGTGATGCAACGCGATCGGCAGGTTGTCATCATTCAATCGCCACAGCGCCGCGAATGTCGCTTCGGCCTGGCTGCGGGTGTTGACGAAAACCAGCGTCAGCCCGGCGCTTTTGATCGCCGCATAGACTTCCATAAATGAATGCCGGCCGGAATGGCCTGACCACGGGATGCGCTCTTCGGAAACCAGCACATCAACTTGCGGCTTGGCGCCGGACTTGCCGCGAACGAGTTTGGCGGAGACGGCGCCGGGCGTGTTTTGTGGCGTCAGATAATCGATCAGCGGGCGCGCATCAGGCACGGTGGCGGAGAGCCCCGCCATGCGCATCGCCGGCGCCAACATGCGCAGTCGCGCCAACGCCAGCGACAGCAAATGCCCCCGCTTGTTCGGGATCAGTGCGTGCAGTTCATCAAGGATAACGCGGCGCAGGCCTTTGAAATAGTTCGCCGCATCCGGTGATGCGAGCAGCAGCGACAGGCTCTCCGGCGTGGTCATTAAAATATCCGGCGGCTGATGTTTCTGGCGCAGACGGCGCGCGGGCGGTGTA
>JAJFFX010000077.1 GCA_021776455.1 Hyphococcus sp. | reverse complement strand
CGCAGCATCGAACTGATAGCCGCGCAAGCCGTCGGGGTCTTCTGCGGAAAATGCATAAGCGATCGCGCCATTGGGCCAGACCAGACGGCGACGCGAGGGCTCATAGGTCGGGCGCGAGAGGTCTGCCGCGACTGCACACAGACCGGATGGGCCCTCACTCATGACTTCCCTCGCATCAGCATATGTCTCAGCCACCAGCGCGATGGCCCGGGCTTTGTTATGGTCAGGACTGTTATCATTGACGGCGCCGTCGGCGACGGCGGCGCGGATCCACTCCGCGCCGGCTCGGGTTTTACCCGCGCCGCGGCCGCCGAGAATGAGCCAGGTTGTCCAGTCGCCGGATGGTTCGCGTTGATACTCATGCGCATGGGTCATCCACTCTTTCTGCTTTTGATGTTCCAGCGCCAGCGCAATCGCCGCCCGCACTGTCTGCGAGGCGATCTGCCGTTTTTTCTTCTTCGCGTTCAATGCGCTCGACCCGCGCGGCGATGTCGCGATAGATGTTTCGGATGTCTTCGTCGCTATAGGCTGGCGTTTTGGGTGCTCCGTCATGGAGGTCTGTTTCCTTTTCGTCCTGGTTTTTCATCCGGCGGGCAATTTCCGCCGCGCTCATCAGCGTGCGCAGGGCCCGCGCGCCGCGGTCAAAACTTTCGTCGACGGCGTCCTCTTCCATGAGGGCGGAGGTTCGGCGCAGCGCAATCACGCGGATGCGTTCATAGAGCCGTTCCCAGCTCTGGTTTTCGTCTGTGTGCGGCGGGTTTTCCGCAATTGGCCCATCAAAGCAATTTTTCATCATGAAAAGCATGATAGGACCGCCCAAATGCGTGAGGATAACTTTTCACCAAATATAGGTTTTATGGCCAACTACCCTCTCAGAGTTGTATTTTCGAAGAATCGACTCGCCTTATTGGGGTGCGATTTTGGGGTTTTTTGGAGGGTGGCGCCGGGATGTGGGGTTTTGCCGGTAATAGGGGCTGTTATATGTTGTTTTGGTACTTTATCTGTATACGGACAGACTATGAAAAGACGCACGCCGCCGCCTGTCCTTCGAGACGGGTAGGATATTTGACAATATCCAACCCTCCTCAGGATGAGGGCGGTCGGTTATCAACAAACACCCCCTCATCCTGAGGAGCGAACCGAAAGGTTCGCACGAAGGATAAGCCACATACACAAGGCTGGCCAAATGGACATCGCGGCATTATCGCGTCTTCGTAATCCGCGATTCCAGCAGCGCGTCATCAATATCATCTTCGGAAATCAAATCCGGTGAGACCGCAACACCGGCACGCTCAACGCTGGTCCGGTCGCCGGTAATCAACGGGTGCCAGTCCGGCAGCGTCTTGCCATTGGCGAGCCGGCGATAGGCGCAAGTCTTTGGCATCCAGTTCAGCGTCTTAGCGTTCTCCGGCGTCAGCTGGACGCAATCGGGCACGCGTGCGATGCGGTTTTTATAATCAGTGCAGCGCCGCGTCTTGGCGTCAAACAATGTGCAGCCGACATCAGTCTCAAACACATCGCCGGTCTCTTCATTATGGAGAATATAAAGACAACACCGCCCGCACCCATCGCACAGTGATTCCCATTCGGCCTGGCTCATCTCGTCGAGGGATTTTGTTTCCCAGAAGGGTCGTTCTGCGGTCATAATTTTTGTTTAACAGCTTTACGCCAAAGCGCCACCACCGGAGCGATCTACGCGACAAAACGAACAACAACCGCTTGTGGGGGGTGAAAAAGAGCGGCAATATTGGATATTCACCGACTGGGCTTGCGGGGGTAAATAGGCTGAATGAAACAGATCGCCAGGAGTTGCGCGAAAGAAACGCGCCACAGGCCGAACGATTGCCTGTCATTGCACCGCCATGATCATGGCTATATCGCGGTCGTATTGGATGGCGGTTACGAAGAGGCAAGCGTCGATGGACGATATTCTTGCATGGTCTCTACGCTGATATGGCATCCGCCGTTTCATCTTCATGAAAACCGTTTCAGCGTCGAGGGGGCGACTGTATTAAACCTTCCCGCACCGACATACGCGGCGCCACCGGAATTTTACCGGGTGCGCTTCGGCGCCGATATCACAAGGATCGCCGCATTAGCAGACAAAGACGCCGTCGCCGCCGCCATCACTGCTTTTGCTGAATTGCAGTTTTCCGCCGCTCCGGCGAACCCGGCGCCAGACTGGCTCACCGCCATGGCGCAGGCATTGCGGCAGGACAGTCGTGTCGGCGCTTCCTCCTTAATTGGAAAACTCGCCAAGGATCAGGGCGTGTGCCCCGAACACGCAGCGCGCCGCTTTAAAACATATTTTGGCGTCAGTCCTTCGATTTACCGGCGAGAGCATCGCGTCAGGCGAGCGACCCATTTGATTCGCCGCGGCGTCACATGCGCTGAAACCGCATATCGCTGTGGATATGCAGATCAGAGTCATCTCGTGAAGGAGTTTCGAATGGTCACCGGCCGCACGCCGGGCGCCTTTCAAAGCATGGAGCATATCAATTGTGTACAAGACAGGGTTTTCTAAATTGGCGAATGACTTACCGTCCGGTGTCGCACCCAGTAGGAACATCGGCTCAAAACAGCAGCTTGGGGGGAAACATCTGACAGGCGTCAATGGTATGCAGTCTTGAATTTCATACGGCCCCTGGCAGATACAGAAATACTGACAGACAGTTCTGAATAGGGAGGCGTTCTAATGCGTACTATCGTTCTTGCCAGCCTCGCGGCCGCATCGATTACCGGCTGTGACAACATCAACTTGCCAACTCAATCCTCGCAAACCGCCGCAGTTAAAAGCACCGCAAATCAAAACCGGCTTGAGGCTGACTTGCGCTATCTGGCTGATGATCTGCTCGAAGGCCGGGAAGCGGGAACGCGCGGCTATGATCTCGCAGCGAAATATGTCGCGGAGCGATATCGCGCCGTGGGCCTCGTAGCTGCTGGAAATAACGGATCGTATTTTCAAAATGTGCCGATGCGCGAAGTCAAGAATCGCAATGAAAATGGCGGGACGATCACCTTGTCAGGCGAAGGCGCGCCGGATGGTTTGGCGCCAGGCGTTGATTATTTTGTCGGCGGCTCTGCGCGGGCCCTCGAAGGCGCGGTTGAGGCGCCGGTGGTTTTTGTTGGATACGGGCTTGTCGCTGAAGACCATGACCGCAACGACTATGAGGGACTTGATGTTGAAGGCAAAATCGTCGCCGTTCTGTTCGGCGCACCAAAGTTTTTAAACAGCGAAGAACGCGCCCATTACCGCGCAACAACGGCGAAACGAGCGTCGGAACGCGGCGCGGTTGGCATGATTATCATCTGGACGCCGACGCTAGGCTCACTCATCCCGTTCGATGTCCTGCTGGAGATTCAAAAGGGCAGCACGAATATGGCATGGCTGCACGAAGACGGCACGCCGTATTCCAGCGCGCCGAATTTAAACGGCGGCGGGGTTTTAAGCCCGGACCTTTCCGAAAAAATGTTCGCCAGCACAGCCGTGAGCTGGGAAGAGATCGTCGCCGCTGACGCCTCTGACGAGGGATATGTCAAAGGCTTCGACATGGGGCTGACGGCGCGGATTGAATATAAATCAACCCATCGCGAACTGACGAGCCCGAATGTTGTCGGCATGCTGCCGGGGTCCGACCCGGCGATGCGCGATCAATATGTTGTCTTGACCGCCCACCTTGATCATGAAGGCGTAAAACCGACGCCGGAAGAAGATGACGACGAAATTTATAATGGCGCTATGGACAACGCGTCCGGCATCGCCTCAATGCTTGAGGTGGCGCATCTGCTGGCGCACAATCCGCCGCGGCGCTCGGTTGTGTTTGTCGCCTTAACGGCGGAAGAAAAAGGCCTTGTGGGATCCGATTATTTCGCACGAAACCCGACCGTATCTGCTGATCAGGTCGTCGCGAATATCAATCTCGACATGCCGATCCTGACTTACGAATTTTCCGACATCGTCGCCTTTGGCGGCGAGCGCTCCAACATGTATCCGGTCGTCGAGGCCGCTGCGAAACGCGCCGGGCTGATCCTCAGCCCCGACCCGCAACCCGATCAGGGCTTCTTCGTTCGCTCGGACCAATACAGCTTTGTCAAACAGGGCGTGCCGGCGGTCTATCTTGACCTTGGCTTTGGCAATGACGGCGAGGCCGCGCAAACCGCGTTCCAGAAAGACCATTACCACCAGCCGTCCGACGAAGCAGACGTCGTTGACTACGAACAACTGCGCCGCTTCGCCCAGGTCAATTACGAAATCGCCAGCGGCGTCGCCAATATGGACGAGCGCCCGTTATGGAAAAAAGACGACTTCTTCGCCACAATATTCAACGGTCCGATGGAAGAATAACGCGTTGCGTTGCCGCCTATGGCGGGGGAGCCTATGTCTTCCCCGCCACCCGATAAACACACCGCCTGGCGCCGGCGAGGATGTGTTCTTCGCGCGTGACCGTTGCGTCCTTGCCGAGCACATCTGAAAAAACTTTTAGCTCATTAGCGCAAAGGCCGGTGCAGGCCTTTGCCGCTGAACAGATCGGACAGTGGTTTTCTATCAGCAACCAGTCGCGGCCGTCTTTTTGGACTTCGGCCATATAGCCTTCATCACTACGCGCGTTGGCGAGGCGGCGAATGCGCTGGCTAAGGGTTTTGGCGGGGCCAAGTTTTTCACCATAGGCGGCGCGTTGCCGGGTTCCATGTTTCTTCACTAGCCTGGCAAGGCCTGCCGCGCCGAACAGCTCTTCCACCGATTGGATCATCTCCACGGCAAGGCCCTGATGCGCATCCGGGAAGACGCGCGCCGCCGCCGCTGTCAACGTCCAGTACTTGACCGGCCGTCCTCTCCCTTTCGCTTCAGAGCGTTCCTCAACCAGGCCCTCGCCTCGCAGATCATATAGATGCAGCCGCGCCGCCATCGGCGTTACGCTGAGCGCCTTGCCGAGT
This sequence comes from Hyphococcus sp., assembly GCA_021776455.1. Classification (GTDB taxonomy): domain Bacteria; phylum Pseudomonadota; class Alphaproteobacteria; order Caulobacterales; family Parvularculaceae; genus Hyphococcus. The sequence goes on along the minus strand of JAJFFX010000077.1, from coordinate 138,279 downwards.
GCGCTCGCAGACTGCTCCCCCTGCCGCTTTAAGAGGTCGAGGATCGCCTGGCGCGTCGGGGCGCCGGTTTTTTGCGTCTTATCGGCTTTGCCGGCTTTTTGCGTCTTATCGGCTTTGCCGATGGGGGGGATCGATATTTTGCTCATGGATTCTTTTATAAAGCTGTTGCTTTTAAAAACAAGAGCTATTATTGAAAGGATATACTTTCTTAAATGGACCAAAGGAGGCCCAAAAATGCCCAAACTTGAACATATCAACCTGGTGGTTGCGGAGATCGACCCCACGCTGACGCTGCTGGGCGCGGCGTTTCCGGAATGGCGCCTGCGCGGCGAGGGCCGCGACGAATGGTACGGGATGCCCCGGCGCTGGGTGCATTTTGGTGATGACGACACCTATGTGACGCTCAACGACTTCGGCAAGGGCGCGCAGCGCGACCTCAAAGGCGCCGCGCCCGGCCTGGCCCATATCGGTTTTGAGGTCGCCTCCGTTGACCTCATCATTGCGCGACTGAAAACGGCCGGTTTCGAGCCAAGCCATTCCGGCACGCCCCACCCGCATCGCCGCAACGTCTATTATATCGACGGCGCCGGGCTGGAATTTGAATTTACCGAATATCTAAGCGATGCGCCCGAGGAGCGGAATTTATATGTCTGATGGTGGTGAACTGGCTGAAGCCCTGCGCCGCATCTTTGAGCGGCGGCGCAGCGCAGCGACGCCGAGTGACATTCTCGGAATTCTCGGCTCAAGCAACAATGACGGCAACACGGCGGCGCTTGCGAGCGCCGTGTTCGCCCCTTTGCCGAATGCGGAAATCATCAGCCTTAGCAACCTTGCTATCGCGTCATATGATTACCAAAATCGTCATGATAGTGACGATTTTCTCCCGCTGGCGGAAAAACTCGCGGCGGCAAAGACCATCGTTTTCGCCTCGCCGGTCTACTGGTATTCCATGAGCGCGCAGATGAAAGTCTTTTTTGACCGGCTAACCGATCTCACAAAAGCCCACAAAGAGCTAGGCAAAGCGCTGGCCGGCAAATCCGTCTTTCTGATCGCCACCGGCGGCAGCCCCGCCCCGCCGTCAAGCTTCGAGCCGCCCTTCGCCGAGACCGCGCTCTATTTCAACATGCACTGGGGCGGGATGCTGTACCAGCCCGGCGCAGAGGCGGTTAATACGGGCGCCGCGAAGAGCTTTGCAAACCGTATTGCCGGCGGCGATCGTGAAGCTTCCGCGCGCGCCGCGTGAGCCGCTGACGCATATCGATGCTGTCAGCCGTCAATCACACTCGAAATCGTTGTCGCCTATCGGGCGGCACCAGGAGGGGAAACCGCGTGTCCGCCACAAATCAAGCAGTCCGGATTTTCGAACTTGTGCTTTCCACCGGGGGTCCTTGCGTAGGTTTGGAGAGGTATCACGCAAGACCATCAGCTCATGTTGATAGCTACGCGCCCAATTTTTTTCATGTATCTCTATCGCTAACTCAGTGTCATTCAGACGATTGGCAATCTGCAATTTTGTGTAATAAGGTAATTCTTCTTTCAATGCCGATCGCAGAGCGTCATCCCCTTGGCGGGTTTTCGCGATCAAGTTCTGTGTGCTCAGGAAGGCGTCCGGCGGCAACAAGTCTGCACCTACAGCCGACTGAACGATCTCTTTCAGCTCATCTAGTCGGTTTTGTTCGTAATATATCCACGCCAAACTAAGATAAGGGTAAATCAATTCCGGGCTCAGTTCTTTTGCCTTTAGATGTTGATTGATCGCTTCGTGAAAATATTTTTGGTCGGCTGTCACATCGCCGATGGCGGAATAGATGTGTCCCACCGAGGTCCAGTAAATTGCCGCCAACGGATCGAGCGCGACAGCGCGGTTGGCGAGATCCAGGGCCTCTCTAAAGTAACCTAGATAGTATACGATTTGCGCCGCAGTGTCGTGAACTTCGGCATTGTCCGGCGCAAGCTCAAGCGCTTTTTCCAAATTCTCAATTGCTTTGACAAAATCTCGATCATAGTAGTCATTTTGCGCGATCATAATGAAAGCTTCTGCATTTTCGCTATCAAGCGAATGCGCCCGCTCTGCGGCTGCGCGACCGATCGCGCGCCATTGCTTGTGTTCGCGTTCCGCCTGCTCTTCAGGAGCGTAAGATTCATAGAGACTGTAAACCATAGCGACACCGACCCATGCCGGTGCAAAATTGGGATCCCGCGACGTCGCTTCCTGCAAAAGAAGAAGAGCGGATTGCAGGTTTTCGAAACCGCGTGCGCGAATAAGCTGTTTGGCTCTTAAATAATTCTCATAGGCAACGGTATCATCTGTCCGCTCATTCGTTTTGGTCTCAATCGTTTTCAGGCCGAGTGAAAGGGCCAGCTCATCGGCGACAGATTTCGCGATATCGTCTTGTATATTGAATATATCGGTAAGCTCGCGATCATAGGTTTCTGACCACAAATGAAAACCGTCTACTGATCGAATGAGCTGCACGGTAATGCGTAGCTTCTCACCCGATCTGCGCACACTTCCCTCAAGGATATGGTTTACCCCAAGGGCAGAACCGATTTCGCGCAAATCTTCATTTCTGCCCTTGTAGGAAAAACTTGATGTGCGTCCGGCAACCTTCAAACCAGGAAGACGTACAAGAACATTGAGTATTTCTTCCGATATGCCGTCCGCGAAATATTCCTGATCGCCCGCCGCGCTCATATCGGCGAAGGGCAGGACGGCGATGGATTTAGATTTATCGACGCCCTGTTCGCTTGCCGCACTGGCGCCAACACCCGGATCCACATCACCGCCGCGCAACACAAAAAACCCAGCGACAATAACAAGCGCGACTGCCGCCAATACCCCGCCCAGCATCTTTGGATCTGCGAACGAGACGGCTTTCGTCTTGGACGCAGAAGGAGCAAGTGGCGTGGGCGCGGCGGCGCTCGGCGTTCCGGTCTCAACCCGTTTTTCCAAATGCGACGCAATGGAATCTCGCAGCTCAACGAATTGTGGTTCGTCGCGCCCGCCTTTCCAGCTTGACATGCCATGGGAATGAAACTGCATATAACCGATCGGTGGTTCAGCGCCGTCGAGACTGATGGTTTTGAGCTTGCCCGCACGGTGAGCGATGGTCGCCTCGTCCTTGACCCACCGAGATTTGGCGCCTTCTTCGGACCAGCAGACGATCACCGCTTTAGCCGCGTCAAGCTCGCGCTCAATATCGGCGGAAAACTCCGCACCAGCCTCTATCTGCCGGTCCCACCAGACGAAATATCCTTCGCTTGTCAGCGCTGCCGCCAGCTTTTCAATTTTGTCGCGATCAGCTCGGGCGTATGAGATAAAAATATCGGCCAAGGGCCTCCCCGGAGGTTTTGCAAATCGCCAGCTCTCCCATTACAGGGAATTAAGCCGCGTCGCTACCAGCCCGGCGCCCGCCAAACCCTTAAGCCTTTGGCCTCTGCCATAAAATCTCTCCGCTTGCGCCTTGATGCCGCCGCCATTATCGACGCATAAAAGAGGCTGTTTTCGGGGCTGTGATCTGCATAGTATGGGCGAATGACAAAATCAGGCGAACATAAGGGGGATGGCGGGCTGCCGGCTCGGATGGGGCCCGCCAAAGTGGAACCCACGCTTGAAGGCCCGGCTCGAAAGGGGCTTGCAGCAACGCTGCTCGCTGATTTTTTGCGCGGCGCGCGGGCGCTACCGGGCGATGTTGCGCGGCTGTTCGCGCGCAAGCCAAAACCGGCCGCCGCCGCTGGTCCTTATGCGGAAACGGTCAAGTATGACGCTAAGCCGGGGGATGGCCGGGCGTGGCGCGATTTGTGGTGGAGCTTTGCCGCGGCGGCGGTCTCGCTCGGATTTCTCGGTGCGATTGCCGGTTTGTGGCTCGGTTTTATCGTCATGGCGCCGCGCATTCCCGGCGGCGCCGATATGTGGAACGTCAACCGCCAGTCGGCGATTATCGTCCTGGACCGCAATGGCGAGGAAATCGCCGCGCGCGGCGCGCGCTATGGCGAACAGGTCGAGCCGGAAGATTTGCCCGGTTATTTCATTCAGGCTATTCTGTCTACGGAGGACCGCCGCTTCTACGAACATGGCGGCGTCGATCTACGGGGTATTTTGCGCGCCGCAATGACCAACGCCAAATCCGGAAGCGTTGTCCAGGGCGGCTCGACCATTACCCAGCAGCTCGCGAAAAATCTGTTTCTGTCGCCGGCGCAAACCTACGACCGCAAAATCCGCGAGGCGCAACTCGCCCTCTGGCTCGAAGGGCATTACACCAAGAACCAGATCCTTTCCTTTTATATCAACCGGATTTATCTCGGCGCTGGAACCTATGGCGTTGAATCGGCCGCGCAGACATATTTTGCAAAGTCGGCGCGCGATGTGACACTGGCCGAGGCGGCGATGCTGGCCGGCCTGCCTAAGGCGCCCTCAACCTATGCGCCGACGCAAAACCCCAAAGGCGCGGAGCGGCGCGCCTCGGAAGTGCTCGACAATCTGCTTGAGGTCAGCGCGATCACACCGTTTGACGCGCGCGAGGCGCGTCAGAACCCGGCTCAGGTCATTAATCAGAATACGGATTCGGACCTTGGCTATTTCTTCGATTATGCAGCGGCGAAAGCCAAGGCGCTCACCGGCGCGATCGCCGGCGATATTGTGGTGACGACGACCATCGACCAGAAGCTGCAACGCGACGCGGAAGCTGCGGTCGCCGCCGGGCTGACGGTTGAAAATCGGCTGAAAGGCGCCGACCAGGCAGCCCTCATCGCCTATGACGCCGACGGCGCCTTGCGCGCCATGGTCGGCGGGCGGTCCTACAAAGAGAGCCAGTTTAACCGCGCCGTCCAAGCCAAACGCCAGCCCGGTTCGGCGTTCAAACCGTTCGTCTACGCCGCCGCGATGGAGGCCGGACTGACGCCGCAATCGCGGTTTATCGATCAGCCGGTGAATTATGACGGTTGGTCGCCAACCAATTACACCGACGGTTATATCGGCCCGGTGCGTCTGACCGAGGCGATGGCGAAATCGATTAACACCGTCGCCGCGCAAGTCTCCGAGCGGGTCGGTCCCTCCAAAGTCGCAGCCCTCGCCATGCGTTTTGGCATCCCCAATGTGTCGTCCTTTCGCGCGATTGCGCTCGGCGCGGTCGACCTCACGCTTGAAGACCTCACCGGCGCTTACCTCCCCTTCGCCCGCAGCGGGCTGAAGCCTGAGCCTTACGCAATCGCCAAGATCGAGACCCTCGATGGGGCTGTAATCTATGAACATAGCCGCCAAAAACCCAACCGGGTGATGACCAAGCGCTCGGCCAAATATATGAACCACCTGCTCTATCAGGTGATGCATTCCGGCACCGGACGACGCGCCAGCCTTGGGCGGCGCAACGCCGCCGGCAAGACCGGCACCACCAATGACTGGCGCGACGCCTGGTTCGTCGGCTACACGCCGCAGATCACCGCCGGCGTCTGGGTCGGCAATGACGACTACCGGCCGATGGACAAAGTCACCGGCGGCGCGATCCCGGCGGAAATCTGGAAGCGGTTTATGATCTCAGCCCATCAAGGGCTGAGGCTGGCGACCATTGACGGCGCTTACCCGGCCGTCTCTTACGCTGCTGAGCCAACGCTACTTAATTTCTATACGGATGTTTCCGGCGGCTTCGCCCGCGTCCGCCGCGACGGCAATGAACGCCGCGCAAGGCGACGCCGGCGGTAGGAGCGCATTCACAAAAAGTGTGAGCGGTTTTTTGGGTTCGAATGCGCGACAATAAAAATCCAGACCCCGTTCTAGAGTCAACGATTTGTGAACGTGGTCTAGGAGCCGTTAGGCGGCCAGGCTTTCAGAGCGTTTGCCCTTCAAAACGATCTGTAAGGCGTCGCGCAGATTATCCGCCGATATCGGCTTGGGTATAAATTCATCAAACCCGACAGCCAACAGCGCCTCACGCTCGCCGCCCATGGCGTCGGCCGTACAGGCGACAATCGGTGTCGTGCCAAGCGGCGCGTCCATGGCGCGAATTTTTTCCGTCGCCTCGACCCCGTCCATGACCGGCATGTGTTTGTCCATCAAGATCGCGTCGAATGTATGCTGTTTTATGATGTCGAGACATATGCCGCCATGTTCGGCGGTCGCAGTTTCCACGCCCAGGCTCGACAACAGTTTCTCGGCGACCATGCGGTTGACGATATTGTCTTCGACAATAAGAACACGCCGTCCGGTTAATGCCTCTGGCGCATCTTCAACGATCGCTTCCGCCGGCGTCTCTACAGGCGCCGCCGCCGGCGCCGCGATTTCAATCGGCATGGTGAGATAGAACGTCGTCCCCTTGCCCATTTCGGTTTCATAATGGACTGCGCCGTTCATTAACATGGCCAACCTTTGACATAGAGCAAGCCCAAGCCCGACCCCGTCCTGGCCTCGTGACAACCCCTGTTCGGCCTGTTCAAAGGGGGTGAAAATCCGCTCGCCGGCGCCGTCGGGAATGCCGGGGCCTGTATCCTTGACAGCGACCAGCAATGTTGCGCCATTGTCGTCGCTGCTAATAACGTTAGCAGAAATCACGACGCTGCCTTGTTGCGTGTATTTCACCGCATTGGAGACAACCTTGGTGACGATCTGACGGATACGGAGTTCATCGCCAATGAGGGTTGGCGGCGTATCATTGTCAACGCCGAACTCCAGCTTTAATCCTTTTTCCATAGCGGGAAGGCGCCATGCGCCCGCGACTTCGTTTACCAAATCGCGCACGTCAAACACTGCCGGTTTAATTTCAATCTTTTGAGCATCGATATTCAACATATCCAGAATGTCGTTCAAAATACCCAACAGCGACCGGCCGGAGCCTTCGATGTTGTTCATTAATTTCACCTGCTCATCATCGAGCGACGTCTTTTGCATCACCTCCGATAACCCGAGCACGCCATTGAGCGGGGTTCGCAGCTCATGGCTCATGGCGGCGAGGAATTGCGCTTTTGCTGCCTCCGCTTCCCGGGCGCGCCCGACGCTGGCCTCTAACATATCAAGCGCACGGAAAATGTTGGCGCTGAAAACGGTTGAGACAATTGTCACCATGATGACGACAAGCCCGCTTTGAACCGCCCGTTGCAGGTCCCCCACAGAATAAACCGGCGCGCCGCTGATATGGTGGATTGCAGAACAATAATACAATAGGCTTATTGCTACGAGCATGAGAATTCCGGTCGCCAGCGCGACACGCGGACCGGCAATGAAGCCGTTGAGCATAGGCGTCATAATTAAAATCGGAAGTAGCGCCGTGTTTATTCCGGTATGCTCCGGTAAAGCCGAGGCAAAGACGCCGGAAACGGCCAATATAGCGATAAATATGCCATATACAGAGTAATTTTTATAATATCGAAAACTGTGTATGGTGAACAATAAAAATACAATTACCCCCACACCGATCGTATGGCTGGACGACCAGCGGCCATAAGACAGCGTGACGTTCACTAGGTTAAGGGTCTGGAGCAGCACATACGTCCAACCGAGCCAGACAAGCGCGCGCGCCCGGATCACATCCTTCGCCTTACCGCGCGGATCAATCCTTAAAAATGCTTCGTATGCAGCAAAAACAGTCCGCAGCACTGCGCGCCTCTCAAGCCTACCCTTATTGGTTTTCTATCGTTAACAATTGCGCAAATTGTTTAAAAATACGCCAAAACTGGGTCGCGAAAGCCATATAGCCGGTTCAAGATTAATTCACGGAAGTCGCCGAAACCGAACACATATGCCGCCCACGCCGATATGGGCGCCGGCGGTGGCGACTTAGAGGGCCGGGTGAAAAAGTGGAAACCGGTTTTTCGCACCCGACCGCAAAGGCGGTCAGATCATAATCTGCGCTTCTTCGCGCGCGGTCCGGCGCGCAACAAAGACTCTAGAGTATCGGTACCCGGACCCTTAACTGTTTATTCGTCAATCTTATGGGCCAGCGCCTCGATGCGGATCGCTACATCGGTCCCGACGAAATTGGCCGCGGTCTCCATGCCCCAGTCGAGGCGGTTTAGGTTGCCGGTGATGGAAAAGCCTGCGCCTTCTTTTTTCGCCGCCCGATCCATATCGATTTTATTCAGCTTCACGTCGAGCGTTATCGGTTTGGTGACGCCAAGCAACGTCAGATCGCCGGTGACGCGGGCGTGATTTTCGCCGTCAAGCGCAACCGATGTTGACGTGAAGGTCATTGTCGCAAATTCCTCGACGTTGAACCAGAACTTGCTGAGCACGGCTGCGTCCCGGCTGGCGTCGCCGCTGGCGAGGCTAGCGACGTTGATTTCAACCTCAACGCTGCTGTTCTCGGACGCCTGCCTGTCGAGGCTGATGACGCCGCTGACGTCGGTAAATGTCCCGATCGTGTCCGCAAAACCAAACCGCAGCACCGAAAACTGCACATGGGTGTGGCTCGCGTCGATCTCATAGCGCTCCGCGGCAACCGCCGAACTTACCGGCGCGCAAGCGGCGGCGATTATGCCTGCGGCCGAAAACAAGGCTATAAATCTAGAGCGGGCTGTGATCGGCATTGACGTCTCCTCAATTTGTTCTACATTGTAGTTAATATATCGGAATTCAACCATGCGCAAGCAGAAAAGCGGGCCGAAAAATCTGGGCGAGTTTGAAATTCTCGTACTCGCCGCCCTGGTTCGTCTGGGGGCGGATGCTTATGGCGTTACGATCCGCCGGGAAATTGAAGACCGAACCGGCCGTGCGGTGTCGGTCGGCGCACTCTATTCTACGCTCGCCCGGCTTGAGGAAAAGGGCTATGTCGGCTCACGCATTGGAGCCGCGACCGCCGAGCGTGGAGGGCGCGCAAAGCGCCATTATGTGATAAAGGCGGAAGGGCAAGCGCAGCTACAACGATCGGCGACGGCGTTGGGCGCGATGCTAAAAGGGGTTTCTCCATGGCCGGAGATATTAAACCGCCTCGCAACGCTTTAGCGCCGCCGCATTTGGCGCGTATGCTGATCGTGATCATGGCGAGCGCGCCTGAGCGCGCTGCGTTGATCGGCGATATGGAAGAGGAGTTCACCCAGCAGAGCCGCCGTTCACCACATGGCGCGCGCGCCTGGTATTGGCGGCAAACGGCGATATCGGCACCCTATCTTGCACTCAAACGTCTGCGGTCGGAAGAAACGCGCCGCCTCGGCATTGCCCTGGCGGCGATACTCGGTGCATTTTTGATGATCCATTACTGGGACATCCTTATCGCCCGCGGCACTGCGCGAGGGTTTGCTGCGGTGACGCAAGCGCAAACCTATTTCCTGGCGCGCACCGTTTATCTCCTCGTGCAAATGGCTGGCGTCGCTGTTGCTGGCAGCGTCATTGCCGCCCTGACCTTCCGCGAAGAAGACAGTTTCGCACGCAATTTGCTTCACCGCCTCGTCCCGTCGGGTGTGATTATTTTGTCGCCGGCGCTGTTTGCCATGATCTTCCCGGCCGATAATTATGATCTGTCGTTCCGGCTGATCCAGCTTGGGCTGGCGCTGCCGGCGCTTTATATCGGCGCACGGATCGCGATGTGGTTGCGCGGGAGACGGCGCTAACGCGCCTGACGTCACGCCGCGCGGAACAGTTTCATAAAATTGCCAAAGGCGGCGACATCGCCAAGGCCACCGGGAAACTTGATCGCGCCGGTTGCAATAGCGACGCTCGCACGGCGGCGGCCAATAAGGAGGTCGATCCAGACAAGGCTTGTCGTTTCCACAACAAGATCAGGATCGCCCGCCGGCGCCGGCGTGACAATGGCGACGCCGCGGCGAATTTCGACGGTGAATGTCTCGCCGGTGTCAGTAAAACGAAACTCCGCGATCTGCTCCACCCCAAGCGCGTCTTGCGCATTCAGACTAACCGGCAGGGAGGCCATGAAATTGGCCACCGGCGCCGCCCGCGTGAAGGCGATGCTGCGCTCATCGGGCAGTTCCTCAATTTTAAGGTCGCCGCGCAACTCATGCGCCTGGGTGAGCAAGTAGTTACGGCCATTGGGTGAAATGCTTTGATAGCCCATCGCCGATAAGGCGTCGGATTTAATGGCGCGGGCGCGATCCGTATCCTCGCCTGCATCAATCGCTAATGTTGCAAGCTCGGCGGCTAGCGCGGCCCGGTCTGCCGCCAACGCCTCAGCGGCCGCGTCCGCCAGCGTCGTCTGCTCGCGCGCAATCTTCGCCATTGCAGCCGCGCGCGCCGCCCTTGTCGGCGGGTTTAGCGCCGCGCCGTCGCCATTGAACCATCCGAGATAACCGTCATAGATCGCCCGCACCGACCAGCGCACTGTGCCGTAATATTCCTGCAGATAGGGGTGATTTTTAAGGTGCGGCGGCAATTGGACGAATTCCACAAGCGCGCCGGGATCCATCCCCATATTCATGCCGCGCACGGTTTGGTCGTGTACGAAGCGAATGCCGTCCGCATAGGCCGTCAACAGATCGCTTATTGCCTCGCGGCCGGAGACCGGCCTGGTATGGCTCGGCACAAGATAGTCCGCGCCGATCGCACGCATCGCATCAAGGCTCCGCGCCCATTTCACGACGTCGCGATAGCTTGTGCCGCGAATGGTATAAAGATTGGGGAAGGCTTTGTAGATATTGTCGCCCGGCATCAGTACTTTCTCATCGGGCAGGTAAACATATGTATGGTCGTCAGTCTCGCCCGGCGCATGTTGCAAAATGACTTTGCGCCCGCAAATTTCCGTCTCAAGACGATCATTATACGTTATCGTCGGCGGCAGATAGCCAATCGAGCCGCCATTGGGCCCGGTCACGCCAAGCCCCGGCCCCAGCCCGGCATTGATGAAGCCATTATCGCCCGCATCAAGATAGGTGCCGAACATCCGCGCGGAACGCCGCGACAGGATCGGCCGGATGATATTCACCGCCTTATCAACCTCAGCGGCGGTTGTCTCATGGGCGTAAATATCGATATCGCGCCCGCTCTTCAAAGCGTCTGCGGCGAAAATCTCCGCGCCAAACACATGGTCGGCATGGTTATGGGTGTAGATTATCGCTTCAACTGGCAGATCCGTAAGCTGACTAAATTCAGCGGCAATCGCTTGCGCAATCTCGCGGCTTTCGGTCGTGTCGACAATGAAGGCGCAAGTCTCGCCCTCGACCAATATCGAATTGCCTAGCCCAAAACCAATCGCCACCGCGACGCTATCGGTCACCGCGACAACATCGCGGCGCAGCTCGCTGGAATGACTTTCAAGCCCTGCTGCGGCGGCGCTTGGCGCTGCCGGCGCCGTCGTCTGCGCGGCGCGCTCCGCCTCGCCTTCCCGCCCGCAAGCGGCGGCCGCCAATATCGCCAGCGCCAGAACCCTATTACGATTTGCCATCGGCATAGCCTCCTCTTTGTCGCCAGAGAAGCGTCTTGCAGATTGCAGCCGGGCGTCAATCTGCTTTAGCAGTGAGACCGCTCATATGCCCGGCGAACTTCAAACGGGCCGGTTCTTTTTACGACTTCTCCCGGCGCCAGGGCGCGGCGATGAAGCGACCTTTTTGACCTGCGCGAAACAGGAATAACAGCGCTAAGGTCAGGCCAATGGCCATGGTGACGACCGACGCCTCAACCCCGAAGGCCCCGCCAGTCATGAGTTCGGGACCGGAAAGGGTTGTGTCCAGCAATCCCTCCGCCGCGCCGCCGGAAACCGCGCCGCTATAGACCCCGCCAAGGGTGAAGTTCCAGCCGGCATGCAGGCCAATGACCACCCAGAGCCGACGTGTCACCATATAGACCGCCGCCAGCAAAACGCCCGCCTCAAGCGCAATCGCAACCGCTGCGAGCAATGTTGCGTTTTCATTGCCAAGATGAAGGGCGCCAAAGAGGGCTGCGCTGAACAACAGGGAAATCCATGTGCCAAGCCACTCTTCCATAATGCGAAAGACGATGCCGCGAAGCGCAATCTCCTCAACAAAACCGGTTGTAATCGCCGCAATCAACGGCGCGACCAGGAGATCGGCGCTACGCACGCTATTGATCTCAAAATATCCCAGCAGATAAAGAACGCCCATAACCGATGAGATAAAACCGACGCCATACACCATACCGATGAGTATTTCGCGAACCGCGTAGCGAGCGGAAAGTTCCGTCACTGCGCGCCCTTCAATAATCCGCACCAGGATCCAATAAGCAAAACATGCTGCGAAGATGAGCAAGCCCGCATTCAGCGCGCCGGCTGCGAGCTCATTTTCTATGGCGAACTTGGCTATTAGAAACTGGTGGGCGCCGCCCGCAGAAAACAGAAAACCAACCAATAAGACAATGGCGAGGATCACTCGCGTCAAGGGATATCTGATAACTTTCATAATCATGGGCGCCCTCCCGTTTAGCGATAGGTTAGCTCAATAACGAATGCTGCGAAACCAGGGATCAACCCGTTTGTCTCAAAGCCCGAGCCGTTCATCGCTCACGGCGGGCGGCGCAACGACCGGGCCGGCGCGTCGCCAGGCGATACCGTCATGACACGCCGCATCCGCCCATTCGTCCTTTTCGCTAAAAATACTGACCCGCTGGGTAAATTCGCGACACCGGACCGGACGCCTGCGCGGACCGCCGGCAAGCATTAGTTCCGTACCCGGCGCCTTAATCAGCAAGCTCTTATGGACATAGCCGCGCACCTTGCCATCGACCACCGCCAACATCCATGCCCCATCCGTCAGCCTGCCAACAATCTCAACGCCAGAACCAGCCGGCAACACTTCCGCAATCGCATATTGCGTTCCGGGGCCGGTGCGAATGTTGGAATTACGGGTCAGGACATAAAGTCCAAGCTCGGTCTCCATCACATAGCCGACATCGATATCCTCACGTGCGAGCACGATGCGCACATTCGGGTCGGGCCGTAGATTGGCGATTGAATATCCGCCCGGCATAACCACGCCCGCCGCCCGCACGCCGCGCCAGCGTTGCGCCTTGCCGCTCTCCACCGCCGCAACCACCGCCCCGCCCAATGCTTCGCGGTCACCGGCCGCAAGCCGCGCCGCCAGGGTAGAGCCGGCAGCGAAATTGTCCGCCTCGCGGTCAAGGCCGAGCGATGACAGGCTAGCGCAGCCGCCCAGCATCAGAGCGGCGAGGCAGGCGGAGGCGAAGGATCGCGGCCAGAACATAAAGGGAGCCTTTCAAAGATTACATGTCCAAGGGTTGCACATTTAAGGCCGGTTGTGGAGAGCGCCGACGGCGGCATACGACATGGTTAATCGAGAAACGCCCGTCCCTTGCGGTCCTCAATTTCAATGATCCATAGATCCGGGTCTATCCTGGTCTCTTTTTTGAGCCAGGCGTCGATCTGTTGTTCATCGCAATCATCTTCAAACGGCTCGCGCCAGATCGACGCGCCGTTAAGGTCGCGGCTCTGGACGAACAGCTTCGCCGCGCCGGCGCCGAGATAGATTTTGACAGCGACCGCGCCGGCATCGGGATCGCCCTTGCGCGCCACCGTTGCAAACGCGCCCTCGCCCTGCGCCCGACGCATATGCGCACTGACGCGAATTTCGGTTTTAAGACGCGGCTCGGTCATGGGCGTCTCGTATCACGAGCATCGCCCGGAACCGGCCTCGGAATCGCCGCATGATCCGGTTTGCGGAACGGGTCGAGCGCAAGATTGGCGAAACTGTCGGGCGTAATCGCCTCCGGCCCTTCGATGCCAAATATCTCATCTTTATCGAGCCTGCCGGACGGCGTAAACGTGCCGCATAACCGATCCCATAGCGAAAAAATTGTGCCGAAATTGGTGTCGAGATGTTGCGGCGCTGCTGAATGGTGCAGGCGGTGAATATGCGGCGTCACAAACACGCGCGAGACCACGCGCTCAACCGCCGGCGCCAACGCGATATTGGTGTGCGTGAGGGGGTTGACCAAAGCGAGCACCACAAAATTGACGACAATCGCCTCTTCCGGCAAGCCAAGCAGAAACACCACCGGCAAGTCGATGATCGCGCGTATCAGTGTTTCGAACGGATGAAACCGTAAAGAGGTGGTTGCATCGATATGCGCATCACCATGATGAGTGCGATGGGTGCGCCATAGAAAATACCATTTGTGTAAAGAGCGATGGACGCTATAGGCGACCAGATCAAAGACGACAACCGCCGTCGCCGCCGCCATCCAAAACGGCGCGGAAAACAGGTTGAACACCCCAAACCCTTGCGTCTCCGCGACCCGTGCGCCGCTATAGGCCGACAGAAAGGGAACCAAGCCCAACAGTATAAATCCGTAAAAACTCATCGACGCGTTGCGCACCCAGCGCGCCGGACTAATTTTGACGCCGCTCCGCCAAGGCATGATCGCTTCCAGCGCCAGCGCTGAACCCAGCACTCCAAGGGCAAAGTAAAACCCGGTCACGCCTTTGAAAAAATCCATATTATTTGGCCTGCCGATCTCATACCGGGCCGCTTTTCAGCGTGTTCACATAATACTCTATCGCCGCCGGACGGGCGGCCAAACTTTGTGCCGTGCAACAATCGTAATTAATAAGCCGTTTTGGAGCACAAACGCAAAAATGTTACGCGAGCCCCCTGCGCCGCTCACAACCATGACGGGACACAGCTTGCATACAACCTTACCAATCCGTATTGTTCCGGGAGACCGCTTATCAGCGATCTAATATGGGAGATGGGGGAGTGAGATATTTCACATTTGCATTGGTGATGGCTATGACCTCGCCCGTCTTTGCAAGCAATCCATCCATTCAAGTACCCGAGATGGATATGGGCGCCGGTCTGGCGGCAATCGCGCTGCTTGTCGGCGTTGCCGCGATTGTTCGGGAAAAGTCAAAACGCAAATAACGCAAACATAGGGAATATGACGATGACAAAATATGTTCTAGCGGGGGCTATGGCTATGGCTTCAACGGCGGCTATGGCTGGCGTCGACGAATGGACAAGGGTGCCTGAAATGAGTGCTGGCGCCGGTGTTGCAGCGGTTGCGCTGTTGATTGGCGTTGCCGCGATCATTCGTGAGCGCAGTAAACGTAAATAAGGGAGTGAAGAAGATGACGAAATATATTTTGGCGGGCGCTCTGGCTTTTATGTCGACGGCGGCTATGGCTGGCAGAGACCAATGGGTGGACGTGCCTGAAATGAGTGCTGGCGCCGGTGTTGCGGCGGTTGCACTGTTGATTGGCGTTGCCGCGATCATTCGTGAGCGCAGTAAACGCAAATAACAAAATCTGATAGAGACGGGGAGAATAGCTATGAAGAATCTAACGATCATGGGAGCGCTGGCGCTCCTTATATCGCCTGCGAACGCACAAACCATAGGCTGCAAGGAAGAATCCATCGTGTCTACGATAAAGGGTTTGGTCACGACTAACCCTTGCTATGAAGTGCCTGAGATGAGCGCCGGCGCCGGCGTGGCGGCGATTGCGTTGCTTGTTGGCGTTGCCGCAATTATTCGTGAGCGGAGCAAACGTAAATAGGCTTTGACTTGGTTAACCCATAAAACAGCCCTTCATTTTGTGAAGGGCTGTTTTTTTGCCCGCCATTAGAGCATCGAGCGAAAAATGTGCGGCGGTTTTCATATCTCACGGTGATGTCCCGAAAAAGCGACGGCAACAGGCGGCGATTCATCGTTAACGCACCTTGCTATAGGATCTGAAACTTTCCCCGGGCTTGGCGTAGTTCTCGCAAGCCTTTCTCGCCAGAGGCGGGGCCGTTGCCTCTTTGCTTCCAGATAGGTGCGTGGTTATAAAACAGAACGTGGCCGAGACATCTTCATATCCGATGGGCGCGACGATTACGGACCCGCGCCTTGCTTTGCGCGGAACGCTGATCTTAGCGCTGGCGCTGCTTGAGCTGCCGGCGCTGGCGTTCCTTTACGATCCGCTGGCGATCAATGCGAGTGATCCTTTATGGTTGACGGTGCGCGCGGGGCTTCGAGAAATGGTCCCGGTGGTTATCTTTTTTGGCGCCGCGCTCGGCGTATTGCTGACCCCGCAGCGGCGCGCCCTGTTCGCCGATTGGCGAGCGGTCGCGTCCGACCGTCGCTGGACCTTCTTGGCGGGCGCAAACCTTGCCGGATTTGCCGCCCTTGCGGTTGCGACGATTGTGTTGAACGCCCATGGCGCAGGCCTCGCCGATCCGCCGTGGCTGCTGTTTGGCTTATGGAGCGCTGGCGTATTCGGGCTCTATTTTCTGCTGGCGCTGGCGCTGGCGCCAGTGGATTTCTTTATACGGATGATAAAGCGTGAAAAATGGCTGGCCCTCCTGGCGGCTGGCGCTGCCGGTTTTGTCTTCGCCGCATCGGAAATGGCGCAAAAATCCTGGACTATTCTTTCCGAAGCGACCTTTCATGTCTCGGCTTTTGTGCTTGGCCTTTATGAAAAGGATGTGTTTGTTGATCCTGCGCGCCGATTGCTCGGCGCCGACGGGTTCACCGTAAACATTGCGGCCGCCTGTTCCGGTTATGAGGGGATCGGTCTGGTGACTGCGTTTTTAACGATTTATCTGTGGATATTCCGCGCGGTGTTGCGGTTTCCCAACGCCTATCTGGTGTTGCCAATAGGCATTGCCGCGATCTGGATATTAAACAGCGTGCGCATCGCCGCGCTGATCAGTCTCGGCGCGCATGTCTCGCCGGAAATCGCCGGCGTCGGGTTTCATTCCCAGGCCGGGTGGATGATGTTCCTGATCGTCACCATCGGCATTATGTTGGCGACCCACCGCATTGGTTTTTTTCACAACGAAAACACGCAGACCTCAAACGCACCACCCTCCCCCGCCTTTCGTGAGGCGATATTCTTACTGGCGCCGTTCCTGGCGATGACCGCTGCGGGCATCATCGCTGCCGCCTTCACCGCCGACGGGTCTTGGCTTTACAGCTTGCGGGTCATTGCGATTGGCGCAGCGCTTGGCTTTGGCTGGCGGTTTTATCGCGGCCTTGCACGACCGGAGGCCTTGCGCGCTTACGCTGAGCCGGCGTTGATCGGCGCGGTTGTCGGCGCGGCATGGATAGCGACGGATCCCGGACGCGGCGAGACCAGTGATCTCGGCATATGGCTGGCGGGCCTGCCGGCCGCGGCGGCGGTCTTTTGGCTCGTCATGCGCGTCATCGGCACAATCATCCTTGTACCGATCGCTGAAGAACTCGCCTTTCGCGGCTATCTTCACCGCAAGCTGATCGCCGACCGCTTCGAGGCAGTCCGTGAGAGCGCCTTTACCTGGAAGGCGTTTATCATCTCGTCGGTTTTGTTTGCGCTGCTTCACGACCGCTGGCTCGCCGGCGGCCTCGCCGGCGCCGCGTTTGCGCTCGCGCTCTACCGTTCAGGCAAGGTCACGGGCGCCATCATCGCGCATATGTCCGCCAATGCCGTGATCGCCTTCTGGGCGATTGTCTTCGGGCAGTGGAGCTTGCTTTAGAGTCGATACGTTAACTCGTCATCCCGTGTGCTGTGCAGCACGAAGGGATGCACTGCATCCGGAATGACGGCGGGGAGTTTGTTCGAAGCTAAGGGTAACCCTTAAGCCGCGTTCGCCGCGCGGTCGCGGCGATAGGCATTGACGCGGTCGAATTGGCTTTGAATGTCACAGGCCGATGCGCTGGCGGCGGGACGATCGTGTCCGCCCGCAAGCGAGCGGCGCACTGGCAGGGTCAGGCGCGCGGTCGTGCCTTTGCCGGGTTCCGATTGCAACCGCAAAGCGCCGCCATGAAGCTTGGCCAACGAAAACGCCAACGACAGGCCAAGACCCGACCCTTTTGTTCCGCGTACACCGTTTTTATGGGTGTCGGAATAGCGCCCGCCCTGCTTGGCAAGCTCTATCGCGTTCATGCCAATACCAGTATCGCGCACCGTGAAATCCAACGCGCCGCATTTTTCTTCAACCGATAATTCAATCTCGCCTTCAGCCGTAAACTTGACCGCATTAGTGAGGAGGTTGATCAAAATTTGTTTGACTGCACGCACATCGATCATGGTTTCGGGGAGGTCGGTCGCAATGTTGATCCGCAAGGAAAGCCCGGCGCGCGCCGCCTCGCCGCGGATCATCGCCGCGCATTCGCGCGCCACCGGCCCGGGCGCCGCCAGCACCGGGTTTAAACCATAACGCCCGGTCTCAACCTTGGCGTAGTCGAACAGCGAAGCGATGAGCTGTTGTAAATGCGCGCCGGCGGTGTGGATATCGCTGGCATATTCGGCGTATTTCTCATGCCCAAGCGGGCCATAGGTCTCCGCCCGCATTGAATCGGCAAAACCCATAATCGCGTTGAGCGGGGTTTTCATCTCATGGCTCAAATTGGCCATCAGCTCAGATGGCGCCGTCGGTGCGGGATCAGGCGAGAGTATTTTTTCAGGCGACATTTGCAACACAGATTGCGTGGCTATCGAATGCGGCATCGCCTGGCAGGCGACCCGCTCTTCTGCGATGCGGGTCTTGCGCCGTTGCGCCAGCTCCTCACCGCGGTCGCGAATCAGCGCCATCAACCGGCCGCGGCCAAGCGGCTTAAAGGTGATTTCCGCCAGCGCCGCCGCCCGGCGCACGCGTAACAGCCGAAAATTAGCGCGCAACCGGCTCGCCGGCGCATAAGCGCCCGCCGCCGCCTCGCTCATCGCCGCACGCACCGTCGCGCGATCCTCGCGGCGGACAAAATCAAACAGTGAGCGGCCAACCAGATTGCCCGCCGCGCCAATCATTTCAGCAGCCGATGACGAGACCTCAAGGAAGACGCCGTCATCATAGAGCGACGCCACCATATCGCCGGTTCCGCCGCGCCAGACCGGTCCGCCACGCACGCCCGAGACGAGCTTTCTAAATAGGGAAATGGAGCGAAATTCCATGGGATATCAGAGGTTCAGGGCCGCTGCCTTCTTAACTAATTCGACAGATTCGTTAACGTCATTTTACCATGACGCGATTGTCGTTAATAAAGACTGAATGAGGCAAAACCCCATAAAAATTGCATATTGGCCCCTCAAATGGTCGAATTTGGTGATAATTCAGTTAGGATCGTCAGCGCGGTGTTAATTGGTGGGACGGTAATGTGACGGACATGTCGGGGGAGCCTTTTGTGCGCCCGATGGACTGTCACATTCTGGGAGAAGTTATCTATGTCGCGTAACAGATTGCAAAACCGGGCGCCTTCCGTGACCCGTTTTGTCGCTCTTCTGACTCACCGTCGAACGGCCTCGAAGCGTCTGGCCCTGGTCGCCGCCCTTGCTGTCGGCTTTGCGGTCACCGGCGTTTCAGCCGACACGCTCGCACAACCCAAAGACGAAGCGCTGGAGCGCGCCGCCGCCAATTATATCCGGTTTCGCGAAGATGTCTCAGCGATTGAGGCGATGACCTTTGACAACGCCAAAGTCACGCGCGAGGCGCATCGCCGTCTCGCCGCCCATGATTCTGGCGAGCTGTCGGCTGGCTGGGTTGCCTATGCCGCGCTCGTCGCCGCCGACACGCCGGAATTTGCCGACGCGCTCAAAAAAGAAATGAAGAAGAAAAAACGCCGCAACGCCCTGGGCGGCAGCAAGGGGTTGCTCTCGCATCTGGCGCAGGACCCGTCTTACGCCCGCAAGCTCCCCGGCGCCGCCTCGGCCACCACCGCCGTCCTCGCCATGACCGCCCATGACGGCGCCCGCATCGCCGCGCTCGGCGATGCCTTTAAAGCCCAGGCCTATGCGATGCAGAAAACAAAATGGGGCAAGCAACGCATTGCCGCCAGCCAGGAACGCATCAAGGACGCATCCGCCTATCGCAGCAAGCGCGGCGCTGCGGCCACGCCCGTGCTGGCGCGCTCAAGCGAAGGCGGCGTGATTGCTCCGTCGCTCGCCAGCGCCAATAAACACTGGGACGCCAACTGGGGCGAGGATGCGCCGGCCAGCGCCATGAGCGAGAAAAATGCGCAAGTCATCATGGACCGTGTTCTGAATTTGGCAGCGCGCTACTCAACCGGAACGCTAAATTCAAAAGTCGTCAGCGTCTACGCCAAGAACAACAAGTCCGACCGCTGCCTGTCTATGGCCAAGCTGACGTTGGACCAATGTATCGCCGCCACGCGCACCCCTTATGAAGAAGCGTTCTGCCTCGGTGAGCATGGCCTTAATGACATCGCCACATGCGTCGGCTGGGTCGGCGCGCCATCGTCTTAAGACTGGCGCTTTCAGCGAATGCTTTGAAGCTGGCTTGCACAAACCAAGACAAAAGGCCGCTTGTTAAGAGCGGCCTTTTTTGCGCCCGGCGGCGGGCGCGCAATTTGCGTTTGCGCCCAACCTCGGCAATCGCCTCGATCGCTGGCAACAAGGCGCGACCATCGCGCGTCAACGCATATTCAACTGAGGGCGGCGAGGTAGGCTTGACCGCTCGATTGACAATGCCCTTTTTCTCAAGCTGTTTCAGGCGCACCGTCAGCACCTTTGCTGAGATCGGCGGAATATCGACCCACAGCGCACGGAACCGGCGTGGCCCGGCGCTGAGATTCCACAAAATATTCGGCGCCCAGGCGCGCCAACAAACAGGAGACACTCCATGCCTTATGTGAATATCAAAATCACCCGTGAGGGCGATGTAACGCCAGCGCAAAAAGCCGAGCTTATCAAAGGCGCGACGGAACTCCTCCATCGCGTCCTCGATAAGTCGCCAGCGACGACCGTTGTGGTGATCGACGAGGTCGCGCTTGAAAACTGGGGCATCGGCGGCTTGCCGGTGGAAGAATATCGTCGCCAAGCGAAAGGTTGATGCGGGCGTCTATAAATTTTCATAGCTTGCAAATGTGGCCTATCCTTTGCGACGCGCACAAACCGTGCGTTATCAGCGCAACCCACACGCCCATATCATTTGCCTTTGCTCCGCTGGCGCATTATCTCACGCCCATGCCTAGTTTCGACGATATTCGCAGCGACTTTGAATTCTTCGATACGTGGGATGAGCGCTATAAATATATCATCGATCTCGGCCGCGACCTTGCGCCTTACCCGGAAGACCATCGCAACGACCGACACAAGGTGCGCGGCTGCGCCAGCCAGGTCTGGCTCTATCCAAGCGATGACGGCGCAACCCTTTCGTTTCAGGGCGACTCGGACGCGCATATCGTCAAAGGACTGGTCGCGCTGTTGATCGCCCTCTATTCCGGCAAAAGCGCGAACGAGATTATCGCCATCGATCCGGCGGCGGCGCTTGCGCCGTTTGACCTCAATGACCATCTGACGCCGCAGCGCTCCAACGGGCTCTATTCGATGGTTAACCGCATCCGCGCAATCGCCGCTGAAAAAGCCGGTCATGCTTAACGCCGGGTCAAAAAAGATTTGCCTTTTGGTGTAGTTTCTTTCGCAACTTCCTTGCCGGACCGCCATTCGCGTAGCCGAATACGCATTCGTTTTTCCATAAATTCCAGTTGTAAATCGAATACCGGACCATCGCGGCGGTCTTCAATATTGATACAGGCATGGCTTACCGTAGACCGCTCGCGTTCGAATATTCCGGCCACTTCGTTGAGGGTGAGCTGACCGACCACATGCGCCAGATACATTGCCGTCTGGCGGGCGAGCGCTAACTCGCCCAGGCGGTTGTCCGTCCGCAACGCCGCGTGCGGTACGCCATAAGCCTCGCAAACAACCTCTCTGGCCATGCGCGCCACCACCCTGCATGCATGGTCCGAAAAGGCGTTTTGTTGTTCTACCATCGAAGTCTCCCGCTCATGTTAAAGCGGCAGAGCACACCGCTCACATGAACAAGGATAAGACTTGGGTTTGAGTTGAGGATAAGTTTACGAGCGTGTTTGATACGCGGTTAAAGCTTAACCTTAAGCCGGGGCCAAACAACATCACCCGAGGAAAGACAAGGCCAAAACAAAACCAAGTAAAACGGCAGTCCACAGCGCCATAAAACCTATCGGCCAGGACCGCGCCATTTGCCCTTCCGGACCATGGACGGCGTAAATTCTTGCCATCAGAGCGTGTATGCGGCCGGTAAAAATCGCCCATAACGCGTTCCATGTTGCGCGCGACGCACCACTTGCCCATGACAGCAGCGCCCGTCCGGGCACCCGCCACAGCCAGTCGACGTCGAGATTGGTCGACGGGATCTCCGGCGGATACCATTTGATCAACACCAAAACTGCAAACGCCAGCACCGCCCATAAGAGCAGCTGCAACTGCTCGATGATGTGATATGCGGTGTAGGGGTGGTATCCGGCGATCTGCTCCTGGTTCGGCAACAGCGCATAAAGCGGCTCGGGGAAAACGCCGATGCCGATGGAAAGAATCGCGGCAATCGACATCGCGACCAGCATGCCGATCGGCGCTTCTTTCGGGCGCTTGCCGCTGTCATGGCCGAAAAATGTGAAATAGGGAATCTTGATGCCGGCATGCTCGAGAACGCCGGCGGACGCAAACAGCAATGTCAGCCAGATCCAGATATTGACGCCCCCGGCGCCATCGATGATGAGGCCTTTGGTGACGAAGCCGGCAAAGAACGGGAACGCCGAAATCGACAAGGCCCCGATGATACAAAAAGTCATGGTCAGCGGCATGGTGCGGTAAAGACCGCCAAGCTCGGTCGCCTTCGACGTGCCGGTGCGGAACATCGCAGCCCCCACCGCCATGAACAGCAAGCTCTCAAAGATGATGTTGCTAAACGCATACCCCGTCGCGCCGTTCAGCGCGCCGGCCGTCCCGATGCCGATGCCGACCACCATAAAGCCGACCTGGTTGTTGATGGAGTAGGTTAGAACCTTGCGCAGATCATTTTCAATCAGCGCAAAGAAGATCGGGAAGATCGTCATCACCGCGCCGATATAGATCAGCTCATTGGTACCCGGAAACGCCCGCGCCAGCGCATAGACCGCAAGCTTGGTGGTGAACACCGACAAAATGATCGTGCCGGAGATGGTCGATTTCGGATAGGCATCCTGCACCCAGGTATGCAGCAGCGGGAACGCGCATTTGATGCCGAAGGCGAGGAACATGATGAGAGCGGAAAGCTTGATCGCGCCCGAGGCGTCGCGCAAGCCGACAAAGTCAAACGCCAGCGATCCGGTCTCGCGAAAGAGCAGCACAATCCCGGCGAGCAGCATCACGCCGGACAGGACCTGGATCGCCAGATAGCGCATGCCGGAAACATAAGTCGCGCGCGTGCCCGGCGCCCAGACCAGAAAGACGCTGGTGATCGCCGCAATCTCCCACCACACAAACAGCGTGATCATATCGCCGGCGAGCACCCCGCCCAGCGCCGCCGCCGGATAGGCGAGCGTTGCAAAATTCTGCGCCCGGTCTTTTTGACCCCAGGCGTAAATAATGTTGAGCGCGGCAGCGATATGGAAGGCGATCGCAAACAGCCGCGATAATGGGTCGAGCCGCAGCGTGGTGATTTGCTCGCCAAACAACGTGATCGCGCCATATTCGCCAAGCCCGAGCATCGACAGCTTGATTGCCGACAGCGCCGTGGCGATCAGCAGGATCGGGCTCGCCAGATGGCGCGGCGTGGCGATGCACATGAGCGCGCCGACCATCATGATAATCGCGGGATTGCCGGCAAAGAAAGAAAAGATGCTACTCGCGCTCATCGTAATACTCCTCCTTGCGGCCAACAAGCTTGCGCAAATGCTGGCCGGCAAGCACGATGAAGGCGAAGGCGACAAAGCCGTAAATCGCAAAGAACACCGGCACACCCTCAACCGCGAAATGCGGATGCGGGTTATGCCAGGCCGGGTTAAGCCCCGCCAGCCCTGCGGCAATCGCCGAGACGGTCAGTATGCCGATAAAGATGCGGATGAAGGTCGGGTTGTCGGCCCAGCCTTTGCCTTTTTGATCATGGTCAGACATAAACGAAACTCCGTCCATTACACTCGTCAGTCCGAAGGCCCCCTTCGACCGCTTCGCGGCCACTTCCCCCGTAAACGGGGGAAGAAAACCCATGCGAATGACGGGTCGAATGCCTCCCCCGCTTGCGGGGGAGGTGTCGGCGGAGCCGACGGAGGGGGCGCGCGCTCCTAATACCCATCACCCACCCCCGATCAGCGGCAACAGGAACCGATAAAGCGGGTCGATGAAGAAGAACAATGCGATGACGCCGGCCGCTGTGAACATCGGCGGCGCGATGCACAAGATCGGCGCTTCTTTCAAAGCGCCCCAGTCGATGAAGGCGCCGCCGGCGCCCTGGAGTTTGGCGCCGTCTTCGGCCGGGTTCATATAAAACGCCTGCACCGGGATCGACAGGAGGTAAACAACATTAAGGATCGACGAGATAATCAGCACCACGATGATCGCCATCTGTCCGGCGTCGGCGGCGCCGAGCATCAGGAAAAATTTCGGCCACGAGCCGGCCATGGGCGGCAGGCCGATGATTGACATCGCGCCCAAAAAGAACGCGCCGAAAGTGAACGGCATCACCCGGCCGAGGCCGCGCATTTCCGAAACCAGCGTCTTGTGATGGGCGACATAAATCGCGCCGGCGCACATGAACAACGTCATCTTGCCGAGCGCATGGGCGGCGATTTGTATCGCCCCGCCCATCACCCCCATGGAGGTTGCGAGCATCGCGCCAAGGGTGATGTAGGAAAGCTGCGACACGGTGGAATAGGCAAGCCGGGCTTTCAGATTGTCCTGGTTCATCGCAATCGCCGAGGCGAGGAGGATCGATCCCGCGGCAATCCACATGAACGGGATCGAGGCGCCGGTGTCCTTGAGGAGATCTATCCCGAAAATATAGATGACGATTTTCAAGATCGCGAAAACCCCCGCCTTGACCACCGCCACGGCATGTAAGAAAGCCGAGACCGGCGTCGGCGCGACCATCGCATTCGGCAGCCAGGGATGGGCCGGCATCAACGCCGCCTTGCCGATGCCAAAAGCGTAAAGCCCCAGCAAGATGCCGACAATCGGGCCCGCCGCATCAACATGCTGGGCGAGGAGACCGCCGGGCATGAAGTCGGTGGTCCCGGCGATGACATAGGTCCAGACAATCGCCGGCAAGAACAGGCCGATGGATGTCGCCATTAAGACGCCGAGATAAATCCGCCCGCCGCGCCGTGCTTTTTCATCGCCCTTATGGGTGACCAGCGGGAAGGTCGACAGCGTCAGGACTTCGTAGAAGATAAACAGGGTGAAAAGATTGGCCGCAAACGCAACGCCGATCGCCGCCGATATCGCCACCGCAAACGACATGTAAAACCGCGTCTGGTGCTGCTCGTTGCCGGCGCGCATATAGCCGATGGAATAAACCGAATTCACCAGCCACAGGCCGGAGGCGATCACCGCAAACAAGGCGCCCAAGGGCTCGGCCTGAAATGCAATCGGCAGGCCGTCAATCACCTCCAGCGCTTGAAAGCCGGGGCGCTGGCCAGTGCTGACGGCAATGAACACCGTTACCGTCAGCGCAAAGAGGATAGCGCCGGTTACCAGCGTCGCCGCCTCGCGCAGGTTCGGCGATTTATCGAGCAGCCAGATAGCGAGGCAGC
This sequence comes from Hyphococcus sp., assembly GCA_021776455.1. Taxonomy (GTDB): domain Bacteria; phylum Pseudomonadota; class Alphaproteobacteria; order Caulobacterales; family Parvularculaceae; genus Hyphococcus. Next base: position 112,916 of record JAJFFX010000077.1, on the reverse strand, counting down.
CAAGCAACGGAACCCACAAAGCCAGCGGAATAGCGAGACCGGGAGAGATCATGTCTGCACCCCCCATACATTTCTCCACCGCTCATCCCGGAAGCCGGTTTGCGCGTGATTGTGACCCGCACCCCCTCCGTCCGCTTCGCGGACACCTCCCCCGCAAGCGGAGGAGGAAATAGGTTGCGCTTTCGGCGAGGTCATTCTTCCCCCGTTTACGGGGGAAGTGGCCCGAAGGGCCGATGGGGGTCTGCGGCGGCTCAGGGGGATGAGCGGAGTGTGCTGGCTCATGGCGCGCCTCCCGCCGCCAGCATCAGCGCTTCGGCGGCGCGTGCAGCAAAGTCGCCGGTGAATTCCGTGCGAACGCCGAAATAGATATTGGCGGCGACCAGCACCCACATCGGGATTAACATCGACAGCGGCGCTTCTTTTATGGGGATCGCGTATGGCCCTTCGCTTGGCGGGTCGCGCAGCAACATCATCTCCGCCACGCGCCCGATATAGACCAGCGCGATGAGCGAGCTGGCGACAATCAGGAACGCCGCATACCCGTGTCCTGCGGCGAAGGCGGCGGTCAGCAAATACCATTTGGAAATAAACCCGACCGTCAGCGGCACGCCGATCAGCGACAGACCGCTAAGGATGAACGCCCAGGTTGTCACCGGCATGCGTTTGGCAAGCCCGGCAAACGCCTGGATCGAATGACTGCCGGTGCGGAAGACGACGCAGGCAACCGCCATGAACAGGGCGCCCTTCATCAATGCGTGGTTGAGGACATGCACCAGCGACGCCGTCAGTCCTTCAACAGTGGCGAAGGACAGGCCCAGCAGCATGTAGCCGATTTGCGCCACCGACGAATAGGCGAGCATGCGTTTCACATCGTCCTGGAACAGCGCCACCAGCGAGGCGATGAACATGCCGGCAAGGCCGAGCGGCAACAACACATAGGTGAAAGCATGGCCGACAAAGGCGAAATCAAAACCGAAGACGGAATAGAAAAACCGGATCAGCACATAGACCGCAACTTTGGTTGCGGTCGCGGCGATAAAAGCGCTCACCGCCGAGGGCGCGTAGGTGTAGGCGTTGGGCAGCCACAGATGCAAAGGGAACATCGCCAGCTTCAGGCCGATGCCGACGACGATAAATGCAAATCCCGCCTCGACCATGCGGTTTGACTGACCGACGAGCCGGTCATGTAGGTCCGCCATATTGAGCGTGCCGGTCGCCTGATAGAGAAGGCCAATGCCGATGACGAAGAAAGTCGCGCCGATCGTGCCCATCACCAGATAGTTAAACGACGCCGTCAATGCGCGGCGGTCGCGATTGGCGCCCATGGCGATCAGCGCATAGGTCGAGAGCGAGGAAATCTCCAAGAAGACAAAGACATTGAACGCATCGCCGGTGATCGTCACGCCCATCAGGCCGGTCAGACAGATCAACATCGCGCAATAGAAAAATGTTGACTGGCGCGGATCAACCTCAACCCTGACCGAGCGATAGGCGAAAGCGAACACCACCGAGGCAATGCCTGAGACCAGCGCCAGCACCAGCGCATTGGCGAGATCGATGCGATATTCAATACCGAGCGGCGGCGCCCAGTCGCCGAGATGATAGGAGATGACCCCGGCGTCGCTGACCATGCTGACGAGGGCGATACTGACCGCAAAAGTCAGCCAGCTGATGAGCGTCGCCCAAAGATGCGGCGCGCGGCCCTGAGGCAGGAGCAGCGTGATCGGTGCGGCGACCAGCGGAATGATGACCGGCAGGACCGGAAGCTGGGCGGCGAGATTCATGATGCGGCCCCCGCAGCTGCGCCCTCGCCAAACTCGGCGATATTGTCGAGCGCCTCCAGCTCGTCTTCTTCAATGGTCCCATAGGCCTCGCGGATGCGCACCGCGAGGGCAAGGCCCACCGCCGTGGTCGCGACGCCGACGACAATCGCCGTCAGGATTAAAACATGCGGCAACGGGTTGGAGTAAATCACTTCGCTCACCTGATGGGCCGCTTCGCCCATTGCATTGGCGGCGGCATTGGAGGCGTCGGGGCCATGCAGGCTCGCATCGCTAAGATCGAGCGCCAGGGCTGGCGGTTTTTCAACTGCGGCCAGCGCGTCATTGGCGATTTTGCCCGCATCGATATCCGGCGCCGTATGCAGAGATGCGTCTGCGGTTGTGTCGGCAGGGGATTTAAGGCTTTCCAGCCCAGCTTTTAAATCATTGGCGGGAAAGTCATTGGTGATTTTCCCATGTAGGGCTTGCCCGCTATTGTCGATCTTGGCGGCGATATCCGGCGTTGCAGCAGCGCCCTCCGGAATTGTATTGACGTGATCGGCAGGCGCATCATGCAAGGCGCCCTCGCCGGCAGCTTCACCCTCGCTTTCACCATGCTCCAGCTCGCCGCCAATATAGATCGGCGCTGTGCCGCCGGCGATTTTGCCGATGGTGATGTAGAAAATGAACACGCTGGTCTGGAACAGGTTGAGCCCGACCACTTTCTTCACCAGATTGCCGCGCTCATAAACGATATAGAGCCCGGTCATCATCAAGATGATGGCGATCCAGTAATTGTATCGCCCGAGCGCAAAATCGATCCAACCGTCCATGGGCCTACCAGTCCTCTTGATCGATATCCGGCTCGCGGCCGGTGAAATGGTAGAAAATCGTCAGCATGGTCGAGGCGACCGTGACGCCGACGCCCCACTCCACCAGCAATATCCCGTAATGCTGGCCGGCATGGTGGGTCGAGCCCGGAACAATCGCGTCATAACCAAGAAGATTGCCGCCAAGCAGCATCGTCGCAACGCCGGTGCCGGCGTAAAACAACAAACCGATCACCATCGCGACAATCAGCGCGCGTTGCGGCAGCGCTTTTTTGGTTTCTTCCAGGCCGAAACAAAATGCGTGGAGAATAAACGCCACCGCAAAAATAATCCCCGCCTGAAAGCCGCCGCCGGGACCGTAATCACCGTGAAACTGCACATAGAGCGCATAAAGAATGATCGGTGCAAAGAAGATCTTGGTGGTCACCCGTAAAATCGCGCGTTCCATTATTGCGCCTCCTCATCGGAGGGCGCGCGATCTACAACCTTGCGGCCGCCGCGTCCCGAACCTGCGCCGAGCAGCAAGATCACCGCAATGCCGGCGGTGAAAATCACCATGGTCTCGCCCAGCGTATCAAACCCCCGATAGCTCGCCAGCACCGCGGTGACGATATTGGGAACCGCGATATCGTTCGGCGTTTCCTCAACATAACGCTGACCGACGGCGTCGTTGGCCGGGGCGTTCGGGTCGCCAAAGGCCGGCATGTCGGTGGTTGCGTAAATCAGCGCCGCGCCGGTCGCCAGCACCACCGCCAGCGCCACCGGCGCACGATCTTTCGCCGCCGGTTTTTCCCGCCGCGCCGTTAGCAACATGCCGCCCAGCATCAACACGGTGGAAATCCCCGCGCCCACCGCCGCCTCGGTAAAGGCGACATCGACCGCGTCCAGCGAGACGAAGAAGGCCGCCGAGAGCAGCGAATAAATCCCCGACAACATCACCACCGCAAATAAATGCCGGGAACGGAGCATCGCAAAAGCGACGATGATCAGCATCGTCAACAGCGACAGATCAAGCAACACAATCGGGCTGATATGGGCGGTGAACTCGGTCATTCGTCGTCCTCGCCATAGTGCAAGTCCGCACCCAGCATCGGCCGGAAGCCAACCATCCACGCCGCATGGGCAATCGCATGGGTCGCCACCGGCGAGGTCAGGCCTAAAAACACCGCGATGAAGCCAAGCTTGGCGAAGATCAGCCAGCCGTTCCCATACTGCGGACTGAACGCCTGAAGCATCATGCCGAATATTATCAGCTCCGCGCCGGCTGTATCGGTGACGCCGGCGGCGTGAAGCCGGGTGTAGAAGTCAGGAAACCGCACCAGGCCGAGCGCGCCAGTGACGACGGCGGCGCTGCCGATCAGGATTAGCGCCCAGGAAGCAATATCGCGCACCAGCCACCAGTCGATCATACCGCGCCTTCTTTCTGTGACGGCGTTGTTTTTGGCGATGGTTCTGCGAGCGCGCGCGACGGCGTGCGATAGGAAAAAAACCGTAAGATCGCCAGCGTTCCCGTGAAATTTATCAGCGCATAAAGCAGCGCAATATCGAGAAAATCCGGCCGGCCGGTTAAAAAACCCATCAGCCCGATCAGCAATACCGTCTTTGTACCGAAGGAATTGCCCGCCAGCACCCGGTCATAGAGCGACGGCCCGGCTATTGCGCGAATAAGCGCCAAGACCATAGCGATAACAATCGCGGTGGCTGCAACCGCAAACATGGTCATGCGCGTCCCCGCTCAATTTTTGCAACCCGTTCGCCCATCGCCTTGATGCCGGCCTCGTCGCATAACGCATCGGTCAGCCCGTGGACCAGGATTTCATCCTCACGCAGATCAACGCTTACCGTTCCGGGCGTTAACGTGATGGAATTGGCGAAGATCACCTTGCCAAGGGTCGAGCGCGGCGGATTGGGGACAAGAAACAACCGCGGTGAGAGCTTCGGTTCGACCGCCAGCGCCTGGCGCGCGACCATAAGATTGGCTTTACCGATCTCGAAAGTCAGCCAGACCATATAGACCACTATGCCGGGGAAAATTCCCAGCGGCACGCCTTCGGCGTCGAGCACGCCGGCGCGGTGCGCCAGAAAGGCGGCAAACAGCACCGAGGCTGCGCCAAAACCAAGCAACAGCGGTTTGTCGAAATAACCCGACAGAGCCAGCCAGATCGCCGCCAGCGCCACAACCAGAATGATAAATCGCCCCATCGACCCTGCTTTGTTTCAGGCTTTGCAAAAGCCCCTCTATCCCGGCCCCGAAGCGCCAAAACCCCTGTATTTACACCGCAAAGCGAGTCGGCCCGTTACGCAACAACAAGCAAGGCCAAAGAAGGACGCAAGAAACCAAAGCGGCGTAAAATGAAAATGGAATTTCGCAGATTTGGCGGAGAAATCAACGGGTTGTCGCAAGCAAAAGATGACGCAGCCGGTGGCGGCATGGGGAAATCTAGCCCCACGGGCGCCCTTCGCGACTTACCAGTCTTTCAAAGGATAATTGATCGGCGAGACCGGCGGCCATGCAAACCCCGCCTCCTCGATCCGGGCTGCAAAATTCGGTGTCGCCTCAAGGTCAAACGGCGCGCCGCACAAGCATTCATAAACAGCAAGCGCCAGACGCGCCGACCCAAATGGCCGCGCGTCAATCCTGGCCGCGGCCGCGTTTGCCACATCCCGCTCACCAAGGAGCGGCGATATGGACAATATTAGGGCGTCAGCACGGTTGCCAAGCGGCGCGGCAAGCTTTCCCGATGAAATCTGACTGCTTTGTTGATAAAGCGTCTCGGCAAGCTCCTTTGCGGCGGCGCCTTCACCCAACGCGGCATACAACCCGATTTGCTCGATTATACGCACTCTTCCGGAAAGATTTTGGAGCGTTTGATTAGCTTCATCAAACCGGCCGGCTGCCAGCAACGCCTCAAACCGTGTACGCTCCAGCAGGGGGCTGAAGTCAACTTTCTTTTTTGAATTTTCGATAATCGCAAGCGCCTGCGGCGCTTCATCAACGAACAAGCTCGCCATGGCGGCGTTAATCCACATAAGTGTCGTATGCGGATCGCATTCGGTGATATCCAAATAAAACTGATGGGCTTGCCTGGCGCGGCCAAACGGCACCGCCAGCACCTGGAGCCACTGCTCATACCTGCCACATTCAGTCAGCCTAAAGACGCGATCTAAATAATCGCCTGCGTCAGCCCAATCATCTGAGAACAATGTTTGCACGATCCCGACATAGGCGCGTTTTTCATCATTGCGTGCGTTCTGATATGATATTTCAAGAACCCTAGCCAACCGACTATCTGCGTTTTCAATCAATGCAATTGAAACATCCGGTTGACTTTCGCCCGCGGCCGCATTGAGCAATATATGCGTGTAAAGATCTGTCTTCACAAAGTGCGCCGGCCAATAAGCCGGAACTAGGTTTGTTACTCTATCATACAGTTTATTCGCTTCGATAAGCGTCGGGATTTGAGGCAGCTCGCCATGCGCCTTGACATGCAATGCGTCCGCTTTTTGATACGCAACAAACGCTTCAACGTTCCGCAATCCTGCATTTTCCATCGCCATTCTTTTTTTGTTGTCGAGAACGACATCAAGCGACTCTGCAATTTTTTCCGCAATGTCCGATTGAATTTCTAAAACATTTTGGCGGGGCCGGTCGTAGGCCTTAGACCAGAGTTGGACCCCGTCAGCGGCGCGAATGAGTTTCACCGTCACACGCACATCGTCTTTGGTGCGGCGCACAGACCCTTCAACTATGTGGGCTACATCAAGCGCCTCGGCAATTTCATTTAGTGGCGCCTTTGCGCCCTTGTAGTAAAATGAAGATGTGCGTGCGGTTACATTCAGCTCTGGCAATGCAGCCAGTGCGTTCAAAACTTCTTCCGTTAATCCATCTGCAAAATAAGTGTCATCTTCGCCAGACGAAAGCGCAACGAATGGCAGCATGGCGACAGAATTTTTCGTTTGCGGCGCCCACCTGAACGATCCGAAAAACAACACAAGCCCAAAAACCAACAGGATGGCAATCAACGATGCGTATACAGCTGGCTTGGACGTTCTGTTCAATTGCGACAACCAACGCCATGCGGTGTCAAAGTTGCGCTCCCCGATAGCCTCGCCCTGACGGTCGTCGGATTTCATATCCGCAACCTCCGCGGGCGCCACCGGCGCAGTCAGCCTGTAGCCTCGCTTCGGGATCGTTTCAATCAGGCGCCGCGCACCGCGGTCATCATGAAAAGCCTTACGCAAGATGGAGATCGCCCGCGTCAGGCTTTCATCGCCGCCATACTCAACCCGCCAAATTTTCTCAATCAATGCGTCTCGCGTGACAACTTCACCGGCGTTGTCACAAAGGACGACAAGCACTTGCATTATCTTCGGCTCAACATGAATAACGCCCGACGCACTTGATATAGCGGCGGTGGCCGGGTCGATCAAAAAGTCGCCAACTTTCAAAAGCCCAGTGCGCTGATCTAACGACGAGAGGTTTGACAACTTACTATTCGTCCGCTGCTCATAGACTTGTTGGGGCATAGCTTAGATGCTGCCAGGGGCGTTGTGAATGCAGGGGACAAACAAAAACTGTATCTATTTCAATACCTTACCTTCCATCACATATCCATCAGACCTATATTATTTCTCCAACGGGAGTTTTGCATACATAACGGGGATCCTTTGATCGCACCCAAGCCGGTTGCTTGATCGAAAGGAAACCATCATGCCCCTCCACAAAACCATGTTCGCCGCCATTGCCGTGACAACCGCTGCGATCACAGCCACTAGCGTTTCGGCCAATGCTGGAGGGTTGGAAATCACTTTCACTTATGATCCGTCTGACTCTATCGAAGAAATTTACAGCGATTTTAAACGGACAGCGCGCAAAGCGTGTAAATCGCGCCGCATCCTTCATACGGGAGAATTGAAGGGTGAATATCAGTGCCGCAGGCAGCTTCTGGCTAAGGCGGTTGCCGCCTCTGGCCATCAGGAACTGGCCCTCCACCACGAGCGCAGGGCGGGTAAAAAAAGCAAACTTGCGAGCAAATAAGCTGGCTGCTTCATCAACGGGTGCTGACTGTGCAAGGATGTTCCGGAGATGAACGGCCTATCGCCGCCTGGCCTTGCCCAGCGTCCGGATCAGTTTTCCGACTTCGGTTTTACAAACCTCCTCAGAGATCGGCGCAACGTCATTGCCGTCGAGGTAGCCGCCCAGCGCATCAAGGATGATCGACTGGCACGACATTTCAAAGTCGCGCGAGGCAAAGCGTAAGCGAACAAAATCTTTCGCTGGCATGCGGAATGTAACCGTCGCTCTGCGATCGCCCTCGGCGGCGGCCTCGCGGCGTATATTTCTGCGCACCAGGCGCGAGCGAACCCTTGGCGGAGTGATCGTCCAGTTCACTGTCGGCTGGTCGGCGCGGTCAATCTTCTACCGCGGCGGCGACAATGGCCTGCGCCGTTCGTTTAAGCACCACCGTCAAAGTGGAGACTGGTGCCGGCGCGGCGCCGCTCAACCAGGTTTGCAACAAAGACAAGGTTGAGGCGGAAAGTTGGTTGGCCGTAAACACCGGCGACGCCAGGAACGCAACATCTCTACCATCAATCTCAGTCAACACCGCTTCTTCAAATTTTTGGGTGAGGGCTTTTGCAAACAAGCGCCCTGTTGCGCCGGTCAGAATATTCCGTCCCCGATCTCTGTGGCTCCAAATATGATCTAACACTTCTTCGAGAGGGCCCGTATCCACAGTTGATCGAGCACTGGAGGCCAGCCCGACCAGAACCCAATCCATACTTGTGATAAGGACATCGTCTTTTCCAGTGAAGTGCTGGTAAAATGTCGACCGGCCAATGTCTGCTTTTTCGACAATATCGCCAACGCGAATATCGCTATATTTAGCCGTGAATACAATTTCGCCAAATGCCTGAACGATGGCCGCCCGCGTACGCTTTACACGGCGATCAAATCTTTCGGTCAGATTTGCGTGGCCCTCAAACAATGGACAATTGACCTCGTTTGTCCACTTACGGACATATCACTGAAGACGAATACATAAACGTCGTTCTATTTAGCATATTAAGCTCGGCAAACAATCAGAAGGAATGCCTGCTATGGCCAGACAGATTGACGGCGCCAAAGCAAAACCACAAAAGCACCAATCGAGTTTCAACGGCAAGGTCGCAGGCATCGCCATTAGCTTGAGTTCCCTTGGGCTCTCGATGGTCGCATGGCAGGCGCAACCCTTAGGCCCGATAACGATTTTTTTGTTGGGGACAATGGCGTTCGGCCTGTGGGCATTTTGTGATGAGATGGGAATTGAAAAACCGCTTATCCGCGCCGGGCTGGTCGCTTTCTGGCTAGCTGTTCTCGGCCGGGTCGCGGCCATTCTCGGCAGCGCGATCTCCCCGTCTAGCGCATACATATTATACGCGATTGCCGCATCGATAAGCATATTACTCTGGTCCGTCGCCTTTTTGCACCGAAGCAACATCCCAAAACTGACCGGGCTGGTCGGAGCGATCGCCGGCTTTATACCGGTCATCGTATTTGTTCTGGGTCATATTTTGGTAGGGACGGCGATTATTTTTGGTTCAGCGTCTGTGTTGGCGATCGGCGCTTACCCAGAGGAATTCAGTATGCGTGAAGTTGAAATCATCGACTATCTGCTATCTGCATGGGGCATCGCTACAGCTTGGCTCTTATTGACGGGGCGTATTGTGAAGTGCTCGCTTTAAGGCGCGCGAACTCCATATGGTCTTGCGCCGCCACTATCGCCGCCTGGCCTTGCCCAGCGTCCGGATCAGTTTTTCGACTTCGGTTTTACAAACCTCCTCAGAGACCGGCGCAACGTCATTGCCGTCGAGGTAGCCGCCCAGCGCATCAAGGATGATCGACTGGCACGACATTTCAAAGTCGCGCGAGGCAAAGCGTAAGCGAACAAAATCTTTCGCTGGCATGCGAAATGTAACCGTCGCTCTGCGATCGCCCTCGGCGGCGGCCTCGCGGCGTATATTTCTGCGCACCAGGCGCGAGCGAACCCTTGGCGGAGTGATCGTCCAGTTCGCTGGAGGCTGATCGGTGCGGCCTTCTCTATGCGGCGTTGTCGTAGCTGATGGCGCCGGAAAGCTGCGCGTCGCATCATCTGCATCCGCGTCGTCGCCGCCCGCCGCTGCGCCATTGGCGTTCATCGGATAAAGCGTCTCGATTGCTTTCTGGCTGACGGCGCGCGGCGCCTCTCGCGCCGGGTTTAATTTAAGCTTGGCGATGTCGACGCCAGCATGCGCCTCGGCGTCAACCGCTGGCGCTGCCTCGCCCTTGCGCGCCAAGAGGCCTGCGGTCAGCGAGGCGGCGCCGTTTTCAGCGCCCGGGGTGGGGTTCGGCGCATAGGGGCTCATTACGCACGGCGCCCGAATACGCGGTTTTGCGGATTGGCGACAGCGGCGGCGCTTTCCTGGGCGCTATAATCGCCGTCGGTGCGTTGCAGACGTTCATACAAATATTTCCACAGCGCGCTGACTTCCAGCGATGACTGGCAGAACGGGTCGATCTCCATCACCGTGCGCCCGTCAATCATCGAGGCGGCGAAATCGACCCGGTGGTGGATCGTGGTGGGCGCGACGGTGCCGTGCTGGGAAAGTGCGATGGCGGCCTCGGAGGTGATGCGCGCCCTCGGGGTTGCGCCATTGACGACAAAGATCAGCGGCTTGCCGCGGCCCTCGGCGATATCGACCGTCGGCCCGACCGCGCGCAAATCATGCGGGCTTGGCCGGGTCGGCGCGACGACGATATCGGCAAAACTCACCACTTCCGAAATTGCCCGCGTCACAGCCGGCGGCGTATCGATAACGACCAACCGAAAGCCCTCATCGCGGGCGCTGTCGAGGTCGTAGAACAGGTTTGAAAACACCGACTGAATGAACGCCGGCGCCGGGTCTTTGCGTACATTCCACCATTTTGCCAGCGAGCCTTGCGGATCGGTATCGATCAACGCAACCGGCCCCGCGCCCTGGCGCTCAGCTTCCACCGCAATATGGCCGGACAATGTTGTTTTGCCAGACCCGCCCTTTTGCGACGCAAAGACGATGACACGCATCGATGGAAACATGCGCCCTCCAGAAATTCATCTTCGAACAGAATGTTCGCGGCCAATTGTGTCACAATGCGCGTTAACGCAGCGAGCAACCAGCGGTGATAATTTTGTTTAAATTGTTCGGGAGTGTTGAAGGTAAAAAAGTGACGCCGGAAGCAACCTAGATACGCAAGGCCGCCACCAGCGCTGAGCTGTTGTTGCATAGTTCAATTAAGCGAGACTTAAAGCGCAACGGATTGTTCCCCCGGGAGACTATTCGGGACGCTCTAATCGACGAATCCCGGATCGAGACCAAGTTTCTGTTTAAGGTCTGTGACCTGCTCAAGACCCAAACCTTGTTCAAGCCCCAAAAGGCGGGTAATGAGGGCGATGCGCGGATTGGAATCCCAATCCCAATAACGCAGGACCGCGCGGGAGAAATCGCGCGCCATTGAGTCAAATATTCCCAGTAAATATTCAGCTTTTGCCGCCACTTGCTCGTCTTCCCCATCATCGGTCTCAAACAGCGCAAAGAAATCATCGCGCGGAATGCCGAGGCTTTTGCACATCACCGCATGCGGTTCGCCGCCCTGGTCACGCAAGACCCGCGCAGCCAGCTCTCGCGAAATGCCCGCAATCATGGCGACCGCATCAATGATTTCCTGCGCCGGGTATTTTTGCGCTGCCTTCAGAGTGCGCAAAACGACATCCATCCCCACCCGTTCGCCATCGATCCCGCGTGGACGATGACGTCGCTCGGAAAGGATCAAAATATCACGTACAAACGGATCCGGGTCATTCTTTGAACGGAATACTTTCGGATATAGATCGGCCAGCACATCTTGAATGATCCGGCGGTCTAGCGAGAACCGTGCAAGAATTCGCTTGCGCCGTTCCGCGTCCACCCACCAAAACATCATGAAACCATGCGCCGGCTCCAATTCGCTACGGCGCAGGAGCAACGGCTGCAAATCCTTGCGGGTTGCGCTAAGCGCAACCAGGGTATTGATCGCGTTTGGCGACAAACGACATTCATCGCGCCTTAAGACTGCATTGCAAACGTCCGGTTCGCCCTTTCGAAGCACCGCGTCGGCTACCGCCGTCGTCAGATCCGTGCGTTTGGCAATCATCAACCGATGCGCCCGCCCGCCCTCGCGCGCCGCTTCTATCAACAAGGCTTCAGGGATGGTCTGCGCGCCGACAATTATTTTCTCCGCAACCTCCGGCTCGTCAACCAGCAAGGCGTTGATCAGCGCCGGCGGGCATTCGGCCACTCTTGCCACCCGCACGGCGATTTCCATGCGCAGATTGGTCTCAACATTATCGACAACCTGCAGCAGTATATCGGCCACCAGCGCACGCTCATTCGATGAGATCCTACCGGTCGGCAAAACCACGATATCACAGAGCTTGCGCACCAATTGGGCGCGCGGCGTCGGGCCGATTTTTGTGATCGGCGTCAGCAACGTTTCCGCGTCAGGTGTGGGCTCACTATTGCCCGCGATGTCAAAATCGGCCATTTCCGCCAAATTCCAGTGGTTCCTGCCAACCGTTGTAACCGGAACACCGTTAACGGGTGATTTCACTTTTCAGACAGGTTTTCCAAGACGCCGCGCCCGCCTTTTGCTATAGGTCGGGGGTAGGCATTAAAGGACACGTCCGTTGTTTTATCGATCTGCTGCGATCGCCGCCGCCGCGGCTCTTGTTGGCTGCGCCGCCACCCCTGAAGTGCTGGCGCTGCGCGAGCTTCCAAGCTTTCACGTCGGTTACGGCGACGGCTGCACGACTGCCAACGAGGAAGATAAGAGCTTTTCAACCAAAACCGAGCGCGATGCCTACGCTTTTGATAATGACCGGGCTTACCGGGCGGGCTGGCGCCAGGGATATCTGGAATGCTCTAACCGGACGCCCGACGCGGTCGATGGCGGACGGATTTTAGGCGAACGCAACGAATATTAAGGGATTGTTAAGGGCAAACAAAAAGAGCGGCCCGCGGGCCGCTCTTTTTTAATTTTGAATTAAGACGGCTTTAGTTCGCGCCGTCACCCTCGCCTTCTTCGGGCGCAATCTCAGCATCGCCACCACCGCCGTCCACAGCATCGCCGTCCACAGCATCGTCACCCAAACCAAGCAGACCAGTACAGCGTTGCAGGAATTCTGTTTCGAGCGCCCGGTCTTCATCCGTTTCCGGACGGTTTTGCAGATCACGAATGCGCTGGTCTCGCTCGAGGCGGCCTTGATCCAACAGGCAGCGCTCACGAATCTGACGCTCCTGTAGCGCTATCCCGCGCTTATAGGTATCGACAACGGCATCGATATAGGTGATCCAGTCGGTGGCGCGTTTGCGTGCGGTTTCATAGCGCTGGGCGTTGACGAAGGCGCGCCGTGAACTCGACCAGATCGCGGTGTCTTCGGGGCCGGCCTGGCTAAACCGCGCCGTACCCAGAAGAAGCCAGGCGTCACCGGTATTCTTACGGCTCATGCCGCCTTTATTAAGGGCGCCTTCAAGTGCGGTCTGGGCGACTTTGTATTGTTCGTCCGCCAGCAGCACCTGACCCAAACGGTAGGACAGATCGCCTTTTGTTGCACCGCGGGCGGCCTCGCGCAGGATCGGAATCGATTTTTTGTGTTCGCGCGATTGCGACCACAGCTGCGACAGTAAGACAAGGTTGTCCTTAGTGCGCTTGATGTTGCCGGCGGCCATTTCCCGCTCAAGCATCTTCGCGCCGCGATAGGGATTGTCAAAAAATGAGTAATATTGAACCAGGGTTTTAAGCTCAGACTCCCTCGACAAAAGTCCGGCGCGATAGGCCACTTCCAGAACTGAAAACGCATCGCGGTCTTTGCCGGCTGTGGAATAGGCGCCGGAGAGCTGCGTCCAGTAGCTTTTCTCACTCGGCCAATTATTGACCATGACTTCCAGAATTGTCATCCGTTTGGCGCGTTCGCCGGTTTCAGAGTAAACCAGATTGAGGATATCGTAATAACCCTTCTTCGGCGCCGTCGCCCCGGCAACTGCCTGCTCCGCCGGACGAACGGCCGAACGGTAGTTCGGCGGCGATAATTGCACATAGGCTGCAGCAAGAAGATAATAGGCGTTTGAATCAACTTTATCGCCGCAAGCCGTGGCGTCACGGATCCACGCATTCAGCCCGCGGATGGCGCCTTGGAAGTCTTCCAGCTGAAAGTTTAACTGAGCCACAAAATAACGCAGATTATTATTACGAGAGGCGGACAACTCATTGGTATCAAGAGCAACCTGGAAATCACGCTGGGCGCCGCGATAGTCTTCGATGTTGGCTTTAACCGAGCCGCGCAATTCATAGGTCGTGGCTTTGTCAAAACCATTCATGCTGTCGCCGCGCTGGGCAATCAGTTGGTTCAGCCCGGCCAGCGCTTCGGTATATTGATCGGCCTGCATTTGTTCAAAAACCACCTGCAGCGCCTGCGCAACACGGGTATTGAGTGTCTTGGACGCCCCGCCCTCTTCGGCTTCGCATTGCTGCGCCATCGCCGGCGTGCTCGCCGTCGCTACGGCAAGGGCAACCGCTGAAGCGGTGATAAAGATTTTTGCGAATTTCCAACGCATCTCAAACATCCCGTCGCCTTATATTTGTTCGGCCTTTTGAAGCAGTCCTGTTGTCGCAACACATCTTGATAAAATCAGCGCCGCTTTAAAAAGTCCGGATCACTCCTCAAGTACGAAGGTAATTTGCGTCACAACCCCACGACGCCATTGCGCAGCATTATCGACAATCTTCGGTTGATATTTCCAGCGCTCAACCGAGCGCGACGCCGAACGGTTAAAGCAGCTATTGGAAGAATCGACGACCGTAATATTCGTCGTCTGTCCTTCCGGCGTTACATCAAATTGAAGCACCACCGTTTCCTTTGCGCCCGCCCGGTTCTGACAACGATCCGGAAACTGTGGCGGAATACGCACCAGCGGCTGAGCGTCGCGATCGGGGTTGAAGCCGGAGCCAATGCTCAGATTGGCGTCAATCGTCGGGATTGCGGCGCGCACGCCGTCCAGTGCCGGACGGTTAGACGGATCGTTGACCGCTGGCGGCGGCGGCGGCGGCGCATCGAGCGTCGGCCGCTTGAATTCCTTATTGGCGCTGTTGAGATCTGTATCATCAATTTTCGCGGTAATGCTGATATTGACAGAGTCCGCCTCATCATTGAGCCGCGTCGGGCCTTTGATCATCGCCGCCATAAACAGGAACAACAACCCGGTGACGATGATTGCGCCAGGCACGCCCAGTATCAAGCGAATAAGAGCTCCCATGCCGGCCTCCTCTATACGTCTTCGGTTGAGACAGCGACATCACTGATGCCGGTGGCGCGAATTTGGGTGACGACCTCTACGAGCATGCGGGTTTTAGAGGTGGCGTCAGCTTGCACTACCGCCGTCCCTTTGGGGTTTTCCACACGCAGCTGCGCAACGATTGTTTTGACTTCAGCAAGCTCGACCTGGTCGCCGTTGATCCAGATTTCATCATCAGCGGAAATCGCAACGATGATCGAGGCGGCCTTTCGGTCCGTCGCCGAGACGGCTTCAGGTCGTAAAACTTCAATGCCGGGCTCTTTGACGAAGGTCGAGGTGACGATGAAAAAGATCAGCATGATGAAGACGATATCCAGAAGCGGCGTGACGTTAACGTCCTCGTCGTTTTCTTCCCGTTGGAATGTGTTGCGTCTAGCCATGTTTAATCCGTTTGCAAACTAAATACACGATTGTCGGAAAGGCGTGAACCTCTCCGCTTATTCTCGTTCTTTCTGCAACGCGAGCGATACCGCGCCAGCGCCGCCGTCCTGCGCCTGGTCCATCACCTGAACCGCAACGCCGGATTCTGATTCCGGCGAGGCGCTAACGAGGACAACGCCTTGCGGCTCTCGCGCGACAAATTCCTGCACCACGGGCTTGACCGACGCCGGGTCAATGACGCGGACATTGTTGACGCGCACAAAACCGTCCTCCTGCACAGCAAGCAACAGTGCGGGGGGTGGGATAACAATATCATCCGGGGGCGTATCTTCCGGCGTCCTGACATCGATGCCCTTTTCCCGCAGGAAGGTCGCGGTGACGATAAAGAAGATCAGCAGGATAAAAACGATATCGAGAAGCGGCGTAATATTAACGTCGGCTTCTTCGGATTGATGGGAGGCTTGTTTTCTCATCGCTCTACTCGATCAACAAATCGTCGGAAATGCGGTGGGAGGCCTTTTGAACGTTGTTGTCAAAGGTATTGATAAAGATCAACCCGGACAAAGACGCCACCAGACCCGCCATAGTCGGGATCGTCGCCTTGGAAATTCCCGCCGCCATCAACCGCGCATTAGACGACCCGGTAACGGCCATCACGTCGAACACCTCAACCATGCCGGTCACCGTGCCAAGCAGACCAAGCAGCGGCGTTACCGCGACAAGCGCGCGAATGACACTGTTGAAACGCGAGGCTTCCTGCATGGCTTCAGAGATCAGCTTATCGCGCACCGCATGTGCGTACCAGGACTTGTGATCGCTGCGCGCGGTCCACGCCCGCGCAGCACGTTTGGCGACGCCGGAATGGGCGCCGGACCAATACATCAGCCGTTCGATGATCAAGGCCCACATGAAGAAGGTCGTGACCATGATGATGCGAAGGACGTTGCCGCCCGCTGAGAGAAAATCCCTCAGCGCATCAAAAGCAATCGCAGGGTTTAATAGCTCGAGCATCTCTCGAGGTCCCTTTCCGCCGGGCCTTAGGCCCGGCCGCTTTCTGCATGTTCGGCGATAATGCCGGCGGCTTGTTCTTCCAGAATTTGGCTGACGCGCTTGGAGGCGCCGGCCGCAAACGAGTGAAGCAAGAGAAGCGGGATCGCCGCGATCAGACCAAGCACCGTAGTCACCAGCGCCTCGGAAATACCCGACGCCATAATCTGCGGATCGCCGGTGCCGAACAACGTGATCGCCTGGAAGGTGTTGATCATGCCGATAACGGTGCCGAGCAGACCAAGAAGCGGTGCGGTCGCCGCCAACACCTTAACCAGGTTGAGACCGCTTTCCAGCCTCGGCAGCTCCTTCAGGATCGCATCGTCAAGCTTGAGCGACACTGTCTCGACATCGTTCGACTGGGTGTTCTCATAGGCCAGCATGACGCGGCCGAGCGGGTTGGATTTTGATGGCTTCTTGCGCCGAACCTGGCCGCGTACAGCGCCAGCCAGCATCGTCAAGGTCACCCATTTGTAGATACCGATCAGCATGCCGACAGCAGCGGCGACCAGGATCACTTTACCGATAAACCGGCCCTGATCGATACGTTCCGTCACAGTTGGCGACTGAACGCTAAGATCAAGCAACTGACCAAGCGAGGGGTCTATTGCGCCGCGCACAAATCCGTCTCCGGAGGCTTTCTCAACCCGGCTCGCCGCGGCGGTAATGTCGCCGGCGGGTTGGCGTGCAAGGAACTTCAAGCGGCCAGCGCCATAGGTGAGATATTTGCCGCCCGAAAAAGCCACATACGGACCGATCCGCGTGACCGTCTCGTCAGAGGTCTCACCATTCGCCAGCACAACGCGTGTCTGGAAGGTCACCGTTTTTGCCTGCTCAGCGATCTGTTGGATCATGATATCCCAAAGATCGCGAAGCTGATCTTCGCTTGGTAGTTTTTCAGTTTGCGCCAGCTCGATCAGGGTCTCGCCCCGGCCCGGGAATTGGGTGGAGATGATCGACCGCGTGACTTGCGCGTTAAGGTCGGCGGCGGCCGACCGTGCGGCGCCGAAAAGCTCTTGAAACTCGCCCTGTTTGTCGGCGAGCTCTTCGTCGAGCGCTTCGATCACAACTTTGTTGGCATCCATCACCCCTTCGAGGCGGGTGGATTCTGCTTCTGCTGCTGCGACCTGCGCCTTAACGCGATTGAGTGCGGCCTGCTGTTGATTGCGCTCGCGCAGAAACTGCGCCTCGCGCTCGCGATTTTCCTGGCTAACTTCGGTGCGCTCACGGCGCACCGCACTTAGCACTTGATCGAGGGTCACTGCGGTATCCTGCGCGGATGCGCCAGACAACAATTGACCGTTTGACATGTCCATTCCGAGAGCGGCAACGCCGGCAACCAGAGAAAGACCTGCAAGTTTGAAGAATTTCATGACTTGTTATCCCTTGCCTTGAGCTGGCGTTACTGAGCTGATACTGGCGGTTTGACCGGAACAAAGAAAATGTCCGGCGCGGTTTGTTCTTTCGCCATTCTGAGGCCGAATTTTACGTCCTGCAAATAGCTGCGGCTAAGATCGACAAAATCACCCACGGATGAGTCGTAAATTTTAAGCTCCGAATCATCAGGGGTTTTAAACATCAAAGCGATGCGGCCGACCCGAAGGAACTCCCCGGTCAGCGCATTCTCGCCGTCGCCGACCGTGCCCTCATAAAAGCCGATGGTGCGGCCATATTCATTTTCAATCTGATAGGCCTCAACGATCAAGCGATAACGCTGCGCCGCCGACATTGAAGGATTGTCGAGAACGGTCGCAAGACGCGCGGCCCGCGCGGCGCGTTCGCCAACCATAAATGGCAGATCCGCGTTCACCAGATCGCCAAAGCGCGCAACCATGTCTTCCATCAAAGGCTGCATCGCACGCTGCAGGCCTTCAACATTTTCAATGTCTTCGCGCAGGCGCTCAATCTCGCTGTTCTGTGCGTCAATGTTCCGATTGAGCGATGCATTATATCGGCGCGCCGCTTCAAGCTGTTTCAAATTCGCCCGGTAATCATTCAGCAAGGTCGCGGTCTGATCATCTAGCTGATCGATGCGCTGCTGTGACTTCGCGGTGTCGCGCTGGGTCTGTTGGCTGGTGTCAATCGCAGGCTTAAACTGCGCCTGGGCGGGCGCGCATATCATCGCAAGCATTACCGCTGTTGAACCTAAAATTGCTGCTCTTTTCATATTTGCCTCACCTACCGACATTGTTGCGGCTGATTGTTTACGGCCAATGGCCGACGAAAAATTACGCGTGGCCACGCCTGAAAATTGGCCAGGAACCCAACACCGATGACCGAAAACAGGTCCCGAAACTGGCGTCCTTAAATAGTATAGAAAATTTCTCTTCCACCCCGATACTGCCCTGCCAACGCCCCTGCGTCCCATTGAAGTCCATGATTGCGTGGATATTGAAACGGCGTTTTGACGAAAGAGTCAAATTGCGTTTTTTTTCCAAAGACAAATTGCAACCGACCGTTTCCTTTAGCCACCCCTTGGCTAACCCCGTTAATTTGTAACAACTCAATTGCACGCATGCAATGAAAGAATACGGTAAATGCGATTTTTAAGTTGCTGCCGTGCTTCTTTATGGGGCGTAGTTAATGGCTGAGGATTGAATGTTTTGGCTGGGGCGCCAGGATTCGAACCTGGGAATGTCGATACCAAAAACCGATGCCTTACCACTTGGCGACGCCCCAATAACGCAATTTTACTCGCTTCCAGCGCTTTTGAGCAAGGCTTCAAACGCCGATGGGTGCGCGGAAATAGCGCTTTCCACCACGCCTTGCAATGGGGCCGCCGACGAAATATCCCAAACCTTCAATCGCATTGCCAGGCGCGCGCCAGCAGCCCCATGGTCACATTGGCTGATCGTCGTTGCACATGGCCAAGCCGGCAGCTAATAGGAGGCGCCCCGAATTCAGACCGGGGCCCGTGTCGGAGTGTAGCTCAGCCTGGTAGAGCACTGCCTTCGGGAGGCAGGGGTCGGAGGTTCGATTCCTCTCACTCCGACCATTACAGCACACAATAATTTGATTGTTCACCTAGGCTGCGACCAATGCCTTGCTAGAGGCCAATGTTTGCTAGGGGCCAATGCCTTGCTAGGGGAATGCCGCGGCGATATGAGGGCGGCATGTTTTCGCCGCGCCCAGGGAGCTTTCGCCATGACCAAACTTCGTTTGCCCGCCGCCTTGTTTGCGCTCGCGCTCGCCGCCTGCAGCGGTGGGAACAAAGCCGACGGCGCTGCGAGCGATGCGCCAGTGACGATCTTCACCGGCGGGGTGATTTACACCGGGCTCGATGATGCCCCGACCGCCGAAGCGGTGGCGGTTGCCGACGGGGTTATTCTCGGCGTCGGCACAAGAGCGTTGACCGAACAGAGCGCCGGCGACAATGCCGTGATCGTCAATCTTGAAGGCGCGGCGATGTATCCGGGCTTTACCGATGCTCACGCGCATTTTCTCGGGATCGGCATGCGCGAATTAACGCTCAATCTTGAAGCCGTCGCTTCGATAGAAGCGCTTGTCGCAATCCTCACTGAAAGCGTTCACAATACTGAACAAGGCGAGACGGTCTATGGCCGCGGCTGGATTGAGACCGGCTGGCCTGAGGGGCGCATGCCAACGCGCGACGACCTCGATCCGGCGAGCCCGGGCAATCCGGTGCTCTTCAGGCGCGCCGATGGTCATGCGTTGGTCGCCAATACCGCCGCGTTGGAGGCGGCCGGCATTGATGAGACAACCCCCAATCCCGATGGCGGGCGCATCGAGCGCGATGCGACAGGTCGCGCCACCGGCATTTTAATCGACAACGCCATGAACCTTGTCGCCTTGCTTCTCCAAGCGCCGGACCAAGACAAAAAACACGCCGCCTATGCAAAAGCATCGGCGGTTTACGCCGCCTACGGATGGACTGGCCTTCACAATATGTCGGTCGAGCCTGCGAACACGGATCTGATTGCGGCGCTGTCTGAAGACGGGACGGTTGATATTAGGGTCTATAACTCAATTGACCAGTCAGGCCTTGATGCGCTTGCCGCGAATGGGCCGCGCGCCAGCAACAATGGCCGCATCCTCACCAGGGCGGTAAAACTTTATATGGACGGCGCGCTCGGCTCACGCGGTGCGCTGCTGACTGAGCCTTATAGCGACCAGCCGGAGACCAGCGGGTTGCTTTTAATGCAACACGAAGAGGCGCTCGACCTTTTTAATCGCGCGCTGGCCGGCGGCGTTCAAATCAACACCCACGCCATCGGCGACGAAGCGAACAAGCTGTTGCTCGACTGGTATGCTGAGGCCTTCACCGCCAACCCTGAGGCCGGCGATCTGCGCTGGCGCATTGAACACGCACAAATTCTTCATACAGAAGATATCCAGCGCTTTGCCGATCTATCGGTGATCGCTTCGATGCAGCCGAGTCACGCCATTGGCGATCTCTATTTTGCGCCGGACCGTCTGGGTCCGGACCGTCTTGACGGCGCCTATGCGTGGCGCTCATTAATCGACGCTGGCGTCATCATCGCTGGAGGATCGGATGCGCCGGTCGAACGCGGCGACCCGTTGATTGAATTCTACGCCGCCGTCGCACGGCGCGGCCTTGACGGAACGCAAACCGAAGACTGGCGGCCAGCCGAAGCGGCAACGCGCGCGCAAGCGCTGAAGATGTTCACCCTGTGGCCGGCCTACGCCTCGTTTCAGGAGCATGCCCTCGGCACAATCGAACCCGGCAAGCGCGCCGACTTCACCGTCTTTTCCAAAGACATCATGACCATTCCGGAGACGGAAATCCTCACCGCAAAACCAGTCATGACGGTGGTCGACGGAGAAATCGTCTATCGCGCGGGGAGATAAAGGGGCTACAGGCCCCGCGCCGCTTGCAAAACCGTTCAACTTTCCCGTGATCGTTGTATTTTAAGCCATCGGCGCATTGCCCACAGCCATGGCCCTCCCCATCTATGCGCCATGATGCCATTTCTACAGTTTTTGATCTTTTTCGGGCTGATGGTTTTTGTGCTCTGGAACATCTGGATCGCGATCCGCTCCCTTGGCGATATTGGCGACGACGAATAGCACGAGAATGGTTACGACCGGTTGACCCAAAGCGCCGCCAAAACTGCGCGGCGAAGGATCAGGCGCCCTGCTGCAAAATTTGAGCGCTGCTGATACGCTCTACGTCACAAACAAAACCTCAACTCTTGTCCCATGGTTGACGACTGGCCTCATAAACTTTGTGTGCGCCGCCAAAGGCTGTTGGGTCATCAAGCGAGCCCGTGAAGAAAAACATCAATTCCGGCGCTGCCGTTGTTGTCTTATATATTGGCGATCCGCACGCGCTGCAAAACCCGAGTTCAACGTCGTTTCCTGAATCCGATTTAAGGCGAAATATTTTTATTGGACCCGACTTAACGACCGTGGCGCGCTTGACCGCAAATTGCGGGGCGTGACCGCCGCCCGACATGTGTTGGCAATCGCGGCAATAGCACTGAATGGCGTGCACCATTTCTTTGTCGGTCTCATAACGGGTCTTTTTGCACAGACAACCGCCGGTTTGCATCGATGACATGGCTTTCTCCGTAACTGGTTTGTATTTGTAGCCCCCCCCCTGCAACAAACGCCAAGCCACGCCGCCTTCCTCGGCAGCGCGGCTTGATGTTGTTTGCAGCAGACGGCTCACATATCGATGGCTTCGGCCACCTCGACATTGCCGCCGGCCTCCAGGATCGGACAGCCTTTCGCCAACCCGACCGCGGCATCGATATTGGCCGCAGTAAACAACCCATAGCCGGACGCCGGATTGGCGCCGCCATCGTCGGCGACATTAGCGGCGGATACGGTTTTTGAAGGGCCTACTGGATTGCCGCCATCGACAACGGCGGCGCCCATTTTCTCAAACCAGGCGCCCCATTGGGCCATGATCTTTTCGACTTCCTCAGGCGCCTCGGCATGTTTGCCGCCATGATAGACAAATAAAAATTTTGGCATTGCTCTCTCCTCGTTGAATGATGGAACTAAGCTTGAGGCGGGTGTTCCCCGCGCCACCAACAGACGCATGAAGCCGCGCGCATTCGACAGGCGGGATTAGAATTTTGCACGCGGTTGGCGAAAGCGCCTGCCACAATCTAAAGCCTCACCCTGTCTCCACAGCCGACCAGAACGCCGCCGAGATATACCGGGCCCTTCACGCGGGCGCCATTGCTTGAATCCCGATTAACCCTTTGCGGTCACACTCCAGCGCTACGGAGCCTGATGTCGAAACGGTTGGTCGCAAATAAAGAACGGCCGGTCCAGAATTGCTCATTGTTCGCATTTAGGGGGTGGCCTTTCTGCGCCACATATGTAACATGCTTTGCCATATACTCAGTACAGGGAGCAGTTACGATGAGCGAACACCCATACGTAGGACGGCGCAGCGCCAGTATGCGCGCGCCGGCCGGCCGCATTGCGACGAAGGCTACGCACAGCGCCGCAAGGCGCTTTTCTAACAGCGCGAGCGCCATGGCCATTGTCTTCGCAGGGATCATCGCTTGTTGCCAGTCAGCAGCGATAGCCCAGGACGCCGCCGACGGCATCTGCGCCGACCCGGCGGCGCCATCATGTACAATCGGCGACCGGGTGATTTATCAGCCGGGCTTTTTCTCGCAATATAACCCAGTCACTGCGCTGGACATGGTCCGTCGCGTACCGGGATTTTCAATCGACCGGGGTGATAATGTGCGGGGATTTGGAGGCGCGGCCGGAAACGTTTTGATCGACGGCCAACGCCCAAGCACCAAATCGGCAAACATCTTCGTGATTTTGGGGCGTATCGGCGCCGGCAATATCGACCGCATAGACCTTATTCGCGGCGACACCGGCGGGCTCGACGTTGGCGGGCAGGCGGTCGTCGTGAATGTCATCCGCAAGGCGGGCGGGGAAGGAAGACAATCCTCGCCATGGGAATTCTCACTGACCAAACGCAGGCCGAATGGCGGTGTGCGTCCGGGCGGGGAAATTTCCTATAGCGGCCAAATGGGACAGACCAAATACACCATCGGCGCCGATGTCTCCGGCATATCGTTGCTGTTTGGCGGCGAAGAACAAATCACGCGGTTCTTCGGCGAGGATGAAACGCGGCTGCGCGACGGCGCATTCCGAAATCAGGGCGGCGGCGTCAATCTGAAACTGGAGCGGCCACTCGCCAATGGCGACACCATCCGTATCAATTTCGAGGGGGGGATCGTCCGATTGCGTGAAGATTTCACCGAGACGCGCCTTCTGGCCATAGGCGGGCCGGATATTGCCTTGTTTACATTTCCTCTGGAACAAATCGAATACGAGATCGGCGCCGATTATGAACATGCGTTTACGGAACATTTTGGCGTCAAACTGATTGTTCTTTTCGGCCAGGAATTTGAGCAATTCGAGAGCGGATTTGAATTCATCCCAGCGAGCGGCGCAACGGATCGGTCGCTGTTTATCTCCGATCAGACGGCTGGGGAAACGATTGGGCGCGCAGAATTTGACTGGAAAGGGTGGGATAAACACACGATCCAGTTCGGCGGTGAAATCGCGCGCAATTTCATCGACAGCGAGGCGGCGCTGCTGGTCGATGACGGCGCCGGCGGGCTTATGCCCATCGCCATAAACGGCGCCAATACGCGCGTTGCTGAAATTCGCGGCGAGCCCTTCGTCAATGACAGCTGGAAGCTTGGTCCAAAGCTTACGCTTAATGCCGGGTTCGCGCTGGAACTCTCGCGTATCGCCCAGTCGGGTGACGACGCCAATTCCCGCTTCTTCGTTTATCCCAAGCCATCGCTGACGCTTACCTACACTCCCACGGATAAAACCCAATGGCGCGTTTCTGGCGCACGGGAAGTCAATCAATTGTCATTCGGGCAGTTCATCAGTTCGGTAAATTTCGACGATGAAGACGTGGACTTCGGCAATCCAGACCTTCAGCCCCAGCGTGTCTGGGCGTTTGAGGCGGCGTATGAGCGGCGCTTCGGCGATATCGGCGTTGTCGAGCTTAGCGGCTTTTTCGACTATGTTCAGGATGTCGAAGATCTCTTGCCAATTGGCGGCGTGGTGGAGGTGCCCGGTAATATCGGCGACGGAAAAATATACGGCGGCACGCTAAAACTCACAGCACCGCTAGACCGGTTAGGGCTAAAAAACGCACGCCTTGAATCCAGCATCACGCTGCGGGACTCCGTTGTAACCGACCCTGTCACAGGCCTTGATCGCGATTTTTCGTTCAAGCCGGACAGGTTGTACGAGGTTGAATACCGTCAGGATTTTCCTGTCTGGAAAACCAGTTGGGGGTGGGAGCTTAGTCACCGCAGCGAACAGTTAGGCTTTGGCCTTGACGAACTTTCCCGGTTTACAGACCAATTTGCATTCGACGCCTTCATCGAGACGACCGCAATTAAGGGCATCAAAGCGCGCTTTCAGGTCGATGACATTACAAATGTCACCAATACACGCGAAAGGACTGTGTTCGATGGCTCGCGCGCACTCGGTGTTCCATTATTTCGTGAGGTCCGGGGCAACAATAATGGCGGCGGCTTAAGGCTGATCCTTAGCGGCGTCCTTTGACCGCGCCGCAAAAAGCTGATCCATATCTTCGAAATACTTGAACTCAAGGGCATTGCCGGCCGGATCGGTGAAGAAGAACGTGCCTTGCTCGCCCGCCTCACCCGCAAACCGGAGGCCCGGCTCGATGATAAATTCGACCTTCGCCACCACAAGCCGGTCAGCGAGAGATTGCCACTCGCCTCGCTCAAGCACGACGCCGAAATGTCTTGCCGGAACCTGTTTTCCGTCAACTTCGTTGGTCGTCAATCGGGCGCATTCTTCCGGCGCCAGATGAATGACAAGTTGATGGCCAAAGAAATCGAGATCGATCCAGCGCGCCGAGCGCCGCCCGGTTCCGCAGCCGATCACCTCACGGTAGAAAGCCTCGGCTCTGCCTAGATCATTAACCGGGATCGCGAGATGAAACGGTTGCAGTTGTGTGGTCATAATGGACCCTTTTGAAAATCCGCCGGGACGCAGCAATAAGCCTTGCATCGGCGACCGCGAAGGACGAAATTACGCCCATGAAAACACTATCCATAGCCATATTAGCGCTCGCTGCATCCCCCGCCCTGGCGGCGGTGAACGCGAAAGAAGCTGAAACCGCGTCTCAACAAGCCGCGCAAGAGGAGGCGCAAGTGCCTGATAAATTCAAAAAAGTCAGCGATGAATTCTGGGTCTCGCCGCAGATCAGCGTGAAGGATGTCAATGACGCGGCGGCGATGGGCGTGAAACTCATCATCAACAACCGCCCCGACGGCGAAGCGCTCGGCCAGCCCAAGAGCGCCGAGATCGAGGCCGCAGCAAGAGCCGCCGGCCTCGACTACGTCCATATTCCGGTTGACCGCACAGGCATATCGCCCAACCACACCACCGCTTTTGAGCGCGCCATGAACGAGGCCGAAGAGGGTCCGGTGCTGGCGTTTTGCCGCTCCGGCACGCGCTCCATTCTGGTGCGTTCCTATGCGGAGGCGCGCTTTGGCAAGCCGGTCGATCTGATCATTTCCGAGGCCGCCGACGCCGGTTATGATATCGCCGGACATGAGCCGGCGATGACGCTGTTGCATGACGCCAGCAAGGCGCCGCGCACCGAGCCGCCGGTATAACGCCAAAGTGCAAAATGAGCTTTTTATTTTGTACTTTGGCAAGGCCGCCCGTTTTGCATGTCTTTGGCCGCCGCGCCTTATGGGGCGAAAGCCTGCGTGGCGCTTGAACGTCCAACGGTCATACTTTTTGACCGTTGGTATAATGTAATTTAGCGGGAACCCGTTGCTATGTTGAGTATCACCGCCGGATTGGTGTTTTTAATGTCCGCCCTCAGCGTTCAGTCTGCGGACGATGGCGCGCTGGGCGCCCCGCCAATATTGCGCAAGGCCCCGGCGGCGACATGCACATGCTCGGATGCGCGCGCGCCAGGCATCATCATTCTTGAGGGCCTGATCGTCGATGCCGAGGTCACGCTCGCGCCCGACCGGCTCTCCATCAACGACCGTCAGGCGACCATCATGGATGTCGCAAAATCAAACGACGACGTGAAAGGCCGCACCCGCATCTGGCATACCACAAGCGAGAAAAGTTGCGGCGTTACGTTTGATTATGGGCGAACCTATGAAGTCGCGGTGCGCAGGGCCGAAGACGGAGAATTTGAAACCGATCAATGCCTGATGCGACGCACCACTGGTCAGTAATGCACAATGATCCGCGCGCTTGATGCGGCGGCGGGGATGACGATCGTCTCCGTCAGCGTCACGCCGCAGCGCAACGTCGCCAGATCGCGACCGTCGCCATCGGTCGAGCGCATCTCCTGGCCCTCGCCACAATCCAGAAAGCTGCCGCGCTCGCGCTCGACAATATAGAGATAGTTCGGCGGAGCGGTGACGTATGCACGGTCGGTAATTCCCCCGCCCCCCGCGCCAACCACGACACCGCCCGCCGATCCCTGACGCGGCTCTGGGTCCATAGCGGCGAGAGCCGGCGCGCCAATAATGAACCAGGCCGCTAAAATTTGGCCTACCGCCTTAAGATTTTGTTTACGAACGGGACACATGGCCATCTCACCGCAAAAGCCGCGCCGTTGGCCGCTTTTGCAGGTGCGCACTCTATTCGTCTGCTGGCGCCGCCCGGCATTATGGGCTGATCTTGGCGGCAGGTTTTGCACCCGTCAGAGGTGTTCTTGGTTAATGATTAAGCCCGGCGCATACCCCCGGGGCGGCTTTGCGCCAGCATTTTGGCGCATTTGGCTATCTGGAACAGGCGGTAACTGTTTTTGATGCTCACGAGCAGTTTATTTCCTTGTCAGCGCGTGAATGGCCATGGTGTAAAGACCCTGCCGGTTTTGGTATGGGCCTGCGGAGTTTGAATGTCTTTATTTGACGATTTTAAAATCGACGGAACCCAGTTGGTCGCCAAGGAGACCGGTACTCAGATCCCGTTAACGGCGGGGCTCGCCCGCGACGCCTTGCGGATTGCAAGCTTTGTGTGGTTCATCAATGGCCTGCGCGCATCGCGCATTGTCAAAGGCCGCGAACCGCGGGCGCGGATTTCTTTCTACCCGAAAAAACCACGGTCTTATTATGCGATCTGGCCGGTGTGCCAACTCGCCGACGTCAAGATCGTCGATGATCCGGCGGATGCAGACCTTCATTTCTATTTCGAGGACCGCGAGTTTCTGATCGCGCCGCATCCGGCGCCGAGCGCCAAGCCGGCATTCAATATTGGCTGCTTCGACATCCGCAAAAGCGTCGTCACGCGGATTTTTGAAGAAACCTTCGGTTACGGGTTTTCAATTGACCCGACCACCCATGTCGGGCCGGCGGTTGAAAAATCGGAAGCCAACGGCAAACATGATGGACGCATCATTCAGTGTCCGATTGATGCGCCGCGACATGGCTTTGTCTATCAGCGGCTGATCGAAAATACTTTTAACGGCGATGAACATATCGACATCCGCACCCCGATTGTCGGCGGCAAAATTCCGAATGTATTTTTAAAACGCCGCACCCGGGATTTGCGATTTTCAAACGATAACCATCGCGTCGATTTGGTGGAAACCGATGCGTTTTTATCGCCTGACGAGCAGCAAAAAATTTGCGCATTCGCCAAGGCCATCGCCATGGATTTTGGCGGTCTCGATATCTTGCGCGACCGCAATGACGGCCGCATCTATATCGTCGACGCCAACAAGACAGATATGGGCCCGCCAGCGGCGATGCGCGGACAGGACAAGTTGCGCGCCATGCGCGGGCTCGCCGACGCTTTCGCCGCGATGGTCGATGATGCGATCGCCCAATAACGCCAATCGCTAACACCCAAGGTCTAGATTTGGCCGGCATCCCCTTCGTTAAAGATATCGATTTCACGCCCGGCGCGCCCGACCAGGTACTGCCCGGCGTGCGGCGGGTGATCGCTAACAATCCCGGCCCCTACACCTATACCGGCAGCGGCGCTTATATTATCGGGCGCGGCGAGGTTGCGGTGATCGATCCGGGGCCGAACGATGCGGCGCATCTGGAGGCGCTACTGCGCGCGACCGAGGGTGAAACGGTCAGCCATATCCTCATCACCCACACCCATTCAGACCATTGCGGCCTGGCGCGCAAATTTGCTACGCGCACCGGCGCGCCAATCCTCGCTTTTGGCCCGCACCCCGTTCGCGACAAGGACAATGACGCGCCCGCCCTCGACGAAGGCGCGGATTATTCCTTTGCGCCCGATATTGTCATCCGCGACGGCGATAGTATCGATGGGTCGGACTGGCGCATAGAAGCGGTCTGGACGCCGGGACATCTGTCGAACCATCTTTGTTTCGCGCTGCCGGCGGAAAAAGCGCTGTTCACCGGCGATCACATGATGGGCTGGGCGACCACCGTAGTGGCGCCGCCTGATGGCGATATGACGGCCTATATTGAAAGCCTCGAAAAACTGCTCACGCGCGAGGATGCGATTTATTTTCCGACCCATGGCGCACCGATTGAAACCCCGCACCGTTTCGTGCGCGCGGTCAGAACCCACCGGTTGATGCGCGATGCGCAAATTGTTGAACAGCTCAAAAAAGGCCGCAGCGGCATCAAGGAGATTGTTATGGCGATGTACGCCGATATCGATCCCCGGCTGCACGGCGCCGCCGCGCTCAACGTCCTCGCTCATCTCATCCGCCTTGTCCGTATCGGAACAGTGCGCTGCGAGGGCGAACCGGGAATGAGAGCAATCTACCAGCTGAGTTAAACCAGCCCTGAACTCATAACCAGCTGCATACTGGTTATGAGTTCAGGGCCTAGAACACCGGGCAACAAAAAAGCCCGATGCTCTAGATTGTTTATGACGCGCCGGTCTGCGCGCGAAGGCGCGCATCAATAATGCTCGACCGCCTTCTTGGTCGGTGCGAAAGACCAACCGCACCCTGAGCCAGTCGAAGGGCTCATTTTTTCGCTGGGGCTATAAACTGAAATTATCTATTTGCTAGCTAGCTGGAAGGCGGCGTTGAACTCCTGCCAGCTGGCCACCATCGCCTCCTCTGCATCGACGGATGCATTGTACTCATCCAAGGTGGCCTGGCGCACTTCGTCCGGCAAATCCTTGTCGCGCATCTTTGCGTTCAGGCAGGTCCGGTATTCCTCCAGCGCGCCCTGATAGGCTTTGATCTCCTGAATTGCCGCCGCACGATTTTCCGCTGTTGCCGTCGCCGCGTCCGGCATCGCCGGCACTCTAGCCTCCATACTACAATCAGCAGCAGTCGCGACACCGCACATAATTGCGCTCGCGACTGCCAAAGCAATCGTTAGTTTCTTCATTTTAATAAGTCCCTCTTTCTGCTATATCTATAGGAAGAGTGGTTTTCCCGCGTCCGAATTCGCAAAAATCACTCTTACGGCGCCCACCGCAAGTGTGATCTTATCCGTATTTTAAAAACTGCGCAAATCTACATTTCCACACCAATTAGGCCGCTTCCAGCGCATCCGTCGAGGCGATCAACTGTCGATGACCCAGAGAGTGGCCTTCTATCGCCGCCGCACTCAACGTCCTCGCCCCCCATCCGTCTGGTGCGTATCGGGACGGTATGCTGCGATGGCGAAGTCGGAGATGCGGTCGGCCTACAAGCTGAGCTAAACAAAGCCGGCCAACCGGAGTTCTTATGAAAGTCGCCTACCTCGCCTCCCAAAAAACGCTGCCCAACGCATCGGGCCGACGCAGCGACGCCTATGAACATGACGCAATGATGCAGTGCCTGCGCTCGGCATTTGAGCCCAAGGGCGCGCACGTTGACGATATCGCCTGGGACGATCCCGATACCGATTGGCAGGCCTATGATGCGGCGATCATCGGCACGGCCTGGGACTATTGGGACCGGCATGAAGACTTTCTACAGACGCTTCAAAAGATCGCCAGCGCAACGCATTTGCTGAATCCCATCACCATGGTCCGATGGAACAGCCATAAAAGCTATTTGCGTGATCTTGGCGCCATGGGTGTTTCGCTGATCCCAACCTTATGGCTTGATGACGCCAATGCGGAGGCGACCGCCGTTTTTGATAGGCTCAACACGGACGATGTGGTTTTCAAACGTCAGGTCGGCGCCAGCGCCGACGGGCAACACCGCCTCCACCGCGGCCAACCGATCCCCGCCATGCCCGAACCGATGATGACCCAACCGTTTCTTCGCTCCATTCAAAGCGAAGGCGAATTTAGCTTTATCTTTATTGACGGCGTCTTTTCCCATGCGCTGATGAAACGCGCCGCTGACGGCGACTACCGAATTCAATCGGAATATGGCGGCACTGAAACCGTCATCGTCCCGTCGCCAGAAGATATCGCTACAGCACAAAATGTCCTCTCAGCGACGCCGGACGAGACGCCGCTCTATGCACGCGTCGATATGCTGCGCGGCGAAGCCGGCGACCTTCTCCTCATGGAGCTAGAACTGGTAGAGCCGTATCTCTACCCGTTGCAGGGCCCCGAACTCGGCGACCGGCTTTATGCGGCGCTGCAACGCAGGCTTTGAAAAAAGCCAGCGTTGCCTATGCAGCCTCAAGCAACATCCGCCGCGCTTCGGCGATCAGCCGTCGCTGCATATCTGTTGGCGGGGCTTCGATCTCCGCGGCGCGGTCCAGCATGTCGATGAGTGATTGTTTTTCCGCCGGCGTGCATGTTTCCGCGACCGGCGCCAAAATCTTGCGCAGTGAATTACCGGCGTCATGAATCTGGCCAACCGCCATGCGCGCAAATGCATAAAGCCCTTCAGCCGTTTCTTCATCGGCGTCAAAGCCGGCGCGCATATCCGCGACCATCGCATGATGTTGCCGTTCGGTGACGGCGCCGTCATAGGCCATCACCTGATAGATCAACACCGCCGCCGCCTCGCGCGGGTCGGAGAGGTTTTCGATCAGTCGCTGATCGACCCGCCGGTTCCACTTGCCGCTGCGAATAACGCCTTTGACATCGCGAATAGCCTCGCGGCCTTCGCTTGCGGCGTTGACGAAATAGGTAAACGCCCAGAATGCGGCGGCAGCGGCGCCTAAAACAGCGAGAATGATGCTCATGGCCAGGCTCCTTCAAGGCGAACTCTAAACACTGTTTGCAGTTATTGCGAAGCAAAAGCAGGCCCTAGCCTTTCGCTGCACAAAGGCCTTCAGGCGCTGATTTGTCGATCTTGCATGGCTCGGATAGGGTTTGCAAAACAGATATAAAATATCAGGGGGAGGTTATGAGAAAAATTCTAACGATGTTGGCGCTTTTGGTAAGCGCGGCCGCGTCCGGCTCGGCGCTAGCGGAAAACGCATCCTGCACCACGCTGCCTTTTGCATCCGAGATGCCGGACTATTTTGCACCCTGTTACAAATGGGATGGCAGCCCGACCGACGCCTATCTCCTCTACCCGCAAAGCTGGGGCGCAGAGCCCAGCGGCGCCCAGAGGACCGATCTGCGTACGGTCAAACGCGCTTACACAGAGCTTAAAAGTTTCTACCGCCGCTATGCGGACCTGCCGGTTCCGTTTGTGTTTTATGTGACCGACTCTCCGGCGCCGAGGCGCACGGACGACCCGACCTTCGTCGCCGACTTTGAAGCCTTTCAGGACCCACATATCTCGCGGCGCTTCCCAAGGGCATGCTGGATATCAACCACCGGCCTCGGGCTTTCCTCCCCGGCGGAAAAACTCAGATTCATCATTGCCCATGAGGTCGGCCATTGCCTGATCGAGGCCTATGCCGGCGTTCAATTACAAGACAGTGAGGATGTGTGGTTTGAAGGCGTCGCCGAATTTATCGCCAACCAGATCTATCTCACGGCAGACTACGAAGGCGCGTATGCTGCCCGATATGAAAACAACGAGGATGTTTTCTCTACGCCTTACTTCAATGTTTTATTTTTCCAGTACTACGCTAACCAGCGTGGCGGCGCGCGCGCGGTGTTGGACTTAGGGAAACTATTGGCCGCCCATCCAGACAAATCGGATTTTAATTCAGTTTTGAACAGCCTGTCGGATATTGAAACCCTGTGGCATGACTTCATCAAGGCCCTTGTCGACAACACGATCGCTGACCGCGCCGGCGGGCGCAGCGACGGAACCGTGGCGCGGGGGCATTTATTCACACTGACGGAGGATCTGGCGCTCGCGCCGACATCAGAGGATGGAACGCTTTCGGTGGATAATAACAACACCTTCGCCGGCTATCCGCAGCACATCAAACTGGCGCCCAAAGGCGTCTACCGGATCGACATGCCGCAAAGCTCGTCAACAAATTTGCGCGTTTCAGTGAAAAATGGCGGCGACTGGCGCGCCTTTACCGAGACGCTCGATATCACCACCGGCTGCGAGGACAGCGACGCACAGGAATTATTGGTGCTTATCAGCACTACAAGCGGTGAGATAAATTTCCCGACCTTGTCATTCTCCTATACCGCAAGCGAAAATGAAGACTGCGACGAGGATGAAGTAGAAGAGATCGTCGCAGGGTGCGCCTGCACAACTCAGGTCGATCAATGCGTCATCGGCCGCTGGACCATGGCGCCGGGTCAACGCACCGGCTTCCTGAGCGGCGGCGGAGAAACACTGGACATTGAGCAAATGTTGTCGGGCTCAGGATCGGCCAGGCGCGGCGATAAATCCCTCGAATGGAACACCATCAGCCGCGAGGTCAACGGCGCGCTGGAATTTTCCCGGCCCAACAACGCCAATGGCGCCTTCTCCGAACGAGGAGAGCGGCGTTTTCGCCATGAGTATGGCCGCGGCGAATCCATGACGGGCACGGTTAAAGACGCCCAGTCACTAACCATGGACGCGAACTTTTGCGCCGACCGCGCAACCGGCGAGCTTTGCTTTTTCAACATCGAGCGCAATTACACCGAGTATTTGTTTCAGATCGCAATGGAGTTCGGCATAGTGATGGACAGACGCACACCATCGCCCGAGGCGTTGCTTCCCGAGACCGCGCCGGTCGGTCTCAGCTATACGTGCACGGCAGATACGCTCAGCTATACGCTGAACGTCAACAGCGGCGGCGGTGTGGGCGAAATCACCTGGTCAATGACGCGAGACGATTAGGCGAAACGGCGCGTAGTTTTACCGCCGCACTCAATCACGTTCCACGGCGGTGAGGTTCATGGTGACGAGGGCGCCGGGCTTGGGCAGAGCTATCACCGCAATCGCCGTCCGCGCCGGGTGATGCTCCCCCATCGCCGCTGCGTAAGCGGTGTTCATCGCCTTAAAATTCGCCATGTCGGTGAGGAAAACATTGACATGAAGCACATGCGCAAGATCGGAATTGACCGATGCGAGCATGCTCGCAAAGGACTTGATGATTTGCGTTGTCTGGCTCGCCACGTCATCGCCGACAAGTTTCTGCGTCGCCGGATCAACACCCGCGGTAGCGCTGATTGCAATGAAGCCTTTAGCTTTAGCAATGTGGCTGTAAGGCCCAATCGGCGCCATCACATCCGGCGGCGTGAAGGTTTGAACTTTGGATGACATGACGTGCTCCTTCGCGAAAACTAAGGGTACAACCGTTCCGTCCGCCACGGCGCGCCAACGCCCTCGCGCAGAAACACCTTGCGGTCATGCAAACGGAACGGGCGATTGACCCAAAATTCAATCTGTGTCGGGATTATACGGTAGCCAGACCAGTGCGGCGGACGTGGAACGTCGCCAAGACCGAACTGCGCGGCTTTTAGCGCTACCTCTTTCGCCAGCGCCAGCTTGCTAGCCATAGGGCGCGATTGCGCCGAGGCCCAGGCGCCGATGCGCGCGCTGCGGGCGCGCGTCTTGAAATAGGCGTCGGCGGCCTCATCGCTCACCGGCGCGACGGCCCCGCGAAAGCGCACCTGGCGGCGAATGGTTTTCCAGTGGAAACAGACCGCCGCTTGTCGGTTCAGGCCAAGCTGTTCTCCCTTGGCGCTCTGCGTATTGGTGTAAAACGTCAGTCCCGCCTGATCCACGTCTTTCAATAGCACCATACGCACATCCGGCAGACCGTCCGCATCAACGGTGGCGAGCGCCATGGCGTTGGGATCGTTAGGCTCGGCCTTCTTCGCCAGCGCCAGCCAGTCGGCAAACAGCGCAATCGGATCGTCCTCGGTAAACACCTCACCCTGATCTTCATCGGCTGAATACGCCTCCTCCGAAGGGCTTGGCGGGATTAATTCATCAGCGGCCATAGCGATTATCTCCTAAATCCGACGCATTAACCCTTCTGCGCCGTCAATGCGTCATGATAGAACTACGCGGCTTGAGAAATTGACGCTAGACCACGTTCACAAATTATTGAATCATAGAATGGGTCTAGATTCTTTTGTAGTCGCGCATGCGAACCCAAAAACCGCACACACTTTTTGTGCATGCGCTCCGGAGCGGAAAACGAAATGTCCTTTAACAGCTTCGGCCATATCTTTCGGATCACCACATGGGGCGAGTCTCATGGGCCCGCGCTTGGCGTCGTCATTGACGGCTGCCCGCCGGGGATCGTGCTGCGCGCGGAGGATATTCAATCTGCGCTCAACAAGCGCAAGCCCGGAACATCGAAGTTTGTCACCCAGCGCAAAGAACCCGACACAGTGAAAATCCTCTCCGGGGTGTTTGAAGACGACCGCACCGATGGGCCGCGCACCACTGGCGCACCGATCAGTCTTGAGATTCTCAATGTCGACCAGCGCACAAAAGATTACGCCGACATCCGTGACAAATACCGTCCGGGTCACGCCGACTTTACCTATGACGCCAAATATGGTTTCCGCGATTATCGCGGCGGCGGACGCTCTTCCGCGCGCGAAACGGCCGCGCGCGTCGCCGCCGGCGTCGTCGCAGAAAAGGCGCTGGAGCATGTGCGCCCCGGCGTTACAATCCGCGCCTGTCTCGTGCAGATGGGCCCCCATAAAATTGACCGCGACCGGTTTGACTGGGCGGAAATAAACAACAATCCGTTCTGGTGCCCCGATCCGGTCGCGGCAAAGCTATGGGAAGAAAAGCTCGACGCCGCCCGCAAAGCCGGCTCGTCGCTGGGCGCGATTGTCGAAGTTGTCGCCTCCGGCGTTCCCGCCGGGCTCGGCGCGCCGGTCTATGGCAAGCTCGATGCGGATCTCGCCGCTGCAATGATGTCGATCAACGCCGCCAAAGGCGTTGAGATCGGCGCCGGAATGAGCGCAGCGGCGCTCACCGGCGAAGACAACGCCGATGAAATCCGTATCAAGAACGGCAAGCCGCATTTCCTCTCCAATCATGCCGGCGGCATTCTCGGCGGGATTTCCTCCGGTCAGGACATCGTCGTGCGGTTTTCGGTCAAGCCGACCTCATCGATCTCCACGCCGCGCAAGACCATAACCTCAGGCGGCGAGGAAACCGAAATCACCACCAAAGGCCGTCACGACCCTTGCGTCGGCATAAGGGGCGTGCCCGTCGGCGCGGCCATGATGGCGATGGTGTTGGCCGACCATGCCCTCCTCCACCGCGCCCAGTGCGGGTAAGGCTGGGTGGGTAAAGCTGGGGCGGGTAAGGCCCTCCTATTTCCGTCCGCCAAATGGCAGGATCGACGGCACCTTATCCATATAGTCGTGATACTTGCCGCCAAACGCCGCGATCAGATCACGCTCTTCATAGCCGATGGCCACGAAAATATACGCCGTCCAGATCGAGGCGAATAACAAATGCCCGACCGTCATATGCGAGGTCGACCAAAAGGCGAGAATAAAGCCAAGATACAGCGGGTGGCGAACATACTTATAGAGATAGGGCGTGCCGAACACCGGTGCTGAGGGTTCATGTTTCTTGAAGCCCAGCCAGCCTTGCAACAGGCCGAACAATTCAAAATGGTTGATCATGAATGTCGACAAAAGAACAAGCCCAACGCCCAGGAAAAACACAACCGTCAAGCCCCCGGCCCACAATGGCGATGTTACAGACCAGACCACTGACGGCATGGGTTGCCAGTAAGCATAAAGCAAAACGAGAATGGCGACGGTTGCCAACACGTATGTGCTGCGTTCCATCGCTTGCGGAATGATTTTCGTCAGAGCTTTTTTAAAACTGCCCCGCGCCATGACCGTATGCTGAATGCCAAACAACAAAAGCAGACCGATATTAACAAGCGCTGCAGGAGCCGCCGTCAATGAGGCGGCGCCAGCATCCAGTGTTTTTGGGGCGCCGATAAACGACGTCATGTCGCCGCCCATAAACGGGATCAAATACAAAAACGACGCAAAAAACATCAGATAAACAATAACACTATATATAAGCGCGATGGTCCCCATCGGTCCCTCCGTGGTTGTGTGTGATAACGCAACTTGCCGATTCAGCACTCTTAGATTATTTTTTGCGCTCACAAAAGAGACTATTTCTGCGTATGCAAGATTTCATCCGTAGAAAAATCTTTCCGGGCGCCCACGGCGGACGGGCGCTATAGTCGCTAGCCTATCGCCGCCGCCAGGCCGACCCCCTTAGCGGCAGGACTGATCCAGCCAGCCGACCAGTTCGCCCGCCAGCCGGATACGATGCCATGAGAACGAATGATCAGCGTCAAGCCGCAATTCAGCAAGGTCAATATCGGACATAGCCTCATAAGCCTCAACCAGGCTTTCAAAAACCGAAATATCAACCGCCTGATCGCGCTCCCCGCCGATTAGGAAGATGCTTTTTCCGGCAAGGCGCGGCGCCAACTGGCGAAGGTCGAAGCTGGCGCCCGCCGCGGCGAGTTCGGCGATAGCGCCGTCGCCGGAAAAACCGTTCAGCATACCGAGCGTGTCGGAATATTGTTTGAACCCTTCAAGCGCTTCCGGCGAGGCCCCGGCGATCACCGCACGGTCGCCAAGATTCGCAGCGGCGATGCCGGCGATACATTGAACGCCATCATCGGCCGCGCCGCCCTGCAATGCCATAAACCCGCCCATCGAATGTCCGATAAGCGCGATGCGGCCGGTATCAACCCGCAGTTCAGTATTTTCCGGGTCGCGTAGAAACGCGAGCGCGGCGGCGACATCTTCTATGCCGCTCGAAAAACTGAAAACGCCCTCCGACCCCCAGGCGCCACGATAATGAAAGAACAGAACATTCCATCCGTTGCGCCGGATCGCCTGGGCAATGTCGAGATTTTTCTCAAATCCCGGAAACCCATGCAGCAAGATCACGGTCGGATGCGGCCCGGCGCCATCGGCAAGGTAGATATGGGCGTTCATCTTTGCGCCATGGCTGTCAATACCAAGTTCACGCACCGCCGGCGGATAATCCGGATCAACCCTCACCGGGTCCGCAATCACGGGATCGCCAGCCCAGGCCAATGAAACCATTGGTGACGACGCCATCAACACTGCTGCGGCAATGATTGCACTACCCACGTCTTTTGCACGGCCCATTCTAGCCCTCCAGCTGACAAAGAATTGAAGCCTAACCGGCGCTGGGATCGCCGTCTATGCACAGTTATGTAGGAACACTCCCATCGGCCCGCCATTTCCAGGGCGACAGGCGCGCCGCTGACGTGGCGACATGAAAAAAATCGATTAAGATGGCTTTGCGTGCTCGCGGTCTATTGTATTGCGACGAATATCGGGTTTTGCAAACTCGGCTGGGCGGGGAACGCGCGACGGAGAGTGGATAGAGGGTGTTCTTATCTTCTGGAACATCGGATGCTTTGCGGTCCTCGCTTTTGCCTCCATCCTTGTTGTCATTTTGCTGGCTTACATTGCCGGCGAAAATTTTCGGCGCCTCATCGACATGGCTGTCAGCGCCAACCCATAACGCCTGAGATTTACATTTCACACCGGGCGGAGGCTGCGCTATGCTGGCGCCCATGAAAAAACTGTTTTTATTGACCCTGCCTTTTGTTGCGATTTTCGCGATCTTGTGGCTTTTGCGCACGCCGGATACGGACCCGGCGGCGATGGCCGATAAATACACCAACGCACAATCCCGATTTACTGAAAACACTGAGGGTTTGCGGGTTCATTATCGCGATCAGGGCAATCCGGACGGCGCGCCGATTATCCTTGCGCATGGCACATCAGCCTCGCTCCACACATGGGAGCCGCTGGCCGCGCGCCTTGGCGAGACATACCGCATCATCACCTATAGCCAACCGGGACATGGCCTTACCGGTCCGCATCCGCGCGATGATTATTCCTATGCCGGCATGGCCGAGGCGCTTGATCTTGTTACGGAAGACCTTGGTCTCGACCACTTCGCGCTTGGCGGCAACTCCATGGGCGGCTGGATTTCCTGGCGCTATACGATAGACCACCCTGATCGCGTTGACGCGCTCATCCTTCTCGACGCAGCCGGCATGCCGCTCCGCGATGGCGAGGAAGAACCGCCGCTGAATATTGGCTTCCAGCTGCTGGCGAACCCTGCCGGACGGTTTTTTGTGCAGAACTTCACGCCGCGAAATTTGGTGAAGGAATCGGCGTTGCAATCGGTTTCCGTCAAATCGGTGATGGATGAGACGACCATAGACCGGTATTGGGAACTGTTACGTCTGCCCGGCAATCGTCGCGCCGCTGCGCTGGGCTGGATCGCGGACCCGGAAATGCACTTTGCCGACCGGCTTGGCGAGATCTTGGCGCCGACGCTGGTCATCTGGGGTGCAGAAGACCAGCTAATATTCCCATCCGCCGCAAAAACCTTTGACGAACGCCTGCCTAATGCCGATGTGATCATCTATGACGGCGTCGGACACATCCCGATGGAAGAGGCGCCGGCGCGCACCGCGCGCGACATTGATGCATTTTTGCAAACCGTTTTTGAACCACAATTGGAGGTGCAGCCATGAAACTTTTCTGGTGTCCGCAAACCCGCTCTCAGCGTGCGCTTTGGCTATTAGAAGAGGCCGGCGTTGATTATGACCGTGTGCTGATTGATATTCGCGATTCGTCAAAACCCCGCGACCCTGACTTCGCGCATGCCAGCCCCATGGGGAAAGTCCCGGCGATTGCTGACGGCGAGGCGATGCTCGCGGACTCGGCGGCGATTTGTATGTATGTGGCGGATAAATATCCGCAAGCCAAACTCGCGCCGGCAATCGATCATCCGGCGCGCGCGCAATATTATTGGTGGATGATTTTTACGCCCGGGGTCATTGAGCCGGCGATGGCGGAGAAACTTTCCGGCGCGGAGCCAAACCCGCTGAGCCACGCCTGGGGCAGTTTCGATTTGATGATTGAAACTTTCGAAAAAGGCGTCGCAGACGGCCCGTGGATATTGGGCGATCAGTTTTCCACCGCCGATATTATGGTCGGATCATCGGCCTGTTTCCTCAAACAGTTCGATATGCTGCCGGACAGCAAAACTCTTGAGGCCTATGCCGAGCGCTGCATGGCGCGGCCGGCATATCAACGCTCCGTGGAAATTAACGCTGCGGGGTGAGGCGCGCCGCCGAACTATGGCAACGGTTTCTTGAACACACTGGCTTTCGTGAGGAACGAAATGGTCTCGCCGCCTGGCGCCAAACCGGCCTCCGCGAACAACCCGACAAGGTTCGCACGGCAATAGCTGTCGTAATAGGGCTCGTGAAACCCACGCGGAAAATTTTCTAATAAAATATCGAGGCCGGGTTCGTCGCCATATTGAATAGTGTCGGCGAGGATTAATGCACCGCCTGGTTTTAACAGGCGGGCAATTTCTGCGGCCACGGCCAGACGCACTTTGGGCGGTAATTCGTGAAACAGATAGACCGCGGTCACGACATCGTATGAGCCGCTCTCCAGTCCGGTCGCTTCGGCATTGGCCTCGACATAGCGCACGTCATTCCAGCGGCCGAGGCTCGCACGCGCCTTGCCGAGATAGGCTGGCGACAGATCGAGCGCCGTCACATTCAATTGCGGCCAGTTTTCTTTAACCCCTTGCAGGAAGCGCCCGCCGCCGCAACCCAGATCCAGCAGCGTAGCCGTCGCAGCGTCCTTGCCGCGCAGCGCAGCGCCAATCAGCGGCAGGCTCGCCCGGCGCATCGGCCCGGCGGCACCAGTGAACAGGGTTTCGACCTGCATGTCATAGCGTTCGGCCGACGCCACGGTCAGCCAGCCATCGGTCTGGTAGTGAAAATTCTGCAGGAAGTAGCGCGGATATTTCTTCGTATTGGGCCGGGTCAAGACTTCTGAATGCCCACGCGCATGCTTGCGGCGCGCGACTTTTCTGGAGTCGCGGATGTAATCGCGGCTTTGCTTTCTCAGGCC
The DNA here is from genome assembly GCA_021776455.1 of Hyphococcus sp. Classification (GTDB taxonomy): domain Bacteria; phylum Pseudomonadota; class Alphaproteobacteria; order Caulobacterales; family Parvularculaceae; genus Hyphococcus. The sequence goes on along the minus strand of JAJFFX010000077.1, from coordinate 72,343 downwards.
CGGCAGCGATGGAAGGCGGCGCAGTTCGGCTGGCATAGAGTAGCGGCCGGCTTCGATATTCTTCCAATCCTGATGAAAGGCTGCGCGAAAACGATCCTTCAGCCGCTGGCGGTCAAGCGGCAAAAACTCCTCCGCATAAGGCGCCTCTCCCGGTTCGGTGAGCGGGCCCATCAACCGGCGGCCGGCGGCGTAATGGCCGGTATACCAGAGAATTCTCGCCGCCTGGGCGCTGGCGTAAGCGGCGTGCTTTACGCCGTTGGCGATCATGGTGTTGAGCGGCGCCATGGTTAGCTCCTGCGCGTTACATAGCTAAAGTGCCCATGATCTACGCACAGTACAAGCACAAGAGCCCGCGACAGCTTGGCCTGTAGCCTGCAAAAAGCGGACGCCGGATAGGGGGCCGCTCTTGTCTCTTCAAACGTCTTTAGCGACGATAATAGCTCACCGCCGGGTCCGGCCGGCCGACATAGCAGCTGAACCGGAAATCGCGCTGTCGCCAGATATCGAGCGTGCGATAGGCCTCGCCCGGATTGGGGAACTGCATGATCGCTTCGCGCCCCGCAGACGTATCTTTAACGATCTTCCACTTGCCGTTGTCCTTGACCACAGCTGAGCCTGCCGGATCGATCGGGTTACAGTCGTCACCGCCATAGGCGCCGGCCGGCGCCGAGCCTCCTGTTAAAAAATACACCGCGGACGGGTCCGGCCGGCCAACGAAACACACTTGATCGAGCCGGTAATGGCGCACCAGCGCCAAGGTTAGATTGGCCTCCCGGCGGCTGTCGCCGGCTTTGATAATATTATGCGTCCGGCCGTCGGCAAGCCGCTCGTTCAAATTCCAGAAGCCGCTCTGGCGCGAGACCGACACAGCATCGGGGTTGAAGTAGATACAGTCTTCATTCGCATAAAGACCATTGACGCCGGAGATATCCATCGACGACAGCCCGGCGCGCTGACCGATCACAGCGCCCGGTGTCAACACCTCGATGGTCGTCAGCGCAGCGCCGGAAGCGCCCGTCTTGCCGAACGCAGTCCGCCCATAGTGCATAACAGAACCATAGTCATAAGTGGCGATATCGACGCCGTCGCTGACATGGCGATCAAAATTACGGCCTTTGCCGCTGCGAATATTACCGCGCAGGATGCGTACAAAACTGTTGCGGTCCTCGCGGCTTTGTTCGTGCCAGATGCCCGCCGCATGTAGAAATTCATGCGCGACCGAGCCTGGCGGACACCAGCCGTCGGTGTGCCAGCCTTTGATCTTGATTTCCTGACGCCCGCCTTGACGTCCAACCGCCGACGAACAGCCCGAATTGGTGCGCTTGACACGCACATAATCACTTTCGCCGGCGCGCGGTTTGAGGATGAGGTTAGTCGGCCCGTTGACCAGCGCGATGCCATCGAGGATCGCCTGGCGTTCATCGGCGGGGAAGGCGCTGTCAATTTCGTAAGGGATGACACCGCCGGGCCAGAGATAATTCTCGCCCGAGCGGCGAACCAGCGGCGATTGCACCGAGCAGATATCGCCGCGGCAACTGCGCCGTTCCGTATCGGTCCGCACCATCGCATCGTGACGCCCGAGAATGATATCGCCTTCGGCAATCGCCAGCCCGTCGATGATCTCGTAATTTATATTGACCGTCGAGCCTTTGCCGGCGAGCTTATAGGCGACACTTGCACCCGGACCTGAGCGGTTCGGCGCATAGGCCTCCTCTTCGACACGGCGAGCCGCAAGCACGCCGGGGTTGACGATAACCCCGCTCGGTAAACCTAAAATAACCGGCCCTGTTGGCGGCGGCGTGATGACCGGCGGTGTGGGCGACGGCGTAACAACGACCGGACCGATAGGGGGCAGCGCTGCGATCGGCCCAGCAGCAGGCCGCGGAACGATTGTCGCCGCGCGAGGTCCTCCGCGCGCCAGCGTCGCCACGCCAAAGCCGGCATCCGTCAGCGCGCCGTTACGCGTACAGCGCACCATCACCGCCCCGCCGCCCCAGCTCTCTGGCCAGCAATGGGCTCTGGTCAAAATCGCCGAGACCTGAACATGTCCGCCGGGATTGGCTTCCGGTCCGACCACAACCCGGTAGCGGCCTTCTGAAAGTCGTTGAACGCTTTGCGCAGAGCCGTCGCTCGCGAGCCCATGCTCGACGCCAAGCTCGCCGTCAAACGCGACATTGAACGCCAAAGACATGCGCGCCACGCCTTCGCGCAGCATCAACACAGACGCACGCGCATCGATCAGGGTCTCGTCCGCATTCAGGCATGTCACCTGAACCCGCCCGCGCGTGTTCAACGTCACATTGCATCGCGCTGTCGTTGCATAGCCTGTCGCCAGCGCGATATGTCGGTTACGGACATTACCCGCAAGGTTGACGCGATAATTGCCGGCGGTCGTGCGGGCAACATTCATATCGCCCGGTCCAAAACGATAGCCGGCGGCCGCACTATAACTTGCCGCGCTGGCATTGTTTAGCCAGGCATAGGCGACTTGCGCTTCCTCGCCCGCCGCCGCCTTGATCGCAAGAACGACAAATTGCCGGTCCGCCGGCGCACCGGCAGCGTCGTAGCACAGCACATTGACGGTTCCGTTGTTCCAGCCTTGCGCATTGCAATAACCGGCGTCGGCGCCATAGAGCTGCACCTGAACATTGGCGCCCGCGCCGGCAACGCGGCCGAAAGCAACGCTGTAGCGCCCCAGCATATGCCGGGAAATTTGCACCGGCTGGTCATCATTGAAAACATAGTTTGCGTCTGGCGTGTAAACCGCGCTTGCCGGCCTGTTGGCCCACGCATAGGCAATGTCGGCGCCATAGGCGCGGGTTGCCGCGCTCGCCGCAAAGACCGTCGGCAGCGCCAACACAGCCGCCATGATTTTTGAAAATTTATCCGTCATAGTCTGTCTCCCCACATTGTGCCGGAGACGGCTCGCCGTCTGTCGGCGCGCTACCCGCTGGCGCGTGAAGGATGAAAACTAGAACAACATCGCAGACAATCAAAGGCATGTTTTCAGGGGCTTGTATGAACAATCGGGAAGATAAAAATAGCTGTAAAATCAGGCGCCTGCTGGATATCACAAGGTGCGAATGCGTCGCATTGAAAAATCGCGCATTCCTATAGTGGCCAGTATTTCCGATAATTCCTATACGGATTTAATCGCGCCGAGACCGAGGCAAACCTTGTCGCCCAGGGTCGACCTCGCCATCGCGCGCAACGCCGGCGGCGCGCTGACTACCGATGTGAGAAGTTAAGGGGGGCGTCATCGTCACTCTACAGCGCAATATAGACGGGTAAAAGAACGCATCAAAAAACCCCGCTAAAAGCGGGGTTTTCCGAAACGTAGACAAACCGTCTAGCGATTAGGCTGTCTTTTTGCGTCCAGCAAAACCAAGGCCTGCAAGACCCGAAAGCAGAAGGATCGCTGCGCCAGGGATCGGAACTTCCTGAACCGTGAAGACGAAGTCGTTAAAGTCAGGTTCCGTATTGCCCAAGGGGCCTGTGCCAAATGATGTATCCAGCAGATCTTCAAAACCAATCTGGAAAACACCACCGCCAAGCGCCGTAATCATAGCGTGGGTGAAGCCGTTATTATCACCACGCGTTTTGTCGCCAGAGAAGAACTCGTCGCCATTTTCAACGGCTAGACGGAAGTAAATTTCTGTACCCGCGAGGATAGGGCCAGGCAGATATACCGTGGCGCCAGCCAAGGAGTCGTTGTCAAACACAAACGTCTCACCGCCCAGCATAATCTGCAAAAACACGTCACTGTCTAAAGCTGCGCTGCGGCTCGAAAACGTAAACTTCAAAGTGCTGCCGGCCCACTGCGATGTCAGTGTGTCGTCGGAATTGCCAAGGCTATCAGGTGTGCCAGCGGTTATGAATGCCGCATTCGCGCTGCCGAATGCCATCATGCCCGCAAAGAGAACCGCTAAGCCGGCCCGTTTTAGATTCATCATACGAACCCCCAAATAAAAAATAACTCTGCCGGCCATTCCGACATTAATTATTTGTTTACATCAATCCCGGGCCGCAGCGCAACAAAAATATGTTGCTTTTGCAAAATAATCCGCTGTTTTCCTGACCTTAACACGAATTTAACGGGTGAAAACAACTTCTGATTGTGTATTAACCACAATGTGTCATCAATGCGACAAATTCATGGGCAAATAATGTCGTCGCCCGCCATTTTCGATAGGTTTTCCGCAGCCGGCGAGCAATTTACCCTCGCAAATTCACAACTTCCGCCGACATGCCCAACGCCTCTCGCGCACACGCGGCAATATGCGCCGCGTTAAGGCGCGCCTCATCATACATTTTCGCCGGACTGTCATGGTCCTGGAAGAGATCAGGTAATGTCATCGTGCGGATTTTCAGCCCCGCATCGAGCGCGCCCTGATCGGCAAGGTAATGCAAGACGAACGCGCCGAAACCGCCGCGTGAGCCTTCCTCAACCGTGATTAGCACCTCGTGATGGCGCACCAGCTGCAGTACCAATTCATGGTCAATCGGCTTGGCGAAACGCGCATCCGCAACCGTTGTCGACAGCCCCTGCGCCTCCAGCATATCCGCCGCTTTCAGGGTTTCCGCCAGCCGTCCGCCATAGGCAAGAAGCGCAACCTTGCCTCCCTCGCGCACGACCCGGCCCTTGCCAATCTCAAGCAGTTGGCCGATTTCCGGCAAATCAACGCCGACGCCCTCGCCGCGCGGATAGCGAAACGCAATCGGGCCCTCATCATAGGCGACTGCGGTTGAGGTCATGCGGACCAGTTCCGCCTCATCGCCCGCCGCCATCAGCACCATGTTTGGTAGGCAGCCAAGATAGGCGACATCAAAGGCGCCCGCATGGGTCGCCCCGTCAGCGCCGACAAGCCCTGAGCGGTCCATCGCGAAACGCACCGGCAGGTTCTGGAGCGCGATGTCGTGAACGACGCTGTCATAGGCGCGCTGCAGGAAGGTCGAATAGATCGCCGCAAACGGCTTCATCCCGTCGGCCGCCAGCCCGCCGGCAAACGTCACCGCATGCTGCTCGGCAATGCCGACATCATAGCAGCGCTCCGGATAGACCTCTGCGAACATATCGAGCGAGGTGCCGGACGGCATCGCCGCGGTGACGCCGACAATCGTGTTGTCGTGCTCAGCTTCCTTGATCAGCGTATTGGCGAACACTTTTTGATAGGCCGGCGCATTGGGCGTGCCCTTTTTTTGCTTCCCGGAAACGACGTCGAATTTCGAAACGCCGTGATATTTATCCGCTGATTGCTCCGCCGGCGGATAACCGGCGCCTTTGCGGGTGACGACATGGACCAGCACCGGGCCGTCGTTCATATCGCGGACATTTTCGAGCACCGGGATCAGCTGATCGAGGTTGTGGCCGTCAATCGGGCCGACATAATAAAACCCAAGCTCTTCAAACAAGGTCCCGCCGGAAACCATGCCGCGGCCATATTCTTCGGCCTTGGCGAGCTGCTTGTAGACCGCATTGGGCAAGCGTTTGGCAAGCTGTTTGCCGAATGAGCGGAAGCCCTGATAGACGCCGGAGGACGTGGCTCTGGCAAGATAGGCGCTCATCGCGCCCACCGGCGGGGCGATCGACATGTCGTTGTCGTTGAGGATCACCACCACTTTCGAGCCGAGATGGCCGGCATTGTTGAGGCCCTCATAGGCCATGCCGCCGGACATCGAGCCGTCGCCAATGACGGCGATGGCGGTGGCGTTTCCACCCTGCAGCTTTGAGGCTTCGGCAAAGCCGGTGGCCGCTGAAATCGAGGTCGCGGCGTGGGCGGCGCCAAACGGGTCATATTCACTCTCGGTGCGCTTGGTGAAACCGGACAGCCCGCCGCCCTGACGCAGCGTGCGAATACGGTCGCGGCGTCCGGTAAGGATCTTGTGCGGATAGCATTGATGGCCGACGTCAAACACCAGCTTGTCGTCGGGCGTGTTAAACACATAATGGATCGCCGTCGTCAGCTCCACGACGCCAAGTCCGGAGCCGAGATGCCCGCCGGTCTGCGAGACCGCGTCAATCATCTCTGCGCGCAACTCATCGGCGAGCTGGCGCAGCTGGCTTTTTTCCAGTTTCCTGAGGTCGGCCGGATAGCTGACGGTGTCCAAAAGCGGCGTTTCAACTGCCATGGGAAATCCCCTTACTGTTCTTTCTTAAAGCCCGCGCGCCGGCATTTTCATAGCGCCGCACCGCACGGTGATCGATTGTTCTAGCGCCTCAGCCGAATTTCTCCACCCCTTTTCCGGTGAAATCACGGCAATGGGACGGCAGTTTGACGATTTGTGACGCCCCGCCGCACGGTTTGACGCCGGAGCGTTGCGCAAAAGCCGCGCACCGCCCCAGCGTCAAAAACCGTGCATTGTCAATTTCGCTGCCAGCGAGAATTGTGAAGATTAATTCGCGATTACAATCAGCTTAAACTGTTGTTTTTTGGCTGCAGGGGGGGGGTAGTATTTCTAAATCATAGTTTAGCAAAGGAGAAAGAAATGCATATTAAAAATATCCTTTTACTAACGTCATTATTCTCTTCGATTGGTATCGTAAATGCAAACGCAGGCGACTGCCCTATCGGCGATTGTATCGTGGTTGTTGGCGAAAGGTGGACGTATGGCTATGGAATGTGGAGCGTAGCGGGAGTTAGTTTGGCGGGCGGAACGGGGGGCGCCGGCGGGTCAAATGAATACCTGATGGAGTCTGCCACCTTTGAATCAATTGATGACAGTTTCGTTCCTGTGATCATTTCTCAGAGTCATGAAATCGACATAGATAACAACGGTTCGGGCGATGCGACATTCAATGAGAATTTTATTATTTATGGCGTCGACAACGACGGCGATGGCATAGCCGATCTTTGGGAGGAAATGACTGCGTCGGGCAGGGCGTGGCCTTTCTAAAGCGGCCCTGATGACGTGTAAGTTTCGGTTTTCGATCGCCATTTACTTACACGTCATCGACGCGTAGGACTTTCGATGAAATAGCTGCTCAGCAGTTGCTATACACGGGCGCGAAACAATGAATAAGAGGCGAATTGGTTCCGCGATTGTCATCTCCTTACTGAGCATCGTAATAACTCAGGCAGCCATTTCTCGGACTGATCCGGCATTCGTTGGAAACTTTGATTGTACGCGCTACGCGCCTTTTTCTTTTGACGAAGTTGCATCGGCTGGTGACCCATGGTCGCGCGGATGTCTGCTGATGCGTCCGGTCGAAGACATTGCGGTGCAATTCGGCGTCAGTAGTCGCAACATAGAAATTATGCAAATCCAGAATAGTTACGAGTTCGGACGCAATTCGGAAGGCGTCTATCTGGCGAAAAAATGGATTCACGCCTATTCTGACGCAGAATCCAACGAAAAAATAAAAGTAAACAATTATCTAAGTTTGATGGCGCTAAGGCGGGGCGACCACGCCCTTGCGATAGATAGCGCGCGTGCCGCCGTCAATGCGGCCACGGAAATGCATGGCCCCAGCTCCTTGGTGGCGCGGTATTTACGAGGCCTTGAATTCATAGCTCAAGAGGCGCCACCCGAATTGCGCGGAGATAGTGCGCGGGTTGCGGCAACGACAAGCGCGAAGGGTAAAACCCAGATCGCGGTAGAAATTCAGGGTCGGTCACTCCGCGCTCTTGTGGATACTGGAGCCGAGCGATCTCTGATTTCGAGAGACCTAGCTGTCGAACTGGGCTTTCAATTGTTTCCAAATGCGAAAATTCCGATGAGATACGCCTTCGATGATGAGCGCGAAGTGGAACTCGCTATTGCTCCCGCAATAAATATCGGCTCCATGGAAATTAAAGGCGACGTTTTCCTGGTCGTCGATATGGCGACTTCTCCCGTTCGAAGCAGCAACTTCGTCCTAGGGCTTTCAACGCTTGAGCGCGTAGGTCAAATAGGGATAATTCGGCGTGGAAAGGAAATTGTCATCGGGCCGAAAAATTTTGACTTTGAATGTTTCAATGAAACCGGCCAAATGTTTTGGCATAGTGACGGCTTAGGCCTTTCTGCAGAGATTGGCGGCGTGACCGTCCCTTCCCACTATGATACCGGATTTCCGACCACCTACGCATATTCAACGCCAATTCGATTCTATGTGCCCGGAAAACGAGCGTCGAAGCTGGACAGCTACCGGCAATCGCCCGTTGGCCGAAACGCCGATGAAAGGATTGTCGCTATTTTTCGATCGCTTACACTTGTATTGGGCGGCGAAGACATAAGAGAACGCAATGTCCCGATTTTTTCTTCTCTCGACGCGAGCCATGCTTTGGGCATTCCGTTGACACTCGGAGGAACGATTACAAAGAAATTTGAGCTAATCGTCCTGGATTTCAATCGAATGCAATATGCTGCCGTCAAGCGCTGGGGAGAGGATTCGAATGATTGTTTGACCGAATAGCGTGTTATAAATTGTTGCCACAGTGAACACGCTATTCGTCCAACAAGTTAGCTTCAACCACATACGCAAACTCGACGCGCCATTGAATTTCGCACATACTTGCCAATCTTGATAACATGTCTGTTCGCGAGGAGTGTCTCATCATCCGCTTCGATTTTGAAAGCAAACTCTGCGTGATCACCGGCGCCGGTTCGGGGATCGGGCGGGCTTTGGCGCTGGACCTGGCGGCGCGTGGCGCAGCGTTGGCGCTTTGCGACATTGATGCGGCGGGGCTGGAAGAAACCAAACGCCTGATCGGCGATCCGCCGACCAACCGCATCCGCTTTGACCACCTCGACGTCGCCGACGCCGCAGCGATTGCAAACTATGCCGAGACTATCCGCGCGAGCCTTGGGGCGGCCGACTATCTCTTCAATGTCGCAGGGCTCACCCGCATCGGCTCGTTCGAGGCCTCTCCGCTGTCGTCGTTTGAGCAGATTATGGATGTCAATTTCTGGGGCGTGGTGCGGATGGCGAAGGCGTTCCTGCCGCAGTTGATCGAGACCAAAGGCGGGCTGGTTAACATCTCCAGCCTGTTCGGGCTTATCGGCTACCCCGGCCAGACCCACTATTGCGCCTCAAAATTCGCCGTACGCGGATTTTCCGAAGCGCTGAGCGCGGAATTAAAAGACCAGGGCGTCGCCGTTACTTCTGTGCATCCCGGCGGCGTCGCCACAAATATCGTGCGCAATGCTACGGTCGATGTTTTGCCGGACACGCTAGGCGACCGCCGCGAGGCGGAAGACAGTTTCGATAAGGCGGCGATCACCAGCGCGGCAAAAGCCGCCGCCATCATCCTTAACGGCGCGGCGAAGAAAAAGCGCCGCGTCATTGTCGGGCGCGACGCCAAGTTCATCTCTTTCGTGCAGCGGCTATTTCCGCAGAGCTATGCAAAATTGCTGCAACGCGGCGCGCCGATTACTGGAAATTAAACCCGACGATCACTTCGCCATAGCCCGCACTGGAAGCGACCGCTTTGAATCCATCCTAACGCGCCAACCCATCTGGATACGAAACGCTGTAAAGTCCTTTGGAATCATGTCCGACCGTCGCCAGATAGAGCCCTGTCCGGCCAGGGATGACGACCGATATCTCGGTCAGGGCCGGCGGCGAGATCAACCTCCCAAAACCATCCGTCTACGGCCGTTACATAGGCAGGGGTCTCCGCCACATTCAACACAACATCGTCATAGGGCGGCAAAGCCAGCGCTGTGCGGGCGCGTTTTGTGCGATATAATCGCCAGAGGACGTGACCGCAGCCAGCGATGCGGGCGGCGCCGAAAACGCCGCCGCCTCACCAATAACAATTGCGGCGGGCGGCGCGCTGGTCATCCACCAGACGCCAAATAGGCCGATCAGTCCCGCAATGATAAGGATTGCTATGCGCATCCCAAGCCCCCCGCACTAAAATGCCAGAGCATTTTCCGACCAAGTGGCTGTGCCGGTTGGGCGCCAGAAAATGCGACTCACTAAAAATCTAGAGCAAAATCTGAATCGGCGCGATCAGAGTTTGCTCTAGTCGAAACGCGCCGGTTCCGTCTTTGGTTTGCCATCACCGCCAACGACAATCTTCTCGATCTTTTCCTGCGCTGATTTCAGCTTCGCTTCGCAATGGGCTTTCAGCGCCGCACCGCGCTCATATAGCTCGATCGAGGCTTCAAGCTCAGCCGCGCCGCTTTCAAGCTTTCGGACAATCTCCTCAAGCTCGCCAAGCGCTTTTTCGAAGGACAGTTTTTCAATGTCGTCGGGTTTTTTAGCCATAAGGCCTTTTGCGATAGAGGGCCGTATTTTGCAAGCAGAACGCCGCGCCTATATCCCCGCCAGCGCATCTTCCACCGCATCACGCAACGCCGCCTCGTCGAAGCCAGCGCGGACCATAACTCTCAGCCCAAGATAAGCGGCAAGGAGGCCAGCGGCTTTTTGCCTTATGCCGGCGGGCGCGGCCTCGCCATCCGCAACCCCCAGCGCCGCCTCGAACGTCGTGCGCATCGCCACCATGCCGCGCATCGCCGCGACGCGCACGCGCTCGTCGCGATGCGCTTGGTCGATGCTGATATTGCAGAAAAAACATCCGCGCCGGTCGCCGGCAACCGCGATATCCACGACACGGCCAAAAAGCCGAGCAAATCGCGCCTGCACCGATCTATCTTCACCCGCATCATCGCCAAGCAATACACCCGCCGCCGACGCCTCATTGTCCGCATAATGGTCAATCGCCTTCAGATACATGCCGCGCTTGTCGCCATAAAGACGATAAAGGCTCTGTTTGTTGAGGCCGGTCGCCTGTTCAATATCGCGCATAGAGGTGGCGTCATAGCCGCATCGCCAGAAGGCTTCTTTAATGGCCGTCAGCGCCGCGTCGGGCTCAAATCCTCTTGGTCTCGCCATGGTTGCAGCCTTCACACATATGTTACCGATTAGTCAAAAATAAATTGTTGACGGACCGTTCCGTAACATTATATGCAACTCAGCCGCACCGGTCAAGGAGCGGCGATAAGGCCATCCGGGCGATATCCGGACGGGCGCCCAAAAACAACAAGCGGACGGACAAAAACCGCCCGGAGAAAAGGAGAGAGTAAAATGTCGAGACTGACACAAATTACCGACCAGGAAGCAAGCCCCGCGGCGGCCGAACTGTTCGGCGCCATCAAAGCGAAAGTCGGCGCAGCGCCAAATCTTTACCGCGTGCTCGCAAACCAGCCGGCAGCGCTAAAAGGATTGTTGAACCTGAACGAGAACTTGGACGAAGGCGAATTTGACGCCGCGACCAGGGATGCGATTGCACTGGCTGTCGCCGGCGCTAATGGTTGCGACTATTGCGCCTCGGCCCACACCGCGATCTCCAGAAGCCTGAAGGTCGACAGCGCGGAAATCGAAGCCCGCCTTATCGGCAAGTCATCTGACGCCAAGCTACAGGCGATTTTAACTTTCGCGCTCGCGGTCGTTAAAAAACGCGGCTTCGTCAGCGACGATGATTTGAGCCTCGCCCGCGACGCTGGCCTTGACGATGCGCAAATTGTCGAGACTGTCGCCAATGTTGTCGCCAACATCTTCACCAACTACATCAATCATGTCGCCCATACCGACATTGATTTCCCGGTGGTATTAACGAAAGTTGCGTAGTTGCTCCGTGTCAGGATGGAATTGCAATCTGCCGTCCTGACACGGCAATCGCCATATTTCCAAAATGCGCCTCGCTCTTCTCCTCAGGGTGAGGGTGCAACAATCGAAAAACCTACATCCTCATCCTGAGGGGCGGGGCTCGTATTCATAGAATGCGAAGCCGCGTCGCGAAGGACGAATTGCGCATTGCAATTCAAATCATGCGCAAAGTGCGCTAGACCTCGCATCATGAAAAAATTCGATGTGGTGATTATCGGCGCCGGCGCTGCGGGGTTGATGTGTGCGATTGAAGCGGGCCGGCGCGGGCGGCGCGTATTGCTCATCGAGCACGCCGCCGCGCCCGGCGAGAAAATCCGGATTTCCGGCGGCGGGCGCTGTAATTTCACCAATACCGGCGCCGGTCCCGGCAATTTCCTGTCGCAAAACCCGCATTTTTGTAAATCCGCGCTGTCGCGATACACAGCCGCTGATTTTATCGCCAAACTCGATAGTCACGCCATCGCCTGGCATGAAAAAACCCTGGGTCAGTTGTTCTGCGATCAATCGGCAAAACAAATTGTTGTGATGCTGGTGGATGAATGCCGCGAGGCGGGCGTCGAGCTGCGAGTGTCGATCGAAATTGAGGCGGTAGAAAAAGACGGGAACAGGTTTCAGGTCGCAACTTCCGGCGGGCGGTTCCAAAGCGATGCGCTGGTGATCGCGTCGGGCGGCAAGTCGATCCCGAAAATGGGCGCGACAGACTTCGCCTATCGCGTCGCCGAACAATTTGGCCTCAACATTATCGAGACCCGGCCGGCGCTGGTCCCGCTCCTGTTTGCGTCGGACTTGCTCGACCAGACCAAAGCGCTCGCCGGGGTCTCGGTGCAGGCGCAGGTCCAATGCGGTGGGGCGGCGTTTCGCGAGGCGCTCTTGTTCACCCATCGCGGGGTTTCCGGGCCTGCTATATTGCAAATCTCCTCGTACTGGCGCGAGGGCGAGGAGATTGAAGTCGATCTCGCGCCCGATATCGACATTTCCAAAATATTACGCGAGGCGCGCCAGTCCCGCGGCAAACTCGCTCCGCATACGGTGTTGTCGGATAATCTCCCAAAGCGCCTGGCCGAAGCGATAGCCGCGCGCGCTTGCGCCAATGGCGCTAACGCGACCGAAAAAATCGGCGCCTATTCCGATGCGCGCCTCAAAGACATCGCCGACGCAGTCCATCACTGGCGCGTCAAACCGGTCGGCTCGGAAGGCTACCGCACCGCCGAAGTCACCCTTGGCGGCGTCGACACGAACGGCCTCTCCTCCAAAACCATGCAGGCACAGCGCACGCCCGGTCTCCATTTCATCGGCGAAGCCGTCGACGTCACCGGCTGGCTCGGCGGCTATAATTTCCAATGGGCATGGGCAAGCGGATGGGCCGCCGGGCAGGTGGTTTGAGGAAGAAACGCCTTTATTATTGCCTGCCCCCGGATGGCAACACGCTTCATATTTTTTGCCGCAAACAAAAATAATAACACCCTACGCCTCAACCGCTGCCTTCTCCGGCGCGCGCGGCGTTTCATAAATTCGCCATGACCAATACTGGTTGCCGCCGGCTCTGCTGGTTTGTAGCCAGCCTTCGCGGCGCAGACGCCGGTCTATCATCCAGTTGAGATAGCCATGGGCGCATAACAACACGTCGCCGTCATGGGCGTGGCGGGAGAGCCGCGCGGTGATGCTCCGTACACGATCCCAGGTCTGCATATGGGTTTCGATGCCGTCGGGCGCGTAGCCCAAAAACCAGAATGTGCGCGAGATGACGCCCCATGCGGCTGGGTGCAGTTTTAAAAAGGGCGGCGTCGGCGGCGGCGGCAGCGGCGCCTCGATAAATAACGGGTCGGCCCGCGCCTCGCGTTCACCGCCGGTTGCCTGGCGCGCAGTCTCTATCGAGCGCGGCAGGGTTGAGGACAAAACCGTATGCGCCGCGCCCGCCAGATCAATCAGGCCCTGCGGCGGGCACTCATCCGGGTGCAGTCCGGCACGGTCGTAACGCGCCCACCAGTCGCCAAATTCCGCCGCCGTGATCTTCAGATCACGAGAGAGGTCTGGGCGCCCGTGGCGCGCGGTGATGATCCGGCCAGTCATATGCTCTATTCGTTGCTAGTGGGAGCGCTTATGGCGCAGTTTTTAAGCCGCCATCAAGGCTTTAACGTGGGCTGCCGCGCTCGCCGCCAGCGCCGAAAGGTCATAGCCGCCCTCCAGCACAGAAACCAGACGCCCGCCGGCTTTGTCTTTCGCAATCGCCGCAATCTCGGCGGTGACCCAGCTAAAGTCAGCCTCATTGAGCTTTAGCCGGCCGACCGGGTCGGCGTGATGGGCGTCAAACCCGGCGGAAATGACGATGCAATCGGGGTCGAAATCGGACAGCGCCGGCAGAAGTTTTTCTCCCCAGGCGCGCTGGAACGCCTCGCTCCCCTCTCCGGTGGCGAGCGGCGCATTGGCGATATTGTCGGACGCGCCGCGATCTCCCTCCCGGCCGGTGCCCGGATATTGCGGCCATTCATGCGACGAAGCGTAGAACGCATTTTCATCATCCCAGAATGCCGCTTGCGTGCCGTTGCCATGATGAACATCAAAGTCGAGCACGGCGACGCGTTTGGCGCCATGCGCGCGGGCGTGGATGGCGGCGATGGCGGCGGTGTTAAACAAACAAAACCCCATCGCCCGCTGCGGCTCGGCATGATGGCCCGGCGGGCGCGATGCGACGAAAGCGTTTTTCGTCTCGCCGGCGAACACCGCATCGACGGCCGTACAGGCGCCGCCGACAGCGCGAAACGCCGCCTCCAGCGAAGACGGCCCCATAAAGGTGTCGGCGTCGAGTTGCGCCAGCCCGGTCTTGGGCGCGGCTTCCTCAATCGCCAGGCGGTATTGTTCTGAGTGCACAAGGTCAATCTGTTCGCGTGTCGCCAGCGGCGGCAGGCGCCGGTCCAGCACTGCAAAGTTCTCAGCCTGCAAAGCTTCCACAACCGCCGCATAACGGCCGGCATGCTCCACATGACCAGGCGGAACCTCATGGCGTTGAAAGACGGGATGGGAGAACAGCAATGTTGTCATTGCTGCTACCTATCGCTGATCTCAGCCCAATCGACAAGCCGCGCCGCTGTCGGTGTGCGCCACGCTCGACCGCCAGCGCAGCCCGGTCTATAGATCGCTCTTTATGCGTTGGGCAAATTGGGGGTGCGGTTTCTGGCTATGAAAAATTTTTTGATTATCGTCCTTGGCGGACTTGTGGCGCTGGTGTTGGTTATGGTTGTTCGCACTGGCCTGATCGGCGGCGGTTCGCAAACGGCTGTCACGCGGCCCAGCTTTACCGTTTATGACGGCGACGCCATCGCTGCGCGGCTTGGGGCCGCGATCCAGCTACAGACGGTGTCAAAAAGCCTTGAGGCGACGCCCGATGCGCAGGCTTTTGGCGGGATTGCGCAATTTCTGAGCGAGGCTTATCCGGCGGCGCATGCGGTGATGGAGCGCGAAGTCGTTGGCGATTATTCGCTGGTCTATAAATGGCCCGGCACGAATGCCAGCGCTCAAAAACCCATCGGCTTCATCGCTCATCTTGACGTTGTGCCCGTTGAGACGGGTACGGAGGATGAATGGGTGCAGCCGCCTTTTTCCGGCGCCATTCACGACGGTTCGGTCTGGGGCCGCGGCGCACTTGACAATAAGGGCCAGGTTATCGCGCTGATGGAAGCGGCCGACCACCTTGCAGGCGAAGGCTTTGCGCCGGCGCGCGACATTTATTTCCTGTTCGGCCATGATGAAGAGCTTGGCGGCGACAAAGGCGCAGGCGCAATCGTCAACCACCTGAAGGCCCGCGGCGTCAACCTCGCCTGGACCCTTGATGAGGGCTCAGGGCTGGCGCAAGGGATTGTTCCCGGCATTGAAAAACCGGTCGCCCTCATCTCCACCGCCGAGAAAGGCTCGGTTACGTTGCGCTTTACCGCGCGCGGTCAGGGCGGGCATTCCTCAACCCCGGCGCCGGACACCGCCGTCAGCATTCTCGCGCGGGCGGTCCTTGCCGTCACCGACAATCCCTACCCCTTAAGGCTCGACGGTAACGTGGTTGCGTTCTTACATGCGCTCGCCGGCGAGATGCCGTTTTCCCGCCGTCTCATCATGACCAACCTATGGCTGACCGGACCGTTGGTTAAGAACCAGCTCAAGGGCGACGCGCTGACGGCGGCGTCGCTGCATACGACGACGGCGCCGACCATTATCCGCGGTGGTGAGAAATCGAACATCCTGCCGCAACAGGCCGTCGCGATTGTCAATTACCGCATCCATCCGCGCGACACTGTTGAGGCTGTGCGCGACCGGGCTGTGAAGCTGATCAATGATGACCGGGTCACGGTCGAAATTGCTGGCGGGCGCGAACCAAGCCCACGATCTTCAGCATCAGGCGAGGGCTATCTCGCCATCGCAGAAACATCCAAGGCGATCTATGGCGACATCGTGCTCGCCCCCGCGCTCACCCTTCAGGGTACCGATAGCCGGCATTATGCAGACATCGCTGATGACAATTATCGCTTCACGCCGTTCATCTATACGCCGGATGATTTGCAGCGCATTCACGGCACCGACGAGCGGGTGAAGATTGAAAATCTTGCGGGCGCCGCAGCCTGGTATGAGGCGTTGATGCGCCGGACAGCGAGCTGAACCGACGGTCCGCTTGGCGGTGATCCTTGCGCCCTCATCCTGAGGAGAGCCGAAGCCCCGTCGCAAAGGATGACGCGTGGCGGAACAATAATAGAGCGCCCCACCTTAAGCGAGCGGCCACCCCTCCGGGCGCTTTTCGATAATCTCAACCGTATCGCCAACTCTGATCTCGCCCTGATTGCGCAAGGTCGCATTCCAACCGAACAGGACGCCTGAAACTTCAGGGTGTGCGGAGCGGCGGATTTTGGCGAGGCTTTTGAGCGGTTCTTTTCCCAAGCTGGCGCCGGTCATCTGGTCTTTTGTCGTCACTACACAACGATCACACGGCTTGACAAGATCAACAGTAACATCGCCGATCTTTATCACCTTCCAAAAATCCTCCGCCCACGGCTGATCTGCATCGATGACGATATTGGGACGGAACCGATCCATACCAGTGGGTGCGCCGCCGCTGCGGGTAATCTCCTGGTTCAACGCATCCAGCGACTGCGTTGTGGTAATTAAAAACGGATAACCGTCAGCAAAACTGACTGGCGCGGGCGCGCCCCATTGCCCGGATGTGTCGCGCGTGGCGGCGTCATCCATAAAATAAAGTCGCACCGCGCAGCCTAACGCATTCGACACCCACGCATCAGCGGCATCGCCCACGCGCAGCGCATCGACACGGTCTTTCCAAATCGAGACACAGCGCCGCTCGCCATCGACTGGCCTTGCGACGGTAAACTCGCCGCCGCCCTCGAATGACAGGCGCAGACCGTCCTCGACGGGCTTGGCTATCAATTGCGCCAGAGCTGGGCGCTCTCGCTGGGTCAGAAATCTGTCATCCGTATCGGTTACCAACCAGCGGCGGTCATGGCGAAAACCGCGCCCATACGCCGTCGCCTGATCGCGGCCAACGCCGCGCCCACCCTTGACCGGATAAACATGCAACGCCACAACACGCATCAGCACTCACCCACCGAGCATATTGCGGGTCAAGGTTTCGGAAACCCCCGGCGGCGGGGTCGCGTCGTCCGGCACAAAGAAATCGACAAACAACTTGTTCGAGGCGTCGACCCTGTATTTTTCGAAATCTGTAACACCGTTCTCATAGAGCAACGTGTCATCGATGAAGAAATTGCCCGTGCATTCGCGCGCCGGTTTGGTAAAAATCTGGTGCGCGGCGTCAGCCATAATTTCCGGCGTGCGCGAAGCGTTCACCAAAGCATCGCCGCCAAGCGCAAATTTTACCGCCGCGGTTGCAATCGCCGTGCGCGGCCACAGGGCGTTAAACGCAATCCCGTCATTTCTGAACTCTTCCGCCATGCCGAGCGTGCACATCGACATATTAAACTTCGCTATCGAATAGGCGACATGGCCGGCGAACCATTTGGGACTCATATCAAGCGGCGGCGACAGGTTTAAGACATGGGGGTTATCGGACTTCTTCAGAAAAGGGATGCAGGTTTTTGACGTCAGGAACGTGCCGCGGCCATTGATCTGGTGCATCAGATCATAGCGCTTCATCTGCGTCGCCTCGGTCCCGGTCAGGGAAATCGCCGAGGCGTTGTTGACGCAGATATCGATCCCGCCGAAGCGTTCTGCGGTTCTCTCAACCGCCTCGATGACGGATTGCTCATTGCGCACATCGACAATCAGCGGCAGCGCTTTGCCGCCGGCCGCCTCAATTTCTTCCGCCGCTGTATAAATCGTACCCGGCAGGTGTTTGTGGGGTTCGGAGGTTTTCGCCGCGACGGCGATATTGGCGCCGTCCGCCGCCGCCCGTTTGGCGATCGCAAGGCCGATGCCGCGCGAGGCGCCGGTGATGAAAAGGGTTTTGTCCTTTAAAGACGACACGGGCGATCCTCCTGATGCTGCGCCAATCGGTTACGGCGCTGAGGCGACCTTAAACGGCTGCGCGGCGCCCATGCAATCAGTCTTTCATAGGACATTCCGCCCCATCCGGGTGATGCGACCCGCTGCTTTCACAGCCCCCATTGCAATCGCAACCCAGGACGCCGCAGGCCTCCTGCATCGAACGAACGCGTTGCACCCTCTCGGAGCGCTGCAAGGCGCCATCCGCCGCGCGTGTTATCCGGGTCTGATAGATCGCCACATGATCCCCCACCACCACGCATCCGACGCCCATCTCATCGACATGCTGTTTAATCCTTTCCAACGCATCCATTTCAAAACTTCCACACTAATCTGCAAGCAGCAAAAATCTATATTTCGACCCTCTTAGCCCAATCTATTGGGGCGATACTGATAGACCATACTAAAACCCGGAGCCGTTACTTGATTTATTGAAACAGCTTCTGGTTGAGCGCAACATGGCGCCCCGCGCGCACAATAACAAGAATTAATCTTGGTAAAGAACATAGAATAATTTGAATTAAATGCCGACTATTCGCCGCAAAGGCGCCAGGTAACATTCAAGACATCAACGCGCGGCGGCACGCGAAATCGCATTGGCAGGCCGACCATACCCGTGCCGGAGGTGGTAAAAACTTGCACGTCTTTTTCCTCGCGCAGGCCGTAGGCGATGTCGCCGCAGACGCCGGTCATCAGGCAAGTTACAATTGGTAATTGGATTTGCCCGCCATGGGTGTGGCCGCCGACCAGAAAATCGGCATGCATGCCCAGCCGGAAGTCATGCAATGTCGCCGGATTATGGGTGAGGACGAGACGTGGGGTCAACGACGGAGCTTCGAGCAACGACAATTTTTGGCGCCGCGCCCATTGATCGGATAGCCCAACCAGTTCAATCGCAAAACCGCTATTGGACAGCGTCAACGGCTGATTGTCGATCAACCGGACGCCAAGCGCCGGCAGGGCGTCCTTCAACGGCGCGCTCAAATCCGGGCCCGGCAGACCGAGATCGTGATTTCCAAGCACCGCAAACATTGGCGCCTTGATAGCAGCGAGCGCCGCGAAGGTTTCATCAAAGCGATCCGGATGAAGGAAATAAATATAATCGCCAGGCACAAGCACCATGTCCGAGCGCGCCGCATTCACCGCCGCAGCAATACGCTCAATTGGCATCGCGTTGGCAAATAGCCCGTTATGGGTGTCGGAAAAAACCGCAATGCGCACCGCGCCGGCGCGCTCAAAACACCGATTGAGCACGACCTCATGTTCCGTCGTCAACAAGATGCGCGGCTCAACGAAGCGCGCATAGGCGAGGAGAGTGATCACCGTCGCTACCCCCGCCCACGCATATCGCGCCACACCGCGACGGCGCACAACCAGCCACAACACCAGCGGCGCGGCGATAAAATAGAGATAGCTGGCGTAATAGATCGCCAGCTTGATCCACTCCATGGGGCCGATTCCGGTCATAGCCCCATTGCAAAGGTCTGAACTGGGCCGGCACGTGGCGGAAATCAGGTTGCTTGTTGATTATTTTCCGCCATTCGGGCGGCCTTCTCTCATCAAATAATAATCTACCGCCAACGGCGTTTGCGCGCTGCTTCCACCGCTTCCCAGACCCGGAGCGCATTGCCGCCGAGGATTTTTTCTATCGCCGCCTCGTCATAGCCGCGGTCGATCAACCCCTGGACCAACATCGGGTAGCTTGCGACATCTTTCAGGCCTACGGGCAGACTGTCGCCGACGCCGTCATAGTCCGAGCCGATGCCAACAGTATCGATACCGGCAAGCTCAACCACGCGATCAATGTGATTGAGGACATCATCCAGCCCGGCGAATGGGTAGGGATGGCTCTCACGCCAAGCGTCGTTAAAGGCGGTGCGCTCCTCGTCGGTCATTGCACCGGTTTGTTCTTCTTGCGCCTTGCGCGCCGCGTCGCGCGGTATTGAATATGTGTTGGCTTCCTCCGTCAAAAACGGCGAGCCATAATTAATCATGATGACGCCGTCATTTTCGCCTATCTTTACGACAAGCTCGTCAGGAAGATTACGGTGAAAACCTGGCGTAAAATGTCGCAGCGAGGAATGCGATGCGATTACAGGCGCACGCGCGACTGACAAAACATCTTCAATCGCCGCATCGGTGACGTGGCTGACATCAACCATAACGCCAAGGTTATTCATGACACGAACGACCTCAAAGCCAAATGGCGACAGACCATCCCATTTCTCGTTCTCATCATAGGACGAATCTGAAATATGGTTGGACTTGGAATGCGCCAGCGTGATGTAGCGAATGCCGCGGTCGTAGAAATGTTTCAGCGTGTCGAGATCACCCTCTATCGGCGAGCCGTTCTCCATCCCCAGCGGCAGAGCGATTTTGCCCTCGCCGGCGATCCGGCGGACATCCTTAGGCGAATAAGCGATTTCGAATTTATCCGGGTGCTGGGCGGCGACGCCCTCCATCAGGCCGATCAATATATCGGCGCGCGCCCTCGCTCCGCCCTTGTCCTCATAAGCGGCCGCAACATAGATCGACATAAACGGCGCATCGAGCCCGCCAGCTTTAGCGCGCGCAAAATCAAAATCAATGACCTTGTCGCCCGCAGCGATATCACCGCCGTCATTGGCAATGGTCGACGGCGCATCGATATGCCCGTCAACGATAATCATTTGCTGCGCCAGCTCCATGGCGCGCTCGGACGGCGCGGCGGCGGCGAGCCCCGGCGACAAAATCAAAAGAAAGATGAGAAGTGCTCTATTCATTACGGGGCGCCCCTAATTTGCTGGTTTTTCTGACCGGAACCGAACGATTCGGTGAACTATTGCGGCGACATTATCCTATCGCACCAATCGACGCGAGCCCTTGCGCGTTCACGCATTTTTGACCAGAAAACCGCCAATGATCATCTCGCACACATACAAGTTTATTTTTCTGCGCACAGAAAAGACCGCCGGCACCAGCCTGACGGCGGCGCTTGAGGCGGTGATCGATCCCGGCGACATGGTCGCGGATATGGCCCGCCCTGCCTGGGCGAAGTTCTCGCCCATTCACCACGGCGCCCTCAAACGCAACCTCCCGCGCGCCTTCGGATTGCACGCCCACGCCACCGCCGCACAGGCAAAAGCTGTTATAGGTGCGGCGCGCTTCAACAGCTATTTTAAATTCGCCGTCGAGCGTAACCCATGGGACCGGCAGGTCTCGCTCTATTTCCAACGCAAGCACAAGCGCGGGCAAGGCGATGACGCAAATTTTGACCGCGACATGAAATCGCTGTTGTTTCGTTCAACCGAATATGTGCGGCTCAACAATTGGTCGATTTATACGATCAACAATGACATCGTCGCCGATGAAATCATCCGCTATGAAAATTTGGACGGCGGCCTTGAAAAAGTGCTCGCCCATGTCGGCCTAAAGGGCACATTAAACATGCCCAGCCTGCGCTCAGGCTATCGCGACGAAAAAGACTACCGCACGCATTATTCCAACGAGACGCGCGAGCAGATCGCGCGCTGGTATCGCCAAGAGATTGATGCATTGGGGTTTGCGTTTTAGAGGTGGCGCTAAGGTGCAGAAGGAAGCATTGGATTCCATCACGGTCTTTGAAGTTAAGGACCATGCGACAGCCCAGCCTTAACCGCATTTTAACCGTGATCGGCGATTTTACCGGGTTACTTTTTGGCGCCCATAATGGAAAAATTCCTTTCACGCTACTCACTATCCACAATAGTTTTATGCGCGATTGGTTTTACACTTGTCGGCATATTAGCGCCCGTCACTGCGTATCGAATATCCGCTGAATATCGGGAAATCGAGAGAGCCTCAGAACGTGAAGCGGTTGCGGCGCTCGACATGCTTCAATCTGTTCATACCAACGCCATGCTGTATCGCACACAAACCGGCGACAATGATCCGGCAATAGATACGCTCAATGGCACGATGGAACAATTTTCCAACCAAAGTAAGAATGTCGACTTATGGCTGGTGATGGCGAAAAAGGTAGTCGATTATCAGTTGGCCAATAATCAAAATGAGGTTGAAGGCCCCTTAGACGAAATTGACAAAGCCGCCCTGGCGCAAGGGAAAAAACAACACCAACTTACCAACAAAGGGACACTGCGTTTGTCCTGGCCGGTAATCATGGGCGAAGGGTCCGCCACAGACCCCAGATGCGCTAGCTGTCATACCACCCTGATGAGCATAGCGGATGGCGAACTCATTGGCGCCTATAGCGCCGAGGTCGACATGGCCGAGGCGTTCGCTGCCTGGCAGAGGTATGCGTTTATCAGCCTGTGCGCCTTTATTTTCCTCATACTTGTAACACTTACGATAACGTTTTCATTACTTCGCCGGACGGTCCTCACGCCAATTTCCAATCTCGCAAACGCTGCTAACGATATAGCGAATGGCGATATCAATGTTGAGTTCGCCGGAGAGGAAAGACGTGACGCGTTGGGCGTGCTGGCGAAATCTCTCAATTTGTTCAAGAGGAAAATGCGCCAGCGTCTGAGGCTGGAAATGGAGACGGCGAACGCAAAGGAAGTAGCAAAAGCAGCGCAGCTGGCCGAGCGAGCAAAGTCAGAGTTTCTGGCCAATATGAGCCATGAAATCAGAACACCAATGAACGGGGTTTTAGGGATGGCGGAGCTTTTGGCGCGCACAAAGCTCGACGCCACACAGAAAGGTTTCGCCGATATTATTTTGAAATCAGGCGCCGCATTGTTGACCATTATCAATGACATTCTGGATTTTTCAAAAATCGACGCCGGTGAATTAAAACTCATTCCCAGCCCGTTCATATTGTCCGAAGCGGTCGAGGACGTGGTCGCTCTTGTCTCTCCCAAGGCGTCGGCAAAGGGTCTGGATCTCATTGTTCGTATTCAGCCGGATTTGCCGCATGCGCTGGTCGGCGACATTGGCCGGATACGACAGGTTATAACTAATCTGATTGGGAACGCGGTCAAGTTCACTGAAACAGGCTATGTCCTTGTCGATGTAACCGGCAGCATTGATGGCGAAGTCGCAAAACTGAAATTCTTCACTACCGACACCGGGATTGGCATACCTGAAGACAAAATTAAAACCATCTTTGAGAAATTTAGCCAAGTCGATACGACATCCACCCGCCGCTTTGAAGGCACCGGACTTGGCCTTGCCATCGCAACCCGTCTGGTTGAGATGATGGGCGGAGAAATTGGCGCTGATAGCGAACCCGGAAAAGGATCGACATTCTGGTTCACTATCGATTTGCCAATTGACGCTAATTATGCGCCCGAAAAATTCATTCCAGCCGATGTAACAGGCGCGCAGATACTGGTTATCGATGACAGCCAGATTAATCGCACAATTCTCCTGGAGCAATTGAGTTCTTGGAATATGAACGGGACGGCAATGGAATCCGGCGCCGCCGCCATTGCGTACTTGAAGACCAGCGCCCAACACAAAGACAAAGTAGATGCTATCATTCTGGATTACCAAATGCCGGAAATGAACGGTGCTGAAGTTATACGTATTTTGCACGATAACCCGGCGCTCAGCTCAATTCCCATTGTCATGCTGACCGACATGGATACCGGTATAAAAAAGGATGCTTTGAACGATTTGTGCATCGATGCGCAATTATTGAAACCTGCACGCTCTTCACTGTTGCTGGAAACATTGATATCAATCATTCAAAAATACCGCTCGGAAAAACCAGAACTCAGCGGTCCGCATCGCGCCGCCAAGGACTTCGGCGACGCTTTGCTTCATGCACCCTGCCGCGCCATCCCCCCCCTTGCGCCAGCGCCTTCGGAGGCTGCCTTACAAACGACGACGTCTGAGACCTTCGCTGATATTCTGATCGCGGAGGACAATGAGGTGAACCAGGTTTTTCTTACTCATGTGTTGAAAAGTCTTGGGGTCAGCATAAAGATTGTTGAAAATGGGAAGCTGGCGGTCGAAGCATTCAAGATGCACGCTCCGCGCCTCATATTGATGGATGTATCCATGCCTAAAATGAATGGATATGAGGCTACTCACGCTATTCGAGAGTTGGAAAGGAATACTGGAACGCGCGTTCCAATCATCGGCTGCACAGCGCATGCGCTGGATGGTGACAAGGAGAAGTGCCTTGATGCTGGCATGGACGACTACTTGTCAAAACCCATCAGCCCCAACAAAATACAGGAAAAAATCTCTGAATGGATGCCTCATTCCACAGAGAAAATTCTGTCTTTATAGAGTCGCAGAATGGGTTCGCGCCGGTCGATGCAGTCGCGATAAAACCGCTGCCTCACGCGCTCAACAACGCCGGGTCTATCCGCGCAACGCTTCCCGCGCCCGCCGTGATGGTCGGGGTCAGGCCGGCCGCTTCAACCAGATAATTGTCAGCGAAGAACTTCGCAATGGTGATTTTAGCTTCGAAATAGCCTTGATCATCTCCATCTTCATTGGCGCCAATCACCGCCGCGAGAGCGCCGCGCGTGAGATAATAGCCGCCCGCGACATTACCGAATTGCTTGAGATAGGGTGTTGCGCCAGCAAGCACGCCTTCCTGATCGCGCTTGGCGGCGGCTAACAACCAGTCGGTCGACGCCTCCAGCGCATCGACGGCCTCCTCGAGCCGGGCGCCAATCGCTGCAACCTCCGGGCGTTTGGCGGCTTTAGCGAGCGCGGCCTCATCTTTAACTTTTTGAATAAACCCATGCGCTGCCGCGCCGCCGTCGCCTTGCAGTTTGCGGCCGACCAGATCGATTGCCTGAATGCCGTTGGTTCCTTCATAAATCGCGGCGATGCGCGCATCACGCATATGCTGGGCCGCGCCGGTCTCCTCAATATAGCCCATGCCGCCATGCACCTGGACGCCAAGCGAGGCGACGTCATTGGCGCGGTCGGTCGACCATGCTTTGGAGATCGGCGTTAACAGGCCTTCAAGCGCGGAAGCGGCCTTGCGTGCTTCTTCGTCGGGCGCATGGTGTGCTAAATCATAGGCGACAGCGTTGGCGTAACAGATTGCGCGCGACGCCTCGGTCAACGCCTTCATCGAATAGAGCATGCGGCGGACATCGCCATGTTCAAAAATCGCCACTTGGTCGCCGGTCTTCATCCCGGGCAAGCGCCCCTGTTTGCGTTCTTGCGCATAGGCGAGCGCACGCTGATAGGCGCGTTCAGCGACACCGACGCCTTGCATGCCCACATCAAGGCGTGCAGCGTTCATCATCACGAACATGTTGCGCAAACCTTTGTGCTCTTCGCCAAGCAGCGTGCCGATGCATTCGCCGTTCTCGCCAAACGCCATCACGCAAGTCGGACTGCCATGCAGACCCATCTTTTCTTCCAACCCGACGCACTGAACATCGTTGTGAGCCCCGAGCGATCCGTCTTCGCCGACATGCACCTTCGGTACGATAAACATCGATATGCCCGCAGCACCCGCCGGCGCATCCGGCAGCCGCGCCAACACCAGATGGATGATGTTGTCGGTCATGTCATGATCGCCATAAGTGATAAAAATCTTCTGCCCACTGATTTTATAACGACCATCGCCCACCGGCTCGGCTTTGGTGCGAATACCGGAAAGATCGGAGCCGGCCTGCGGCTCGGTGAGATTCATCGTTCCGGTCCATTCCCCGGTGACCATCTTTTCAAGATAGAGGCGTTTTTGCGCGTCGGTCCCGGCATGCATCACCGCCTTGACGGCGCCGGTGGTCAAGGTGGTGCCGATCGCAAAACTCATGCAAGCGCCATTCAGCGCATCAACCATCGCCACCGATAACGTCGTCGGCAGACCCTGGCCGCCAAATTTTTCGGGAAACGCCAGCGCGTTCCAGCCGCCATCCACATATTGGCGGTAAGCATCGGCAAAGCCCGGCGTGGTGCGCACAACGCCGTTTTCCAGCGCCGCGCCATCGGCGTCGCTCGCCCCATTCAGGGGCGCCACCACCTGGTCGCAAAACTTGCCCATTTCTTCAAGGATCGCCGAGACCAGATCATCGGAGAGGTCGTCAAACCCGCCGGTTTTTTCAAGCGTCCCAAACCCCGCCATATGATCGAGAACAAACCGCATATCACGGACAGGGGTGGCGAAGGTCATCCAAGCGCTCCTTTAGAAATCATCGACAACGCCTTATGCCGCCCAACCGGCAATGACGCTAGCGGCAATTGCAGACAACAGCGCGCCCGGCCCCTAGCTTTCACGAACGCCACAGCATATTTGTCGAGCAGTATGACGCAAAAGAGTAAGATCGAGGACTCAGGGTTTGGCGCCGCCGCGGCGTTGATCCGCGATGGCGGGCTTGTCGGGATGCCGACCGAGACGGTTTACGGTCTGGCGGCGGATGCGACCGATGACGCCGCGGTTGCGCGGATTTTTGCGGCCAAGGGCCGTCCGCAATTCAACCCGCTGATTGTTCATGTCGCGGACGCCGGTATGGCGGCGCGCTATGTGGAATTTCCGCCCGTCGCCGATAGGCTTGCCGCCGCATTCTGGCCCGGTCCGTTAACGTTGGTCCTGCCACGCAGAGCCGATTGCGCCATATCCCTTCTCGCCAGCGCCGGCCTCGACACGCTGGGCGTGCGCGCGCCGAACCATGAAATCGCGCAAAGCTTGATCGCCGCCGTCGGCCGGCCGCTTGCAGCGCCAAGCGCCAATCCTTCCGGCACCATCAGCCCGACGAATGCGGAGCATGTCCAGGAAGGGCTCGGCGACAAGGTTGATGTGATCCTTGATGGCGGGCCATGCCCGGTCGGCGTTGAATCAACGATTGTAAAAATTGAGGGCGATGCCGTCTTTTTCTTGCGACCCGGAGGCATTGCGCGCGAGGCGATTGAGCACATTATTGGCAGGCCTCTTTCAAGCGCACCGCATACAGACATCCCGCAGGCGCCCGGCATGCTCGCTAGCCACTATGCGCCCCGCACGCCATTGCGCCTGGACGCCGCCGCGCCTGAGCCGGGCGAGGCGTTTCTTGGTTTTGGAAATACCACCGTGGAAGGCCCGAACGCGCTTAATCTCAGCCCAAGCGGCGACGTCATCGAAGCGGCGGCCAATCTTTTTGCTTATCTGCGCACGCTTGACGCGTTATGCACCAAACACAGATTATCATACATCGCCGCCGCGCCGATCCCTTTGGAAGGCTTGGGCGAAGCTATCAATGACAGACTTGCCCGCGCCGCCGCGCCAAAAGGATAACGGCGCGGCGTCTTTGCAACCCGTTATTCCGGCTTTTGATACTTCAATAAGAACCGGTCGGTCTTGCGCCGGACCGCTGGATCGAACACGCCCATGTCGTACATGTCGTCCGGGTTGTGTAGAATATCGCTTTCGTCGATCAGGACAAAACCGGCCGCTTCCGCCAGCCCTTTAACGATGGCGGGGTCAATCCGGTGCACCGTATCGCCGCTCGTTTCCGGTGAGCCCGGTGCGGCGGCGTGGTCGAGGATAACGAAAGTTCCGCCAGGTTTTAAAACCCGCATCACTTGGCTATAGCTCGCATCAACCTCGCCAAAACCTTCGCCGCCTGCCGGCGTAAAATACAGCTCATGCGGGCCCAATATCCAGGTGGCGATGTCAACCGAGCCATCCGCTGGGTCAAGCGCATCAAAATCTGTGCGCGAGGAGCGGACATTCGCAAGCCGGTCATCGGCAAGGCGCACTTCCAGCGAATCGCCAAGGAAGTTGTCGAAGCCTTGCGGGTTTTGCATAATCACTTCGCCGTCGGCGCCAACAATCGAAGAATAAAGTTCCGTATAATAGCCTGTACCCGCCTCCAGCTCTAACACCGTCATGCCTGGCTCGATGGCGATAAAGGTTAAAACCTCGGCTGGCTTGCGCATCTCATCGTCGGCCACATCCGCCTCCGGGCGCGATGGATTGGCGACGCTGGCCGCAGCAAGCGCTGCATAGTCAACGATCGCTGGCGCGACTGTCGCAGCAGCTTGGCCGCTCTCGTGATCGGCTACAGTGCTATCGCTAGACGTGTCGGCTTCAGGCGCACAGGCCTGTAAGCCAACCGCAGCAAAAGCTGCAAGCGCAGCTTTGCATATTGCTAAATGGTTCATTTTCTCTCTCTTGATTTTCCCCGAAACGAGCGAATTAAAATCCCGACCGTTTCTTTTATCAGCAATATTTGCGGCGTGCAAAAAAATCCGGGCGAAAAATAGCCGATCAACCGCTTATCTCCTGACATTGGCTTATACTCTTTTCCAGCAGTCCTAGGCGCCGGGAATGACAGGCCCCATAATGTCTTTCATGACTGCCATAAAACGCCCTACCCCAGACGAGAAAACGCTTGACGCGGTCCGCCGCGCCGTCGGCCCCAAGGGCGTCATCACCGGAGATGACGCCGCTCCGTTCCTGTCGGAATGGCGCGGGCGCTGGCCGGGAGAAGCCGCGCTGATCGTGGCGCCGGCGAGTGTGGAAGAAGTCTCCGCAGTGGTTCAAATCTGCGCACGAGAAAACGTCGCCATCACGCCGCAAGGCGGCAATACCGGCCTTGTCGGCGGCCAGATCCCGTTTGGCGACGAGATTTTGCTGGCGTTAGGACGGATGCGCCGGCTGCGTGAAATTGAACCCTTGAACAACACCATGACCGTCGACGCCGGGATAACACTTAGCGCCGCGCAGGCGGCAGCGGCAGCGGCGGACCGTTTGTTTCCGCTATCGATTGGATCGGAAGGCTCGTGCCAGATCGGCGGCGTCATCTCGACCAATGCCGGCGGCGTCAATGTTTTGCGCTATGGCAATATGCGCGATTTGGTTTTGGGACTGGAAGTGGTGTTGCCGAATGGCAAGGTTTGGAACGGGCTGAAGCGCCTGCGCAAGGACAATACCGGTTATGATTTAAAACAACTGTTGATCGGCGGCGAAGGCACACTCGGCATCGTCACTGGCGCGGTGTTAAAACTGTTCCCGCAACCAGCGGAAAAAGTCACCGCCTGCGCCGGCGTCCGCAGCGCCGCTGATGCGGTTGCGCTCCTCGCCCATGCGCAAGCGGCAACCGGCGGCGGCGCGACAAGTTTTGAACTGATGGGCCGGCGCTGCATTGACCTCGCACGAAAACACATTCCGGGCGTACGCGATCCGCTGGCGGCGCGTCATCCCTGGTATGTGCTGATGGAGTTCTCATCGGGACAGACCGGCGCCCTGGATGGCGCCATTGAAGAAATGCTGGCGGCAGCGCTTGAAAAAGACATCATCAACGATGCTGTGATTGCGCAGAGCGAGGCGCAAACGCAAATGTTATGGCGCATTCGCCATTCGATTTCCGAGGCTATCAACGGCGAGGGCCTCGGCGCGCGCCACGACGTCTCGGTCGCAACCAGCGATATCCCCGCCTTTTTGGACAAGGCCGACGCCGCGGTTGAGCGTCTGGCGTCCGGCGCACGCGTCGTCGCCTTCGGCCATATTGGCGACGGCAATATCCACTATGATGTGGTTGCGCCCGAAGGCTCTGGCAAACACGCACTTGATGACAAACGCAATGACATTGAAGCGGCGGTCTATGACATCATCGATGCATTCAACGGATCTATATCCGCCGAACATGGCATCGGCCGTCACCGCCGCGCAACGCTGGCTAAACGCAAAAGCACAGTTGAGCTTGATATGATGCGCGCGATAAAAAACGCGCTCGACCCGCAAGGAATTATGAACCCCGGCAAGGTGATTTAAAAACAAGGAAAATACTACGTATGCTGATGTTACTGTCGCCAGCGAAGTTGATGAATTTCGACCCGGTTCCCGATGCGCCTAAGGCAACGCGTCCGGCGTTGGCAAAAGATATCGCCGAGATTGCCGAGGTTGCGAAGAAACTGAGGCCGGCTGAGCTGAAAAAGCTGATGGGGATTTCCGACAAGCTGGTCGATTTGAATTATCAGCGGTTGCAAGCGTTAAAGACCTCCGGCAAGGCGCCCGGCGCCAAGCAAGCCGCGCTGACCTTCGCCGGCGACGTCTATCGCGGGCTCGACGCCAATAGCCTTGGCCCCACCGACCTTGAGTTTGCGCAAAGCCACTTACGTATTCTGTCCGGCCTTTACGGGTTGCTGCGCCCGCTCGATGCGATCCAGCCCTACCGGCTTGAAATGGGCTCGCAGGTTAAAAATCCGCGCGGGGCCAATCTCCACGCCTTCTGGCGCCCGGTCATCGCCGCTGCACTCGACAAGGCGGTGAAGACGCATGACGATCCGACCATCGTCTGCCTCGCCTCAAACGAATACGCAAAATCGGTTGACCGCAAAGCACTCGCCGCGCCGTTCATCATGTTCAATTTCAAGGAAGTTAAAGCCGGCAAAGCGCGCGCAATCATGCTTTACGTCAAACAAGCGCGCGGCATGATGGCGCGCTGGGCAATCGAAAATCGCATCAACAAGGCGGAAGACCTCAAAAAATTCAAGGTCGGCGGATACAAGTTTTCAAAAACCCTTTCATCCGATGACGAATGGATTTTCACAAGACCGCAGCCAGCGCCAAAGAAGGGGTGATTGGCTTGCCACCACCCTGGCGGAGCTGTCACACCGAAAGCAGCACGCATAGTCGCGGCGAGAATGCGGGAACTTATATACGGTCGGGTCTAAGGCCCTCGCGCTGGCGCGCCATAAGCGCAAAATTTGCGCATTTG
Organism: Hyphococcus sp.; assembly: GCA_021776455.1. Classification (GTDB taxonomy): domain Bacteria; phylum Pseudomonadota; class Alphaproteobacteria; order Caulobacterales; family Parvularculaceae; genus Hyphococcus. The sequence goes on along the minus strand of JAJFFX010000077.1, from coordinate 41,659 downwards.
ACTTGACATTGCGCATTTAGTGCGCATATTAATATGACAGTTTTGTGACTGCCTGTTCGCTAGCGGATGGTATCGCTGAAAGAACAGGGTGTTAGGAGTAATGTTATGGCGGCTATTTCGCATCCGGGCGATTTTGCGGTCCCGGAAATAAAATTTGGACCGAAGACCACGCGCGCCATTTTCTATGTGCTGATTGGCGCGGTCGCGATGGCGGTCGCCATCCCGGCAGCACTTATGACCGCCGATGTCGGTTTGTTTGACGAATGCTTTGCGGCGGCGGATGTCTGCGCGACACAGTAAGCCTTATTCCGCCGGCAAATTTTCCAGAAAAAACCTTACGGCATTGGCGCCCATAACGGCGCGGATTGTCTCGTCGTCGAGGCCAGCATCCATTAACGCCTGCGTCAACGCTGCAAGTTCTGACGCATCGAACGGCGTGGTCACCGTGCCGTCAAAATCAGACCCGAGCGCCACATGCTCCGCTCCCAAAAGATTGACCGCGTATACAATCGCCTCGGCGATACCGTCTGGCGTCGGATCACAAATCGCGCCTTCCCAAAACCCGACGCCGATCAACCCACCGGCATCAGCAATTTCCTTCATGAGTTGATCGGAGATATTGCGCGGACTGTCACAATGACCTTTAAGGCCCGTATGGGAGACAATCAGCGGCCAGTCGCTCATAGCCAGAACATCGCGCACCACCGCTTCTGACGAATGCGCAACATCGATGATGATGCCTTTTGCGACCGCCTTACCCACAGCGTCGCGGCCAAACCGCGTCAGCCCGGCGCCGCGGCGGCCATGCAGTGATCCGCCGAGCGCATTGTCGAAAAAATGCTGCAACCCCATGACCCGCATACCCGACCGGTAAAGCCGGTCAATATTGCCAAGCTCCCCCTCCAGCGGATGCGCGCCCTCTATGCCGTAAATACCGGCAAGAGCGCCGTCAGCGATGGCGCTGCGCAATTGTGGCGCGGTTTTTACATAGACGAAGGCGCCGTCGGCGCGACGTTCGAGATCGGCAAGGCGGCCGGCCTGATAATCAGCGCGCGCAAACAGGGAGCCCCATGTGGCGAGCGGCCAACGTTGCGCAATCATTAATGCAGTCAGGTCATCCGTATCAGCATCATTGCCTTCATAGTTGAGCCCGCTCGGCGTTTTCGTGACTGCTGTAAACACCTGCAGCGCCGCGCCGCCATCTTTCAAACGCGGCAAATCAGTATGGCCGCGGGCGTGGCGCTTGAGCGGGTCGCGCATCCACAACAGCGCATCGGAATGAAGATCGGCTGTCCCAATCGTCGCGTGAAGCGCACGCGCCGCAGCGCTGATTTCAAATGGCTCATGGGCAATCACAGTGTTCATCCGCGCATCAACCCGGGCGGGGATGACGAAAAAAAACAACCCGGCGCCTATGGCTGCAAGAATTAATATGCCAACGCCAATCCATTTCAACATGCCGCCTCTCCTATCCTCGATAGGTAACAGTGGCGGCTAAGGCCTGCATAGGTCAATGCGCTGTTGCACAGAGACCGAATTTTTCAAGGTCGCGCGCCTCGTCGATGTCGGCGAGGGTTTCCAAATGCGTAAGCTGAAAGCCGCTCGGCAAAGTTTTCTCCGTATCGGCGAGCGCATGTTTTGTTGACCAGCGCACGCCTTCAAATAAGTTTGGCGCAGGCCGCCGCCGCGCCAGACCGATCAGCCAATAGCCGCCATCTTCAGCCGGACCGAACACCGCGTCGGCGCGGCCAAGTACTTTAAAAGCCTGACGCAGATGGCGCGCGCGCAACCCCGGCGCATCAGCGCCGATGATGATGGTTGGTCCCGGCGGCGCGGCCGCAAATGCGCGCGCCATGCGGGCCCCGAGATCGCCCGGCCCTTGCGCCAACCGCGATAGCTGCGGCGGCCATAGGCTATCCCAACCCGATACCGCCGAAGGCGGATCGACCGCTAGGCATGTCCGCCAGCCGCCTTTGACCGCCTCGGCAATGGTTCGTTCCGTCATAATACGGAACAATGCCGCAGCCCGGCCCATGCCGACGCCAGCGCCAAGCCGCGTCTTGACGGCGCCGGCGCGCGGCGCCTTGACAAATATAATGACGGTCCCACGCATCAACGATAGAGTTTCGCAAGCTCTTCCGGCGCAGCGCCGGCATGATAGCGCCATAAACGCCACAGATTGCTCGCTGCCTGACGGAAATAGCCGCGACGTTCATAGCGCGCTGCATCGGTCACGGCTTTGGTCTTGAAGACATGAAGTGCGGCGCGGCTTTCATGTGCGATGATGCGCCGGATGATATCGACATCTTCAAATAGCGGCATGTCGCTATAACCGCCGATAGCGTTATAAAGCGCGCGCGAGACCAACAACCCCTGATCCCCATACGGTGTTTTGAAAATCCTCGTGCGCAACATCGCGCCGGTTGAAAGGAGTTGTGGGGCGAGCCCTTCGGCATCAAACGCCAAAGTGAAGACGCCCGCACGCACATCGCCGCCGCCGGAAACAAGAGAATGCACTTCATCCGCCCAGCCGGCCCCCAAAACCGTATCCGCATGGAGAAAAAGCAACCAGGCGCCACGCGCCGCCTCAGCGCCTGTTCTTAACTGGCCGCCGCGGCCCGGGGGCATCGTCAACACCGTCGCGCCAAAACCGTCGGCAATTGCAACACTGGCGTCTTGCGAGCCGCCATCAACAACGATGACTTCTGTCACCAGCCCGCAAACTGCCGACGCGACCAGCGCATCAAGGCACAAAGGCAACCGCGATGCTGCGTTGAGCGTGGGGATGATGACCGAGAGCATAACCCTAGTATTAAGCTTTGTTTCACGCCCATTACAGCGCCAAAAGCTTCATTCTCTGCGGAATCTTTTCAAGAGCCCGTGAAAAATGACTTCCGCCGATTATTGCGCGCTTTCCGGCGCACCCACGCGCGTCGCTTTATAATAGAGCACATCCCGATTCCAGGTTTTGCCGCCATCTGTCGACCAGTCCTGATGAAACGCAAAGCTGTTCGCGGTGATGTCGGTAAAGCGCGTCATCACTTTGGCGTTCTCGCCGCTCGGGATCGCCATCGCGTGGTGCTCCACCGGCACGCAATCTTCGAGCTTGGCCGAAATGGACGGATACCAGGTTGAGTTCGCCGGCAGCCAACGCACCACCCACTCCCCAAGATTTTGGTCATAGGTGCGAAAGGTCACGCCCTTGAAATAGTCCGCCACCTGCTCGTCAATGACAATGTCGCCATCCATAATCGCATAGACTTTGGAGATCGCATTAAATTCAGAAAATCCGTCCCTATACTGATTCTTCCAACGAAGATTCCATGTCCCGATTTTAAAATCATACATATGCTTGGGGTCGGACGAAACAACCCCATCGCACGATGGGTCCGGTTGCGGCGCCGCCGCCAACGGAGAGGCGCTGAAAAATGCAATCACCAGCCCGGCGGCGCAGATTTTAATCCAAACAGTTTTCATAACTATCCCCTTCTGCGTTTCACGCCTTAGCGTACAATAGCGCTCTTCTAATAGCCGCGCCTAATCGGGTCCGCAAGCTACCCGCGACGTCGCGCCGCCACCGTGAACGCGATAAAGATCGCAACGCCAACGCCAATACCGACACCATAATCGTCAAGCGCAACAGCAATCGCGACCCCAACGCCTACAGCCATACCAATCGCAGCACCCATTGTTTTTGGTGGTTTCATTTTTCAGTCTCCGTTTCTTCAACAAAAATCTTTTCAATCGGGCGCGCAAAAACCCGCGCAATCTTGAACGCCAGGGGCAAGCTCGGATCATATTTGCCGCGCTCAAGCGAATTCACGGTCTGGCGCGAAACATCGAGCTGTTCGGCAAGGTCTTGCTGCGACCAGCCATGCTCAGCGCGCAATTGCTTCAGATGATTTTCCATACCTCAACGCCTGGCAATCAAAATACAACGGACCACGCCCCACAGCGCGATCAGGAACGGGCCGAACCACAGCATGTCCCATTCAAAAGTGAACACCTCGAAGGACTTTAAAAAACCGAGCGTCAGCGCGGCGAAGATGCCGATTAACAGGCTCAACGCGGCCGCATCCGCAGACAACCGCCGCTCACGCTCATCGAGACTTACGAACAGCCTGATGAACGCAATGCAAGCCAGAATAATCGGCGCCACCGGCGCGAGCGCAAGCAGTGTCAATACCGCGCCGGGCTCAACATCCCTTGCAAGATATGTCGCTCCAATCACGACGACACCATAGAGTGTCATCGCAGCGCCAAATTCGAGCCGGTAGCGACGGTTTGCGCTTTTGATACGTTGTGACATTTTGTCTTCCTTATTCATTCCCGGCACGGACTAATCTGAGCGCAACAAATGCGCGGCCATCCACCTGTCAAGCACCCTTGACATAAGAACTGGTTGCAAAAATATCCAGCAGACTTGTCATAAAAGCCGCCCTTGCTGGGCTGGTGAAATTTTGTTCTTGATTTGTTCTATCCTGATGATAGCTTTGCGTATGGCCCGTGCCGCGCATCTTTCCCTTCGTCCTCCGAGCCCAACTGAGGACAGCCCTAAGCCCAAGGGACCGCCCCTCCCGGGGAAAGGGCGCGGCGCGCGGTCCAACCAATCGGGTCGCTATGAGAGCGAGCGCCGCGAGGATATCGATGACGGCTGGGACGCCAGTCAGATGTCGGACCCGGTCAATGACGGTGAAGAATTGCCGCCCCTGCGCACCGAGGTGACGCTGGAGCGCCCGAAAAAAATCATTAATATCAACACGTCGCCCTATGTCGGCTTCGACCGCTCGATCAATCCCTATCGCGGCTGCGAGCATGGTTGCATTTACTGCTTTGCGCGGCCCTCCCACGCCTATATGGGCCTGTCCGCAGGGCTTGATTTTGAGACCCGGCTGTTCGCCAAACCCTCCGCATCGAAACTATTGCAAAGCGAGCTTTCGCATAAATATTATAAGCCGCGCGTTATCGCCATCGGAACCAATACCGACCCCTATCAACCGATAGAACGCAAATTCCTGATTATGCGCGGCGTTTTGCAAACGCTTGCGCGCTTTAACCATCCGGTGACGATCCTCACCAAAGCGCATCTCATCACCCGCGATCTCGATATATTGGCGCCGATGGCGGAAAAGAACCTCACCCGGGCGATGGTGTCGATCACCACGCAAGACAAAGCGCTCGCCCGCTCGATGGAGCCGCGCGCCTCCTCGCCGCCAAAACGGTTTGAGGCGATCAAGCGCCTGGTCGACGCCGGCGTCGAGACCGGGATTATGACCGGGCCGATGATCCCCGGGCTCAATGACGATGAAATTGAAACCATCATGGAAAAGGCCGCCGGTCTTGGCGCTACATTTTCCGCCCACACCATCATCCGCCTGCCGCTTGAGGTCTCGCCTTTGTTCCAGGAATGGCTGGAGGCTTATGCGCCAACGCGCGCACGGCGCATCATGCGCCATATTCGCGATATGAATGGCGGCAAGGACTACGACCCTTATTGGAGCCGCGGCGGCGAGATTAAAACGCCCTATGCGCTGCTGATCGGCCAGCGCAACCAAGCGGCCCGCGCACGCCTCGGCTTTAACCGCGAGCGCCCGCGCCTCGATCTGTCGCAGTTTCGCGTCCCATCAGAAGTCTCCGGGCAGTTGGGTTTGTTTGAATAAGGCCGGGCGGCTTACGAATCATGGCATCAGTCAACGAGAGTAATAGCCAATAAAAAATACCCTGGACGGCTCGAATGTTGAAAATCATCGAAGCGATAGCGTGCTCTGATGCAAGCGCCATACGCGGGTGGCTAACAATCTTTTTGGGTGTTGCCGCTCTCGCTCTTACGTATCGCGGACTAAACACTTGGCGCGAGCAGCTCCATGGTAGGAAGCAATGGGAAACAGCATCAAGCTTAATGCGAGTCGCATATAAACTGAACAATGTTGCAAAAATTTCTTATAGGTCGATAAAGAACAGGAACAGTGTTACGGATGCAGATAATAATTCGAACATTTGGCAATTTATGTTGAAGACAGAAATTAATATTTACAAGGAAGAACTTTCTGAATGCACAAATGAATTATACAATGTAAAAGCTGATGTAGCTGTGCACCTTTCACCTTTTTTGGGAGAACACACAAACGCTCTGATGAGGCTCGCAAACGCAATGGCGACTCAACTGAATTATTTATCAACAGGATTAAATTTCTCAGTCGACAACCCTGACAACGTTTTACATTTTACTATGACCAGCGACGCCCTGACAGTTGCGGACAATGTGGATTACGCGCGTGATTTTTCGAGAGTAATTTCCGCACTCGAGCACGACCTCGATCCTTATCTACCCAAGTCAAGAAGGTTTGCATCATTAAAGCCGATCGAGAAATGGGCGGAATTCGAAAGCGAGAACGCAAGCAGGTATTTTTCAAATTACGTTTAACACGAGGCTAGCGAAAATCCTAAACGCGCATTTCCCGGGATTGCCCCGCTATTTGCGCCGCGCGCGACTCGGGGGATAATTGCGGTATCGAAATGGATTTACCGATGCCCGCTTATAAACCCAGCTTTGAAATTGAAGACCAAATCCCCGGCCTCATCGCCGGGATTGACGAAGCCGGGCGCGGGCCGCTGGCGGGGCCGGTGGTGGCTGCTGCCGTGGTGCTCGATGCGGCGACGATGCCGGCGGGCTTGCGCGATTCTAAAACCCTCACCGAAAAACGCCGCACAGAAATCGCCACGGAAATCTGGAAGACTTCTGCCGTCGGGGTTGGCGTCGCCAGCGTCGATGAGATTGACGACATCAATATTTTACAGGCGACGCTGCTGGCGATGGCCCGCGCGGCGGCGAACTTGCCGGTGCGCGCGGCTGCCTGCATCGTCGATGGCAATATCAAGCCGCGGCTCACCGTTCCCGCCTATACGGTGGTCAAGGGCGATGCGAAATCCTTTTCAATCGCCGCCGCTTCGATAATCGCCAAAACTACCCGCGACCAGATGATGCGCGAGCTTGCCCGCGAATTTCCCGCCTATGCGTGGGAGCGCAATAAAGGTTATGGCGTCGCACGGCACCGCGAAGCGCTCGCCGCACACGGCGTCACCCCACATCATCGCAAAAGCTTCGCTCCAATCCACAATATGTTGTATGCGGACTCTTCGCCGGAACTACATTATCGTCGCGGTTAATCTTCGTTAAAAAACGATTAATCGATTCATCATCTAGCGCATTGTATTCATAACGCTTTTTTCTTGACGCGCCGTCCCCGCCGACTCAAAGTGCCGCTCCTTAAACACAGGGGAACGGCAGTGACCGCGCGTAAAAACAAAAGCGACATCGACAAGCACCTCGATAGCATCATCAAGGGCGACTGCATCCGTGCAATGAAGGCGCTGCCGGAGGGCTCAATCGATCTGGTGTTTGCCGACCCGCCCTATAACCTACAGCTCGGCGGCAAGCTGACGCGCCCGGACAACTCCCGCGTCAACGGCGTCGACGATGAATGGGACAAATTCGCCTCATTCAAAGCCTATGACGAATTTACCGAGCAATGGCTGGGCCAGGCGCGGCGCGTCCTCAAGCCCAACGGCGCGATTTGGGTGATCGGCTCTTACCACAACATATTCCGTGTCGGGACGGCTGTTCAGAACACCGGGTTCTGGATTTTGAACGACGTTATCTGGCGCAAGTCCAATCCGATGCCGAACTTTCGCGGCACGCGGCTGACCAACGCCCATGAAACGCTGATCTGGGCGGCGAAAAGCCAGAAGTCGAAATATACGTTCAACTACCGGGCGCTGAAGACCGCCAATGACGATTTGCAAATGCGCTCCGACTGGGAGTTTCCAATTTGCACCGGGCAAGAGCGCATCAAAGACGAAGGCGGCGCCAAACTCCACCCGACGCAAAAGCCCGAAGCCCTGCTCCACCGGGTGCTGATCGGCGCGACCAATCCCGGCGACGTGGTGCTCGATCCGTTCTTTGGCTCCGGCACCACCGGCGCGGCGGCGAAATATCTCGGCCGCCGCTACATCGGCATTGAGCGCGACAAGGCTTATATCGCCGCGGCGAAAAAACGTATCGCGGCGGTCAAACCGCTGGGCGCCGACGATCTCCTGACCCAGCCATCACCGAAAGCGGCCGCGCGCGTGCCGTTCGGGACGGTGGTGGAAAACCGGCTCATCAAGCCCGGCGCCAAGCTCTTTTCCCCGCGCGGCAACCATGAGGCAAAAGTCCGCGCCGACGGCTCGCTCTATGTCAAAGAAGGCGAAGATGAAATTCAGGGCTCCATCCACAAAGTCGGCGCCGCCGTCCAAAACGCCGCCGCCTGCAACGGCTGGACCTATTGGCACTATGAAGCCAAGACCGGGCGCAAGCCGATTGATTTCTTAAGGGATAAAATCAGGAAGGAAATGCGGGGGTAGACGCGATCACATAGCGCCGCTCCGTTTTCCTCCTCCGCTTGCGGGGGAGGTGTCGGCGAAGCCGACGGAGGGGGTAACAAGATTTGCATTACATGCGGATGCGCCAGCATGCCCCCTTCGGCCGCTTCGCGGCCACTTCCCCCGCAAGCGGGGGAAGAAGAAAGCCCCAGCCCTAGCGAACGGAATGGGATAACGCCTTTACCTATGACGCACACTCCCTAAACTCTCTTCATGCCCTGGGACAAACAACGTGAAGAGCTGAAACGCCGTCAGGCGCTTGCCGAAAAGATGGGCGGGACGGAAAAGCTTGCCCGCCAAAAGGCGCGCGGCAAGCTGGATGCGCGCGAGCGTTTGCGCCGCCTCACCGACAAAAGTTCTTTCCGTGAAATTGGCAAGATCGCCGGCAAGGGCGCTTATGACGACGCTGGCGCGCTTGCCGATTTCTCACCATCGAATTTCATCTTTGGCCGTGGGCGGATTAATGGCGAGACTGTGGTCGCCAGCGCTGATGATTTCACCGTGCGCGGCGGCGCGGCGGATGCGGCGATCCACCGTAAATTCGCGATGGCCGAGCAGATGGCCCATGAGTTGAAACTTCCGCTGATCCGCATGATCGACGGCACCGGCGGCGGTGGCTCGGTCAAGATGCTGGAGGACATGGGCTTCACTTACGTCCCCTTCGTACCCGGCTGGGAGCATGTGGTCAAAAACCTCAAAACCGTACCGGTCGTCGCCCTCGCCCTTGGCCCCACGGCGGGGCTTGGCGCAGCGCGCATGGTCGCCAGCCATTACTCAGTCATGGTCAGGGGTATCGCGCAGATTTTCACCGCCGGCCCCGCCGTCGTCGCCGGCATGGGCGCCGGAAGCGATGCTCTCGATAAGGAGCAATTGGGCGGCGCTGATATCCATGCGCGCAACGGCGTTATCGACGACGAGGCGGAAAGCGAGGATGCCGCGTTTGCGATGGCGCGCGCATTCCTGTCCTATTTACCTGCGCATAAAGACGCGCGCGCTGCGCGCATAGCGCCTCATGACAGACCGAACCGCCGGGAAGAAAAACTCCTCACCGCCGTACCGGAAAATAGCCGTGAAGCCTACTCGATGCGCAAAATTCTGGAGATGGTCGCCGATAAGGGCTCCATCTTTGAGATGGGCAAGCGCTGGGGTCGCGCGACCATTACCGCCTTTGCGCGGTTCGATGGCTGGCCGGTCGCGGTTTTGGCGTCCGACCCGACATTCCTTGGCGGTTCATGGACGGCGGATACGGCGGACAAAGCACGGCGATTTATTCAGCTTGCAGAGCAGTTTCGCCTGCCGGTTGTCCACCTTGTCGACAATCCGGGCTTTATGATCGGGCTGGAGGCGGAGAAAGCCGCCACTATCCGCCGCGGCGTTGAAGCCATGAACGCGGTCTATGAGACGACCGTTCCCTGGGCGAGCGTTATCATCCGCAAGGCCTACGGCGTCGCCGGCGCGGCGATGTCCGATCATACGCGGTTTCAATATCGCTTCGCCTGGCCGTCGGGAGACTGGGGCTCTCTGCCCATGGAGGGCGGGGTTGAGGTCGCCTATAAAAGCGAGCTTGAACGCGCCGATGACCCCGCCGCCGCGCTTGCGGAAATCAAGGCGCGGCTCAAACGCGTCACCTCACCGTTTCGCACAGCAGAACAGTTCCTCATCGAAGACATTATCGACCCGCGCGACACGCGCCCGTTATTATGTGAATTTGCAGAACTGGCGCAGCGCCGGCTTTAAGCGGCGGCGACAAATCCTTCATCGTCGCGTCCGCCAAATTCACCGCCGTTGACGGCGCCAAGCGCGTTATACGGATTATCGGGATCGCTGGCGGCGAAGACGCCAGCGGCGTCGGCATTGCTCTGCTCACCGCCCTCTTCATCAGCCCGCGCGTCCTCGCGCAGCGCCTCGGCTTCAGCCTGGCGCTCAGCGCTGGCATCCGCGGTTGCCTGAATGATCTGGGCTTGCGCGGCTTGCGCGATGGCGCGGTCCGGCCCGGATGGGTCCGCCGGCGCCAACGCAGCGGCGGCGACAATGCGCATCTTGGCGATGGTCGCCTCGGGGCTTGCTTCCGACGACATATCAATCGGCACGCTGCCGGCAACGGCATATTGCTGGCCGTCAGGGCCTTTTTGATAAGACAGAGAAATCGCTCCGGCATGACGACCGCCGGTATTTTTATGCGCCTGCTCATGGGCGCGCACTTCGCGGTCGCGGCCCCTCATATCGCGAGCAACATCTTCTTCTTCGGGCGTCAGACCGGTCGGCCCGCGCTCTTCCTTGTCGCCAGCCTCAGCCTCGGCGGCGGCATGGGTCGCCGGCGCAGCGACATCCGCACGCGCTTTTTCCAGCCCGTTGGCGGCTTCAGTATTCGTAACATTTGCTTGCCTGGCAGCGCCTTCCTCAGCGGTAGCCAGCTCAGGCTTTTGCGTAGCGGCGGATTTATCTGCGCCCTCACGCGCGGCGTCAATCGCGCTGCGCACCACCGCACCGGAAAGCGAACGGTCACTGGCGGTTGGGATTGGCGCCGGACGCTGGGTAAGGTTCGCGTCATCAGCACGCTGAGTTAACGATTGCTCGCCAAGCTGGCGCAGGGCCGCACCCGGATCATTTACCAACCGGTCGAGGCCTTTAGCCTGCATACCCGTCACCGCCAAAATCTGGCGAGAGGGAAACGCAGAAATAGAACCAAATCCATCCATATGCGTTAGTTTTACCACGCAACAATCAATAAATGATTATTGCCGAAATGTTAAAGCCTACCGTTAAAATTTTCCTCAGCGAGGAAACTTTCAGCGCGCTACTCCACCTTCACTGCCAATGTATCGTGATGGCCGGAAATCAGCGAACGGAGATAAAATGAAATATCAGCGCGGTCTTTAAAGCCCGCGTCTTTTGCCGCTTTGGTTTTTTCCTCATCACTTGCTGGCGCGGGTGCGGCGAACGCCTCCAGGCTTTTGTGAAAGCCGATGGTGAAGACGTCAATGTCGGAACCGGCTGCACGCCGGAAAATCATATTGGTGGTCTGGCCGGTGGCTTGAAGATAGGCGTTTTCCATGCGCCGTTGATCTATGAGATCGCCGGTCTTGCCAGGCGCGGCGCGAAACATCTCGATATGATAAAATCCGTTCTCGGCAAATTCACGTTCTAGCTCCGCCAAAGGCGGCCCAAAGGCGAAGTGATCTTCCTGAAACGCGACCATCGCAAACCCTCGCGCCGCCTTGGCGCCATATTTCTCCCTCGCGGCCGCGCGGCGTTTGGTCTTTGATTTTGAATGATACGCCGTCCAACTTTCCATTGGCTCGATTTTCAAAAGATCCCACTGATCGCCCTGTGAATGGCGCATCACGAAGGGCGGGTGTTCGCCAGCCTCATTAAAATATTCTGACGCCTTCATCTCTGCGATCCAGTCCAACAGCGCTTCCAGCTTGCCGGTCTCAGCGCGCGCAGTCGATACGCGGTAGAGATAGCCGCCTTCGCGTTGGTGTGCCGATACCGGCGCCAGCATTGCAGCGACGAACACAATCAGTACGGCCAATCGAATAATCATTTTTTAAATCCCTCTGTCTTTCAGCGCTAAGTCTAACGCTTTTTTCATGACGGTGGGAACCCGCGCTAGTTTGGGTGCGATCCACTGTTGCTTACGCCCGCGGCGAAAACCCTTTGGGGCCTTAGCGATATTGACGCCTAGAGTCAGGTGGAAATGCGTGAATATATGCGTGACCTCACCCACGCGCCGCCATTTCGCCGTAGCCGGCGCATGGGCGGGGCTCTCACTCACTTTCTCCGCCCACGGACTGCCCGGCAGACAGAACATCCCGCCTAGCAATCCCTTTTCCGGACGGCGTTCAAACAGAACCTCGCCCTTCGCATTGACGAGCGCAAAGACGGCGCCCTTGCGCAACGGCTTTGGTTTCTTCGCCGGCTTGACCGGAAAGTCTTCCACCAGATCTAACCGGTGCGCGGCGCAATGGCCCGCCAGCGGACAGGCGGAACACTTCGGCGCCTTAGGTCTGCAGACGCCAGCGCCTAGATCCATCAGCCCTTGAGCAAAATCGCCACAGCGCTGTTGCGGCCAGATCGCGCCGGCGCGCTCTTTAATCAGCGCTTTTGCGCCCGGCAAAGGTTTGTCAATGGCAAACAACCTTGCAACGATGCGCTCAATATTACCGTCGACCACCACCGCCGGCTGGCCAAACGCAATCGCCGCAATCGCCGCGGCGGTATAATCGCCAATCCCGGGAAGCATCTTTAGAGCATCCTCCGTACAGGGAAATTTTCCACCATGCTCATCGGCGACAATGCCCGCGCATTTGTGGAGGTTTCGCGCTCTTGCATAATAACCAAGCCCCGCCCATTCGCCGAGCACGTCGTCAGCCTCAGCCGCCGCCATTGCGGCTACATCCGGCCAGCGCTCCAGAAACCTAAAAAACCGTGGCGCTACGCTCGCCACCGTGGTCTGCTGCAGCATGATTTCAGACAGCCATACCGCATAAGGGTCAGGCTTTTGTCCGGCCTTGCGCAGATGCGGGGCGACGCGCCATGGCAGCACGCGCGCATTGGCGTCGTACCAGCGCAACAGCGCTTCGGAAATTCGGGAAATGTTTTTCGTATCGCGCGTTTCATAGGCCATCACTTGCCTGTATGGTGGTGCGGAGCCAATGCGTAAAGCTGCAATGAACCACAAAAACACCAGACCCACCCGCCGCGCCGCGCCCAATATTGGCCGCGCCAGCGCTTCGGTGTTCTCGAGGCTGTTGAAAAAAACCAACTATGCCGATCCGGCTTTATGCGATCACTGGCCGAATATTGCCGGGCCGGAGATCGCCGCCTTGTGCCGCCCGGGTCGGCTCACCGGGCGCGGACCGGACCGGACGCTGGAAATCCACACCCCTTCCGGCGCCGCCGCCACGCAACTGCAAATGCAGACCGAGGCGCTAAAGGCGCGGATCAACCGCTATCTCGGGCCCGGCGCGATTACCCGCATCACCATTGTCCAGTCGGCGGTTGCGGCCCAGCCTCATACGGGGCAAAGCCAGCCAGAGTCCCATATCAGCGGTGATGGCGCCGCTTTAGGGACAGCGCTGTCGTCGTTCCGCGCAGCGATAAACCGTAAAAATCGCGACAAATAACGCCTATTCAGGGCTTGCGCCGGACGCTGCCTTACGCGATTTTGCTGTACTCTTGGCGGAATAGCGCCAGCGCCGAGTTTCTGCGCCGTCGTCGACGCTGCTATCTAATGAAAGGCCTGCCCGTGATGTTGTTTTCCACCCGCATTTTCCGCCCTGCCAATATCGTCATTGGCGCAGCCGCGCTTACGCTTGCCGCTTGCGGCGGCGCCTCTTCCGACGAACCTGCCGAGACGAACGCCAGCACTGAGACCATAGACGACAGCGCTACCGGTGCGCTTGGTGAAATGACGCGCGGCAGCACTGATGCCACAGTGACGGTAATCGAATACGCCTCGGTCACCTGCCCGCATTGCGCGACTTTTCACGAAGAGGTCTATCCGACGATTAAGGAAAATTACATCGACACCGGCAAGGTGCGTTTCGTATTTCGGGAATTTCCAACACCCCCAGCGAACCTTTCCATCGCCGGCTCAATGCTGGCGCGATGCGCCGCCGATGAAGGCGGCATGGACGCTTATTTTTTGCTCCTCGACACTTTATTTAAAACCCAAAAAATGTGGATTTATGGAGAAAGCCCGCGCGAGGAACTGGTCAAAATCGCCGCCCAGGCTGGGATGAGCGCAGACGACCTTGACGCCTGTATCACGCGCCAGGAGTTGCTTGATTTTCTTAATGAAAATGTCACTGCCGGACGCGACAATTATGATGTCCGATCAACACCCAGCTTTATCGTCAATGGAACCCTACGGCATTTTTCCACGGTCGAGGATATGTCCGCCGCGCTCGACGAAGCGGTTGAAAAAGCGGGAGAATAAGTTTCCCCATGCCCTCACGCGCCGGTTGGCTTGAGGGCAGAATCGGCAATCATTGTCATTAAACGTTAAAAGGCTTTCCGGACAGGTGCACGCCGGGGCCAGCTTGCCGGGAAAACGCAGTGAAATTTACCAATGTCCGCCTTGTCGGGTTTAAGTCGTTTGTGGAGCCGACGGATTTTGAAGTCCGTGACGGTCTGACCGGTATTGTTGGCCCTAATGGCTGCGGCAAGTCAAACCTGCTTGAAGCGATGCGTTGGGTCATGGGCGCAACATCGGCCAAGGCGCTGCGCGGCGAAGGCATGGATGCGGTGATTTTCTCCGGCACTTCGATGCGGCCATCGCGCAACTGGGCGGAAGTGATTTTAACCCTCGATAATGCCGACCGCTCGGCGCCGGCCGAATATAACGACAATGCAGAGCTGGAAGTCTCGCGCCGCATCATCCGCAAAGACGAGGGCACGCAGTCGGTCTACCGCATTAATTCAAGGGAAGTGCGCGCCAAGGACGTGCAGCTGCTATTTGCTGACGCCTCCACCGGCGCCAACTCGCCGGCGCTTGTGCGCCAGGGGCAGGTCGCCGAGCTTATCAGCGCCAAGCCGCAAAATCGCCGCCGCCTGCTGGAAGAGGCTGCTGGCGTTACCGGCATTCACTCGCGGCGCCACGAAGCGGAGTTGCGCCTGCGCGCGGCGGAGCAAAATATTGACCGCCTCGACGATGTCATCTCCGAACTTGAAACCCAAAAGGGCGCGCTCGCCCGCCAGGCGCGTCAGGCGACACGCTATCGCAATGTCTCCGGCGACATTCGCCGCACCGAGGCGATGTTGTGTTACCTGCGTTGGCGTGAGGCGGTGGATGCGCAGGAAAAAGCCACCGCCGGCCTTAGCGAGATTTCCGGCCTGATTGAAGAAACCGTCCGCGTCGCCGCTGCTGCAACGACGGCGCAAACCGAAGCCCATGAAGCGCTCGAGCCTTTGCGTCTTGCCGAGGCGCAAGCCGCCGCAGCGCTTCACCGTCTCACCGTCGCACGCGAAAATCTCGACGATGAGGCCGCGCGCGCGGAAGCGGAACTAAACCGTCTTGGCGCCGAGATTGGCCGCCTGAAGGAAGACATTGCGCGCGAAAAAGACCTTCGTGAGGACGCCGAAAAAGCCGCCAAAGCCTTGAACCTTGAACAAGCAGAGCTCGCCTCGCGTGAGACGTCCGAGGCTGACCGCCTAGCGGAAGCTGAAGTCGTAAAAGCCAAGGCCGCCGCCGCGCTTGAACGCATTGAAAGCGCCTTTGACGAAAAAAGCACCGAGGCCGCAGAATTTGAAGCCCGCCGCCAGACCCTCAATACCAATATCACCGGCGCGGAAAGCCGGCTCGCTAAAATCGCCAACCAAATTGCCGCCTTCCGCGACGAGCGCAAGCTGGTTGAGCCGACGCCGGAGCAGGCGCACGCGCTGGAAGAGGCGAATGTGAAATTTGCAGCGGCCGAGCAAGCCGTTCACACCGCCGAGGCCGCACATCATCGCGCCGAGGAAGACCGCAGCGGGGCGGAAGATAATGAAGGCGCCTTGCGCGGACCGTTGCGCAGCGCTGAGCAAAGCCTCACTGAAATTGACGCCGAACGCGAAGCCTTGCGCAAAGTTCTGGCCACGGACGATAGCGATGAATGGCAGCCGCTGATCGAGCTTATTGCGGTTGACCCCGGGTATGAAAACGCGCTCGCCGCCGCGCTTGGCGACGATCTTGGCGCCGCGACCGACGATGAAGCGCCAGCCCACTGGTCACGGCTAGGTGAGACTTCCGGCGACATGGCGACACAACCAGCGTTGCCGCCCGGCATTCGGCCGTTGAGCGATTTTGTCCGCGCACCCGCGCAACTGACGCGCCGCCTCGCTTCCATCGGCATTGTCAGCCCGCAAGAAGGCGAACATGTGTGCGCCGCATTAAAGCCGGGCTGCCGTTTGGTCTCGCGCGACGGGGACTTGTGGCGCTGGGATGGCTTTGTCGCCCACGCCAATGCAAAAACCGCCGCCGCCATCCGGCTCGAGCAACGCAATCGGTTGCTGGTTCTTGAGCGCGACTTTAGCGCCGCCGAGACCGGCGCCACGGCCGCACGCCAGGCCCATGAAAAAGCCGCCAACGCCCTCAAGGCGAGCCAGGCGTCTGAGCGCGAGGCGCGCCAGCTATTTTCCGACACGCGCCGTTCGCTTGATACGGCGCGCGCCACCCTTTCCGGACTGGAGCGCGAACATGAACGCGCCGCCGCACGCATCGGTTCAATAGACGAGACTTTAGAGCGCCTGGCCGAAGACCAGGCCGAAACGGAAAACGCTCATCGCAGCTTGGTGGACGACCGCACCACCCTGCCCGACGCAGCGCTGGTGTCTGACGCCCTCGCCGTCGCGCGTGACGACGTCGCCGCCGCTCGCAGCGCCGCCGGCGCGATGCTCGCGGCCTATAACGACATCGCCCGCGAAGCGCAGATGCGCACCGACCGGCTTGGCGAACTTGTCCGCGAACAGTCCTCGTGGACGCAGCGCAGCCAGGCTGCGCAAACCCGCATTGGCGAGCTTGAAACACGGCTTGGCGAGACTGTCGCCGCGCATCAAGTCGCCGAACAGGCGCCGACGGAAATTGACGAAAAACGAGGCCGCCTGCTTGATCAGGTTGCCATTGCCGAGACCCGGCGCAATGACGACGCCGATGCGCTCGCGACCGGTCAACGACTTGCTCAGGATACGGATAAAGCCGCCAAGGCCGCCGACCACGAGGCCGCCGAAGCCCGGGAAGCTCGGGCAAGACTGGAGGCGCAGGCCGAGGCTGCCGCAGAACGCGTTGAAGAGGCTGCATCCATCGCGAACGAGACTTGCGAATGCGCGCCGGATAAATTACTCAACGTCGCCGAACACAAGCAAGGCAAGGAAATCCCCGCGCGCGACGGTATTGAGCGTAAGCTGGAACGCTATAAGCGCGAGCGCGAAAATCTTGGCGGGGTTAATCTCCGCGCTGACGAAGAGTTAAAAGAGGTCGGCGAGCGCCTTGAAGAGCTGGGCGCTGAGCGCGAGGACTGCGAGAGCGCGATCCGCAAATTACGCGCCGCAATTGGCGGGCTCAACCGTGAAGCGCGCCAACGGTTGCTCGACGCATTCGAGACTGTCAACACCAATTTCGGCAATCTGTTCAAGCGTCTGTTCAATGGCGGCCAGGCGGAATTGCGGTTGATCGACGCCGAAGACCCGCTTGACGCCGGACTTGAAATTTACGCCTCGCCTCCGGGCAAGAAACTCGCCTCGATGTCGCTGATGTCCGGCGGCGAACAGGCGCTGACGGCGACGGCGCTGATTTTTGCGGTGTTTATGGCCAACCCGGCGCCGCTCTGCGTCCTCGACGAGGTTGATGCGCCGCTTGACGACGCCAATGTTGAGCGCTTCTGCCGCCTGTTACACGAGATGGCTGCGGAGACCGACACCCGCTTTATTATCATCACCCACCACGCATTGACCATGTCGCGGATGGACCGGCTTTACGGCGTCACCATGATCGAACGCGGCGTCTCACAACTGGTCTCGGTCGACCTCACCAAAGCCGAGCAGCTGGTCGCGGCAGAGTAGTCGCCGCGTCGTCTCGACGCGCTAGATTTCATCGTTTAAAATCAATATCTTACTTCCAAAATCCGCTGCTTGACGCTGCGCTGCGGCGCCGTTATGGTCCGCGCGATTTCGAGGGGCGCCAGCGTTCGTTTCGCGCCTGTTTTCGGGCAGTTTGATGGCGAGCAACGCCGGCAAAGACCAACCGCCTCCGCTGGATGCGTTTTCGGAACGCCTTGACGCAATGCGCGGCGAGGACGATCCCGAAACGCCCAAACCAAGCGGCGCGGCATGGGGACGGGCAATGCGCGCGTCTTCAGAATTGCTGGCCGGTATCTTTGTCGGCTCACTGCTCGGAATTGGGCTTGATCGCCTTTTGGGGTCGGAACCGTGGTTCCTTCTCGCCGGCATCGGGCTTGGATTTGCGGCCGGACTGCGCAATCTTTCGCGGTCCTTATAACAAGAACAGCGGTATCGTCCGACAGCGGACGGTAACCGCAAGACGGGAAGCTAGAATGTACCGATTTCGCGCCGCAGGTCCGATGGAGCAGTTTGAAATTCTGCCCATTGTCGATCTCCATCTCGGTTCGATCAACATCTCGCTGACCAATTCGGCGCTATGGATGATTATCGGCACCGGCGCGATCATTGTCTTCTTCTTTGCCGCCACACGGCGCGCGGCGCTGATCCCTGGCCGGCTCCAATCCGCCGCGGAAATCTTTTATGAATTTGTCTCTGATCTGGTGCGCGACACGATCGGGCCGGAGGGGCGCAAGTTCTTCCCTTATGTGTTCACGCTCTTCATCTGGATTTTGGTCTCCAATCTATTTGGTCTGTTCCCGACGATACCGATACCAGGCCTTCCGCACTGGCTTCACACATTCACACCCACCAGCCACCTCATCGTGACGCTGGCCCTGGCGACGATGACAATCTCGATTGTCATCGTCTACGGATTTTACAAAAATGGCCTCGGCTTCTTTAAGCTGTTTGCGCCTTCCGGCTTACCTTTGTGGCTGATGCCGCTGTTGGTTCTGATCGAGGTGATCTCATTCCTGTCGCGGCCTTTGAGCCTCGCCATCCGGCTGTTCGCTAATATGTTCGCCGGCCATGTGATCTTGAAACTGTTTGCCGGCTTTGTGGTCTCACTCCTCAGCGCCGGCGGCGCGGTGATGTTGTTCGGGATTGCGCCGTTCTTTGGCGCGGTTGCCGTTACCGCACTTGAGTTCCTGGTCGCTGCGCTTCAGGCCTATGTCTTTGCGGTGCTGACTTGCATATATCTCAACGACGCGGTGCACGCCGCCGACCACTAGCAAATTTCCCGCGCGGGCTTTGAAGGGCCAACCGCGACATCGGGACCAACGGCTCAACGATATTTTAGGAGTGACTAACAATGGACGCAGAAGCAGCAAAACTCATTGGCGCGGGCCTAGCCTCAATCCCGCTCGCGGGCGCCGGCGTCGGCCTTGGCCTGATCTTCGGCAACTTCCTGTCGGGCGCCTTTCGCAACCCGTCAGCAGCGGCCGCTAACCAACCGACCATGCTTCTCGCCTTCGCGCTGACCGAATTTACCGGTCTTCTCGGCTTCGCGATCGCGATGATCATTCTCTATACGTTCTAAGCAGCGCACATCGCTGACTAAAAGGAGAAGACCTTGTCTGTCTTCGCAATCGTCACAAATGCGGCCGCGGCAGCCGCAGAAGAAGCCCAGGCCCATGCGGCGGAGGCGTCTTCCGCCGGCCTGCCGCAGCTTGACCCTGCCTGGTGGCCAAGCCAGCTGTTCTGGCTGGCGGTCACCTTTGGCTTTCTTTACTGGTTGATGTCGTCACGGTTCCTACCCGCGATCGCCGGCGCTATCGAAGAACGCCGCGACCGCATCGCCGATGATCTGGATCAGGCGAGCGACTTCAAACGTCAGGCTGAAGACGCCGAGAGTGCTTATAATCAGGCGCTTGCGGACGCCAAAGCCAAAGCCCAGTCGATTGCGGCTGATACTCGCGCAGAGATGGACGACGAAATCGCTGAGCTACAGACCGAGACCGACGCGCAACTCGCCAAACAAGTAGCGACAGCCGAGGCCCGTATTGGCGAGATGAAAGCCGCGGCCGCAACAAAGGTCAGCGAAGCGGCGGCGGAAACCGCGCGCGCAGTTGTCGAAACGCTAATCGACGAAGCGCCGACCGAGGAAGCCGCCAACCGCGCTGTCGCCGATGCTGCGGCCCGGCTGAGAGGATGAACCGATGATCTCTTTGACAAGTCTTGCGGCCACCGCCGCCGAGGGTGCGACGGATGCCCACGAAGCCAGCAGCGGCGGACTTCTTCAGGATGTCTCTTTTTGGGTGTTGATCGCCTTCGCCATCGTCATTGGCATCTTCGCGCGCGCCGGAATGCATAAAATGATCGGCTCCGGCCTCGATAAGCGGGCGCAAAATATCGCCGATGAAATCAACGAAGCACGGCGCATGCGTGAAGAAGCGCAAGAGCTGCTCGCGCGCTATCAACGCCGCCAGCACGAAGCCGAAAGCGAGGCCGCAGCGATTATCGAACAGGCGAAAAAAGACGCCAAGCGGATGACCCTGGAGGCGCGCGAGAAAATCGAGGCGCAAATGGAGCGCCGCGCTAAGGCCGCTGAAGACAAAATCGCCAGAGCCGAGGCGCAAGCTCTGTCGGAAGTGCGCGGTCAGACCGCCGACCTTGCCATAGCCGCGGCGCGCACCATCATTAAGGAGCGCATGGACACCGGCGCTCAGTCCGCCTTTATCGACCGGGCGATAGCGGATGTGCGCAACAAGCTGAACTAATGGCGGCTGCAACATACGACGCAAAAGCCGTTCACGCATTCTGGTTTGAAGAAGCAACGCCTGCGCAGTGGTTCCTGCGCGATCCCGCATTCGATAAAACCATATCCGAACGCTTTGGCGCAGCCCATCAGGCCGCCTCCGAAAACCGCCTCAACGATTGGCGAGCAACGGCGCGAGACGCCCTGGCGCTAATCCTTCTACTCGACCAGTTTTCCAGAAATCTCTATCGCGACGACCCCCGCGCCTTTGCGCAAGATGTGCTCGCGCTTGAGGAAGCCAAACAAGCGCTCGACCGCGGCTTCGACCGACAACGCCCGGACAAAGAAAAAGCCTTTTTCTATATGCCGTTCATGCATTCGGAAGATCTGGTCGCACAGGAACAATCCGTCGCGCTGTTCGAGGCGAATTTGCCCGCCAGCGATAATCATCGTTACGCCATAGAGCACCATGAGATTATCGCGCGGTTCGGACGCTTCCCACATCGCAACCGAGTGCTGGGCCGACCATTGACGCCGGAAGAAATCGCATATCTCGATGCGGGTGGGTTTAATCCATAGAGCGCATTCACAAAAAGTGTACGTGGTCTAGAGATACTTTAATATTCATCAGGCGCGAGCGGACGGTTGCGCGCCAGCAATTCATCAAGCGGAGTAGACGTTCCGTCATCGCGCACCATGCGAACGTGACGCGATTTTAGATCGCGCGCATGAGCAGCGCCGCATGAATGGGCAATCATCGCCACGTCTTTGCGCATTTTTTCGACGTAATTTGCCACATCCTGCGACTTGCCGGCTGGAACAAGACCGCCTTGCAGGCTTTTCTTGTGGGTCGTAATCCCGGTCGGGCAATTATTCGTGTGGCACCGCATCGCCTGAATACAACCGATCGAAAACATGAACCCGCGCGCCGTGTTGACAATATCGGCGCCCGCGCAATAGGCCCAGGCGACTTCAGCGGGAGTGACCAATTTGCCCGCAGCGATCACCTTAATCCGGCCGCGCAACCCCCGGCGCTCTAATATATTCACCAGCATCGGCAGCGCCTGTTTTATCGGCAGGCCGACATTATCCATCAACGACATTGGCGCCGCGCCAGTGCCGCCCTCGCCGCCATCGAGCGTAATGAAATCCGGCGCGGAGGATATCCCGCGCTGCTCGATAGCGTCGCATAGCTCGTCCACCCAGCCATAGGCGCCGAGGACGGTCTTAAAGCCGGCCGGCAGTTTGGAAACCTCACGAATATGAGCGACAAAATCGAGCAACTCCTCAACGTTATCGATTTCAGGGTGACGGTTGGGCGAAACGGACGCCTCGCCAACCGGAATGCCCCTGATCTTTGCGATTTCAGGGCCGACCTTCGCCGCAGGAAGAATGCCGCCCTTGCCGGGCTTGGCCCCCTGGGCAAGCTTCACCTCGATCATTTTTACGCACGGTTTGGCCGCGATATCAGCGAGCTTTTTTTCGTCTAGCCCGCCATCCTTATCGCGCACGCCGTATTTTGCCGTACCAATCTGAAAGATGATGTCGCACCCGCCCTCCAGATGGTGTGGCGACAGCCCGCCCTCGCCGGTGTTCATATAACAACGCGCCAGGCCCGCACCAAGCGACAGAGCTTCTATCGCCGGCTTTGAAAGCGCCCCATAACTCATCGCAGAGATGTTAATGATTGAGGAGGCAAAATATGAGTTCGGCGTATACGGACCAAACTCCACCGGCGGCGGGTTGCGCGCGTCTTCATCGAGGCGTGGAAACGCGCAATTAATGAAAATCGGCGTGCCGACAAGGGTAAGGTTACGGGTCGATCCGAAGGGATGGATATTGCTGCGGCCTTTTGCTGACTTATAAATCCAGTCGCGTTCGGCACGGTTAAACGGCAATTCTTCGCGATCGAGTGCGAAGAAATATTGCCGGAAAAATTCCCCAAGGCGGGTAAACAGATCACGAAAGCGGCCAACCACCGGGTAATTGTGGCGGATCGCATCCCTAGATTGCGAAGCATCCACGATATACATCGCAATTGCCACAAGGACGGTGAGGCCAACGATAAATATGAACACCATGGAGAGGACGCGCAGCGCGTCCATTGTGATTTGGCTCAAAAAATCCATAGAATACCCTTTACGCAGGCGCATCCGCTCACAAGAAGCATATTAAACGATTTTGCGCATGCCCGTGAAGCCGCAGTTAAGGATTTTAGGCGTTAGGCGTTAATCAGGGCGGTTATGATTTACCGTCAGGATACGCAACAAGCTCGGTGTTGGTCAAAATATCGACTTCGTCGGCAATCCACGGCACGGCCATGCCCAAGCCAAAATCAGAACGGTTAACCCGCGCTTTGATTGTCAATCCTGCGAGCTTCGCGTCTTTATATTTCTCGACATTGGGAAAGATATGCGGGCCATTATAATTGACGTCGATATAAACCATAACAGGTTTCGTCACGCCTTTGATTGTCAATTCTCCAGCAAGCTGCCCACGTTCAAGACCCGTCTTGCGCGCGTTTGTTGAAACGAATTTGATCTCGGGAAAATTGGCGGCGTCGAACAAACGCTCCGATTTCATATCCTCGTCAAGCTTGTCAACGCCGGTCCAGATGCTGTTCGCGTTGATGGTAAACTCAACCCGGCTTTTCGATGGCTTTTCAAAATCAAGCTCGAATACGCCTTCATGCTCGAGGAAACGCCCAGACATGTTACTTAGTCGGTTATGGTTCCATGTAAACTGAACAATTGTGTGAGCGTCGTCCTGCTCATAATTGACCGGCTCGGCCTGAGCTGAAGAAAACAGGATTAGGAATGCAAAGACAAAATTGATAATGCCGAACTTCATATTAAATTCTCCGATTGTCGCTCCGTTTGCGGACTTAAAACCAAGTAAGTTACTCCGTCGCAATGACAGGCGTCCAGCGCAGCACCGGCTTCCTCGCCGCCGCGGTCTCATCAAGCCGGCGGCGGGGCGCATAAACCGGCGCCGCTTTGAAAGCTTCGGCCTCGCCGGACTTGGCGCGTTTGGCCAATGACAACAGCGCGTCGCAGAACAGATCCAGTTCGCGCTTGGATTCAGACTCCGTCGGCTCAATCAGCATCGCCCCATGCACGACCAGCGGGAAATACATCGTCATCGGATGATAGCCCTCGTCGATCATCGCTTTGGCGAAATCGATGGTTTCAACGCCGGTGTCTTTTAAAAACCGATCATCGAACAGCGCTTCATGCATGCAATAGCCGTCAAAGGCCGGCGTCATTTCCGTTTTGAGCCGCGCCAGCACATAATTGGCGTTAAGGACCGCGTCTTCTGCAACCTGGCGAACGCCATCGACACCGTGGCTCATCATATAGGCGAGCGCGCGGGTGAACATGCCCATCTGACCATGAAACGCCGTCATCCGGCCGAAGCTTTCGGCGCTCTGTGTCTCTACCAGATGATATTCGCCGTCGCGCCGCACCACGAAGGGAACCGGCGCAAAAGTCTCCAGCGCCGCGGCCAACACGGTCGGGCCCGCCCCCGGACCGCCACCGCCATGAGGCGTTGAAAAGGTCTTGTGCAGATTAATATGCATCGCATCAACGCCGAGGTCGCCGGGCCTCACCTTGCCGGCAATGGCGTTAAAATTGGCGCCGTCGCAATAAAAATACCCGCCCGCATCGTGCACTGCATCAGCGATGGCGCGGATATCGCGCTCAAATAGTCCGCAGGTATTGGGGTTGGTGACCATGATCGCGGCGACATCATCGCCGAGTTTTTCTTTTAGCGCCGCAAGGTCAACCCGGCCGGTGGCGTCGGCGGGGATTTCCTCAACCGTGAATCCGCACTGGACTGCGGTCGCCGGATTGGTGCCGTGGGCCGATTCCGGCGCCAGAACGCGGGTGCGTTTGGCGCCCTCGCCGCGCGCTTCGATCGCCGCCTTGATCGCCATCATGCCGCATAACTCGCCATGGGCGCCGGCCTTCGGCGACATCGCAACGGCGGGCATGCCGGTCAGCTCTTTCAGCCAATGGGCGAGCATATCAATCAGCTCTAATGCTCCCTGTACGCACGATTGCGGCGCCAGCGGGGGCAGATCGGCGAAGCCCGGCAGCCGCGCGATTTTCTCGTTAAGGCGCGGATTGTGTTTCATGGTGCAGGAGCCGAGCGGGAACGGGCCCATATCAATGGCGTAGTTCTTTTGGCTGAGGCGAACGAAATGGCGCACGGTCTCTGGTTCGGACAGACCCGGCAGGCCAATCTCGCTATCGCGCCCGAGCCCGCCGAGACGGTCGCCGAGATCCTCCGCCGGCGGAAAATCCACGCCAGTGCGATCAAGACCGCCAATCTCGAAGGACAGCGCCTCTTCGATTTGCAAAGCTTTGTTGCCGGTGAAGGTAGGGTGGTTGGGGGAGGGCGTGGTCATGCTGCCACCCTATTAAAATTGGGCACACCTATATCCTTCATAGAAGATATAGTCGCCACCTCATTCGCAAGAAGAAAAAAGCCTATTAACTGCTGTGCAAATTTATGCTTAGTCCGCCAATGTAAGTTATGAATTTTCCAATGCTCAGAACCGTGAGGATAAGTTTTTAGCAAACAGCCCAGATCAACTCGCGACTGCTCAATTAAGTTTGGCCGGAGTATTCTCACATCTTGTTGCTCTAAATAAAATTCAATTTGTGGAATTTTCATACTCGCCCATACAAGCCTTTGCCCAAGCAAGCAGGCCGTGTCCGAAAGAACTGACAGACCGTCATGAACTAATGCGCTCGTTTTTCCCGCAAAATATGCATTTTGTTTCATGACAACGCCCCCCGCAATTTGGCGGCGAATGTTTCGATATCCACATCCGTGGTACATTCGCTCGCGGCGACGATCAGCAGATTCTCCGCCCCCGGATCACCGGGCCATAGCCGGCCGCCGGGCACGCCAGCGAGCGCGCCTTGCGCCGCAAGCTTGTCAACCACGTCCGACGCGTTCTTTGGCAACCGCAACGTAAACTCGTTGAAATAGGCTTTGTTGATAACTTCAACGCCGTTAATCGCGCTTAACGCGTCGGCAGTTTTGCAGGCGGCTTGGTGGTTTAACAGCGCCAGCTTGCGCAAACCCGCCTGGCCGAGCAGCGTCATATGGATGGTGAAAGCGAGCACGCAAAGACCGGAATTGGTGCAAATGTTTGAGGTCGCTTTGTCGCGGCGGATATGTTGCTCACGGGTTGATAGCGTCAACACAAATCCGCGCTTGCCGTCTGCGTCTGTCGTCTCGCCGCACAGCCGCCCGGGCATCTGGCGGAGATATTTCTGGCGCGTTGCGAACAGGCCCACATAAGGCCCGCCAAAGCCGAGCCCGTTGCCAAGCGACTGGCCCTCGCCGACAAAAATATCGGCGCCCATTTCGCCCGGACTTTTCAAGCCGCCGAGCGAGACCGCCTCTGTCACCACCGCGACTAACACGGCGCCTTTGGCGTGTGCGACCTCGGCTATCGGCGCAAGGTCGCGGATATTGCCGAAAACATCCGGCGTCTGAACAATCACGCAAGCGGTCTCGTCGTCAATCATCGCCGTCATGTCTTCGCTACCGCTGACATCGGCTGGCGCGGCGACAACTTCGTCCTTAAGCAGCTCCAGATTGGTGCGCGTGACGGCGCCATAATGCGGATGCAACCCGCCGGAAAGCACCGCCTTTTTGCGCTTGGTGATGCGGCGCGCCATCAGGGCGGCTTCCGCGCAGCCGGTCGAGCCGTCATACATTGAGGCATTCGCGACCTCCATGCCGGAAAGGGCCGCAACTTGGGTCTGGAACTCAAACAGATATTGCAGCGTTCCTTGCGCGATTTCCGGCTGGTAGGGCGTATAGGCGGTCAAAAACTCCGAACGCTGAATAATATGGTCAACAGTCGCCGGAATATGGTGCTTATAGGCGCCGCCGCCGATAAAAAACGGACCGTCGCCGGCAGCGCGGTTCTTCGCCGCCATCGCGCCCAGCGCACGCTCAACCTCCAACTCGCCCGCATGGGTAGGTAGGTCAAAACTGGCGTTTAACACATCGGCAGGCACATCGTCGAACAGGTCATCAATTTTCGCCGCGCCGATGGTTTTGAGCATCGCGCTGCGGTCAGCGTCGTTGAGGGGGAGGTAGCGCATCGCCTAGCTGTTCTCCGCAAAGTCTTTATACGCCGCCTCGTCCATCAGCGCTTCAATCTCGCTCGCATTGCTCGGTTTCATCTTGATAAACCAGGCCGCGCCCATCGCGTCTTCGTTGATCTTGGCCGGTTCATCAACAACTGCTGAATTCACTTCCATTATCTCGCCGGAGATCGGTGCGTACACATCAGAGGCCGCCTTTACCGATTCCACCACCGCCATATCGTCACCTTTGGCAAAGGTTTTTCCGACTTCCGGCAGTTCAATGAAAACAACATCGCCGAGCTGTTCAGCGGCGTGGGCGCTGATGCCAACGACATAAAGATCGCCATCAGCACGGACCCATTCGTGGTCTTTGGTGTACATAATAGTCATTTTAAGTCTCCCTATCCTCGAAAATATCGGTGCGGCGTGAACGGCATGTCGGTGATGCGGGCAGGCAACGCCTTGCCCCTGACAACTAACTGGATATCCGTTCCGGTCGCGGCGTGCTCAGTACTGACATATCCCATCGCCACCGGACCGCCGACACTGGGCCCAAACCCGCCGGAGGTGACAACGCCGATGTCCGTTCCATCTGTAGACTGAATTTTTGCGCCCTCGCGCGCCGGCGCCCGGCCGGTGGGTAGGATGCCGACGCGCAACCGCGCGGGCCCGTCCGCCAATTCGCGCAAAATACGCGCAGCTCCTGGAAACCCGCCCTCCTCACGGCGCCGCTTGCCGATGGTGAAGGCAATATTGCCCTCCACTGGCGAGATCTCCGGATTTAAATCATGCCCGTAAAGACACATTCCGGCTTCAAGACGCAAGGAATCACGCGCCCCAAGGCCAACCGGCTCGACGCGGTCGTCATCGAGAAGAAGCCTCGCAAGTTTTTGCGTATCGTCCGCCCAGGTGGAAATTTCAAACCCATCCTCACCGGTATAGCCGCCGCGCGTTACAACCGCCATGATGTCGCCGATCTCTATCTCAGCAAAACGCATAAATTTAATTTCCGCCGCTTCCGGCGCATGTTTGGCGAGGACCGCCGACGCCTTTGGCCCCTGCAACGCCAACAACCCTCGATTATCAAACCGTTCCAGGTTTGCGCCCGCGGGCAGACGCGCGTCGAGATAGGCGTAATCGTCTTCTTTGCAGGCGCCATTGACGACGATGTTCAACCGGCCATCCGTAGGCGGACGACTTACCATCAAATCATCGAGAATGCCGCCGCTGTCATTCAGCAATACGGTCAGGCGTTGACGCCCTATCCCGAGTTTTTGGACTTCGCCCGGAACCAGCGTCTCCAGCGCTTTAGCAGCGGCCTCGTGCGTGTCGGAAACAATCACCGCCTGGCCCATATGCGAGACGTCAAACAACCCGGCCTTCTCGCGGGTGTGGAGATGTTCTTTCATCACACCGAGCGGATATTGCACCGGCATATCATAGCCGGCGAATTCAACCATCTTCGCGCCAAGCGAGAGGTGAAGTTCATGAAGCGGGGTGGTTTTGAGTGTTTGCGCCATCTGACATTCCCAAGATCGCCGGCGTCAAAATCGACGCGGCAACCCCGGCTGTCACGGGCACCTGAGAGATTTCGCGGGCCGGCAAAACCTTGCGCCGCTTACTCCGTCGGTGGGGCGGCAAAATCTGCGCCGTCCTCTTTCCAGCCTTCCTTGGCCAATGCGGTCCTTTTGCCTGAGAGTTTCCGGGGCGGTTGCTCCTTCGGCGCTGACCAGAAAAGGCCAGTCTCTCCCGCATGGGCGCGCCGCCGCAAAAGTTACTCGCGCCGACGCGCGCGAGCATAAGCTCCAACTATTGGGAGTCAATGATTCTGCAAGGCGCCGCGCAAGCGCTAATCTGTCGGCTCAGGCTGCCTCAGCACATGAGACGCATGTGCCTTTGATCTCCAACCGGGCGGTGTGCATATCAAAGTCAGCCGCCCGCACCGCCGGCGTGATATTGGCCTCAACCGCAACCATTTCCAGTTCCGTCACCGTTGAACATCCTTCACACACTAAAAATGTCTGCACTGCATGCGGACCTGCTTCGTGGTTGCATAGAACAAAGGCGTTCAGACCGTCGAGCTTATGAATGTGGCCCTTGGTTTCCAGGCCCTCAAGCGCGCGATAGACCGTCATCGGCGCACGTACGCCCTGTTCTTTCAGGCCGTCGAGAATTTCATAAGCCTTTAGCGGCTCGGTCGTTGCGGCCAGCACATTCCAGACCAGCTTTTCATTTTTCGCCAGGCCCGCCGGCCGGTCGCGCATTATCGCGCCGCTGCCATTCGCACCATTAGTAGCGTCATTTTCCCGCGTCATTGCTTACTCCGTTACGTCCGGAGGCATGTTATATCTTTGTTATATCAAAAAAGAAACCCATGGGGGAAAAATCACCGCCAAAACAACCGAAAATCGCAAAATTATTGACTTTGACTGACCCCGCCGCCTGCAATGGCTAAGGCCAGCCGACGCGGTCGAAAATCTGCACCGCCGCGTGCTGATTGGCGCCAAGCGCTGCAACCGGCAAATCATCCGTCCGGAACGCGCCCAACGCCGCAACCGGACCAGACGGCGCCACTGAAGCGACCACCGGATATTCATTATTGCCGATGGCGAAGGCTTGCTGGCTTTCATCGCGCAAGAGAAACGCCAGCAACGCCTCAGCGTTGGCGGCGTTTGGCGCATGGGTCAAAATCCCGGCGCCGGAAATATTGATGTGGGTTCCGCGCCCCGATTGGTCGGGAAACAACACGCCGAGCTTGTCGCCAATCGTGGCTTTGTCGGCGTCATCCGAGCCGATAAAACGCGCGACATAATAGCTGTTCACAATGCCAAGCCGGCACTGCCCCGCCGCAACCGCCTCAATTTGCGAAGTGTCGTTGCCTTGCGGCTTGCGGGCGAAATTCGCAACCACGCCGCGCGCCCAGTCTTCCGCCGCCGCTTCGCCTTCATGAGCGATGATTGAGGCGAGCAGGGACTGGTTATAAATATTGGAAGACGACCGCACACAAATAGTTCCGGCATTGGCGGGGTCGGCAAGGTCGTCATAGCGGCTAAAACCTTCCGGCAGGCCCATTTCACGATTGTAGATAATAATCCGCGCACGCTTGGACAGCCCGTACCATTTGCCTTCCGGATGACGAAATTGCGCCGGGACGCGGGCTTTCAAGGCTTCGTTGTCGTTGCTGCGAAAAATTCCGCGTTGTTCGCCGCGCCATAAGATGCCGGCATCCGCGGTAATGAACAGGTCAGCCGGCGAGGCGTCGCCTTCGCGCGCAATGCGCTCGATCAGCGCATCGCCGCCCGCTTCAATCACATTCACTTTAATTCCAGTTTCTTCCGTGAACGTATCAAACAGCACGATGTCAGAATCATAATGGCGCCCGGAATAGACATTCACCTCGCCGGCCTCCTGGCTTGGCGCACCGTCAGCGCCAGCATCCGCCTTCGTTGTCGCCTCTCCGCAAGCCGCCGCCGTCAGCGCCATCGCGCCGATCAGCGCGGCGCGCCAAAGCACTGCCAGCTTAAACGCTGATAGGGTGATCGGCTGTTGGCGGGTCGAAAAATTGGACGGATGAACGGCGGAGCAAAGGAAATGGGTCATGAGGGTTTGCTTTGGTTGGTTTAATTGCGACTAATTCTTAATAGCACATCACGGTAAAAGCTCAATAGGCATAATCTATTGATTTTTATAGATAAAAATTCCGAGACCAGCAAAGGATAGATTGACGCGAGCGCCAATGCGCGGTTTTTGCGCCATCGCGACGCGGATCGTCCCGGCCCCCGCCAAATCGGCGGTGAGATCCGAGGCGAGATCGACCGTCCATCCCGGTCCGACAAAGCGCGCGTCGGTAATCTGACAGGCCCCCTCCGGATCGCGCTCGGTAGAAATTGCGCCTTGGCGCAACACCGCGAGCCCCGGGCCGTCAGTCAGGCCCTCAGCGTCGAGATCGCCAAAGGCTGTGATGAGTTTTTCCCGCTCGACAGCGCCGTAAAGCGTCTGGCTTCCGGGGAAAATCATCGCCCCTTCCGGGGTTTGTGGCGCCTCAAACAACGCCGCCGGGGTTTGCGTCTCGACGATCTGGCCGTCGCGCATCAGCGCAATCGTGTCGCCCAGCGCCAGCGCCTCTTCCGGGTCATGGGTGACCAGCACTACCGCCACGCTTTGTTCTTTCAGTATACGGCGCAAATCTTCGCGCAGGCGGCGACGCAGAACCGCATCAACGCTGGCAAAAGGCTCGTCGAGCAGCAACGCCTTTGGGCCGCGGATGAGTGCGCGCGCCAGCGCGGTTCTTTGCTGTTGCCCACCGGAAAGTTCATGTGGATAACGCTTGGCCAGACCGTCGAGGCGCATGGTATTAATCTGCGCGGCAATCCGTGCTTTTGCGTCGCCGGCCTCTGCGCCCAGGCCAAAAGCGATGTTCTTTTCAACCGTCATATGCGGAAACAAAACCAGATCCTGAAATACGAACCCGATTGGTCGCCGCTCCGGCGGCGTCTCACGACCGGGCGCGGCTAGCAGCTTGCCATACAATTCAACGCTGCCGCTTTGCAGACACTCCAACCCCGCAGCGATACGCAAAAGCGTGGTTTTACCACACCCTGAGGGGCCGAAAAGACAAAGAATTTCGCCCGGCGCCGCCTCAAAACTGGCGCCATCCACCGCCAGAACGGCGCCGTAGCGGTGGCTGATATCGCGAAGAACAAGGCTCATAAGACTGCGTGCAATTGACCCATTTTGATGGGACCGGCTTTGGAAATGACGCAGTTTCGCATAGATGTCACGTTTCGATGATGCATAAGGCGAAGGAACGCCATGAACGGCGCCAAGTCAATTGGACACAGAAGACAGAGCCTGACGGGGCTGGGCGCTTTCGCGCTTGGCGCCGCCGCAATCACTATCGCCGCACCGATAGTCACAACCTTGCTCGGCGCATTGGCGCCACCGGGACTAGACTGGACATTTTTGTCCGGCGTTGGCTTGCGCTATTTGTCCGGCACGATTTTTTTGTGTTTGCTGGTCGCAGGCGGCGCAGGCGCGCTCGGCGCAGGCGCGGCGATGGCCGTCTCGCTTACAGAATTTCCCGGGCGGCGCGTGATGAAGGTCGCACTAGCGCTGCCATTTGCGATCCCGGCCTATGTTGCCGCCTATGCCTATGGCGATTTTCTCGGGCCGTTCGGGCCCATCGCCGAAATAATTGGCACGGACAAACTGCCCGAGATACGCTCTCTACCCGGCACAGCTTTTATTCTTACACTGATGACTTATCCTTATGTCTATCTGGCGCTCTGCGCATCGCTGGCGGGGCGTTCGTCGGCGTTTATGGAGGCTGCGCGCGCACTTGGTGCAAGCCCTGCCCATGCGGCTTGGCGGGTTTTGCTGACCATGGGGCGCCCAGCACTGGCCGGAGGTCTGGCGCTAGCGCTGATGGAGACTGCCGCTGATTACGGGGTTGCCGACTTTTTTGGCGTTGCGACCTTAAGCGTCGGGATTTTTAGAACCTGGCAGGGGCTCGGCGACCTTGGCGGCGCCACACAGCTTGCCGTCGGCCTGTTTTTTGTGGCGCTCATTTTGGTCCTCATCGAAGAGGCCGGACGCCGCGGCGAAAATGTGGACAGTGTCAAGGCGCATCGCCGCGCCCAGCGGCTGAAGCTGTCGCCACTCGCCGCGGCGTTGGCGATTTTGTTTTGCCTCGTTCCTGTGGTCCTCGGCTTTGTCCTCCCGGCCGGCGTTTTAATTGCCAAATTTGATCCCGGTTTGACCGCAGGCGCCGCGCGCGGGCTCAATAGCGCGCTCGCGAACACTGCGTTGGTCGCCGGCATTGGCGGCGCGCTGACCATCACGCTTGCTGTTTTCCTTGGCTACACGGCGCGGCGGACGGCATCGCCCGTTGGCAAGCTGGCGTTGCGCGTTGCAACGCTCGGCTACGCCATTCCGGGCGCGGTGATCGCCATCGGCGTATTGGCGCTCACGGCGGGGCTGTCGCGCGCGAGCGGACTGCCGCTCGCCGGCGGTCTTGGCGTTCTTCTTTACGCCTATATGGCGCGTTTTGTCACAGCCGGGTACAACGCCGTTGCGGGCAGTTTGCAACAAATCAGCCCACAGATGGATGACGCTGCAAGAATGCTCGGCGCGGGACCGGCAAGCGTTTTGCAAAATATTCACTGGCCGCAACTGCGCGGCGCGGTCGCGGCGGGCGCGGCGATCATCATGATCGACATCGCCAAGGAGCTGCCGGCGACATTGTTGTTGCGGCCGTTTAATTTTGAAACCCTGGCCACGCGAATATACCGGCTGGCGTCAGATGAACGTCTCGCCGACGCCGCGCCCGCGGCTTTAATGCTGATCGGTTTCGGCCTCATCCCGACGGTTGTATTGAGCTTTATCGCCACCAATACGACCGTCCGCAAAAGCATAAACCCTTCTGCGGACGGTTAATTTATAGCGCCACGGTTATTCACCGCCGCGATAGGCGAACGGCAAGGCGCCCCGCGATAGATCGCGATAACGAGACAGCAACGCCGCCTGGCGGGTATTCAAATCCTGATCTACGCCATTAATGAACACCGCCTGCGGTACAGTCGTAACCTCAAGAGGATCGCCATCCCAAATAACGATATCGGCAATCTTGCCGAGTTCAATCGAGCCCAGCTCGCCGCCAAGGCCAAACATCTCGGCCGGGCTGATCGTCAGCGCGGCAATCGCCGCCTCATAGGGCAAGCCTTCAGCGACGGCGTTGCCGGCCTGTTGGGTCAACAATCGCAGATTATGCGCGCCAAAACCTGGCGGGTTATAAAAAGCGATTTTGACGCCGGCGGCATTGAGCCGGGCGGCGTTTTTAAGCGTTGCACCCAAATCCTCAAACTGGCTCGGCAAGTTGGTCATCGGATCAAGGATCACAGCGATATCGGCGGCAGCCAGCGGTTGGGCAACCTTCCAGGCTTCCGATCCGCCAGCAATAATCACGCGCAGGCCATAAGCCGTCTTGAGGCGGATTAAATTGCGAATATCAGCCTCGCCATTGATATGTACGATCAAGGGCTGGCTACCGGAGACCACCGCGCCCAGCGCTTTCAAATCCGAAAGTGCAAACCGATCCTCCCGATTGCGGCGAATATAAGCGTTGGGATTGGCGGCATAGGACCGCGCCTCATCGAGATATTCGCGCATCAACGCCCAGGCGCCCATGCGCGTGCCGCCAGCGCGCGATGCGCCGCGGGAACCCATCACCGCGATCTGCGCCGCCCGGGGCTTGGTGACAGAATCAACGCCGCCAGACATATCAATCACCGCGCCATGACCGCCGAAAAGAGAGTCGCCAGGTTCGGGCGCCATCATTGCACGCGTCACGCCGCCGGCGCGATTGATCGCGATCAATGTTGAGGTGCGCCGATACGCATCCACCGCATCAAGTGCGGCGCCGAGGGGAAATCCTTCACCGCGGTCAGGACCGGCGTCATTGGCCTCCTCATCAAGGCTAATCTCGATAAGGCCAATTGCAGAAAGCGGCGCGAATATGCCAGGCGTGACCACTTTTCCCGACGCATCAATCACACGCGCACCGGTGGGCGCGATCAGATCGGCGCCGACTTGGACGATGACGCCGCCTCTCATGATCACATCACCATTTTTGATCACCGCGCCGGCGGCGGTGTGCACCTCGCCATTCATGATCGCCGTTGTTGGAGCGGTTTGCGCAACGGCATTGCCGGCGGCGGTCAGGGCAAATACCGAGAACACCGCGGTAATGATCGGTTTATGGTTCATAGCGCTCATTGACCTGCCCCTCCGGTATGATCGTTGTCTTGCTGTCCAATTTCAAAATCCATCCGCGGCGAGCGTTTGGGATCGGACCGGTCATACATCAATGCGCCGTCGATAAAGACCTGTTCGGCTTTGGCGTAGACTGAAAACGGATTGCCATTCCAGATTACAATATCGGCCATCTTACCGGTCTCCAGCGTCCCGGTCTGATTGAGGATGCCCATCGATTTTGCCGGATTGGCGGTGATCCAGGCGATGGCGTCTTCTGGCGCAATCTCAAGACCGATGCGCCACCCCGCCGCCATCGCTTTCGCCGCTTCCTGATTGAGCCGCTGCACGCCAGTGGCGCTATCGGAATGGATGATCGCGCAGCTATTGGCTTGCGCATCGACAAGCGCCGCGTTTTCGGTCACCGCATCATAGGCTTCCAGCTTAAAGCCCCACCAATCCGCCCACATCGCAGCGCAGACGCCATTTTCGGCGAGATAATCGGCGATTTTGTAGGCCTCGATCGCATGATGGAAGGCTGAGACCTTGTAGCCGAACTCCCTGGCGATATCGAGCACCTGAACCATTTCATCCGCACGGTAACAATGCATATTGACGCGAATGTCGCCACCAAGAACGCCAGCCAGCGTTTCCAGCTTGAGGTCGCGGGACGGCGCCTCAGGCGCATCTTCCTCTTCCGCGTCAGCATCCTTGTCATCGCCTTTTTCGGCCCACTCCTTATAAGACTTCCAATAGTCATCCCATTGCTTCTTATAATCGGCCGCCTCAATCCAGGCCGCACGGTAGCCAGCGACATTGCCCATGCGCGTGCCGGGCCCGCCTTTATCGCCATAAACACGTTTTGGATTTTCGCCGCACGCCATCTTCAAACCATAAGGCGCGCCCGGAAACTTCATGCCTTGGACCGTCCGTGAAGGAACATTTTTTAAAATGACCGAACGGCCGCCGAAGAGATTGGCCGACCCCGGCAGCACCTGAAGCGACGTTACGCCGCCGGCAAGCGCCCGCGTAAACCCTGCATCCTGCGGCCAGACCGAATGTTCCGCCCACACATGTGCGGTATTTGGCGAGGTCACTTCATTACCATCCGACGTTGATTTGGTCGAAGGCGAGGGGTAATCGCCAAGATGGGAGTGGATATCGATGACGCCGGGCGTCACCCATTTGTTGGCGGCGTCAACCGTGTTCGTCCCGGCTGGGACATCGACCGCACCGGCAGCGCCAATCGCGGTGATTTTACCGCCCTCCAAAAGGATAGATCCGTTATCGATGCGTTCGCCGAGGCCCGTCAGGATGGTCGCCCCAGTGATCAGTGTCGCGCCGGATGCATAAGCCTCATAAGTTGACGGATAAGGATCTAGCGGCGGACGCACCACGCCGTTTTCGCCTTTATCGTCAAAATCCTGGGCGGCGTCTGGCGCGGCGGTGCTTTGCGGCGCCGCCTCGGCGCCGGTTGCATCCGCAGCCGCCTCTGTTGTCCCCTCGTCGTCGGCCTCCTGCGCACAGGCACTGACCAATAGAACGGCTAGCGCCGTCCATCGCAATTTTCGCATCATTCCCTCAGTCATTTGTGTTAAACACTATTCGAATTCATCGATCTTCATGCCATAAGACTAGCGTAATATTCTCGCGCCGCCATCATGCGCCGCAACATGGGCTCAGCCGAAGGGGAAACTATTCCATGACCAAGATCACGCGCCGCAATGCGCTCTTTTCAGGCCTCGCCGTCAGCGCCGCCTCATGTTCTAAGGAGCCGATAACGACGCCTTATAACGCGCCCAACCAAGGCGCGGGCGGCATCTTTACGCATGGCGTGGCCAGCGGCGATCCGGGGCCGGACAGCGCCATTATCTGGACCCGGGTCAGCGATTTCGAGGCGGCGCCCGGTTCTACCGCAACGGTAGTCTGGGAGCTGGCCGCCGACAAAGGCTTTACCCGCATCCTCGCCAAAGGCGAGACCATCACCGGCGCATCGCGCGACTGGACCGTCAAAACCCTGCTCACCGATCTCGAGCCTGGGACAGTTTATTATTATCGCTTCCGGTCCGGCGAAGAAACCTCGCCGGTCGGCCGCACCCGCACTCTCCCCACCGGCGCAATCGACAGCGCCCGGTTTGCGGTCGTCTCGTGCACAAACTTTCCGTTCGGTTATTTCAATGTCTATGACCAGATTGCCCGGCGCGATGATATCGACGCGGTCATTCATCTTGGCGATTACATTTACGAATATGGCCGCGACGGTTATGGAGGTGAGGCCGGCGACGCATTGGGCCGCGAACATGAACCCGCGCATGAGATCATCACCATTGACGATTACCGCCGCCGCCATGCACAATATAAAGCCGACCCATCAAGCCAAGCGATGCATGCAGCGCATGCGATGATTGCAATCTGGGACGATCATGAAACATCGAATAATTCGTGGAAAGACGGCGCGGAAAACCACCAGCCGGAAACCGAAGGCGAATGGGTGGTGCGCCGCCGCGCCGCGCTCCAGGCTTATTATGAGTGGATGCCGGTGCGCGAGCCCGCCGGGGCGCCGGAAGCATTTTTTCGTTCCTACTCTTATGGCGACCTTCTAACATTGTGCGCAATTGAAACGCGGCTGATGGCGCGCGCGCGCGGATTTGAATATGGTGAAATCGTCAGTAATCTGAAAACTGACGACGACGTCGCGCATTTTAAGACCGATATCCTCTGGGACCAAAGCCGCGAAATGCTGGGCCGCGCCCAGACCGATTATCTCGCGCGCACTATCCGCCAGTCCGCAGACGACGGCCAGCCCTGGCGGCTGATCGCCAACCAGATCATCATGGCAAAGGTTATAACGCCGGACTTAAATCCGTATATGACCGAAGAAGATATCGATGCGCTGCAGGCGACATGGGATCAGGGTCGCGCCTTCGTTGAAATCTCCAAGCTCGGTCTGCCTACGAATTTCGACGCCTGGGATGGGTATCCGGCGGCGCGCGAACGGTTCTACGAGATGGTGCGCGAGGCTGGCGGCGACGGCATGATTGTCGTCACCGGCGACACCCATACCTGGTGGGCCAACGATCTTACCGACAGGAATGGCGCGCATCGCGGGGTTGAACTGGGCGCTCATTCCGTGACCTCGCCTTCGCCCTACCGCAAAGGTTTCCTCGGCGGCAAAGGCTCCGAATATACGGCTCTCACCGTCAGCGAAAACGACGACGTGCGCTATCTCTCCGGAGAAGATCACGGATATATCGATTTGGAGATCGGCCGCGAGACCGCCAAGGCGCGCTTTATGGCAATTGATACAGTTGAGAGCCGGGATTATACCGCCTTTGAAAAAGCCACTTTTACGATCAAGCGTGACGGTGGCGCGGCGAAATTTTCAGATCGCTAGCCTTTGGGCTTAAAAAATGTGCGCAGTTTGGGTAGGTTTGGCCCCTTACGGATGAAATGGGAGAGGGACCATGCTGGCAGGACCGCAACAGGACCGATTTGAAAGCCTTGATATTTTGCGCGGCGTCGCCGTGCTTGGCATTTTGGCGATTAATATTCAAGCGATGGCGATGCCGGTGGCGTACTTCGCCAACCCGTCGCTGAATACGCAATTTTTCGTCGGCGAAGGCCGCGACATCTGGGGGATCGCCTCAACGTTCTTCCAGTTTAAGTTTATCACCATCTTCTCCGCCCTGTTCGGCGCCGGCATTGTCTTGATGGTCGGCGAAGAAAAACCTTCGCCCAAATTTGGCCTGCACTACCGGCGCATGTTCTGGCTTCTCATCCTTGGCTCGCTGCACGCCTATCTGATCTGGTTCGGCGATATTTTGACACCCTATGCAATCGCCGGGCTGATCGTCGTACTGGCCCGTCGCTGGCGGGTGCGCACGCTTTTCATTGTTGGCTTTATTTTGATTGCGCTCGCTTCTTTGATGATGGTCGCGCAACACTTTGCACTCGAACACATGCCGGCGGAGCAGCGTGATGAGATGCTTGCGCAAATGTTTGCGCCACCGCCGGAAGCGATTGCTGCGGAAATCGAGGCCTATCGCGGCGGGTTCTTCGCGCGCTTGCCGGAAACGGCGCCAAATGCACTGTTGTTTCAGATGGTCCAGTCGATATTTCTCGCGCCGCGCAATATCGGCGTGATGATGTTTGGCATGGCGCTTTACAAAATGGGCTTCTTCACGCTCGGCTGGTCGTTTCTGCGCTATGTTATACTCGGCGCAGCAGCGCTTGCTATCGGGTATATCGGTTCGAATTATGCGACCGTACAGATGTTCACCGTGGAATTTGACCCTTTGAGACTCGCCGGTGCGCAATCTGCTCAATATTGGGGGAGCCTGCCGCATGCCTTCGGTTATTCCGCGCTGGTTATGGCGCTCGCTAAGCTCCCGTTTCTGGGGCTGATACGGGCGCCGTTTGCGGCGGCCGGACGGATGGCGCTCACCAACTATCTGATGTGTTCGGTTATCGGCGTTATTCTTTATTACGGCCCGCCCGGTTTCAGCCGCATCGGCACGGTGAGCTATCCCGAACAGGCCATGACGATGGCCGCCATCTGGATTGCTATTTTGATCTGGTCGCCACTTTGGCTGGCGCGATATCGCTTCGGGCCGTTTGAATGGCTGTGGCGCTCGCTGACCTATTGGAGCCCCCAACCCATGCGAAAGGCGTAACATTGAAAGACCAACTTATCGCCTATGCGGCAAGCCTGCCCAAGGCGGAATTGCATCTTCATATTGAGGGCAGCCTTGAACCTGGGCTGATGTTTGCGCTCGCGCAGCGCAATAAGATCGAAATTCCGTTTAAATCGGTTGAGGAAGTTCGCGCTGCATATCATTTTTCAAACCTGCAGGACTTTCTCGATATATATTATCAAGGCATGGGCGTTCTCAACACCGAAGAGGACTTCTTTGACCTCACCATGGCCTATCTCAATCGGGTGCGCACTGACAATGTTCGCCATACGGAGATTTTCTTCGACCCGCAGGGACATACCGAGCGCGGCGTGGCGTTTGACACCGCGATTGGCGGTATTTTGACGGCGCTCTCACAGGCAAAAAAACAATTCGGCATGACTTCCAAATTAATCATGTGCTTCCTACGGCATCTGCCCGAAGAAAGCGCCGTCGACACTTTGCGCGCCGCGGAGCCATGGCTCGACCAGATCGACGGGGTGGGTCTTGATTCATCGGAACTCGGCCACCCACCATCGAAATTTGAGCGCGTCTTCAAGGCCGCGCGCGAACGCAAACTGAAGCTTGTCGCTCATGCCGGTGAGGAAGGCCCGCCGGATTATGTTTATGAAGCGCTTGATTTGTTGCACATAGACCGGCTCGACCACGGCAATCGCTCGCTAGAAGATGACGCGTTGGTTAAACGGCTCGCCAGCGAACAAATGACGCTGACAGTTTGCCCCTTGTCAAACCTGAAACTTTGCGTCGTCGAGGATATGACCGCGCATCCACTCAAGACAATGCTGGATCTAGGCTTGCGCGCGACCGTGAACTCCGACGATCCGTCCTATTTCGGCGGCTATGTGAACGATAATTACACCGCCGTGATCAACGCCCTTGATCTCAGCAAGGACGACATCAAGACGCTCGCCAAAAACAGCTTCCGCGGATCATTCCTCTCCGAAGGAGAAATTCGCGCGCATCTGGCGGCGATTGATTTGCTTCAATAAGACGTGACCGCCGCGCTATGAGAAATTGCACATGAATAGCTTCCTTCAAGCCCGGATTGAACAAGCGCAATGGCGCCGTCTCGCAATCTGGTTTGTGTTGCTATTCATTTTCAATTATTGGGCGTTCTTCACATCAAGCCCATGGACACAAGCCCTTGAGGCGGCGGGTACGCTTCCTGAAATGATCCCTGGCTTTTCCGCTAGCCAACCTGCGCTCGCTTTTTCTGTGCTTGGCGAGGCCACGGGACGCTATATCCTCTGGCAAATTGTCGATATTCCGTATGCCATCTTAAATATGCTGGTCCTTTCAATCCTGATCAGCCTCGGCCTGAAGCGCTTTCGCCTTCAAGCCAGCCCTTTACGATATTTTCTGCTTTTGCCGTACATTTATCTTGTTACGGAATTTCTGGAGAACGCGCCGCTCGCCCTCATGGCCTCAGGCATTTTACCGCAAGCAAGTGCTGTCGTCCTGTTTCAGCAGGCCGCGACAACTATCAAGCTATATTCGGGCTGGCCAACTTTTTATATTGGCCTGATCGTACTTTTTTCCGTTACGGCTGCAAACCTGTTCGGGTTTATTCGCTCTAAAATAAAGTAGCACCGGGGGCAGTGCTTAATCCTGCTTGATGCGGCTGATCTTCGAGCCTTCGAGCGATAGATTATACATCAGCCCCTTGCCGTCGAAGACGAAGGCGACGATCGGCTGATTGAGCTGCGTCGTATCGATGGCGCCGCCAGCGTCCAGCGTTATCACTGCGACAGATGCGTCAACGCCGATTTCCCAACCGCTGCTGGCGCGAAATTTCTTCAACGCTTCCGGGTCGAGGAACACAATAATTTGCCGACGCGCCTGGGCGCCGAGCTGAAAGCCGATAGAGGCCGCGGCGGTTGAATAATAGGCGACCGTCTTGCCGCCGATGCGCAAAGCGCCTTGTCCATATTCGCCGCCAATGCCGATGCCCGCCTTCTTAATCGATGGAAAGACCAAATAGCCGGCCGCCTGCGCCAACACCGCGTCAGCGCCGCTGATCGTGTCGGTAAATTCATGAAGCGCATTGTCCGTGCGCCGCTCTATCTTTGCTTTGGAGGCCGCCTCGGCGGCGCCTGCAAACGTCATCGCCATAGCGATCATTACAAAAACTGTCCGGGTCGCAGAAAAGAATCTCATCGCCATAACTCCTGATAGCCGATATGCGGCGCGCCACCTTTATGGGCGGCTGCAAATAATACAATACATTGTGTCGAATTTGGGGAAACCGCCTTAACCAAAGCTTAAGGATTGTCCATTGAGCGGGCAAGCGCGGCGCGAAAGGCCTCCAGCGGCGGCGCATAGAACGCCTCCACCAGTTTTAACACCTCAGCTGGCGCTTTGTCGGGCGAGCCGGCCTCAAA
>JAJFFX010000076.1 GCA_021776455.1 Hyphococcus sp. | reverse complement strand
CCGTCGCCGGCGGCTTTGATCGGCGTGCCGCGCGCGGCCGCGAAATCGACCCCCTTATGGGCGCGGCGATAGCCGAGGATTGGGTGTTTGCGGCTGCCAAAACGCGACGACAGGCGCGCGCCGTCAATCGGTGTTTTCATCAGCAGGCGTTTGGCGCCTTGTCCGGATGCGTCGTAATAATCGCCGCGCTTGCCGTCGGTTTTCGATGCAAAGCGGTAATAGCCTTTCTCGCGCGAGCGTCCGCGCCAATAAAGCCGCGCAAAGACGATATCGCCGGTCGAAACCAGTGCGCCCTGGTCGTCGTAACGCGCCTCGAAGATCGCTTCAAACTCGTCACCACCGAAGATTTCCCGTTGAAAATCAACGTCATAGGAAAAGGCGTCAGCAAGGTCGGCGATAATCTGGTCAGGCGCGCCGGCGGCTTTCGCCGACAGATAAAGACTACCGTCGATGCGCCCGGCAACCGACAGCATGCGGGTTGTCAGTGGGACGGCGGCGGTCTCAGCGGCGAATGTGCCGGATTTTTCGCGGTGAACGAGGATGCGATTTTCAGCATCGGCGCGAAACTTAAGTGCGACCAGCCGGACGCCGCCGCCGCCGCCGCTGGCGGCGTTCTGGAACAGTGTTTCATAGGGCTGGCCAAGGGTCAGCAAAAACTCCTGACCCGGACGAAGCCGACGGAGATTGTAGTGCTTGCCAAAAGCGTGGGCGGCGTCATTGCGATCGCGGGCGTTGACGCCGGCGCGCTTCAACGCATCGACAAAGTTCTCGCCTTTTGTGATGCGAATGCGAATGTCGCGGAGCGAGCGCTCAAGGTCGCCAGCATAGAGCACGGCGGGCGGCGCAGTGTTTTGCGTTTGGCGCTCAATATCGCTCGGGAAAAAAAATGGCGGCGGCGCATCGCTCGTCTCGGCGATAAGAAAACCGCCGATTTTTGCTGCACGCGCTTGTCCGGATGGGCGCAGGTTTGGCGTAACTTTGGACGCCGGCTTAAGACGCGGCATGAAACCAGTGTCCGACTTTGCGTCAACGAGATTGGCGTCCGGTTGAGGCGGTGGGCCAGGGTTGGCCTGCGCGCCTTCGCGTGCGGCGCGCGATTCCGCGAGCGCCTCGGCGACGGTCAGGGTGCGGGGCGCGGGTTCTGGCAGCGTCTCGGCAACGATAATGTCTTCCGCCCGCAGCGTCGGCTCAGTACTCAGTGCGATGTCGGCCTGCTGCTCGAACCCTTCTCGTTCGACAGAAGACGCAGGGCTCAACCGCACCGGCGTCGACATCATCGCATAGGCGAGAAAAGTAACGCCCGCGAACAGCACCGTCATCGATGCAGCGAGTGCGGCCGGCCCGCGGCGCCGGCGCTCAACCGGACAATAGGCAGCCTCAATGCTGCCCGGCGCGGGGTTTGGCTCAGCAAACGCGCCCGTTTCAACAATTTGGCTCGGCGATGCGGGCATGGGCGGGGGCTACTCGTGGGTTGCCGGTATGGCGAAAAAATGTGCAGCGACACAGATTTGTCGCATCAAGGTGAAACTCAAATTCCGGCCCGGCAGGTTCCATATCAACAGGGCCAAACTGGCGGATTTTTACCTGCCAGCGAAGGCTACATGACATGCCTCGCCAAATCCTGCAATTTTCTGCATGCTGGGCGCGGCGGACGCTTAGAATTAGACCTTTTTAGCGTTAACCGACGCCGAAAAGGAACGGTCGCCTTTGA
Organism: Hyphococcus sp.; assembly: GCA_021776455.1. Classification (GTDB taxonomy): domain Bacteria; phylum Pseudomonadota; class Alphaproteobacteria; order Caulobacterales; family Parvularculaceae; genus Hyphococcus. The sequence continues at coordinate 17,550 of JAJFFX010000076.1, read as the reverse complement.
GGGAAGTGAGTAAGATGCGGGCGTGGCAGTATATATTGGGGGCGCTGGTTTTCCTGGCCGTTGTCGCGGCCGGGCTCTATCTGGTGCGGCTTCCCGTTGCCGGTTACGCGCTGCGTTCGGCGATGAGCGCCGCCGGGCTTGAAAATCCCAAAGCACGGGTGAGCGGCCTTTCACTTGAAAAAATCTCGCTCGCCGGCGTCGCCGCCGGGCCGGAGGGCGGCGAGGCGTTCATTATTGATACGGTTGAAGCACGTTATCACTGGCGAACGCTTTTGTTTAAGCGTCGTGTTGAGGCCATCACGGTTGGTCCCGGTGAGGCGAGGCTTGAGGTTGCGGCGGACGGGACCGTGCGCTTGCCCGGTATTGAACAAAAATCCGGCGGCGGAGATGCGGGCGGATTTCCCTTTGACAAGTTTGCTGCGCGCGATATTCGGCTTGTCGTCGCCGCGCCGCGCGGTTCTGCGACCGGCTCTCTTCGCGCCGACTATGACGCCGCATCCGGCGGCGGCGCCAGCCTGCAACTGCAAACCCAAAGCGCAGGCAGTGACACCGTCACCGTTGAAGGCGCGGCGCTTCGTCTTGAGCTTGCTCTTTCCGCAGACGGATTGATTAAGTTGTCGGGCAGTTTTGCCGGCGATGTCGTTTCCGAGTTTGGGCCGGTCCGCGATGTCGATCTGACGTTTGACGGGGAGAGCCCGTTCGGGCGCGACCTTGCTGATGGAACAAAAGCGCCGTTTAACGCATCAGGCAGAATCCGGCTCCACTCCGCACAGGTAAATCTCATTGAAATAGAAAGCCTCGCAGCGATCACAGACGAACAACGCGCGGCGATTTTTGGCGCGCCGTCTTTGTCTATAGAGGCGGGGATAGATGTTGCCCTGACCGATGAGGGGCTTGCCGTCACCGTTGCCGATGCGCCGCTGGTGATGCGCGCCGGCAAGGCAGGGCAAGCCAATGGAGTAGAGGGCCGCGCCGAACTGATCGTTACGGCAGAGGACGGCGCGCCGTTGTTTGAGCGTTCCGATGACGGCGCACGCATCGGATTCGCCGTCGCCATGAAGGGCGCGGGGTTGTCAATGGCTGCAACTGTAGATGCGCAAACGAAAAATGACGGCTGGTCGCTTTATGTCCCGCTGCAGATCGGCGAGTATCGCTCCGACATTCTGTCACTAGGCCACGCCTCTGCGGTCATCCGCGCTGATCTCGCACCGGACCGCGTCAACGCCGAGGTCACCACGACGACGAACTTACGCAGCGCATCGATCGGTCGGTTGACGATCAAGGATGCGCCATTGACGACAAACCTCCTGATCGACGCAGACCTTGCCGCGAAACGTGCGGTAATCACTATGCCTGACGAGGAATGCATCGCGCTTGCGCGCGCCCGCCTCATCCTTGAACAGCAAGATACCGACGCGGCGCTCAAAGACTTAAACCTTTGCGGCGAGGCTGGCGCGCTGGTGGATTTAAATTGGTCTGGCGCGCCGCGGTCTGATTTTACCGGTGTGCTGACGGCGGATGCCGTGCGTTACCGGATCGGCGAGACGCGTATTGCGGGACGGGCGCCGGAAATCCATTTCAGCGGCGCCTATCTGCCTGCGGACAACCAAACCACGATGTCGGGAACAATTGATGGCGGTGCGCTAACGCTCAATGAGATGCTACGCTTCACCGGCGCGCATGGGCATTTTGACTTTGCGCTCGATAAGGAGAGCATGCGGTCTTCGGCGGTGCTGGACACGGTACGCATCACGCAAAACGAAGTCTCACCTAGAATTGCGCCGGTCATGGCTTCGGGCGCCGCCGTGCTGGAAGCGGGCAACGTCCGGTTTGACTATGCTTTGCGCACGCCGCGCGGCGCTGCACTCGGTTCAGGTAAGGGTGTTCATGATGTGACAACGGCGAGCGGCGCTTCGACATTTCATTTTGACGAGATTGTCTTTGCCAAAGACGGTGTCCAGCCGGCAAAGTTAGCGCCGGTCCTGAAAGGCTATATCGGCGAGACCACAGGCGCCGCCAGCGGGTCGGCGGCGTTTTCCTGGGCGCCGTCAGGGGTCGCATCAAGTGCAAAGTTCGCCTTTCGCGATGTCACCTTCGGCGGGCCGACGCGTGTGGTGAACAAAACCATTGGCCTTACTGGCGAGATAGATTTCAAAAACCTTTGGCCGGTGGCGACCGACGGCGCGCAAACGATCAATGTCGGGGGCATAGATCTCGACGCCTTACAGCTTGAAGGCGGCGAGATTCGGTTTGATATGCCGGGCGATGAAACCTTGCGCATTGAACGGGCATTGTTTCCCTGGTTCGACGGCGAACTTGGGGTGGTTGACGCCATTGCCTCACTGGCCGGCGGTGAGACAACAGCGCCCTTGCGCGCTGAAAATATCGACCTTGCAAAGGTCCTGGACTATATAGACGCAGACGGATTATCTGGAGAGGGACTATTGAGCGGGGTTCTACCGCTGGTGGTGGAAGATGGTAAGGCGCGCATTGAAAACGGGTTTTTACAATCGCAAGGCCCGGGCGCCATTCGCTATCGAGGCGAGACGGCGGCGCAGGCGGCTGAGGCGGACGATCAGTCGCAAATCGCATTCGATCTGTTGCGCGATCTTCGATATGATGAGTTAAAAGTAATGATCAATGGACCGCTTGACGGCCGGCTCAATTTTCAACTCACCTTTGTCGGCAGCGGCGAGGTCGGGGTCAACCAACAACAGGTTCGGGTGCCGGTGATTTATAAAATCGCGCTGGATGCGGCATTGCTGGAGCTATTAAATCAGGCGGTGCTGACCCGGGATGTCGAACTTTTGATCGAACGCGCGCAACAGGGCGAGGAATAGGCGAAATCATGTCCAGCAATCCATATTCACGCCTATATTTCGCCTTAAGCGGCGGCTATGGTGTTGGCATGTTGCGTCACGCCGAACCTGATAGAGCATGAGCGGAAGGGCCTTCGCGATGGTGATGAACTTTAAAGACAAGCGACCAAAGCTGGCGCCGGTATTTGTTGCTTTGGCGCTCGCAACAGTGCTTAACGCCTGTACGACCATCAAGCTTGAGGGCGGCGATAAGCCGATTGAGGTCAATCTTAATATCAAGATCGACCAGGAAGTGCGTGTAAAACTCGACCGCGAGATCGAAGATCTCATCGCGACAAATCCGGACATCTTTTAGAAGGAGACGGGGCATGAGAATTTTTAAAAAGTATGGTTTTATCAGCTTCGCTTCCGGCGCGTTCGCTGCATTGCTCGCCGCCGTCGTGTTGACGCCGACTAGCGCATCTGCGGCAAGCGCTATCGTTGAGCAGGCAAAAGATGAGTGCATCGTCGGCGAACAGGCGGACGGTTATTTGGGCATTGTCAAAGGCGCCTCGGCTGACGCTGAGTTGCGCCGCGAGGTTCGCGACATCAACCAACGCCGCAAGACCTATTACGCCGACATCGCCCGCCGCAATGGCGTCTCGGTCGAGGTGACGGCAGTGCTGACAGCGGAAAAACTGATCGGTCAGGCAGGGCCGGGCCATTGCGTCCGTGATCAGAGCGGCGCCTGGATTGAAAAATGACAGCCTAATTGCCGGACGCTTTAAGCTTTATTTGCGAATCGGTGAACAAGGTCTCTTCGCTAACAAAGAGATCGTGTTCCATGTCAGAAGCCCACGAAATTCCGCCGCCCGAAGCCGATGACCTTGATGCGGTGGCGCTATCGGCGCTGCTCTCTTCAAGGGTTTGTCACGACCTCATCAATCCAGTCGGCGCGATCAGCTCCGGCGTTGAGGTGTTAGACGATCCGGAGATGGATAGCGTCATGCGCGATGCGGCGTTTGACCTTGTGCGTTCGGGCGCCAAAAAAGCGCTGGCGCTGCTCAGCTATGCACGTCTGGCCTATGGCGCTGCGGGCGGCTTTGGCGCGCAGATCAGTCTTGAGGACGCCCACAAGGCGCTTGAAGAAATCTATGACACCTTGAAAGCTGATCTCGACTGGCGACTGGAGACCGAGCTTGCCGCGAAGGAAAACGTGAAGGTTTTGATGATCCTCAGCTACGCCGCCGCCGACAGTGTGCCGCGTGGCGGTACGGTGGTTATCGCCGGCGCCATCGATGATTTCACCATCCGCGTTACCGGTAAAAAACTGTTATTACAGGACGACCTGGTCAGAGCCCTGAATGGCGACATCAGCGAGCTTGCGCCAAAATTCACGCCGGCGCTGCTCGCATCGAAAATTATAGCGAGCACAGGCGGTGCGATTTCAGTCGAGCGGTCCGACGAGGCGGTCATCTTCAAAGCGACGTTTTCCGGTTAAAACATTGGCCGGATGGCCCGGTTTGTTAACGCTCGGATAAGGTGCGCGGTCCACAATAGCGCTAGACCAGAGCCACGTTTCGCTGCGGTTGTTAAGATGAGGAAATTATCATTATGAGCGCCAAACCATGCTGCCTAATCGTCGATGATTCCGAGGTCATTCGCGAAATTGCCGAACGTATTATTGGTGATCTGGGGTTAGACGCCGCGCAGGCGGGAAATGCTCGCGAGGCGGTTGAATTTTGCCAGCAGAATGCGCCGGCGGCAGTGCTATTGGATTGGGATTTGCCGTCGATGGGGGCGCTTGATTTTCTGCGCGGCGTGGCTGAGCTAGAAAAAAAGCCTGAGATAATTCTCTGCGCTACCGAAAATGATCCGCAGCAATTCACTCTGGCTAAAGCCGCTGGCGCGGGCCATCATATTTTAAAGCCGTTTGACCGGGCCTCCATTCAAACCAAGCTGTGCGAGATCGGCATTCTGGAAGGCTCTGCGGAGCCGCAATCACTAACAGCCAACAAATAGCTGGGGAAAATTCATTTGAGCCAGTCGCGAACGGGCGCAATATATCTCTTCGTGCTGATGGCGCTGCGCCAATGAGTGCGCTCGCAACCCGAATGAGTTATTGGCCATGCCCATCATTCAACTGATCGTTCTTGCACTTATCCAGGGCCTGACTGAGTTTTTGCCGGTGTCTTCGTCGGCGCATCTGATTTTGGCGCCGCTTGCGGTGAACGGTTGGGAGGACCAAGGCCCGCTCATCGATATTGCCGCCCATGTCGGTTCGCTGTTTGCGGTGTTGATCTATTTTAAATCCGAAACCGCAATGCTGGTGCGCGGCGGCGTGGATACGCTGCGCATGCGGGCGAGCGAAGACCGCAAACTTTTCCTCTATATTGCTGCGGCGACCGTCCCGATCATCATCGCCGCGGCGGTCATTGTCGGGCTCGATCTGGCGTCGGCGCTTCGTTCGCCGACGATTATCGGCCTTGCGAGTATTTTTTTCGGTATTCTCTTATGGCATGGCGACCGCCGGCCAGGAACGAAAGAAGGCCTTGAGCGGATTGGCTGGCGCGAGGTTTTGACCATCGGCGCGTTGCAGGCTTTCGCTATAATTCCCGGCGCCTCGCGATCGGGCGTCACCATGACGGCGGCGCGTTATCTCGGTTGGACGCGCACCGAAGCGGCCCGGTTTTCGATGCTGCTGGCGATCCCGACAATTGCTGCTTTTGGGCTGTTTGCCGGATTGGAACTCATCACCACGGGCGCCGGCGCCAGTATAGCTGGGGCGCTGGTGGTGGCGGTCCTGTCCTTTGTTTCGGCCTATGGCGCGATCAGTATTTTCATGCGCCTTACCCAACGGATAAGTTTTACCCCATTCGTAATCTATCGTATCGCCCTTGGCGTTGGATTGCTGGTGTTGGCTGGGGGGCAGACAAGTTAGAGGGCGGTAACCCGATTCAAATAATTATAATTGCCGCAAAATTGTCATAGCGGCGCCGGTATTCCGGGTTAGAAAAATGTATCTTCCGAACCCGTTTTGAGAGTTATACATGCGATGGCGCAAGAGACCGTAAAAGACCGGCCGATAACGGCGTCTGGCGTGCGCCGCGCGGCCGAGCGTATTGCAGATCACGTCATCCATACACCGTTGGTCGAGAATGATTTCCTGAATGAGGCGGCCGGCGGACGGGTTCTGGTTAAAGCTGAAGTCCTACAGCATTGCGGTTCGTTTAAGGCTCGCGGCGCCTATAATCTGGTTTCTCAACTTGACCGAGATGAACGAAAGCGCGGCGTCCTGGCGTGGTCATCGGGCAATCATGCGCTAGGGATCGCCCGCGCCGCCCGCCATTTTGACACGCCCGCGACCATCATCATGCCCACGGACACGCCCGAACTGAAGATTGAAAAAGTACGCACAATGGGCGCGGAAATTATTTTTTACGACCGCTACACTGAAGACCGCGAGGAGATCGCCAAACCGATCCAGCGCGAGCGTGGTATGGTTTTGGCGCCGTCTTACGATCACCCCGATATTATCGAGGGGCAGGGAACGCTCGCACTTGAAACAGTCGACGAGGCGGGTGCACGCGGTCTGGCGCTTGATGCATTCGTGACCTGTTGCGGCGGCGGCGGGCTGACTTCGGGCTGTGCGACGTTACTCGAAGATGTGTCGCCTGAAACCGCGGTGTGGATTGCAGAACCGGAAGGGTTCGATGAGGCCTGGGCGTCGATCAAAACCGGCGAGCGCCAGCGCGCCGACGTCACCCGGCGCACCATTTGCGACGCAATCGCCACGCCGACACCGGGTCGCCTGACCTTGCCGATCATGCAACGGTTAGTACGCGGCGGCGTGACTATTACCGAAGATGAAGTCGGCCAGGCCATGGTGTTCGCCTATAAATATCTGAAGCTGGTGGTCGAACCCGGCGGCGCAGTGGCGCTTGCCGCTGTCCTCACGGGCAAATTTAATAGCGCGGGGAAAACCACCGCCATCACGCTCTCAGGCGGCAATGTCGACCCGTCGCTATTCGCCGCTATATTGCAGCGCCATGGCGGGTAATTCCTATCTATTACAAGGGATTAAGGACTATTTTCGGCGATTGACGTAATTGTGTCAAAACTGCCATTGATTTGTTATAACATACACCCACATAGTTTATTGGTGCTGCAATCTGCCGGGATTTCTGGTTTTTGCCCCGGCGTAATGTGGAAAATGCAGTCGATAGTGTAAACGCTTTGCTAGCCAATCTCGGGCAAGCTTTGCTCATAAATGAAACGGCGCGGGGAGTTTTATGGTGTCGGACAAGAAGGTATCCATGACCGCCGGTGCAGGGAAAAAGCCTGCTGTGGCCGGCGATCTTGCTTCGCTTGGCGGTCGCAAGCTTGTCTATATCAGAGCCGTCTCGGCGATCGACGTGATTGATGATCTCGGCGATGAATTTGGCGATCAGGAAATCGACCTTGAGGCGGATACGGTATTGTATTCCGTGCACGCATCGGATGGCGAGCGGATTGCGCTTGTTGGCGACCGAGATCTCGCCTTTGCCGCGGCCCGGCAATATGAGATGAATCCGGTTAGCGTTCATTGAGCCAAAGTTGGCTTTTTGACCTTAGTAAATCTATGAATGAATTATAACAATGCGCCAGATTGTTCTTGCGCGGCGTGGTCCTGCTTGCCGGCAATGGCAATTGCAAACAGAGATTCCGTTGAGTTCGCTCCGCGTAAAGAAGCGCGCACATCAGGGGCCCGCAACATTCGCGAGACCTTTGCAAGCGCCTTGAGATGAGCGGCGGTTGCGTTTGCGGGGGCCAGCAACATAAAAATAAGATCAACCGGTTGATCGTCGAGGGCGTCAAAGGGGACCGGTTGGTCAACCAGAGCGAAGACGCCGGTTATGGCGCTCAACCCTTCGATTTTAGCATGCGGGATCGCGACGCCGTCGCCGACACCGGTAGAGCCCAGCTGCTCGCGCTCAAGAAGCGCGGCCATGATTTCGCCGCTGGGTTTATCAACTATCTGCGCAGCCGCTTCCGCCATAGCCTTTAAGGCTTCACGTTTGCACTGTGCTTTTAGTTTATGGATCACCCCTTGCGGGCTTAGAAGGTCGTTTAGTCCCATCATACTAACTTGCGTACTTTCTTACCTGGCGCATGTCCCGGTGAACATAGTCTACTGTCGGCAGCTTGCCGTTATCTTACCGTTGGCGAAATAACCTGTGCCGAATTGGAACAGGCGCTATTCAAACAGGCTGGCGCAGAACGCCTCACGCTGTGGGATCGACCCAGCCTATATGGCCGTCGCGACGCCTATAGACAACATTAATCCGGCCATGCGCGGCATTTTTGAAGATGAAGGCAGGTTGCTCGGAAAGGTCGAGTTGCATGACCGCCGCGCCGACCGTCATTTCCCGTACCGACGCTTCGCTCTCAGCGATGATTACGGGGGTTGGGTCACCTTCTGCCGGTTCTTCCCCATCCTCGTCCTTGAGCGGCTCCAGGACGTAGAAAGAGGCTTTTTCAGCCGGTAACGGATCCTTGCCAGAGGCGTGATGGTCCTTTAACCGGCGCTTATAGCGGCGGATGCGCTTTTCCAGCTTTTCCAGGCTTTCGTCAAAGGCGCCATAGGCGTCGCGGCCTTCGCCATGGGCGGCCAGGAACACGCCCGACGCCAGATGGGCGGTTAAATCGCATTCCACAAGGTGGCGACCTTTTGAAAAAGTGACCGTCGCCTCAACCTCCCGGCTGAAATATTTGCGCACGCCCGCTGATAGGCGTTCGGTCGCGTGGCCTTGCAGCGCGTCGCCCAACGCCATGTTTTTGCCGCTGACCTGAATGTCCATTGAAACTCCTCATCGTGGCGGCAGGGAAAGCCCCTTGCCATCATCAATACGGCCATCGCCCATATATTGGCGCCCAGCCGCGCCGATTAAAGGTTTAGATGGCGCTTTGCAACATCGCCCGGCGGCGCTGTACGGAGGACGGGATATTGAGCGTTTCGCGGTACTTGGCGACCGTTCGGCGGGCAATCGCAACCCCTTCGACCTGCAAAAGGTCAACAATCTTGTCATCAGACAGGATCGCGCCGCTGGTTTCAGCGTCAACCAATTCGCGAATCCGGTGGCGCACCGCTTCCGCCGAATGCGAATCGCCGCCGCTGGAAGAGGCGATCGCGGCGGTGAAGAAATATTTGAGTTCAAACAGACCGCGCGGCGTCGCCATATATTTGTTTGAGGTGACGCGCGATACGGTGGATTCGTGCATTTCAATGGCGTCGGCGACATTTTTTAAATTCAGCGGGCGCAAGTATTTTACGCCGCGAACGAAGAATTCATCCTGCTGGCGGACAATTTCGCTTGAGACTTTCAAAATTGTGCGTGCGCGCTGATCAAGACTTTTCGCCAACCAGTTAGCGCTGGCGAATTGATCAACAACAAAGGTTTTGTCTTTCTCATCGGCGCTGGCTGCAGATACTTCTGCATAATATCGCTGATTGACGAGAACCCGCGGCAAGGTGTCGTTATTGAGTTCAATTTTCCATCCACCATCAGCAGCTTGGCGAATGAACACGTCAGGTTCAATCGCCTGCACCGCACCGCCGCCATAAGCATAGCCGGGTTTTGGCGTTAAGGCGCGCACTTCGGCAATCATCTCGCGAACATCTTCTTCGTCCGCCTGCGTTGCTTTCATCAACCCCTTAAGGTCGCCCTTTGCCAGCAGTTCGAGATTATCGACAAAGGCGTGCATCGCCGGATCGCAGCGGTCGGCCTCTTTGAGTTGTAATATAAGGCATTCCTTGAGATCACGCGCGCCAACGCCGCTAGGCTCGAACGTGGTGATAAGGGCGTGGGTCGTCTCGACATCGGTCAGGTCAGCGCCGAGGCGGGCGGCAATCGCATCCAACGCTTCGGGCAGGTAGCCGGCCTCGTCGATAAGGTCGATAAGATAGGCGCCGACAAACAGCTGAATGGGATCGCGGGTTGCGACCTGAAGCTGTTCGGTGAGATGGTCTGCAAGGGATATTTCCTTGCTGAGCGTTGCGTCAAACTGGCGGTCGTCACCCGGTGCGCGCCCACCACTGGCGGATGCCCAATCATTGGTGCGGTACTCAGCAGCGGCCGTATCGCTGCCGGACCCGCCCGGGTCGACGTCTTCATATTCCGTATCGAGAGATTCGCGCGCTTCACGTTGCGAACCTTCGTCGGTGAGGTCGACTTCGGTTGTAGTTGTTTGTTGTTTTTCTTCTTCTTTCTCACCGCGCCGTTCAGCTGGCGCGTCGGCCGGCGTCTCATCAGCCTCGAGAAACGGGTTTTCTTCAAGCTGTTCGGCGACAAATTCGGAGAGCTCAAGATTGGACAATTGCAGCAGCTTGATCGCCTGCTGTAATTGCGGCGTCATAACAAGTTGCTGAGATTGTCTGAATTCTAATTTTGGGCCTGACGCCACAATGCCCCTACCCTTCGCTACATCTGAAAACGGTCGCCGAGATAAACGCGACGAACATCCTTGTCGCCGACAATTTCTCCCGGCGCGCCTTCAATCAGAACTTCGCCTTCGTGAATAATGTATGCCCGGTCAATAATATCGAGCGTTTCGCGGACATTGTGATCGGTGATTAAAACGCCGAGGCCGCGCTCTTTTAAGTGCGAAACAAGCTCGCGGATTTCTGCAATCGCCAGGGGATCGATGCCGGCAAAGGGTTCGTCAAGCAGCATGTAGGACGGCGCAGTCGCCAGAGCGCGGGCAATCTCCACTCGTCTGCGTTCACCACCCGACAGCGCAAGCGCAGGCGCACCGCGCAGATGAGTGATGTGAAATTCATTGAGGAGTTCGTCAATAATCGTCTGCTGCTTGTCTTTATTTTTTTCTACAAGCTCAACGACCGCGCGAAGGTTTTGTTCAACGGACAGGCCGCGGAAGATCGATGCTTCCTGTGGCAGGTAACCAAGGCCAAGTCTTGCACGCTGATACATTGGAAGATGGGTGACGTCATGGCCGTCAATATGGATCTCGCCGCGATCGGCTGGAATAAGCCCGGTAATCATATAAAAGCATGTGGTTTTGCCGGCGCCGTTTGGTCCGAGCAGACCGACCACTTCGCCGCGCTTAACGCTCATGGAAACGCCGCGTACTACCGGCCGTCGCTTGAACGACTTGCCGAGGCCATTAGCGGTAAGCGCGCCGCCGCCCTCAACCACGGTTGGTTTCAGTTTGCCGGGTTGCTCAGTCACATTTGCGACGGCTGCGTTATGTTCGGGCGGTTCCATATTATTACTCATTAAGGCCGTCTCTCTTTAACTTTTTGTGAAATTCCAGCTTTAACCATTAAATTTGTTTATCTTTTCCGGTGTAGAAAATGCCGCGGATGCGCTTGCCGGGCTCTGGTGCGAATTTAATTTTTCCTGTGTCGATCCAGTATGTCACGGCGCCTGCGGTCATCACCTGCTTGCCTTGGGTGACGATGACATTTTCAGAAATCGTTATGGTGCGTGCGAGCTCGTCGTAATCGGCGCGCTCACCGGTGATCGCTTCCTTGCCGTTTGAGTATCGCACAGAGCCCAGCGCGACGATGGACTGGAACTCGCGCTGGTCGTTGAGCCTTGCTTCGAGGCGCTCAGCGGTCATGACCGCCTCGCCCTGAACAACCCGGACACTACCGGTCCATACCGCAATATTGTCTTTAAACTCAGCCGCGTCGCCAGTGATATCAATTGGCTCGTCACTGGATGCGATCAGCTGGGCATGACTAGGTCCGATGCTCAAAATAATGGCAATTGCGAATAGTGATAATTTTTTGAACATCAGATTTTTTCATCTTTCGTTTTTTCTTGTTCCGCCGGCGCGTAGTTTTCGGCGGGGGTTAAGTCCTTTGCGGTATTTGGGTAAATGCGCATGCTGACATTGCCCATAAAAATGATCCGCTTTTCAGCATTGAAGACCATCATCCGGTCCGCCTTTAAGGTTTCGCCATCCGGTCCTTCTCCGCCGACGCCAGCGTTGCTGGTGACGGTTTGGTCCTTGATCAGGACCGTGGCCCCGGGCGCACGCAACACAAATGTGCCGGCGGCAAGTTCATGTTCGACCCGGACCCCGTCGGTGAGTTCAAGAATGTTCGCATCGGACTGGTAGACGCCATGCTGGGCGGTGACGACGGTTTTTTCGTCAGCGGCGCCTTGTATTGCGCGCGGACGATCAAGCTCAACGACGTCCTGTCTGCCGGGGTCCTGCTTTGCCGATAATGCCGTGATTTCGAACGGATTACCGTCACCGTCAATGCCGGCAAAGCGGGGGTTGGCCATCCGCAATTCATCGGTTGCCGCGGCGACGTCTTCGAAATCTTGTAAGAACGTCTGATCGACGTCGTTAGACCGCGTGTTAAAAATAAATGCGCCAATCAAAATGACGGCCAGTGTCGGTAGTACGACGCGCAGACGCCTGATGAGACGCGATCGCGCAGCAGCGGACTGGCCCGTGATCCGCGGGCGCATCGGCAGGCTTTCAAGCATTTTGCGCCGAGGGGTCGGCGGCGTGCCTTGCGCCGTATTTTCAAGCTGGCTGGTGTCCGCGGCGGTCATTTCGTCGGCGCCCTTGATCTTTACTCCCGAGCATTCATCCGGCCTTTTCGCTAGATAAAGCGCCCACCCTCCATATAGTCGCCCCAGCGGCTTTTGGAAGCAAGGGTTTGACGGTAAAATGAAAATACCCCGAGCCAGGGTTTGGCGCGGACCAAATTCGGCTCAGCAAACGCTAGGAATGGGCGAATATATCGGTTTCCGGCCAGCCTTCGAGGTCCAGCGCCGCCCGCATCGGTAGAAAGTCGAAACAGGCCTGGGCGAGTTCAGCGCGGCCTTCACGGGCGAGCATCTCCTTGAGCCGGTCGCGGAGTGCATGCAGGTGGAGGACATCGGACGCTGCGTAGTCGATTTGCGCCGGCGAAAGCGTCTCCGCGCCCCAATCGGAAGATTGCTGTTGCTTGGACATGTCAACGCCGAGCAGTTCGCGGGTCAAGTCCTTCAACCCGTGCCGATCGGTGTAGGTGCGACAGAGCTTTGAGGCGATCTTGGTGCAGTAGAGTGGTTTCGTATCAACGCCGAGCCAGTGCTTGAACGCGGCGATATCAAACCGCGCATAGTGAAAGATCTTGAGCACGTCGCCATCGACCAACAGCGCTTTGAGATTCGGTGCATCATAGTTCTGGCGGTCGAGTTGGACGACGTGGGCGTCGCCATCTCCGGCAGACAATTGCACAACGCAAAGCGCGTCCCGCTTGGTGATGAGCCCCATGGTCTCGCTGTCGATCGCCACCACGTCGCCGAGATCGAGGCCGTCCGGTAAGTCGCCTTTATGAAGATGGTTGGTCATTCGCCATTCTCTTATTCATCAGTCGTCGGTTATGAGATACGCCACAGCTTACGCCTTAACATTGTCAGCAAAATTGTGAAGGCGGGGTTATCATCACCGCCTTACGCCGCCTTACGGATTATCACCGAGCCAGCGGAATAGCCCGCGCCAAAGCCGCAAATGACGCCGACATCACCAATATCGAAATCCGCGCGGTGCTTGTGGAAGGCGATGATGGACCCTGCGGACGAAGTATTGGCGTAGGTGTCGAGCACCACCGGCGCCTCGTCGAGGCTTGCATTGCGCCCCAGCACTTTGCGGGCGATGAATTCGTTCATGGCGAGATTGGCCTGATGCAGCCAGAAGCGTTTGACGCTGTCGGGCGCGACGCTGACATCGCGTAAATGCGTGGAGATAAGCTCGCTCACCATCGGCACGACTTCCTTGAACACCTTGCGGCCTTCCTGCATGAAAAGCTTGTCCGTAAAGGGATCGGTCTGGCTGTCAGCCGGCGCGCCGGTCTCGCGCTCGCAATGATTCATGAACCCGAAATTATTGCGGATATGGTTGGAAAACTTGGTCATGAGCTGCGTGCCGAGAATGTCCCAGGCCTCGCCCTTAGGGGCGCCGTCCGAACGCTCAAGGATGACCGCTGTCGCCACATCGCCAAAAATAAAATGACTGTCGCGGTCGCGGAAATTTAAGTGTGCTGTGCAGATTTCCGGATTGACCATCAAGATACGCCTGGCGCCGCTGCGGATAAGACCGGCGCCGGTTTCAATGCCAAAAGCGGCGGAGGCGCAGGCGACGTTGACGTCAAACCCGAAGCCTTCAATGCCGAGTGCGTCCTGGATTTCTACCGCCATCGCTGGATAGCCGCGCTGCATGTTGGAGGCGGCGCAAATGACGCCGTCAATATCCGCCGGTTCGAGATCGGCTGCACGCATCGCATCGCGCGCGGCGAAGACAGCGATTTCCGCGAGTACGGACAGTTCCTCATCCGGCCGCGCCTTGATGCGCGACGCCATCCGGTTGATGTCGAGGATGCCTTGCTTGTCGATCACATAACGCGACTTGATGCCGGATGCTTTTTCAATAAATTCGGCCGATGATGGCTGCAAAGGCTGCAGTCGCCCGGCGTCGATTTCGTTCGCGTTCTCAGTATTGTATTTATCAACATAGGCGTTGAACGCCGTCACCAGCTCGTCGTTGGAAATCGAATGCGGCGGGGTGAATAGACCGGTTGCGACGATGCGCACATCGGCGTTTGCGTACTCTGACATGGATTTCACTTTCCGCTTGGCGTTTTCTCTAATTTGCGCCGATCCCGCAGCCGGTGCAACCAGCGTCTTACCGGTTTCGGCTTAGGTTTAACAATAGCCCGTCCGCAGCGCCCTTGCCCAGTCCGGTCGGTCGCGCTCTTCTGCCAGGCTGGCGGCGCGCCGCCAATCATAATCGACGCTGTGCAAGGCAGCGGACCAGACGCCGCCCTTGTGCTCCAGGACGGCGTAGCGCGCCTCAGGCGTTCCGGCCTCGACCTTATGGGGCCTTGGAACACGATCTTCATAGGCCGGCAGGCCGACGCTGCCAGGATTGACGATCAACTGACCGGGGTCCAGGCGCACCGATCTTTGAACATGGGTGTGGCCGCAAAGAACAACCGCCGCCGCGCAACCGTTGAGGCGTTCGGCAATGGCGTCCTGTTCCGCCAGAACGACACCTTCGCCGACAATCTCTTCCAGCAAATAGACAAGGTCGTTGTCCGGGGCGCCATGACAGGCGAAAACGTCTTCTGTCAGTTGCAGCGTTTCCGGTAAGGAGCCAAGCCATGCGCGATGGCGCTCGCTAATCACCTGATGGGTGAAGCGATCCGTAAGCCCCATTTTATTTTCTGAAAGTGTAAGCAGTTGGCGTTCGTGGTTGCCTTTGATGGTGGGAATGTCGAGCGCCATCAACCGGTCCGCAGTTTCCGCTGGCCACAACGGCCCGGAAAGAATGTCGCCAAGGTTGATGGTTTGGTCGACATGCTGACGCTCAATATCGGCAAGTACGGCCTCAAGCGCCGGCAGATTGCCGTGAATATCCGAGATTGCTGCGATCTTCATCACGAGAGCGTAAATGTCGAGCCGGGTGCAAGCAAGTCCGTGTCAGGTGTTGCGCCGTCCGGCGCTGCATTATTTTCGCGCCAGCTTTTGTACTGCCTTGTGGCGCGGGCACCCGACTTCGTGGTCATTGACCATGCCGACCGCCTGCATAAAGGCGTGGATGATGACCGGCCCGCAGAATTTGAAGCCAAGGCGTTTCAGCTCTTTCGCCATAGCTTCGCTTTGCGGCGTCTTAACAGGTGCGTCCTGGTAGTTTTTCCACTTATTGACGATCGGGCGGCCATCGACAAAGTCCCAAAGAAAATTAGCAAAGGCGCCCGGCCCATCCTCCATGATATCCAGGTAGATTTTGGCGTTGCCGATGGTCGCATGGATCTTGGTTTTTGAACGAATGATACCAGCGTCATTCATCAGCCGGTCGATTTTCTTTGGCGTGTAACGAACGATTTTTTGTGCATCAAAACCGTTAAAGGCTTTGCGGAAATTCTCCCGCTTATAGAGAATGGTGCGCCAGGAAAGGCCAGCCTGGAAGCCGTCAAGGATAAGCTTTTCAAATAGCGCGCGATCATCATATTCCGGCACGCCCCAATCCTCGTCATGGTATTGACGATAGACCGCATCATCTTCCGGCGCCCACAGACAGTGAAGAGTGGGGCGGTGAGGCTTTTTTGCCATGCGCTAGATAGCTCCGAAAAATTTCAACAGCCAGATGATCATGATTACAAGCTGTACGCCGAAAAACGCAAACCGGATCAGGACAAATGTGGCGCTGGTTGAAATGATGTGTGTGACGGACTGGGCAATGCGTGCGCCAAGAAATGCATAGGGAAGGCCATCCGTCACCGCCGTCTGGCCCGTTGCTATGGCGTAGAGAAGGACAATGCTGACGATCGGCAGGAATTCGTAACAATTGGCGTGGACGCGAGTAAGGCGTTTTCCGAACCCATCGAGGTCATCGCCGGTTGCGTTGAATGAATTGGCGGCGCGGCCGGAAGCCATAACAAGGTATGAGCGGAATACTCCCAAAGCCATCACATGAAGCAAGGTCCAGGCGACAAGGCTGAGCAGAACGATTGCAGTTGCGGTCATTTTGTTTTCTCCAAGCGGTGATTTCGCGAAAGACTAATCTTGTTTCAGGTAATCGGGAACACGCAAGCGCAGTGGCCGGCCTTCGCATTCAATATTGGCGCCAGCGGCTTTCGCTTTGTCCCAGCGGTCAAGCCGGATGAGGGCGAGGGCGGCGCCCTTGGCGACGCTCAAAATATGACCAAGGGTGAAGTCGCCGGCGGTAAGGGTCGCACCCTTATCCGGCGCCAATTCAGCCCCTTGGCCGTCATATTCGGCGATGACCGTCCGCTTACGGATTTCGCCCTTGCGCTTCATGCGGCTGGCGACCTCCTGGCCGACAAAGCATCCTTTAGAATAGCTGACGCCGTTCAGCGCGTCATAATTGACATCCAGCGGGAAGATGTCGTCGGCGCCGAAGTCCCGGCCAAATTCGGGAACACCAAGAGCGACACGCCTCAAGTCATAATCGTCATCTCTATCGCCGGCGCCTTTGGGCGCAATGATGCGCCATCCCAGCGCGGGCAGGCGCGGGTCGGGGAATGCAGTGCCTTGCGTTATCGCTGGTTGCACTGTCGATGTCATCACCGCGAGCGTCTCATCAATATCGATCGCAACCTTGGCGCGTAGTTTGTAAAGTGTCAGACGTTTCACAAGCGCTGGCGCGGCGCCCTTGTCGCAATCGATAAGGAAGGCGTCATCGCGCTCGGCAATCATGAAATCAAACAGGATTTTCCCTTGCGGCGTTAAGAGGGCGGAGAAAATCGCATTGCCTTCGCTCATCTGATCGATGTCTTGCGTCACAAGACCTTGCAGGAAGGCGTGGCGATCTTCGCCGGTAACTCGGACAACGGCGCGATCGGCAATGTGTTTGCTGGTATTCATGACCGACGCATGTAAGCGCCTTTTGAAAAATTGCAAAGGGCCAGCTATCGAACTGGACGACGCAGGCCTTGGCGGCGTAGAAGACCCTATGATCCAAAACTTTGACCTTACATTGCGTAGAGGCGCTAGCATTAGGGGCGGCGCCTCATCCACGATAAGGCGCATTCGGTAAACATGTCAGACCCCAAGCCCGACAATACCGCCAAGGACAAGGTGACTGGCCGGTTGGTCTTACGCCAGCCCGATGACTGGCATGTGCATTTGCGTGACGGCGCGATGCTCACAGCCGTTGTCAATTATACGGCGCGTCAGTTTGCGCGAGCGATCATCATGCCCAATTTGGCTGAGCCAATCACGAC
>JAJFFX010000075.1 GCA_021776455.1 Hyphococcus sp. | reverse complement strand
TTCTGGTTGCAGGAGCGTCATGAAAAAATTGACCGCTTCGTCAAAGAACATCCTCACAGCCGCTTCTTGATCTTTTGCCTTCGCGACTGCCGACATCGGCAGCATCGCGCCGGTGAAGCCTTCATGTTGGTATTTGGCGATGGGGCCCAGATCTTTCAATGATGTGAGCGCAGCATTTGGCCACGGATAAGCATACCAATAAAATTCCGTACAGAGCGCATCGGGAACCGCAAGACCGGCGCCGATGGAACGTGCGGTCTCGAAATCGCCTTCCTCAAGCGCGATGGTGGTTGCGATATCAAAATGATGCGGCCACAGGCGCGCTGGCGACGGGCCCGGTTGAATGTCGCTATGCGCGTCGATAACCCCCTCAAGCGCCAGGCTGGCATTATCGAGATACCGGCGTAGTTCAGCCAGCGCGCCAGCGTGTTTGCGCTGATCATAGGGCGCGCCGTCCGCATAGGGCGAGGGCGGAATGTTATAGGGCGCGGGCGCATCCAGAACTGCCGGGTCCAGCCCCAGAGCGGTGAGCTTTTTGCGCAACCAGTCGCCAGCGCGCGCGTCTTCTCGCCCATGCATGGCGGCTTCGTCGGCGGGTTTGCCGTCAACCAATAGCGCCAGGGTCAAATCCTGCGGGCTCAGCCCCAGGGCAATGTCGCCTGCCGCATTCGCCGCCGCGCCGGTGGTCATCATGCCAAGATCACGCCGCCAGTTAAGGCTGGTGTGGCTGTCATCCGGCTTCGCCTCAAGATAGCCGCGCGCAAACCGTGCCAGCCATTGCGCCAACTGATAGGGCTGAAGATGGGCCTCGGCCATTTTCGAAGGCGCGGTCGCGCCCAATTCTTTCCAACCCGTCACATCGGTCTCCTTTTTAGTGCTCGCCAGCGACAACTGCAGCGCCAATCACGGCCAAAACGCAATGGCGGGCCGTAAATCGTGATCCAAATTATACCATTCAAGAAAACCACCCGTCCCTCTCCGGGATGTGACAGCGACTTTAACGTTATTTTCGCCTCCGCCCTTTACGTTGGACCTGTGGAAGCATATTTTGAAACCAGTCGGCGCCTCGCTTCGTAGAGTGTATGGTCGCGGTTATGGAATGCCACCATATGGGTTGCGACTGTATGGGGTCTGGTTCGGGAGTAGAAGTCCGGCGATGTTGCCGATTTTACATCAAATTTCTGGTTCGTTGCTAGTGGTCGCAGGGCTCGTGGTCCTGCCGCTGCCCTTACCGTTTGGCCTGATCATGCTGGTCATCGGCCTGGCGCTGCTCGCCCCTTACATTCCCGTGGTTCAGCGGTTTATCAAATATATCCGCGGCAAATGGCCAAAATTCGACCACCAGCTGCGCCGCCATCACCACCGCTTCCCGCCAGTGGTCAAGAGCACCATCGACAAGACCCACCCCGCCGCGCCGGCTGAGTAAGCGCGGCTCACAGACTCATTAAATCGTCATCCCGGATGCATTGCGTCACGCAGTGATGCACTGCTGGTCCGGGATCGGTATCGGATGCTCCACCCGCTGCGATAGATCCCGGACCAGCGCAGCAACACCCCGGCCGCGAAGGCGGTCGAAATATAAATTGCGCGCCTTCGCGCGCGGGTGTTGCAACGCATCCGGGATGACGGAAATTCTACTTACGAGTAGGTGAACTACCCCAGATTAGAAAAATCAGGTTTGCGTTTCTGCATGAAGGCCGCCCCGGCCTCGCGGAATTCTGGCGATTTTAACAGTGCCGCAAACTGGATGCTTTCCTGTTTCATATGCGCGATGATCGCCTCGCGGTCAGGGCGCATTAATTGCTTCGTCGCACGGATCGCGGTTGGCGCCCTAGCGGCGAGATTGCGCGCGGCAGCAAGCGCGGTCTCCGCCAGCGCCTCCGGACTGACGACATCATTGACGAAGCCAAACTCATAAGCGCGCGCAGCACTAATCTTTCTGCCCGCCATCAACATTTCCGCCGCACGCTGATGACCGGCGATGCGCGGCAGCAACAGGCTCGACGCCGCCTCTGGCGCCAGCCCGAGATCAACAAACGGCGTATGGAAGGTGGCTTTGTCAGAGGCGTAAACCAGATCGCAATGCAACAACATGGTGACGCCAACGCCGACCGCGCCGCCCTGCACCGCCGCCAGCAGCGGTTTTTCCGCGCTGGCGAGCCCGAGCAGAAACCGCATCACCGGTGGTGGCTCGTGCGGATCGGCAAGACCGGACATGCCGGCCATAAAATCACCGATGTCATTGCCGGAGGTGAACATATCGCCTTGCGCCTCAAACATCACCGCCCGCACAGTATTATCGTCCTGCGCTGACTGGAGCGCATCGGCGAGGCCCGCATACATATCGGTGGTGATGGCGTTCTTTTTCTCCGGCCGGTTAAAGCCCACGCGCAACACCGCGCCGTCTTGAGATACTGTAATATGCTCGCTCATAACTTTGTTCCTTCTCGCCGGCAGTTCATGGAATTCACTTGCGCCCTCGCCTCGGCTGGATCAAGAACAACATGCAGTCAAGGACAGCCAAGATGCACATCCGCATTCTCGAAACCGGCGCGCCGCCCGCCCCGCTCAACCAAGAGTTCAGCGGCTATCCGGCAATGTTTGAGCGTTTGCTGAAGCCGCTCGCCCCGGCGCTGACATTTTCCTCGACTGCTATCCATCAAGGCGGCCCGGCGCCAACAGTCGACGAATTTGACGGGTTGTTAATCACCGGCTCCGCCGCCGGCGTTTATGAGGGCCATGACTGGATTGCGCCAGCCGAGGAACTGGTGCGCCAGATGGCAGACGCCAGCAAACCGCAAGTCGGCATTTGCTTTGGCCACCAACTCATGGCGCAGGCGCTTGGCGGGCGGGTTGAGAAATCAGACAAAGGCTGGGGCGTTGGCGTTCATGATTATGAGATCAGCGGGGGCGCCCAATGGATGGACCCGGCGGAGGGACGTATCGCTTGTGCGGTCTCGCATCAGGACCAGGTGGTCGCGGCGCCGCCGGGCGCGCGCGTTCTTGGCGGGTCGGAATTTTGCCCGCTCGGTATGTTAGACTATGCGCAAGGCCCGGCGATTTCGTTTCAGCCACACCCGGAATTTTCCGCCGATTATGCAAGCGCGCTGTTGCGCCTGCGCCGCGGCCGTATTCCAGCAGCGGTCGCCGACCCGGCGCTGGCGACACTAACCGGAAAATCCGACCGCGAACTTCTTGCCCGCTGGATTGTCAATTTCTTTCAACTGAAAGCGAGATAATTATGTCCGACCTCACCCTCACTATCGGCGACAAGAACCTTTCCTCATGGTCGTTCCGGCCATGGTTTTTAATGACGCAAGCTGGAATTCCGTTCACGGAGGAAAATATCAAACTCGACCAGCCGGAAACGCGGAAAGTTCTCACTGAGAAATCTCCATCCGGGTTGGTGCCGTTCTTAACGCATGGTGAAATTCAAATTTGGGACTCGCTAGCGATTGCTGAATATCTGAGTGACCTGTTTCCGGAAAAACAATTATGGCCACAAGATATGGCGGCCCGCGCCTTCGCGCGCTCGATCTCGGCGGAAATGCATTCCGGGTTTTCAGCGCTCAGAAATGTCTGGCCGATGCATTTTTTGCGCGAAGACCTCAACCACCTCACCAGCGGCGGGGTGCAACGCGAAATCGACCGTATCGACCATCTCTGGACCGAGGCGCGAACAAAATTCGGCACCAAAGCAAACGATGATGAAGGCTTCCTGTTCGGAAAATTCTCCATCGCCGACGCACTCTACGCGCCCGTGGTCTCGCGCTTCATCACCTACGGCCCGGTAAAGCTAAGCGACGAGGCCGCCGCCTATATGGAGACGATGAGCGCACTACCCGCCTGGCGCCAATGGGGCGAAGGGGCGAGGGTGGAAGTGGGCGGTACCCAATAAGAATCGACACCACCAAACCGATCACAATGCGGAAGAACGTTGCGCCTAGCTTGGTAGCGTCTGGGATAAGCGAAGCGGGCTCACCAACCGGGTGTTGGCACCGCTAGGTAAAATCAATATATTGTGGAATAAAGGATTAGGGATGGCATTTGAGCAAATACCAGTCACGCGATCGGTTCTCACATGGGCCCGGACCCGCGCTGGGTATTCGTTCAAAGACTTGGAGGGCGACTTCAAGAAAATCGCCTCCTGGGAAAACCCTGAAGGTCCTTTCCCCACGTATCCCCAACTTGAACGTCTCGCCGACAAACTCAAAGTGCCGGTCGCCGTATTCTTTTTTCCAGAGCCACCCGACATCCCGCCTATCGAAGAAACATTCCGTACGCTTGGGCCCGATCAGATCGATATGATTCCCCCGCGCGTGCGGTTGCTTCTTCGCAAAGCCCGCGCTTTTCAGATGGGCTTGGCCGAGTTGACCAACGGCCATAATCCGGCCGGCCGGGTCATTACGCGCGACTTGGCTTTCGATGCAAAAGGTTCCGTTTCAGCAATGGCAAGAAAAGCCCGGGAGTACATCGGTATTTCGCTTGAAGAACAAATAAGCTGGGGCGATCCTGACATCGCCCTAAAGCACTGGCGTGGTGCTTTACTTGATGTAGGAGTCTACGTCTTCAAAGATAAATTCCGGCAAGAGGGTTATTCTGGATTCAGCCTTTACGACGACGAATTCCCAATCATTTATGTGAACAATACAACAGCAAAAACACGCCAAGCCTTCACATTATTTCATGAACTAGCGCATCTCATATTTCACACAAGCGGCATTGACACGCTTACGGATGATTATATCAATACTTTGCCGATAGATAACAAGCAGATCGAAATAGTCTGCAATCAGTTTGCAGCCCGTTTTTTGGTTCCCGAAGATGCCTTTCAAAATGCCTTTGCTGGCAGCGCGCCCTCGGCGGAAACCGCCGAGGAACTCGCGGACCTTTTTAATGTTAGCCGCGAATTTATCTTCCGCAAATTCCTCGACCAGGGGCTGATTTCACAAACAGTTTATCACGCAGCTGCAAAGCGTTGGGCAGATCAGAAAAAAACTGGCGCTGGTGGCGATTGGTACCGCAACACAATCGCTTATCTTGGCCAAGAATATATAGATTTAGCGTTCAGCCAGTTTCACCAAAACCGCATTGATGAAAGCCAGCTTGCCGATTATCTCGACGTAAAGCCTAAACTCCTCCTGACGCTCGAAGAATATGTGTCTGGGGGTTAGGCTTGATTTACATCTTTGATACGAATGCTTTCTCCCAACTTTTTCATAGCTACTACCGGAAACGTTTTCCGACACTTTGGATCCATTTCGATGAATTGACCGAGGACGAACTTATTACTTCGACTCGTGAAGCGTTGAGAGAGATAGACGATGATCGCGTGGAAAGTCTTCGAGAGTGGGCCGCTGACAACAAAGAGTTGTTCCCGTCTCCAGATGCCGAAGAAGCTGCCTTCGTTGCTCGAATATTTTCTAATCCCCACTTCCAGCAAGTGATCGAACAAAAGAAATTTTACAAAGGTGGCAAAAATGCTGACCCCTTTCTGGTGGCTCGGGCTGCCATCTTAGGAGGAACAGTCGTGACTCTGGAAAAAAAGAAGCCGAATGGCGCAAAAATACCGAATATCTGTGACCATTTTGGTATCGACTGCACATCTCTTGAAGGGTTTATGGAAGCTGAAGGTTGGGAATTTTAAGGCTATTTTCTGGCTCTTTGCGAGAATCATTTTTTCATTCTGTCTATTTCCGGCAAATTTTATCCTCCAAACAGCGGCCTCTTAACTACCGCTCATACTGATTCCCACCCAAAACATGAGACTTGTGCGCTCCGTAGTTCCATCGGCTCATCAAACGGTGAAAACTTGCCCTCCCAGCCCCAACCCTCTATCCCGGCGACCATGAAAACCAATGACGCAGAATCAATTCTCGCCGACCTGCTCGCCGATGCCTGCGCTGCTGGCGCGGAAGCCGCCGACGGGGTGCTTTATCATGCCGTCTCGCACGGGGTTTCCTGGCGCATGGGCAACTTGGAAGATGTTGAGCGCTCCGAGAGCGCCGATCTCGGCCTCAGGGTTCTGATCGGCAAGCGTCAGGCCTCGGTCTCCACCACCGACCACTCGCGGTCCTCGCTGAAAGAGTTGGCGGAGCGCTGCACGGCGATGGCGAAAGCGGCGCCTGATGATCCTTATTGCGGCCTCGGCCCGGCAGACCGGCTCGCCAAGGCGCCGTTTCGCGATCTTGACCTTGGCGATTACGCCGAGCCGTCGACCGAGGACTTAAAAGCCCGCGCCGCGGAATGCGAAGCCGCCGCGCTTGATGTTGAAGGCGTCGTCAATTCCTCCGGCGCCGGCGCCAGCTACTCAGAAGGCCAGAAATGGTTCGCGACCAGCCACGGGTTTTTCGGCCAGTCCGGCGGCTCCAATCATTCGGTTTCCGTCAGCGTTCTCGCCGAAGATGAAAACGGCATGGAACGTGATTATGACTATGATTCCAAAACCCACATCGCCGATTTGAAAGCCGCCGCGCTCATCGGCAAAAACGCCGGCGAGCGCACAATCAAACGGTTGTCGCCGCAAAAACTCAAAAGCCGTTCCGCGCCGGTGATCTTTGACAACCGCCTGTCGCGCTCGCTGCTCTCGCATCTCGCCGGCGCCGCCAATGGCGCCAGCATCGCCCGCGGCGTTAGCTTTTTGAAAGACAAGATGGGCGAGCAAATTTTTGGCTCCGGGATCAACATCATCGATGATCCGCATATTGCGCGCGGCGCAGGCTCGCGCCCGTTTGACGGTGAAGGCATTTCCAATGCGCGCACCAACCTGATCGAGAACGGTGTCCTGACGGGCTGGCTGATGAATACATCGCACGCAAAACAGCTCGGGTTGGAGACCAATGCGCGCGCAACCCGCGGAACCGGCGGCGCGCCGGGCGCAGGCTCCACAAACCTTTATATGGAAGCCGGCCAGGCGATGCCGCAAGAGCTGATGCGCGATGCTGGCGCCGGCCTCCTCGTCACCGACATGTTCGGCCCGCAGGTCAATTCCAATACCGGTGATTATTCCGTCGGCTGCTCTGGCTTCTGGTTTGAAGACGGCGCCGTCGCCTTTCCGGTCAGCGAGATTACGATCGCCGGCAATATTTTAGAGATGTATGCAAGCGCTGTCCCGGCTAACGACCTTGAATTTCTTGGCGCAACAAACGCGCCAAGTATTTTGATCCCATCCATGACGATTGCGGGTGATTAAATTTTTGGAGACCCTCATGCCTGATGACCACCCCCATGATAACGACAAGCAACTCTTGCACATGGTTTTTGGCGGCGAACTTGACGACCTTGAAGCCTGTCACTTCCGTGACTTGAAAGCGCTGGATATTGTTGGCGTCTTTCCGGATTACGCCTCGGCGGAAAAAGCCTGGCGCGCAAAGGCGCAACAAACCGTCGACAATGCGCATATGCGGTACTTTATTGTCCACATGCACAAACTCCTCGACCCAGACGGCGACGGGAAGTTTTAACTTCAGTGGGCAAACCCCCGCTCACCCGCAAAGAATTTGCAACGCTGCAAGGTCGCAAACGCGCCTGGCGAGCGCTGATGCTCGGCGATCATGGGGTGTTGCGGATATTTTACGACAACACCCATGAGATTGCGCCCGGAAAAATGTGGCGCACTTATCAGCCTTCGCCTGCAAAGCTTCAACAATGGAAACAGCGCGGCGTTAAAACTATTATCAATTTGCGCGGCGACAATCCGAGCGGATTTTTATTTCTTGAAGAAGACGCTTGCCGCAAGCTTGGTCTAACTCTCATAAATTTCCGGGTGTACTCACGCGAGGCGCCGTCAAAGGAGATCCTCCATGGCGCGCGCAAGCTGTTTGACGACATCGCATACCCCGCCGTCATGCACTGCAAATCCGGCGCGGACCGCGCCGGCATGATGGCGGTGCTCTATCTTTTCTTTCATGAGGGCCGCCCGCTCGACGAAGCACTGGAGCAACTCTCCTTCAAATACGGCCACATCAAACAAGGCAAAACCGGGGTGATTGATTACGCCTTTGCGCGTTACCTCGACCATGCCGCCGCAAATGGCAAATCCCTATCGTCTGTAGACGCCTTTTTTGAATGGGTTGACGGCGCCTATGACCATGCAGTGATGAAGCAGGAATTTCGAAGCCGCGGCTGGGCGAATTTCCTGACCGACCAGTTGTTGCGGCGGGAGTAATCCCCTTGACCCGCTATGGCTCCGAGATAATTGACCTGCGCATGAACCTTGTCGTCCAGTGCTTGCAATGTAATGTTGTGCGAGATTTTCGTTATGGGGAACTATCATGAGATTATTGATTTTGTTGATCGGCCTCGCTCTGGTTACGTCGTGCGCGGAATCTGAGCCCGAAAATTTGCATAAAGCCTGGAACACGCTGGATGGCCAGCCGCCACTGGTGATCGGTCACCGTGGAGCCAGCGCCCTGTTGCCGCCGCACACAATGGCTGCTTACGCGCTTGCCATAGAGCAGGGCGCAGACATTATCGAGCCGGATCTGGTGCTGTCCAAAGACCTACATCTGGTTTGTCTGCACGACCGGTTTTTGTCCCGGTCGACCAATATTTCCGAGATGCCAGAATTTGCCGATCGAAAAGCCACCAAAGAAGGCCGCGAAGATTGGTGGGCCGAAGATTTTACTCTTGCCGAACTAAAATCTCTGAAAGTTCGCGAAGACTATCCGCATCGCACCAAATCAAATGATGACAAATACCCAATTGCCAGTTTTGCCGAAGTGATCGCGCTCGCGAAAAAGTCGATCACCGAAGGTAAGCCTGTGAAAATTTTTCCCGAGCCCAAGGAAGCGGCAAAGCTAGCGGCAATCGGTTTTGATATTGAAACCGCATTGGTCGATGCGCTTAACGACGCTGGCTGGACCTCCAGAGAGGCGCCGGTGCTGATCCAGTCCTTTGAAATTGATGTGGTCAAGAGCCTGAACCAACGCATTGATGTGACCCTCATTCAACTGGTGGTTTCCAAAACCTGGTTTGACGAGAATGCCGAATTTGTCAGCTTCATTCCCCTTGAGGTGATGCCGGATTATGCCGATGGCGTGGGCCCGGACAAACGGTTGATTGTTGGCGAGGATGGAACGCCTACGGATTTCATCGAGCGCGCCCACAAGCTTGGCCTGGTGGTCCATCCCTGGACCTTTTATGGCGACAAACCGGCCTATGACGATCTGACCCCTGAGGCCGAACTAAAGCGAATGTACCAGATGGGCGCCGACGGCGTATTTGCTGACTGGCCGGAACAGGCGATCAAAGTCCGTGAGCAGATGTTTTAACGCAACATTAGAGCGCGATCAGGAAAATTGCAGCTTCGCCTGCCGCGCATAGGCGCCGTCTTTGGCGATCAAGTCGTCATGCTTGCCGGTCTCGACAATGCGGCCATTGTCCAAGACCGCGATCAGGTCGGCGTCTTTCACCGTTGACAGGCGATGGGCGATGACCAGTGTCGTGCGCCCGTTGGTGAGCCGTGCTAATGCGGCTTGAATTTTAGTCTCGCTCTCCGCATCAAGCGCCGAGGTCGCCTCGTCGAGCAACAAGATCGGCGCATCTTTCAAAAACGCCCGCGCCAACGCAATGCGTTGGCGCTGACCGCCGGAAAGAACGCCGCCCCCCTCGCCCAGCAGCGCGTCATAGCCGTTTGGCAAAGCGGCGATAAAATCATTCGCCGCCGCATCGCTCGCCGCCTGGATGATTTCCGCGCGCGATGCGCCCGGACGACCAAAGGCGATATTTTCAAGCGCCGACATGTTAAAGATCACCGCATCCTGGCTGACCATGGCGATGCGTGCACGCAAACTGCGCAGCGTGACCTGGGCGATATCATGACAATCAATCCGTATACGGCCGGAATTCGGTTCATAGAGCCGCGGCAAGAGATTGATCATGGTCGACTTGCCGGAACCGGAAGCGCCGACCAGCGCGACCATCGCGCCCGCTGGAATATCGAGGCTGACGCCGTCCAGCGCCCGCGCGCCATTGTCTGTATTTCTCCGATAGGAAAAGCTGATTGCATCAAACCGGATCGCGCCCGGGCCCGAGGGTAAATCGCCTGCCGCATCCACAGTTTTAATTGCTGGCTTGGCGTCGATCAAACTCAACATACGCTCAAAGGCGCCAAAGCCTTCCTGCATCACGGCATTCAACGTGCCAAGGCCGCGCGCCGGTTGCGACAACAACAACAGCGCAATGATAAAGCCTACAAATTCCGATACTGTCAGCGCGCCAGAAGAAATCCGCATAGCGACAATCGCTACCACCAGCGCCATCGCCAACGAACCGGCAAAGAAAATAAACGGCTCGTTGAGCGCGCGCGCAGAGGCCATCTTTTTTAGCAAGGTCAGGCGATCATCAAACGCATCCGCCGCCCGAACCCGTTCAAGCGGTTCGATCTGATAGGTTTTCACCATCCGCGCGCCGGCGACGGTCTCGCCGATCAGTGCGGTGACATCGCCGGCCTGTTCCTGCGCGCTCGACGATGTCTTGCGCAAAAACTTCCCGATCCGCACCACCGGCACGCCGATCAGCGGATAGACCGCCAAGATGACCACAAACAACGCCCAGTCATAATAAATCATTATCGCGCAAAGCCCGATCAGCGTTGCGATATTGCGCACCGCATTGGCGGCGCGGGTCAGCGTGTCGCGCAGCACCAGCGTGTCATTGGTAAAACGCGAGATGATCTGACCAGAGACCTCACTGCGTTGCTGGGCGAAATCCATCGCCATCAGGCTGGAAAACATATCGTTTTGAAGATCGCGCAATGTCGACAGCGCCGCGCCCATGGTTAGCCGCGTCTGCACATATTGCGAGACCGCGTTGATCGCGCCGAGGGCGACGATTACCAGCGGGCCGAAAATCATCACATCGCGCAAACCCGGCGAGAACCGCTCCCCGCCGCCCGCCAGTCCGGCATTGATCCATTCAACCCCTACCGGGATGAGGCTCGCCGAGGCCGCATAAGCCGCCATGGCGATCAGCGACAAGGCCAGCCGCGGCCAGTAGCGCGACAGATACCCCCCCCACAAACGCCGGACGAGGACGAAAGACGAAGCCGGGGATTGGGCCGGGGCCGTTGCACTATCGCCGGCTGTTGGAGATTTCCTGG
Source organism: Hyphococcus sp. (assembly GCA_021776455.1). Classification (GTDB taxonomy): domain Bacteria; phylum Pseudomonadota; class Alphaproteobacteria; order Caulobacterales; family Parvularculaceae; genus Hyphococcus. The sequence continues at coordinate 817 of JAJFFX010000075.1, read as the reverse complement.
CGTCCACGCTTGGCTCCTAACCTTACCTGAATCTGTCCGCCGATATCATCGCGGGGCCCGGTCTTATAGGCAAGCTATTGACGTAAAATGAGAAATAGGGAACGCCTTTCTCATAATGTTCAAGCGTTTCGCCAAATCCGCCTTCGCCGCCCGCCTCGCCACAAGCGTGATCGGCGCCTATATCCGCATCGTCAACGGAACAACCCGCTGGACGCTGATCGACCGGGAGTATTTCGACAAGGTCGAACAGGAGGGCAAGGGTGTTATCTTCGCGTTCTGGCATGGCCGGCTGATGATGTCGCCGCAGCTTTGCCAGGAAACCGATCGCCAGGTGTTCATGCTGATTTCCGCCAATCGCGACGGTGAAATTATCGCGAATGCGGTCAGCTCATTTGACCTTAAATTCATTCGCGGTTCAGCCGCCAACCCGAAAAAACCGGCAAAGAACAAGGGCGGCGCCTCGGCGGTCACACAAATCCTGGCGGCGCTCGCGGACGGCGACGTTGTCGGCGTCACCCCGGACGGGCCCCGCGGTCCGGGCGAAAAGCTGCAATCTGGCGTCATCAAGCTCGCCCAGATGTCAGGCGCACCAATCTTGCCGGCAGGGATCTCGGTCCGCCGCGGACGCAAGCTTGCGACCTGGGACCGGTTCCTGTTTGCAGCGCCATTTTCGAGAGGGTTTTACGTCGCCGGGCCGCCAATCTGGGTGGGGCCGGAAAATGACGCCGAAACGCTTGAAAGCACGCGCCGGAAAGTGGAAAACGCCCTCGTCAGCGTCACGCGAACAGCCGATACTCTGGCGGGGCGCAAAGACGCC
>JAJFFX010000074.1 GCA_021776455.1 Hyphococcus sp. | reverse complement strand
ACTCCCGAGACCGCCTATGAAGCCCTTAAGTCCGGCTCCTGGCGGCCAATGCGGCCGCGTCGGTGAGCGGCGGGATTTAGCTACCCGGCACCGCCCTGTCAACGCATTATTCAAACTTTTTTTTGCTGAAAATTTTAGGGTGTTTTTCCCCAAATTTTTCTGCAGACTTTCGCCGGCGCCAAAGCCTCGGCAACCCGTCTCTTAACCACGGGAGAAGCCTTATTTAGACGGGCGTTCGTGAATATTCAAGATGCAATCTTGGGTTTGCGTCAACCGCCTCTAAAGCGGCCCCAAAGGCCGTTGGCGACGCCCCGCCGCCACGCGCCTCCCGGAAGGAAATTTTTGACTTTCATAGCAGATTTCAGGGCTTCGTTATCGAATCTGCGCATATTCTGACCTGTGATGACGGATATGAGCGATCAAACCCTTCTGGAACCCGGCGCAGACGGCGCGAAACTGCCTGTCGCGGATAGCCCTAAACGCCCGTCGATCGGCCTGGCCCTCGGCGGCGGCGTCGCGCGCGGCTGGGCTCATATCGGCGTGGTGCAGCGGCTTGATGAGCTTGGCATCCGCCCGGATATTGTCGCCGGCACCTCGGTTGGCGCACTGGTCGGCGGCTGTTGGCTGGCCGGCCACCTGCCGGCGCTGGAAGAATGGGCGAGAAGCCTCACCAAAACCCGGATGCTGACTTATTTCGACGTCATGCTCGGCGGCTCCGGCATTATGGGCGGCAAGCGTCTCGAAAAGGCGATGCGCCGATATCTACCCGCGACGGACATTAGCCAGCTGCCGCAAAAGTTCATCGCTGTAACCTGCGAGCTGGCGACCGGCCACGAAATCTGGCTGACGGACGGCGATCTCGCCGAGGCGATCCAGGCCGCCTATGCCTTGCCCGGCGTGTTTCCGCCGCGCGCCCAAAATGGCCGTTGGCTGATTGACGGCGCGCTGGTCAATCCGGTGCCTGTCTCTGCCTGCCGGGCGCTTGGCGCGCGCGTTGTCATCGCCGTCGGACTGCATGCGGACGCTTTTGGCCAGGGCGTCATGCAGCGTAAAAAGAAATTTGATCAGCTTACCGATGAGGGTGGCGGACTTGAGGAAGCCGCCAAAGGAAATCTCACCGAACGGTTGATGCTGCGGCGGCTGTTTCACGCAGGCCAGAATGCGCCAGGCGTCGGCTCAGTGATGTTGGCGTCGTTCAATATATTAATGGACCGCGTCACCCGCGCGCGGATCGCCGGCGATCCGCCAGATGTGCTGATGACCCCGCAGGCCGGTCATATCCCGCTATTGGATTTCGACCGTGCTGATGAATTGATCAAACTCGGCCGCGACGCCGTTGACCAGCAAATCCGCGAGCTGGAAAGCGCGCTTACATATCTTGCCTGAGCAATCCTGCGCAATTGTAGGCCTGTCTGCGCCAGCGCTCTTACGAAGATATATATTCCTTGAGCGCCTGGGCTTCCTGCTCGGCCTGTTCAATTTTTCTTTTGACGACATCACCGATTGAGATCACCCCGACGACGACGGCGCCATTGGTTACGGGCAGATGGCGTATGCGCTTTTCGGTCATTTGCGCCATCATGTCGTCAACACTCGCATCATGCGAACAGGTATAGGGCTTGGCGGTCATGCATTCCGACACTTTCATGGCCAGCGCATCAGCGCCTTTGGCGCCCAGCCGGCGCACAATGTCGCGCTCTGATAGTATGCCAATAATACCGCCGTTATTATCTTCAACGATGACAGCGCCGATATTTTTGCTGTTTAACACCGCCACCGCATCGGCAATCGAATCGCTATCCTTGACTGCAAATACGTCGGTTCCTTTAGACTGAAGGATGTGCTCGGCTTTCATGTGTCCTCCTTCTCGCTTGGCCCGCTATGGCGCTATAATGCGCTGAAAATTACCAATTTTCAATAGCTTGCAAAGCCGTGTTAGCGGAAGGCGTGCGCTGATTTGTCAAAAAACGGAAACGCGAGGAGGCCAAAAAAATAGCCGCCAAGATGGGCCTCCCAGGCAATGCTGGCGTCGCCGGACAGGAAGCCTCCAAAGGCGCCAAAAACGATATTCGTCCCAACAATCACGCCAGACCAGGTCAACACGCCAGGGCTAAGTAGCGGGGAAAGTTTTGCCTCTTCCGGACCAAACAGCGTCGTACGGTTAAACGCAAAACGCACAAGCGCGCCCAGCAAACCGGACACGCCTCCCGACGCGCCGATTAAAAGTGCGTAGTCATTCACATGCAAAGCAACATAGGTGAGCGCGCCGACAACGCCGCTCAGAAGATAAAGCGTCAAAAACAACGACGCGCTTGCAAACGCCGCAGACGATTTCAGCGTATTATCAGCGCCCATACGCCGCGCCACCGGAGTTCCGAAGGCGAGAAGGAACGCCATATTCATTAATAGATGAACGATGCCCGCATGGAAAAACATATGCGCGATCAAAGGCGAGACCATCACCAAAAACCCGCCCGCCGCCGCAGGGCCGGCGATTATACGAACCGGCAAAACCGCAGCGGCAAATTCTATGATCGATACGGTCCGCTCCGGCAGTACAATCATCAACACGAATATAGCAACGGTTAGCATTACAATCGCGAGAACAATGCCGGGCGCATTGAATATCCGGCTCGGGTCAACCTCGCCGCCAGGGCGGCGAAGTCTGAATGTCGGCTGGTCGTGAGGTTCAGACATTTGTAGCGGCTTTTCCCTGGCGAGCCAGTCTTGATACATCACCGACAAACACAACAAGCTGGCGCCTAAAGCCGCTGTCGAAAACGCGCCAGATAACAAAACCCAACCCGTATTATACTCAATATCTAGCAGTCCTTATCGACCGCCGCAAAGCTTTGTTCACTTAACCCGTCTAAAATCAGGAAGCGTGGCACACTAGCAGGTTATCAAATGGTTAAACCACACAAACCCAAGACCGCAATGACTCCCACTGCGCCGAAAAGCAACGCTGATCGCCGCAAATATCACCGCGTCGATCTGCCGTTGAAGGGAAGGTTTCTCGACGAAAACGGCGACGAACAGGCTTGCCTGGTGATCAATATTTCTGCCGGCGGCGCTTATATGAGAGCGAAAAATCCGCCCGCCTTTGGAAAGTCCGTCGTGCTTTATGTCGATCAGATGGGACGGTTTGAGGGCAAAGTTATTCGCTCAAGCGCGGCCAGCTTTGCCGTCACTTATGACAGCAAACGGGCAAAGTCTGCGCGCACCGCCGATGATCTGACGCAAGTCGTCAACCGCGGAAGGCGCACCCATGACCGCCGGATCACCCCGCGCATACAACAAGATGCCCCGGCCCGAGTTTATTTTGACGACGGGCGCGCAGAAGACTGCGCTATTTTGGATATTTCACTTACCGGCGCATCGATCGAAATCAGCCCGCGCCCGCCGCTCGGCGCTCGTCTCATTTTGGGACGCATGACCGCGAAGGTCGTGCGCCGCCACGAAAAAGGCGTCGGCGTCGTCTTTACCGGCGAGGCCGCGCGCATGGACGATGTCATTTCCGAAGCGTCAAAGATCGAGCCCGCGCCCGACCCTGGCGCGGCGATTGCAAAACCCTTCGGCAAGAAGGGCGAACGCGCCTGAAACGCGAGGAAACGTTAATGCTTGCTGCAGAAAATTGGTGTGTCAAAGTCGTAGACAAGGTTTACGGCCCTTACACTTCGGCGCAAATGCGCAAATACGCTCATGAAGGGCGTCTCTCAGCGCGGTCGTTGATCTCGCCCGCTGGCAGCCGTGCGTGGTGTGAAGCCCGCCGCGAAGCTGCATTTGCAAACTTCTTTGGTTACAACACATTTGCTGACAACAAGCCGGTCGGCGAGCCAGTGTTTGGAAAAAGCACCGTTGCGGCAAAAGATGCGCGCGCCCACACAACAAAATATACAAAAAACAATGGCGTCGACATTGCCAATTTCGTGATTATCTTTGATGCGGTCGCGGCTACGGCGAACCGTGTCGAGGCGGCGATTGTCGGTCTCGGCAACGCCTTTCGGATCGCCGACAATGTCTGGAGCCTGTCTTGTGAGCTAACCGCTGTCGGCGTGCGCAATGCGCTTGCGCCATACCTGTCGCCGACCGAGAAGATTTTTGTGGTTGATGCAACCCATGGGCGCACCTCATGGCAAAATTTTGCACCAGAGCATCATTCAAAGATTTCAGCCGCCTACACTGTCGCGCGCGCAAGCAAAAACATGTAGGCAAACGCGGGGCTCTGTCGCGGAAATGCTCGAAACCACTGGAAAATTTGAGGAATCAGTCTCCATGGCGTTTGGCGCGTCAGGCTAAGCCCAACACTCTCATTTGCACTCAGCCAGGCATTTTCACCAGCGCTTGGGCGTGATAGGAAACGCCCTCCCCAGCAACGCCAGGAGATGACTTGGAATGGGCAACGGTTACGGTTTCGGCGGCGAGGAAATCAAGGAAGAATCGAGTTGGCGCTATCCAATCGGCATCTTCCTGGCAACGCTCGTCCTGTGCGCGATCTTCCTTTACTACTATGTCGGGCCAAGCGTTGAAGAATTCAAAGGCGACCTGCCGAGCCCGGCGATTACGGAAGAGGCGGTTTCGATCCAGATCGCCGGCCATATGTTTGCGCCTGCAGCCAACTACACCGTCTATCCGCGCGCGCGGCGCGGCGGAACTAGAAACGAAGTTTCACTCTATGCGCTATGGCCGAATATGAGCGGCTATGCGCCAACCCACCGCCGCGAATTTGTTGACGATCAACCGCAAACCCGGCGCATCAATATTGTGATTTCCAAACGTACAGCGCCGATTACCGAAGCCGAACGCCTGGACACGCTTTATCTGCCACACACAGTAGACCGGCGCGGCGTGCGCACGCCCTATCAATTAACTAAATTTTCTTTTGCCGAGCGGCGTGTGAACGTGCCAACCAACGGCTATGGCGATACCGAGCTGTTTGTTGGCGCCGATAAAGATGAAAATGTTATTGCGCTTTTCTGCTACAAGGAGCGCGTCGATATTCCGAGCCCGGAATGTTGGCGAGTTTATGAATATAACAACGAGATTGAGGTTAGCTACCGTTTCAAGCGGCCATATTTGCCGGAATGGCGCGCAATCGACACGGAAGTCAGAAAATATATCGCCGGCATTGATCGCTCCGCGGCAACGTCTCAATAACGCGCAAACCGGGCGCTCGTCGCCGTCATCATTGCCGGCGCAAGCGCCAGGCCAATGAGCGCCGTGGTCAGGAAATAGGCGACCGCACTCGCGCCGCCCGGCCATGCGAAACTCTGCGCCGAGGCAAAAATCGACGCCGCCCCCGCGCCGACTACAAATAGGAAACGGCGCAAGCCATCGCTCAATGCATTCTCCGTAATATCGCGGGCATTGCGCCAGACCTCGCCGGCATTGCGCCAGCTCACCGTCATATGCGCCAGCGCGATTGTACAAAATGTGAGGCCGGTCAGGCGTTCCGAGAGGCTCGGCGGCGCGACGCCCAAAATCGTATAGCCATAGCCGGCAAGCACTGTACTGACGGCGAGAAGCGCGACAATCAATGTGGCCGTACGCACCGATACAAAGGCGATCACCGCAGAAAGCCAGACCAGAACGAAAAATAACGCCAGCGCAATCGGCGCCGCAAACCCGGCTTCAAAGAGCGCGATAATAACGACGATCACGGCAATCGCGCTCGCCGCACTCGCCGTGGTCGGCGGCAACGCCTGCCGGATCGGCCGCCAGCTGGCGGCGAACCAGCCGCGCCGATAGTTCTCATCAACCGCCGCCTGTTCGCTTATTGGCGCAAGGGCAAGTGATGCTGTAACCGCGACCAGCGATGCGGTCATCGCCGCGGCGGCGGCTGTGATGCCCGCCCAGACAACGCGCCAGTCGACCGCGCCGAAATTAGCGTCAAAGCTCTGCACCCCGAAGAACGCCGCAACAACAAGTAGTGAGAACGCCGTGATGGCTACCGCGCCATGGCCGGCAGCAGCGGCGGCGCGGCGTTTTGGCGCGCCGGCGGCGAAGAATTTCGCAAAGTCGGCGCCGACGCTGACACCGGTTCCTACGCCAACCGTAAGCGCCAGAGCGATCGCCACTGCGCCCTGCGCCGAACCCCACAATTCCTCAATCGCCAAATACCCGGCGCCGCCAACCGCGCCGATGATGGCGGCGAATGCAGACAGGGCGCTATGGCGCGCAACATTGAAGCCCAACGGCGCAAGCACAGAAAAAAATGCGAACAAGCCGAGCGCCGACAAAGTCAACGCAACTGGCGGTGGCGGCAAAGATGCGGCGAAAGCGGGCAAAGTGAGACGGTCGACATCAACGGCAATCATCACTGCGGCGAATATTGAAATAGTCAGATAAAAACAAAATTTGCGAAACTGCCGGCGCGGCTGCAACGCCGCCAGCGCCATCGGCAGCGCCACAACATAAAGCGCGGTTGCAGCATAAGAACCAATCAATGCCGCCGGTTCCGCACTGAATTGGCGCGCGCCGGCAACGCCAAGAGCGATCAGTCCCGCCAATATCACACAAACAGACAGTATCGGCCGGCTGGCCGCGATATTACCGACGATGCCGGCAGGGGGTTCTCGCAAAACCCGCCTCTTAGCTCGAAGGGCGATCTGGAAGATCGATTTCCAGGATCGCCATATTGAAGTCATAAGACACGTCGCCGTCTTCAGCGTCGCGGAAAATCACCCCGATAAACTCCTCACCGATATAAACTTCGGCCGAATCGTCCTTGGTCGGGCGCGCCCGCACAGTAAGCGCCGGAACGGCGAATTTTCCCCGCAGATAATCCTGCAGCCGGGTGATATCAATTGGGTCCATGATACATATCCTTGTCTTCAACCCCGTCTTAGACGCATCCGCAGCATGAGCCAACCGTGCCGCATTGATCCCCCGGCGCGGCGGCGTTATGGCGATGGGATGGCGCACTATAGCGGCATCATAATGGTTTCTACCATATCAGGAGGAGACTTGATGATGAACAGCAACAGGTCCGGCGCACGGGCAGTTTTTATCTCAGCGCTTGGCGCAGCATCCTTGATCACCCTTGGCGCCTGCTCACGCGGCGGCGATGACGGCAAAACCGCTGCGTCCTGCACGGGCCCGGGTGTTGACGTATCGGAAGCATGGATGCGGGCCGCGCGCGAACATCAGCCCATGAGCGCGGCCTATCTGACGCTTTGCAACGGCGCCGACTCAGATGACGCACTGATCGGCGTCTCCCTCGCCGGGGCGCAACATGCCGAACTTCACCAGACAACCATGAAGCAAAACGGCGTCGCATCGATGGCCTCATCTCCTGGTCTGGCGCTGCCGGCGGGCGCACCGGCAACTCTTGCTCCGGGCGGCGCACATATCATGCTGATGGGTCTTGAAAAGGCGTTTGAACCCGGCGACGCGCCGGTGTTGTTGCTTCAGTTTGAAAATGCGCCGGCGATGGAAGTGACGCTAGAAGTGCGCAGCATCACCGATCAGGACCGCTAACACCGCTACTCAATTCGGTTGCGATCGCGGAAGGTGACGATCTGAAGTTTATCCTCGCCAACATGATCGCGGATGGTGCGGTCGAGGTTGATAATATGAAACCGGCTCCATTCATTGGATTCAAGAAC
>JAJFFX010000073.1 GCA_021776455.1 Hyphococcus sp. | reverse complement strand
GAAGGATAAGGTAGGGACGCCATGACGATACCACAAACCTATGCAGGATGCGACATATCCAAGGCGCATTTAGACCTTTGTATTACGCGTGGAGAGAAGACGGTGTTAGCGCAGCGTTTTGCCAATAGCGAAAGCGGCATTGCGTCGTTGATGCGCTCGCTCGTCAGGCATGACACAGCGCTGTTGGTCTATGAGCCGTCAGGCGGATATGAGCGTGGCCTGGCGCGTGGGCTTGACGTTGCACGCCGCGCCGCCCGCCGGATCAACGCCCGCCAGATCCGGGATTTTGCCAAGAGCCTTGGCCTTTTGTGCAAAACCGACCGGGTGGATGCTTATGTACTGGCGCAATATGCAGCGAAAATTCAGCCGCAAGCGCGCCCACCCGCTTCAGAAAAGGTCAGCCATTTACAGGCTTTCGTGCGAAGGCGGGCGCAGTTAGTCAAAGCGCGAAAGAAAGAAAAGCAGCATCTTTCCATTTGTTCCTGCGAAGAGATCGCTGTCGAAATTGAGGATGAAATCAAACGCCTTTCCGAAAAGATTTCGCTGCTTGAAAAGAAAATCCGAACGAACATTGATGGCGATGAAAACCTCAGCCGGCGAGCAGATATTATCGGCTCTGTCTGCGGATTGGGGCCGGTCTCAATTGCAACCTTGCTCACCGAAATGCCGGAACTCGGGAGCCTTTCTGGAAAAGCCGCCGCCAACCTTGCCGGCGTCGCCCCCCACCCGCGCGACAGCGGCGCATTGCGCGGACGCAGAACCTGCTGGGGCGGCCGTAAAGCTGTCCGGGATGTGCTCTACATGGCGAGCTTTGCTGCATGCCGCCGCGTTCCCCGATGGCGCGCCCTTTATGACCGTCTGAGGGAAGCCGGAAAACCACACAAACTCGCCGCCATCGCTATCGTCAGGCACATCATTGAAACCATCAATGCCATGTTACGCGACGGCAAAATGTTTTATGCATGACACAGTTGCTGAGGTGCTTTTGCACTTGCAAAAGCCTCGAAGGATAGACGCGAGCGCCGCACTTTCCGCACATCCTTCGAGGCCCCTATGGGGCGCCTCAGGATGAGGGTTTTACTTTCATTTATTCCGCCGCTTGTCCCGCTTCCTCGGCGCCCTCTTTGCTCTTGCGCTCGGCCAAACGCACCGCGATCACGGAAATCTCGTACAGCGCGATGATCGAGCCGCCGAGCACCAGCTGGCTGATCGGGTCGGGCGGTGTGAGGAAGGCGGCGATGACGAAGATGCCGACAATGGCGTATTTGCGGTTGCGGCGCAGGAACTGCGCATCGATGAGGCCGGCCCGCGCCAGCAGCGTCAGGAACACTGGTAGCTGAAACGCAAAACCGAACGCCATCAACAATGTCGTCGTCAGGGTCAGATAGTCGCCGACCCGGGTCAGGAGTTCGATGGAAACGCCCGAGCCCTCGCCCGCATCCTGCTCCATGCCGACCGCAAAGCGCATCACGAAAGGCATCAGCACATAATAAACCAGCGCTGCGCCGAGGGTGAACAGCACTGGCATGGCGGCGAGGAACGGCAAAGCAGTGTGGCGTTCGCGCTTGTAAAGTCCCGGCGCGATGAACTGGTAGAGCTGATAAGCGACCACCGGGAACGCCAGCGCAATCCCGCCCAGTGCGGCCAGGCGCACCCGGGTGAAGAAAAACTCCAGCGGTGCAAAATAGAGCGTCGGTTCAACGCCGGCCGCCTCCACCGCAACGCGGAACGGGATCACCAAAAACTCATAGAGCGGCACGGAAAAGGCGAAACATATGGCAAAGCCAACCCCGATCGCGGCGGCGGAGATAATCAACCGCCGGCGCAGCTCCGTCAGATGGTCGAGCAGCGGTGCGGCGGAGGCGTCGATTTCGTCATCACCTAATGGCGGCGGCGCAGCCGGTTCAGCTGTGTTGGTCATGACTTGGCCGGCTCATCCGCCGGCGGCGCGGCGTTCTCGGGCCCGACCTCAGCCTTGTCGATTGCCTCTTTCATGGCGCCTGTCTCTTTGCCAAGCTCGGCTTTGACCGGCGCTAAGCTATCGTCGAGTTCTTGTTTGGTCTTGGTAAAGACATTGTCTTTTTTCAGCGCGTCAATTTCCTGGCGCAGTTCATCCATTTCCGTCTCACGCGCCATTTGATCAAAGGCGGAGGTAAATTCCCCGGCCATACGCCTCGCCTTGGCGACGAATTGCCCGGCTGAACGCATCAGCTTTGGCAGGTCCTTCGGGCCGACAACGATCAGCGCGACGACCGCGATCAAGATCAGCTCGAAAAATCCAAATTGGGGAAGGAGGTTCATGTTAGCGACGTCTCGAATTGTCTGTGCAGCCAGCCGCCTTCATTCGAAACCGCACTTAGCCGCCGCTCATCCCCGCGCAAGCGGGGATCCAGTTGCGCAGGCCCTCTGCATTCCCGCTTGCGCGGGAATGAGCGGAGAAAGGAATAAATTCTTACTTGCATCACTGATGTTAAAATTAATCAGCACCCGAACCGGTTTTCTCGTCTTCTTTCACCGGCGTTACATCCATCGCCTGGTCGCTGCGCTCTTCGAGGGATTTTTCGTCCTCCTCCTGAAGGCCCTTGCGGAAGGATTTAATGCCCTTGGCGAAATCGCCCATCAGCGAGGAAATCTTGCCGCCGCCGCCGAATAGCAACACCGCTAAAACCAGTACGATAACAATCTGCCACGGTCCTATAGCGCCCATGAGTTAGCCTCTAAAATAACGTATCTTCAATCTAATGCGCCGCAACGCGAGAATCAAACCTCGGGGTCAAAAACCCTTAAGCATCAACCGTTTCACCATCCTCATCCGAGTGAGCATCTTCCTCCTCGGACAGGAAATCCTGGGCAAATTCAGCATCCTCGCCGTCTTCGTCGGTTTCCTCGTCACCGCTGTCAGACGGCGCGGGTACGGAAAAGCCGGGCGGCAGGCGCGCATCGAGGAGGCCGGCGGCTTTGAGATCCGCCAGACCCGGCAGATCTTGTATGGTCTCGAGGCTGAAATGCTCAAGGAAAGTCTCTGTCGTACCGTATAGCGTCGGTCGTCCCGGCGTGTCCCGGCGCTTGCCGCGCAGCCGCGCCCACCCGATTTCCAAAAGTTGATCGAGCGAGCCCTTGGAGACCGCAACCCCGCGCACATCTTCAATGTCGGCTCTGGTGCAGGGCTGGTGATAGGCAATAATCGCCAACGTCTCCAGCGCCGCGCGCGACAACCGCCGCGGCGTTACTTTTTCCTTCTCCAAGACATGCGCGACATCGCCGGCGGTCACAAGCCGCCATTTTTTGTCGATTTTCTGCAAATTGACGCCGCGGCTCTCATAGTCTGCGGTGATACGCTCGATGATGGCGGCAATGTCGGCGCCTATGGGCAGCCGGTCGGCAATGCTCTCTTCATCGAGTGGTTCGGCCGCTGCAAATAAGAGCGCCTCGGCCATGCGCACATGCTCGGCCAGCTCCGCATCGCTCCATTGCGGAGCCTGCGGCGCGTCATCGCTTTTGTCTTCGTTCTCATCACTCACGTCACTACTCACCGCTTGCGCCTCTTCCGTCTCATTGACCAACTCTTCCGCCAGCGCTGCTTGCGCCTGTCTTGCATCAAGGCCGTGGAAATCCCGGCCGCTATCGGCATCCATGTCTGTCATGGCTCGTCCTTTTCGTCAGCATCGTGACGATTTTTAATATAGATCGGCTCAAACGCCGCCAGTTGGCGCATGTCGATGCGGCCGTTCTTGGCAAACTCAAGCGCCGCATTAAAAGCGCTGGCGACAATCGACGTGGTTGGCGCATCAACGTCCTTAGTCTCGATGAGGCTTGCAAGCGCCGTCCATTCGGGGATTGAGCCGAGGATGCGCGCAAGGCGCAACCGCGCCAGTTCAATTGAGAACACTTTCGGCGGATCGATATGATAATCGCGATCCACCGCGGCGATGCGTTGTCCGGCATAGGCGCGCAGCAGCTCATAAAGGTCAGCCTGCCAGTCCGGCGTGCGGACAACGCGCACGCCTTCGGGCCGTCCGCGCGGAAAGAAATCAATGCCAATTTGCGGGCGCGCCTGCAACGCTTCGACCGCCTTGCGCATCGCCTCAAGCCGCTGCAATTGAAACGCTAGCCGCGCCGCCATCTCGTCCGCCGTCGGCTCGTCGCCATCCTCATCGCCGGCCGGCAACAACAGTTTGGATTTCAGATAGGCAAGCCACGCCGCCATCACCAAATAGTCCGCGGCAAGCTCGAGGCTGCGTTTTTTCACTTCCTCGACAAAGGCGAGATATTGATCGACCAGCGCGACCATGGATATTTTGCGGATATCGACTTTTTGCGTGCGCGCGAGGTCCAGCAAGACATCGAGCGGGCCTTCATAGCCGTCAATATTGACGATCAACGCATCGAGATCGGCGTCGTCGATATTCGCTCGCATTGGCGCGTCAAACGGTTCGCCGCCGCTGTCAGGGCCGTCGCCGGCCGCCGCGCTCATGGTCGCTACGCTGATATTTCCACCATCCATCATGTCAGTATTCTACTTGCGATTCTGGCCCTCGCCTATCGGCATTCGCTGGCTGTTGAAAACTCATCCTAACACAGGCGCGAGCAATGCCTGCAACCGGCCATAGGCCTCAGCTGTGTCGTCTCGCTCCACCGCTTGCAGCTCATCCAGCGCCTCAGTAGCGCGCGCGGCGGATTTGCCAGATAACGCGCCCGCGCCTTTTATCACGGCTTGCTTTTCGGCCATCGTAAAATTGCAGCAGAGCGCAACGTCGCCGCCGGCGGCGAGGCTGTCGCGCATTCGCGTCTCCAGCGAGCCGCCAAGCGCCTTCATTTTCAGATCATCGCTAAACAGCAATCCGTCAAAGTCGATCTCGCCGCGGATGACGTCCTCAATGATGGTCGGCGACAGCGTTGCACAACGCTCAGCGTCATAGGCCTCATATAATACATGTGCTGTCATCCCCATTCTTACGTCGCGAAGAGCGCGAAAAGGTGCAAAATCAACCGCCTGCAAATCCTCGCGGCGGGCGCTGACATGCGGCAACTGGTGGTGGGAATCGCACAGCGCCCGGCCATGTCCCGGCAGATGTTTAATCACCGGAAGCGCGCCGCCGGCCAGCAACCCCTCGCACGCCGCCTTTGCCAGGCTGGCGATAATATCGCCATGTTTGGCGTAAGCGCGGTCGCCGATCACTGTCGGGTCGGCGTCGACCTGGGGCACGTCGAGCATCGGGATGCAGTTGACCGTGACGCCGCAATCGGAGACCAGCCGGCCCAGCAAATATCCGTTGAGCCGTGAGGCCTCGCTCGCCATGGTCGGATCGAGGCGCCACAGATCGCCAAACGCCGCCGGCGCTGGATGGGCCGGAAAGACCGGCGGCTTCATCCGCACCACGCGCCCGCCCTCTTGATCGATCAGGATCGGCGCATCCTCGCGGCCGACGCAGGCGCGCAACTCATCGCAATGGGCGCGCAATTCATCCGCAGACGCACAATGGCGCGCAAAGACGATAAAGCCCCAAGGGTCAACGTCTTTGAAAAACGCCTTTTCCTCCACGTTGGCCCGCGGGCCTTCGCAGTCAAAGATCGCGGCTAATGACAAGGCTTACTCCGTTGACAGACACATTATGCAGCTCGGCGCCGACGAAGGCCCGCGAACATTTAGTTGACCGCCTTCGCGGTCGGGGCCTTCGCAGTCAAAGATTACCGCGAGGGACATCGGTTGATCCTTAAAGAAGACTAAATCGACTTAATCAGGCAATCTTGTCCGCGTTCTTTCAGCCCGGCGCAATATTGCTTTGCGGCGTCCGACGAGGAGAACGGACCGATCCGCAAGCGATGATAGACGCCCCGGGCGCCAAGATCGGCAGTTTCCACATCAATCGACTTTCCAGCAACGAAATCACCAAGCCGCGATTGCATGCGCGCCCACTGGCCGCGGGCTTCATCGTCGCTGCGGAAGGCGCCGACCTGGACCACATGACTGCCCGACAGCGCACCGCGCGAGGGCAGCTCTGGCGTCACCGCGACCTCTATCGGCGCGGCGGCGGCGAGCGGATCGGGGACTTCCAGCCCTGGATCATCTTCAAAGGCGCCGACATCTTCTTCGGCGAGGCTTGCGATGCGGTCTTCCACCGCCTGGCTGGTTTCCGCCAAATTATCGCCCGCATCGGCGGCGAGAGCGGCAATTGGGTCCTCACCGCCGCGATCAAGCGGCTCCTCCGGGCCTTCGGCGAGCACCGTCGCCGGGTCGGCGTTCTCACCGTCAAAGACATCATAGACTTCCCGATCAGCGGCGGGCGCGCCATTATCGGCGGTCTCAATTTTGATGGGTTCGGGGTCGGCTGCGACATAGGGCGTCTCACCTGCGCCGTCCTCGCCGCGCTTGATGCCCTGATGATAAGCAATCCAGGTAATGGCGAGAAACGCGCCGAACATCACCAGACCGATCAACAGCACCGAGAAGCCGGAAAGGCCGCCATCGTCGTCGTCATCGAATTCGTCATATTCGCTGTAGTCGTCTTCGTAAGTCTGGTCTGCGTTTGTCATCCGTCAAGCCGCTCCTTATCAGCGCCCCACTTTTTTGTCCCGCCATGTAACCACCGCCACGGCCCTATCATTTTTAGGCCGTCACGCCAATTGGGGCGCCAATCCGTCCGCCGAATCGTTTGTCGCCGGTATTTTAACACCGGATGGCGCCGTTCGATAATCTCACTCCGGCAATTCAACCCCGAAAAGTCGGCGATATTCGCGCATCGCATAGCGGTCGGTCATGCCGGCGATATAATCACAGACAATGCGCGCAAGCCGCCGCTCATCGCCGCCCGAGGGCGCGTTTTCATATCCCGCCCGCCATTCCGGCGGCAAGGTCTCCGGCTCTGAAAAGAACAATTCGAACAAAGATTTAACAATTCTCTTGGCCTGGCTGCGGGCGCCGACGACCTTGAAATGGCGATACATATTCTCATGCAGAAAATCGCGCAACCCGGTCAAATCCTTGTCCATTTCCGTAGAAAACGCGCAAATTGCGGTCTTTGCACGGCGTATTTCATCGGCGTCCTGTGGAGAAATAGTTGCCAGCCGTGCTCTGGTTTCGGCGAGGACATTTTCCACCATCGCACCAATCAGGTCCGAGACCGCCTCGGCGATTAAGATATCGACCGGCGCATCTTCATAGCGGTGTTCAGCACGGCGCAGCGCCTCACCGACCAGCGGCAAGTCGCGGGCCTCGTCAAATCCGAACAGTCCGGCGCGCAAGCCATCATCCACATCGTGGTTGTTATAGGCGATGTCATCGGCAATAGCGGCGACTTGCGCCTCCAGCGATGGAAACGTGTCGAGCCAGAGATCATGGCTTTGCGCATATTCGGCAATCGCCGCCGGCAACGCTTCGTCCTTCGCAGCAAGATCGCCGACCAACGGTCCATTATGTTTGACGATGCCCTCAAGGGTTTCCCAAGTGAGGTTAAGGCCGTCAAAATTGGCGTGACGATGTTCAAGCTTGGTCAGCAGTCTCAGTGTCTGGGCGTTGTGATCAAAGCCGTCAAATGGCGCCATGCATTCGCGCAAAACATCCTCGCCCGCATGGCCGAATGGCGGATGACCAAGATCATGGGCCAGCGCCAGACATTCGGCGAGATCCTCGTCGAGCTTTAAGGACCGCGCCAGCGTCCGGGCGATTTGCGCCACCTCCAGCGAGTGGGTCAGCCGGGTGCGATAGTGATCGCCCTCATGGGCGACAAAAACCTGGGTCTTGTGCTTTAGCCGGCGAAAAGCGACGGCGTGGATAACCCGGTCGCGGTCACGCTGGAACGGCGTGCGGTTGGCGCTCTCGGCCTCCGGATGGAGCCGTCCGCGGGTCTTCTCGGCCCGTGCGGCATAGATCGCCAATGGAGCAGGAAAGGCGAGCGGCATCAGACATTGCCTCGCATCAATACAATTTCACCAATGTTTACTGATCCTTGCCACACTTTATTAAACTCATTTCTTGCAGCCTGTCAGGCTGCCTCGCTCGCCAAGATACCGCTCTTATCAGGCGATTCTTTGGCGGTGATTGGGGTGTAATATTTAATATGTGCAGAATGGTAGCCCTGCCTTAAAGTGTCCGACTCAAAAAAAGCACTCATTATCAGTGTTGTCATCACCGGGCTTGTCCCGGTGATCCAGAAATTTTCCGCTATTTGCAGCCCTGGATTGCCGGAACAAGGCCGGCAATGACCTGTAGCAGAGGTCGCCCACACTAACTGATTGAAATGACTCAGTTCGTTTTGAAACGGGCTCTAAGTGAGAAAGATAACCTTTCCCCTTTAAGCGGCCACTCCACTTTGCAATCGCCCTTTGAGCCAGTTCAGCATGGTTTGAGCGTCCGAAACCTCAAACGGGTCTGACGGGCTATTGTCTGCATAGCCCGGCTCGGCGAAAACCTGCTCGACCTCGCCGTCATTGATAAACGCCGAATAGCGCCATGAGCGCATGCCGAAACCGAGATTGTCCTTGTCCACCAGCATGCCCATTTTGCGGGTGAATTCACCGGAGCCGTCCGGCAACAGGCGGACTTTTTCAACCCCTATATGCTTGCCCCACTGGAACATAACGAAAGCATCGTTGACGCTGAGGCAGATGACGTCATCAACGCCAAGCGCTTTGAAATCATCATAAAGCGCTTCATAGCCCGGCAAATGCGTCGAGGAGCAGGTCGGCGTGAACGCCCCAGGCAGAGCGAAAAGCACAACTTTGCGGTCTTTAAACAGATCGTCGCTGGCGACATCCTGCCAGCGATACGGGTTCGGCCCGTCAACGGCGTCGTCGCGAATGCGGGTTTTAAAAGTCACTTGTGGCGCTTGCATAGGTCTTCCTCCGGTTAGGAAATATCAAAAGGGCTATTGTGGTTTGATACATAGGGTGTCGGTTGGCAGAAGAAAAATTGATAATTATAATGTTATTCATTGATTTAACCGATATCATCCATTTCCATAGGGCAACGCCCCTCGAAATCTGGTTTGAAAACCCCTATTTAGACATCCAGAAGAGTTGGAAAACCTAGCAATGTCCGTCGCCGACCAATCTGCCGTCACTGTTTCCGCCCGCGCCGCAACGAAGATCGCCGCGATCCTCGCCAAGGAGCCAACCGGCGCAATGTTGCGTGTAGCGGTCGAGGGCGGCGGCTGTTCCGGCTTTCAATATAAGTTCGATATTGTCGGCGGACGCGAAGACGACGACCTGGTGCTCGACGCAGATGGTTATCAAGTCCTCATAGACAGCGTTTCTGTCGACTATATGGCCGGGTCGCAAATCGATTATTCCGACGAGCTGATCGGCGCGGCGTTCAAGATCAACAACCCCAATGCGACAGCAAGCTGCGGTTGCGGGACAAGTTTTTCTTTGTAGCGGGCAAGGCGCCGCCGGCCTTCAATCAATAGTAATAATAATTTTTCCCTGTGACCGTCCGGTCTTGCTGCGCTCAAAGGCTGCCTGAACTTCATCCAGCGCAAACGTTGAATCAATGATCGCCCGGATCTTGCCCGCTTCAATCAGCGCGGCAATCTCTGACAATTGTCCTCCATCGGCATACATCAAAAGATGCTTGTAAACGGCGCCATGTTTTTTGGCCTGCTTTTGCATCTTGCTATTGTGGAGGCGCGCAACCAGCTTGACGACAAAACCGGACGCATACTCGCTTACCGTGTCATTGTCGGGGATGCCCAGAACCGTCACCAGAACACCGCCCGGTTTTAAGGTTTTGTAAGAGGCGTCGTGAACCGCTTCGCCCACCGTATCGAACACGATGTCATAACCGCTCAACTCATTTTCAATTTTCTGAGACCGATAGTCGATGATGACATCGGCGCCCAACTCTTTCAGGAGCGCAAAGCGTTTTTGGCTCGCCGTCGTCGCCACATAGGCGCCGCAGGTTTTGGCGTATTGGATGGCAAACGTCCCAACACCGCCGGCGCCGGCATGGATCAATATTTTTGAACCCGACCCCATCCCGCCTTTTTCTTTGAGCGCCTGTAACGATGTCAGTCCAACCAATGGGATAGAGGCCGCCTCCTCAAAAGACATGTTGCTCGGTTTCAGCGCGACCAATTCTGAGGGGATCGCGAAATACTGTGCAAACGTTCCCATATCCATTTTATGGCAGCGAAAGAAAACTTCATCGCCAACGTTGAAATCGGTAACACCATCGCCGAGTTGCTCGACAATTCCGGCGCCGTCGCTGCCAAGCATGATGGGAAAGGGAAATTTTAAAAGCGCCTTCAGATCACCCTTGGCGATTTTCCAATCAATAGGATTGACGCTGGCCGCCTTCATTTTGATCAACACATGCCCGGGCGGCAGATCAGGCACAGCCCGCTCGCCGATCTCAACATTTGACCCGTATGAATTGATATATGCCGCTTTCAAAGCGCTCTCCACAACATGGTATTCGATATTGGAGTAAGGATTTCGATTTTTCCCGGCCGCGTCAACACCACTTTACATATGCAAAGATTTGACTTCACAATTGACGATGCGCTTACATTGAATTTTTAACGCGCCAAACCTAAAACCTTTACAGAGATTTCGTAGAGCTGCATTTGCTTCGCAAATGGCCTCAGTTCATGGTGCGGACGGCGGGACTTGAACCCGCATGAGCTTACGCTCGACAGATTTTAAGTTTTTGCCACATAGATATACCGCTTTGTTTTTATTTCCGTTTTTCAATCGGCGCATATGAGTGTGTAAGAGTGTGTGTAAAACCAGACGTGAATTATCCTGATACCTAGGCGCTTACAGGCTTTGAGCGAACTTACACACTACTTACACACCCCTTCGAACAGATTTCTTAACCATCTAAATGCCTGTTTTATTCGGTTTTCGACCCCAAATCACTTACACACAAAAATCTGTTGCGTATAACTGCGATAAAAAAATACAAAATCCCGCCGACATAATTTCAGAATTTCGAGTTGCGGATGGCCGATCAGTGCAGCCAAAAAACATGCACTTCTTCAAAGCCGGTTTCGATTGTCAGCAAGTCATTGATCTCAAGATCACGGGCCATCGCGTCATAATCGATATAGTAAGCAAGGTTTTCGGGAATTGTGGTTGTCTCTTCGGTCAACTCGCGAGCGAAACCAGATAGCGAAGCAAATTCTCCTGCGTAATTATCCTCAATAGCCGTCTTGGCGTCATCTAAATCGCTAAAATATTCAAGAAGCTTCCCACCTAACGCGCCGTGTTCCACTATAAACGCGGCAATCGCGACAACGCTTTCAATGCTTTTATATTCTTCAACTGGTGCGCCTTCAAAGCCTTCATAGTGTCGGGTAGCAGACCGGTGTTTCCACCGGTCCGCCCCCTCAGAACCGTGCGTGCGGGTTTGCCCGCACACGGCTCAAGCAAGTCCCTGATTGAAAGCCTTGCGGCACTCGGTATGAACAAGAACGAGGTTCCCGTAGGTTC
>JAJFFX010000072.1 GCA_021776455.1 Hyphococcus sp. | reverse complement strand
GTTCGATGGAAATTCCTGGCGGACAGAGAGGGATTCGAACCCTCGGAACGCTTGCACGCTCACACGCTTTCCAAGCGTGCGCCTTCGACCACTCGGCCACCTGTCCGTTTTCAAGATCGCGGACTATAGCGCCGCCCGGCTGGCGTGCAAGGCTGCGCAGCCCTGAAATTTGGCAGTTTTTCTGGGGTTGGAGCCTGGTGATTGCGGGTTGGGCGCTGGCGCGTTATTCTGCCCTCAGCACTGTTGGGTTAGTAGATAAAATTAGGGGGCCGGAATGGCGGCGTTTCGATTTATTGCATGGATATTGGTGGCGATTGCGGTCGCGTTATTGGGCGCGGATGGGGTTGCCTCACTGGAACAGGGCGAGCCAATCATGCGCTCGACCGCTGACATTTTGGGACTTGTCGGCATTGACGGCGGGGCGATTGCGGAGAACTCGCCGGGCGGCGTCTCCCAGGCGCTCGGCACGATCATGGGCCTGCCGCTTTGGGGAGTCCTCGGCATTATCGGGGTTGTCCTGACGCTGATCTTCCGACCCATGGAATAGCCCCCCGATCGCGAACGCGATCTAACATATGGTTGCGCGCCTTCGCGCCCCGATCGTCTTCGCGCACAGTGCAACTGTTGGGCGCTATTCCAGCACAATCGCTTTGGCGCGTTATCGGCGCGGCTTATGCGCCGGCGGAAATGCCGTGTTCTTTGGCGCGCAAGACCTCAAGCTTGTTGCGGTAGCGGGTCTGTACGACCGAGACGATCACCATCACAAAGATCACGAAATAAAAACTCGCCTTCGACATCGCTTCGACCTTGAAGGTGAACAGTTGCATATTCGCAAGATGACCGCCCTCGGTCAGCAGCAATATGCCGACGATGAACAAGATGAACAGCCCGATCACTTCAAACATTCGGTTCTTCTTCAAGAATGCGGAGACATGATCTGAGAGCACGACCATCATCACGCCGCTGATGATGATCGCGGCGGTGATCACCCAGGAGACATGGGTCAGTGCAATGGCCGACAGAAGCGAGTCAAACGAGAAAATCAGGTTCATAAAAACAATCAGCATAATCGCCCCGGCCACGGATCGTTTGCGGCCATTGCCAATATTCTCAACATGATCAACCGCCAGGAGATGCATGATCTCCTTGATCGCCGTATACATGATAAAGCCGCCGCCAACGATCGAGACTAGGGAATGGAAGGTGAACGAAGCCTCGAACACGCCGACCCAGCCAATGCCGAACATTGGGTGCGTGAGCGTGTTGATGAGACCCAGCACCACAAACATCAATATCAGACGAAAGATGATTGCCAGGCCGATCCCCATGCGGCGCACGAAACGTTGACTGGCAACCGGCGCCCGGCTGGCTTCAATTGAGATGTATAAAAGGTTGTCAAAGCCCAATACCGCCTGCAGCAATATCAGCATCAATAGGGTCAGCCAGTTTTCAAGCGCCAAGAGCCCGTCCATAACCGTCCTCCTCCATCATTTTCCGCCAGCGCGGGATTGTTTGCATTAGGGCCGTTGGGCCATGTTCGCCGAAAAAGCGCAAGCGGCAAAACCACGCCCCATGCGCCGGAATTTTTTGTTAATGCTTTGCCAGACGGCAAAGCGCCGGTGAATTGCGGTGAAGCGAAGATGACGAAATAGTCATTCGCCAAGCCGTTGTCAGAATGCGCCAAGCCGCCGTTGCATCCTCTTTTCTTCTTAACTTATTGCTCCTATCTCCTCGGTGTAAGAGAGGAAACAAAAAAATGACAAAACTAATCACACTGCTGACGGTTGTCGGTCTTATCGTTGTTGCTATTAGCCCCGCTGCCTATACCTATGCAGCGCTGGTATAAGACAACGGCGGCCACAAGAGGTGCAGCCGTCGCCTCGCCAACCGCCGCTCTGTCCTTCACGGTCTGGGGCAATATCTGATCACACTGATCGGGATTATTGCTCCAGATGCTCGGCCGGCCGCATTTTCAGGCTCGGGCCGGCAGCCCCTTAAATACAAATTACCCTAACGCCGCGCCGCTTGACGCCTCACAAAAGCGTCATAGTCGCTGCGCGTATCTATGCCTGGCGTCGCCGCGCCGACTAGCCCCGCCACAATCCGGCCGCCAGCCTCCAGAATGCGCAATTGCTCGAGCCCTTCTGCACGCTCCAGCACGCCCGGGGGCGTCTGTGCGAAGGCTAAAAGATTTTCTTTGGCGAAGGCGTAAATCCCGAGATGCAGGTAATAATTCTCCGGGTTGCATATCGCACCGTCCGGCGTGCGCAGGTGAGGACAGATATGGCGCGTGAAATACCGCACCTCAAAGGCATCGTCTTTAAGTCTTTTCCCTAAGATGGCTTTCACTGCGGACGGGTCGTCCGGTGATCCGGATCCGGAGCGCGCAGCCTGCGGAAAGGCGCAGACAAGCGTTGCGGCAAATGCATCATGATTTGCGGCAAGATCGATCACCCGGTCGATATGCGCCGGGTCGATTTCCGGCTCGTCGCCTTGCAGGTTCACGATAATGTCTGCGTCGATGGCGCCCGCAGCTTCCGCGACCCTTGCGCTGCCGGTGTCATGATCGCTGCGCGTCATCACAACCGCGCCGCCAAAACCCTTCACTGCCGCTTTGATGCGGGCGTCATCGGTCGCCACCACAACCTGTGATGCGTGCTTTGATTTCATCGCCTGTTCGTAAGCGTATTGAATGAGTGGCTTGCCCGTTTCCGCCAGCAATGGCTTGCCGGGAAGGCGCGTTGAGGCGTGGCGCGCGGGGATGATGATGGCGACGCTCACGCCGCTTTAAACTTCGTGATCGCCATCGCCAAAATTATGGCACCGGCAAAACCGGCAAACGCCCCAAACGCATTGGCGAACGCATCGGCAAGTTCGGGGGACCGAACGCCGCCAAGCCCTTGGACGCCCTCAAGCAGTGCGCCATAAATGCCCAGCACAAGCGGCGTCCATCGCTTGTGCGAGAAAAAGGTAATTCCGGCCCAAAAGGCTGAGGCGCCCAGCGCCCCATAACCGGCAAAGTGAGCGACCTTGTCGCCGAGTTGCGCATCCCCGAACAACAGCGCTGCAATAAACCGGGCGGCGGCGAACCCCTTTTCCGCTTCGTCGGGGTTCGGCGTTACGGTGAGATAGGTAACGACGCCAAACAGCATGACAAACACACTGCGCGCCAAGAATTTCCGGCCATCCATCAGCCGCCCTGCCCGGGTTTCGCCGCCAGGCGGCGTTCCCATTCCAGCGCTGTCTCGACAATGAAATCAATATCATCATAGCGCGGACGCCAGTCGAGCGCGGCGCGAATGGCGGCGTTGTCGGCGATCAACTGCGGCGGATCGCCGGCGCGGCGCGGCGCGACCTCATAAGCGAGTGGCGCGCCACTCACCCGTTCGAAGGCTTCAATCACCTCCAATACGGAATAACCGCGACCATAGCCGCAATTTAGCGTTGCTGATGTCTGATTGTCCCGTAAGCGTTTCAACGCCTTCAAATGCGCCTGCGCCAGATCGGCGACATGAACGAAATCCCTTATCGCAGTTCCATCCGGGGTCGGATAATCACCGCCAAAGACTTGCAGCTTTTCCTTGCGGGCGCCGCTGGTGATTTGCGCAGCGACTTTAATCAGGTGCGTCGGTTTGCCGATCTCCCCGGCGCGCATGTCAGGATCGGCGCCGGCGACATTGAAATAACGTAAGATGACATAGGAAAGATCATGCGCTGCGGCCGCATCCTCAAGGATACGCTCACTCATTGCCATAGTCGCGCCATAAGGCGTGATCGACTGCAACGGCGCGGCTTCAGAAATCGGCACCCGTTCTGGACGGCCATAAACGGATGCGGTTGACGAAAAGATAAACCGCGTGACGCCAGCGTCGACACAGGCGCGCAAAAGCGCCAGCGTGTTAGCGGTGTTGTTGTGATAATAATCGAGCGGCTGACGGATCGATTCCGGCACCAATATCGACCCGGCAAAATGGATCACCTCCTTAATGCCGTATTCCTTAAACACCCGCGCCAGGGTTTGGTGATCGCCGACATCGGCCTCAATAAAAGCCGCGCCCTCCGGCAACAGCCATCGCGCGCCGGTGGCAAGATTATCAAGCGCCACCGCCTCTTCGCCGGCGTCGAGCAGCGCCAGCATCATGTTAGAACCGATATATCCGGCAGCGCCGGTGACGAGCACGCTCATTCAAAAACCACTCATTTGGCAGGCAGCGCGATAATCCACAGGCTTGCGATTGAATTGAAGTTCTTTCATATCCAATTTACGGCTTACCCGATACTATCAGCACGCACAAATAACGACTAATTGTAAGGTCTAAATCAAAAACTGACGCTTCATGATACGCAAATTCATAAACAAGATAAACAAGGGCGACAAATCCGCCGCCGCGCCGGCGGGAAAGACAATATACGCAATCGGCGATATTCATGGCTGCGCTAAACTGCTGGACCAGTTGATTGCGAAAATTGATGCAGATGCAGGTGGGCTTGATGCAGCGCAGTTGGTTTTTCTTGGCGATTATGTCGACCGTGGACCGGACAGCAAGGCCGTCATCGATCAGCTGACAGCGTTGCGTGAACGCCAGCCCGATGCGGTATTTCTTAAAGGAAACCATGAGGCGTTGCTGTTGGATTTCCTTAAAGATCCGGAAGACATGGCGCACTGGCTTGACTGGGGCGGAGAAGAAACACTTGCGAGTTACGGTCTCAGCGACATCTTGCTGCGATCAGGCGAAGACCTCGCCGCCGACCTTGCCGAAGCGATGCCGCCAGAGCATCTATCGTTTCTGAAGACCCTTACGCTCACATATCGTCAGGGTGATTATGTTTTTGTTCATGCGGGCTTGCGTCCCGGTATAGCTCTGGATGAACAGAGCGAAGACGATCTGTTGTGGATTAGAAAACGATTTCACAACACTCCGCGTGACCTACGTCCGCCCTACACTATTGTCCACGGACATCAGCCGGTAAAAAAACCGCTCGATAAGGGGTGGCGCATCGATGTTGATACTGGCGCCTGCTGGTCCGGCACACTCACCGCCGTTGCGCTTGAAGGCGCGGCGCGGCGGTTTATCTCAACCTGAGAAGCTTAAGCCGATTTGGCGTGCTCGGTATTTTCTGCAATGAGGCGCGGTCCGCCGGCAACGGCGAGTATAGACCGCAAGGTTTCCGCGCCTGATCCGCTGTCGCCGCCGGCGATGGTTTTACCATATTCTACGGCATAGTTAGACGCGGTGATCACATGCGGCGTTGGCGTTACGAAAATCATCCGCCCACCAAGCAAGATCGTCTCGCGCCACTGCTCGAGCATTTCCCGCTTTAAACGCGCCGGAGCAATTACAAAATCCGGCTCTGCGGCGCGGCTGTCGCTCTCGGAAATAATGCGCAAGCCCCGCTCACCAAGCCGGTCACGGGTGCGCGCAACGGCGGTGTCTACCACCGCAGTGACGACCTTCGCCGACGGCCCCGCCCAGCGCAACAGCGCTTCGGTTTGCGGGTCAGCGCCGATAATATGAATGCACTCTCCGCGCGATGCGATTTCCTCAAGCAAGCAAACAAAGGTGTCGCGCACGCCGTCAACGCGCTGTTCGAAAGACTGGTACGGCTGGATCGCGCGCATGGCGAGTACGTTTTCTTCGTCCCAAAGCCGCGCTAAGCGCTCATACCAGGGATCGAAATCAAATTCATTGTTGTCGCTATGGGTGATGAAGAGCCGGATCGAACCGCCTTCTTTTGAGGTCAGCGCACCTTTGAAAACTTTCAGCCCGGCCTCGCGCACCAGCCATTCTATCACCGACAGCGAGTAAACCGCAGCAACGCCAACCTGCAGAACATCAATACAGTTATGGGTCAGCACTAAAGGCGAATATAGCGTTTCGAGCGCAAAGACGCCATCATCGGTGAGGCGCGATTTGATCGCCGACAACAATGCACGCGGATCGTCGCAATGTTCAAGAACTGAGACAGCGCTGATGATGTCGAATTTCTTGTCGCCGAACACTTCGTCCAGCTGGGGTGATGGAAACGCCGCCTTTGCCGTCCATGCCCATTCGCCGATCTCTTCGACATGATCGCTTGGGTCAACGCCATAGCGGTCCACCCAACGCGGATAATAAGACAATAGCGCGCCGTCATTGCAACCAATATCGAGCGCTGCGCAATCACGTCCGGAAATCAACTCCAGCGCTTCGGTGGCGATGGCGCGCAAATGCGCGCGGTTGGAACGGTGGCGTCCGGAGCGAACGGTTTCTTCTTCCGCGCCGACGACGGCCGCCTGTAAAAGTCCGCAAGCTCTGGCGTGGCGCGAAGGATCGCACAATAGATAATCGAATGTTTGCGCGCCATTGCGCCATAAACGCCGCGGCGCGGCGCCAACCGGCATTGAAAACGCAGGCGTTAGCGCCTTTGACCCGCAAGCCCGGCAATGTGTTACTTTTTTCACCCAGTCCGCCTCATCTCGCGCAATAGCGTTAACTTGCGTGAAGCCTTGCAGGACTGTGTAAACACAGTATGAAGACCGCAAAAATACTGGGTTTTTGATACGTTCCGCTTACGTCTTTTAATAAAACGTTACTGTTGCAAATAGTGGTGCGTAAGAAATTTCTGCATGGAAAAAGTAACCATCGTAAAGAAAGTCTAAACGCTCATGCGTTCGATCAGTTTGCGTAGGAACGCCGCGCCCTCGCCAATCTGCTCAAGCGAGATAAACTCATCCGGCTGATGCGCCTGATCGATAGAGCCCGGCCCGCAGAGGACGGTTGAAAATCCAGCCTCCTGAAACTGACCGGCTTCAGCCGCATAAGCAACAACGCCTGTTGCGTTTTGTCCGGTAATCGATTTTGCAAGATCAGCCGACGGATTATGCGCCGATGGCGCAAGGAAGGGCGCATTGGTCATCTGCTCAACGTCGATGCGGCACCCGGCCGCGACGGCGCGCATCTCCGCCTCGACGCCGCGAGCAAAATCTTTAAATTCTTCAATAATTTCGTGTGGCGGATCGCCGGGAACGACCCGCAAATCCCACTCAAAATAAGCCTCGCTCGCCATAATGTTCAATTGCGTGCCGCCACGAACGACATTGACGGTCATCGACGAATAGGGCGGCTGGAACGGCGATGATGGGTCTGCATTTTTGGCCCTCACCGCCCGCATATCAGAGATTTTTGCGATCAGCTTGGCGGCGGCTTCCACAGCCGAGACGCCGCGATCGGTCTGGCTGGAATGGGTCGTGTAGCCGGTGACGGTGACGCGAAATGAGGCGATCCCCTTGTGACCGTCAATCACCTTCATACTTGTCGGCTCGCCGACAATAACAGCGGCCGGCGACGGGATTTTATCGGCAAGCTCGGCAATCATCCGCGGAGCGCCCAGACACCCGACTTCCTCATCATAGGAAAGCGCAAAAATAATCGGCCGCTTCAGTCCCGCGCGAAGCATTTCCGGAACCAGCGACAAACCAATTGCGAAAAAACTTTTCATATCCGCAACGCCGCGTCCGTAAAGCCTGCCGTCTTTTTCAACGACCTCCCACGGATCAGTGCGCCAGTCCTGTCCTGTAACCGGGACGACATCGGTGTGCCCGGACAACACAACCCCGCCCTCGCAATCTGGACCGACGATGGCGTAAAGATTGGCCTTGGTTCCGTCGTCATTGGCGACGCGAAAACTATCAATGCCGAGATCGCCAAGATAAGTCTCGACATCCTCGATCAAGGCTAGGTTCGATTTCGAAGAGGTGGTGTCAAACGCGACAAGCCGCGAAATCCATTCGAGTTGATGAGAAATATCGGTCATGGATGCATGATTGGCCGGGCTGGATAAAAAGCGCAACATCAGCGCGCGATTATTCCGCCGCCAATTCTACCCCGCGAGCGAAAATGGCTCGAGGCCGGAAAGCCGCATCACTCTTTCTTGCGGACGGGCATGGCGTGGCGCGACGCCGGCGACAGCTTTGGCAAAGGCTTCAATATGTGCTGGCGTCGTGCCGCAACAGCCGCCGACAATGTTTAAAAGCCCGCTCTTCACCCATTCTTCCATATGCACCGTCATCGACGCCGGGGTCTCGTCATATGCGCCAAAGGCGTTAGGCAGGCCGGCATTGGGGTAGGCGGAGACAAAGCAATCAGCAGCGGCGGCAAGCTCGGCGACGTATGGGCGCATCAGATCCGGACCCAGCGCGCAATTGATACCAACCGACAGAGGCTTGGCGTGGCGCACAGAATTCCAGAACGCTTCCGTCGTCTGACCGGACAGCGTCCGCCCGGATTGGTCGGTAATCGTCACCGACAACATCACCGGCACGTCAAAGCCAAGCTCGTCAAACAATGTCTGTACAGAAAAGACTGCAGCTTTTGCATTCAGCGTGTCGAAAATCGTCTCGATCAACAACACATCAACACCGCCCTCAAGCAACGCGCGCGCTTCCTCGCAATAAGCG
Source organism: Hyphococcus sp. (assembly GCA_021776455.1). Taxonomy (GTDB): domain Bacteria; phylum Pseudomonadota; class Alphaproteobacteria; order Caulobacterales; family Parvularculaceae; genus Hyphococcus. Next base: position 15,242 of record JAJFFX010000072.1, on the reverse strand, counting down.
GCCACCAGTTCGTCATAATCGGTGTTGCGCTTGCCTGGATCGTTAACATCAGGCGAAAGCGACGCGGTGCGATTGGTTGGTCCCATGGCGCCGGCGACAAATCTCGGACGATCATCTGTAGATGCTGCATCCGCCGCGGTTCTGGCGAGCTTCGCGCCTTCGACATTGAGCTCATAGGCGAGCGCATCCATTTCGTAATCGGCTTGTGCGATCACGGTCGATGAAAACGTGTTCGTCTCGATAATATCAGCGCCGGCGCCAAGATAGGCCTTGTGCATCTCGGCGATGATTTCCGGGCGTGACAGATTGAGAATGTCGTTGTTGCCCTTGATGTCGCATGACCAATCAGCAAAGCGGGCGCCCCGATAGCCCGCCTCATCAAGCGCATAGCCCTGAATGAAGGTGCCAGCGGCGCCGTCGAGCACCAAAATACGCTGGGCCAGCGCCTTTTTTAGCGCCGCTATACGGCCCGGTCGGCCTGGGAAGGGATCGTTCATAAAACCTCGCAAAAATCATATAAAGATATCTTTATATGATTGGCAAGACCTGAGCCCCCAAGGGCGCGGCCTATTTTATGGGCGCCCAAGGGAGATGGGGTGGCGCGGGCGTTCTAGGCGGTTTTTCGGATCTCGCCCTTTAGCGCGTCATTCAAACCAGGGAGCATCAGACCGGCAATCGCCTGATAGGCCTCAAGCCAGTTTTGTTGCAATTCATCAGTCCAGGCGTCGGCGAAGAAATGCGCAAAAGTTTTGAGCAGGCTAGCGCCAACCCATTCGAAATGTTCCGGCTGCGTGTCATATTGCATGTGACGCACGCCCATTTGATAGAGGTAATTGGTCAACCATTCCGCATCGCGAATATGATCGACAACCTGCGTCAGTGAATTCATCAGTGCGACTTTTTGCTTGTCCATGTTTGCATCTTCGAAAAGCGCTTTTGACTGCGGATAGTCAGCCCAGAGAATTTCATAAAACTTATCCGCCACGTCAGAGGCAATCGGTTTTGCTTGTTCAAAGCTGTCCTCAATAATTTTTGGGTCAAAGGCCATGGTGCGCTCCTGATTTTGTAAAACCAAATCGCTACACCATTATGGTTAATTGGCAGTTACAACGGTTAATTGAGGCCTAACAGGCGCACATTGCCGCGCTGGTGCGGAACGCGTAGCCACGTCCGGCTACGCGCAAGGGTGGGCGGCTCTGGGCTGAGGGTCCGTCGAACGTGGCCGCGCCACCTATTTCACAGCGACCAGCTCCACGTCAAAGATCAGCGCTTCATTAGGGCCAATGGGTCCGCCCTGCGTTCCGGCTTCGCCATAGGCAAGATCTGGCGGAATGAAGAAACGATATTTGTCGCCCTCGCTCATCAGTTGAACGCCCTCGGTCCAGCCGCCAATGACGCGGTTTAGGGGAAATTCAATCGGTTCGCCGGCGCCCGAGGAATCGAATTCCGTCCCGTTGATGAGCGTGCCGCGGTAATGGACCTGGACGACATCTGTCGCCTTCGGGCTCGCGCCATCATCTTTTCCTTCTGTGATCACTTGATACTGCAAGCCCGACGGCGTCATCTTCACGCCGTCTTTCTTGGCGTTTTCATCAAGGAACTTTTTCGCCGCTGCGAGGTTTAAGTCGGGGTTTTGCACTTTGAGAAGCTCCACATCAAAAATTAAAGCGTCATTGGGACCGATTGGGCCGCCGGGCCTACCGCCGCGTTCGCCATAGGCGAGGTCCGGCGGGACAAAAAAGCGATAGCGGTCGCCTTCGCTCATTAGCTGCACGCCTTCCGTCCAGCCGGGAATAACAGCGTTAAGGCGGAAGGCGGCCGCCGCGCCGCGGGCGCGCGAGGAATCAAATTCTACGCCATCCTTCAGTGTGCCGACATAATGGACAACAACGAGATCGGTCGAGACCGGGGTTGCGCCGCCTTCGGGCCCCTGTTCTAAAACCATATATTGAAGGCCGCTATCAGTGACCTTAACGCCTTCACGCACGGCATTTTCCGCAAGGAATTTATCTGCGACAGCCAAGCGCTCGGCTGCCAGCTTTTCAAATTCCGCCTTGCGTTCTGCGCGCGATTTTTTACCGGCGCTGGCTTGTGTCTCCGTGCCTTCTTCGGCAGCGCTCTGCCCTGTCGCCCCTTCCGGCTTGTCCTTATCAGAGCCGCCGCAGCCCGTCAGCGCCAAAGCCACAGCGCCGACTGTCATGATCCAAAAATTGCGCAATTCACATCTCCTCTAACCGATTAGGGGGTTGGTCAAATTTTGCCGGACCCTAGCCCAAGCGCCGGCGCGATCCAATCAAAGACCGCGCGCCCAATCCTACAATTTGGTCAGCTAGCTTTGTGATGTGTTCCCGGCGAACGTTAAGGGGGTCAAACCAGCCCAAAAACGCTGACGGCGCGCAATTCCGCCGCCGAGATCAGCCGTTTGCCCGCCACCCTTACGGAATGGATCGGGCCTTCCAACTCTTTGCCCCAAAACGTAAGGAAATCCGACAGCACCGGATAGGCCGGGGCGATATCATAGTCCTGCCAGACATAGCTCTGGAGAAGCCCCGGATGATCGGGCATATGATAAAGAATTTCCGCGGTCGCCAGACGATAGCCCCGCATTTGTTGCATGAGCGCTTGATCGCAAGCCATAGCGCTTCCCCTCTTTTGCGTGCGCTTATTATAATCGCGGGGCGTGGCCTCCCGGTTGATATATTCAATTTAATTACAACTTCTTGTCAGTCGCAGGCGTTGACTGCTGACGGGCGTGGATGAGCGGCCACCCCTCTCCGTTATTTAACAAATATGCGCACAATCACCGGCGTTTCGCGCACCGTTATTAACCCGATATTGTCGCGCAGACGGCAGGTTTGGGTGTGGGGATCAATGAACGCTCCGGCGCTGTTCCGGAGTGATCGCGGGTATTTCAGCGAGGCGCATATGCCGGTTATCGCACGGCGCATGGGGACGACTATCAGCGATGCTGCCAAACAACGCATCGCCGCACTCAAGCCCTATCCAACCATCGACACATGGCGCAATCCGTTGACGCGGCCGATTGCGCGCCGGCTCATGAATGACGCCTGGCGCAAAACCCTTGGCGAGATTGATTTCGAATATCGCACCACCGCATTCGACATTGAGGGCGTCGCCTGCACAAGGTTTGAGACGGCTACGTCTACGCCCGATGCGCCGTTGATTTTTTATGTGCATGGCGGAGGGTTTGTCGCCGGCTCGTCGGAGCTGACCGCCGGCAATCTGTTGCCGCTCTGCCAGCTTAGCGGCTGCGAGGGATTGGGGGTGGATTATACACTGCTTCCCGAAGCGCATTACCCGACGCAAATCGATGAGGTCGACAAAGCCTATCGCGCGCTGGTCGCGATGGCGCCGGCCCGCAAAATTATTCTGTTGTCGGAATCCACCGGCGCGGCGATTGCGCTCGCCGCCCTAATGCGCTGGCGCCATGACGGCGTCCTGTCGCCCGCCGGCGCGATATTTCTCTCACCCTGCATCGACGGCAAAGGCGCCAGCGACAGCCACACCGCCAACGACCGGAGCGATCCGGTCATCCGCTCCATGGGCGGCAAATATGTCCGCCAGCTGTTCAGTTTTTACGCGCCAAATGCAAAGCCGGACAACCCGGGCGTCTCGCCGATCTATGGCAAGTTCGAAGACATGCCGCCATTTATGATCCATGTGGGCGGGCGCGAAGTCCTCCTCGGCGACGCCGCGCGCCTCAGCGAAGCCGCAAGACAAGCCAACGTCGACGTCCGCCTGCGCGTCTTCGACGGCATGTTCCACCGCTTCCACATGCATTGGAGCCTGGAAGAGACGCGCAACGCGCATGGGGATTTGGCGGAGTTTGCGCGCGGGGTTTGAGGGGGTAGTGGCACAACTAGTAGTTGTTGGCCAAGTTCGACAGTCTCAACACAGTAGGCAAGTGACGCATTTCCATATTCGCATTCCCACACCAGACATGTTCTCGATTTCGTGATTTACACAATAGGCTATATGATATTAGTCTAGAAATAGAAGAAGTGACCTAGACTAAGAGTTTGGGCAAGAGGGGCAATATGGGGCGGATTCTACTTTATTCCATCGTTGGTGCGTTCATTGGCGCAATGTTCTATTTCTATTTAGACGCAGACGATCTGCCTGAAGCAATCGATAAATTCACAGTTGCTGGCGAATTCTTACCGCTTTCCGAGCGCGTCGTCAGCGAACATAAGAAAGGCTGGCTATCAAACAACGGAGACATCCTGATACTATCTAATGTCGATTCAAGTTTGGGTTTTGTTTCGCAAGACCAAGGTTTTCCACCCCCTGACGCTAGTGAATACAAAGTTGTCGTTACCGGCAACAAGAGGCTTAAAGTTAGAGTTGAAATTGCTGCAATCACGAATTCTACCGTTTCGTCTCTTCCATTTATTTCGCTTCCTTCTCTCACCGCGATTTCAATGGTTGATGGAGAGGTATTAAGCGATGTCAAAGATCGATTCCTAATATTTAAGACTACCAATAACATTATCAATCATTATTTATATTTAGCGGATATCGAAAATGAAATTGTTCGCCGGTTTCCAATCAAATTTGATGGTTGTATCGAAATCATTGGCACATACCTAGTGACTGGCGTATCTCCAGAAGCAAATATTGTGTTTAACACTACATGTGCGGGCACTTTTCAGATAGACTCGTCAGCCGGTTCCCAAAGCATCCAATTACTCCCCGCGGTATTAAATCGGGTCGCATTTCAAATTACAGAAAATGGTGTGATTTCGTCATTAGGTCACTTCACTCGAGAAGGCGATGGCGAGTGGGAGCCACGCAAAATTGGCGTTGCAGAAGACAGATGGGTTTCACAAGTTACGTTCACGGATGAATTTGATGATAGGCTGTCATCAGTTCCAATCACATCGTTTAAAGAACAGTATAATTACTTTACATTAGCGGGCGACACTACAAGTCCTGCATTGCTAGGGGCGGTGAGTGAGCGCTTTTCGAAAAGCTCTGGAAATGACATAAAATATGCTTTTGTAGATGTCGGTGGTCGTGCGCCAAGACTATCTCTTTTGGCGGAAGAGGGCCGTACAATGCATGAATTTGCAATAGTAAAGCTTCCCTCAAGAAGTCTTATTGATCGGGCATCTGTAAATCGTGAAGGCTCAGTAATTCTTGCCTCGACCCGCATTGATGACGGAGTAGTGTTACGCACATTCGATTTCCAGCGCCGTCGAAGCCATCGGTTTGAATCTTTATATTCGAACTGCATCGGTAAGCGTAGAAACAAGGTGTATTTAAAAAGGACTGAGACCGGCACAGATCTACAAAAATCTTTTAAGCTTATGTATAGTAAGGATGACTTTTTCTGGCGAGACCGGTGTAACATAGTAGTGAGGGATGGTGCGCAAGGGTCAATTCCTGTGGGGCTATATCGTGAGGCAGAAACTGAGATTCGCGTTGAGTATGATGACCAAGGGAATTTAGTCGAGGCTATTATCGAAAGTAAGAACGGTAGAAAAATTGCAAGAGATGAAGCCATTGTTTACTCTAGAAAACATGCCAAACAAAATTGAGGCAAGAAGCTATATAACGATATTGTTACGTATGTCCCAGATATCAGCTATCGTCGACTTCCCCCCCACACCGAAACCTCATCCTCACCACCCCCACCCATGCTAAGCTCCCCCAATCAACGCCTCACGCCGACCACCGGCGCGGCGCTTCGGGAGGAACCAATTGAGCCTTGAGGAAGACATTTACGCCGCGCGGATTGGCCGGACTATGTGGCGGTTGGCGCGGCGGCGTGCGCGTGAGTCTGACCTCTCGCTTACCCGGCCGACGTCTCTGTCTGGCCCTGGGTCCAGGATTGAAAATAAATCTGCGTCGCCAGTTCCGCCCCGCGGTCAAGCGCTGCCGCCGGCGGCGGCGACGCCGAATACTCTCGCAGAATTTCTTCGAGAACTGGCCGCAGTGCTTGACAAAAACGCTCCGGACCCTGACGGGTCGTAACCGTCGATAGAGCCATATAAGTATTGACCACGGCTTCCGCGGCAATCGTCACGGCTGTGTCGGGCGGGGCGGGTTTGTCCTTCGCGGCCAGATGGTCAACGACGATGGCCAGCGCCACGCGCACGCGCCCGGTGTTGAGCCCGCCGCCGGCCTCGCCGGCGTTCAGCCCGACCACGTCACCGCCGCCGCCCTTCAGCGACGGGCCCTGATAGAGCGCCTCAAACGACACCGCGCCGCCGGTCGCCTCAACGATGCGGCGCGCCAGCGCGGGCTTTGGCGCCTGGGCGCCGCCAATGATGCGATACAGCGTTTGCCGCGAGGCGCTGACGCGGGCGCCAAACTCCTGAATACTCTCGCCGACATCTCGCAGATAGGCCTTTAACGGGTGCATGGGGGCAATTCCGATGGTGCATGGCGCGTGACAGACGCCGTTTTGTGTCACGAGACTCGCAACATTGTGTTAAATTTTGGTGCGTGGCGCGCAACACTTGGCGTTGTCACGCGGCGCGGCTATGACCCCCGTCATGGCCGGAGTTCTGCTTTCCTTAACCGAGATTTCAATCACCTTTGGCGGCGATGCGCTGCTTGAGGGGGCTCGGCTTGATGTGGAACCCGGCGCGCGTGTCGCGCTGGTGGGGCGCAACGGTTCGGGCAAATCAACGCTGTTGAAAATCGCCGCCGGCGCGGTCGAGCCGGATCGCGGCGAGCGCTTTGTCCATCCGGGCGCCACCATCCGCTATCTGCCGCAGGAGCCGGACTTTACCGGGTATAAGACCGCCGAAGACTATATCGCCGAGGGCCTCAGCGACGACGCTGACGCGCATCTCATCGACATCGTTATGGCCTCGTTTGATCTGGCGCCGGGCATTGCGCTCGATACATGTTCCGGCGGTGAGGCGCGGCGCATCGCCATTGCCGCCGCGCTCGTCTCCCGGCCCGACATCTTGCTGCTCGACGAGCCGACCAACCATCTCGACCTGCCGGCAATTGCCGAGTTGGAAAAACGCTTGCGTGCGTCGTCATCGGCGATTGTTTTGATCAGCCACGACCGGCGGTTTTTGGAAAACCTTACGACTTCGACGGTGTGGATTGACCGCGGGAAAACCCGGAGCATTGCGCGCGGCTTTGGCGATTTTGAGGCCTGGCGCGACAAAACCCTTGAAGAAGAAGAACAAGCCCGCCACAAGCTCGGCCGAAAGATTGTCGCTGAGGAACACTGGCTGCGTTACGGCGTGACCGCGCGGCGCAAACGCAATATGCGCCGTCTTGGCGACCTTCACGCAATGCGCAAAGACCTGCGCGAAGCGCGCCGACCGACAGGCACGGTGAAATTTTCTAAGACTGAGACCAACGCCTCCGGCAAGCGGGTGATTGTTGCGGACGATATTTCAAAGGCGTTCGGCGACAATAAAGTCGTCGATGATTTTTCGGTTGAGATTACCCGCGGTGAAAAAATCGGCATTGTCGGCCCCAACGGCGCCGGCAAAACAACGCTGGTGAACATGCTGACCGGGGCCTTAGCGCCAGATAGCGGCGCGATTAATCTCGGAACCAATCTCGAGCTGGTCTCGCTCGACCAGCGCCGCGCCAGTCTCAAGCCGGAGATGCGCCTTGCCGATGCGATCGCCGATGAGCGCGGCGACTGGGTGACGATTGCCGGCGCCAAACGCCATGTCGCCAGCTACCTGCAAGATTTTTTGTTCGCACCCGAACAATGGCGCGCGCCGGTGTCGTCGCTTTCCGGCGGCGAACGCGGGCGCCTGGTGCTGGCCTCAGCACTCGCCAAACCATCAAACCTTCTGGCGCTGGACGAGCCGACCAACGATCTCGATCTGGAAACCCTCGACCTGCTCGAAGAATTGCTCGCCGCCTATCAGGGAACGTTGTTGCTGATCAGCCATGACCGTAGTTTCCTCGACCGCATTGTCACCTCAATCATCACCACCGACCCGGATCGCCCCGGCGGCTGGCGAACCTATGCCGGCGGCTATGACGACATGGTCCGCCAGCGCGGTTCGGCGCCCGGCGCGCGCGCGGCTGCGAAGGCGGCGAAATCGGTTGCCAAACGCGATAGCGCGCAAGCCTCCGCCCGGACCAAACTCAGCTACAAAGAAAAATATGCGCTGGAGACCCTGCCGGCGAAAATCGCCGAGCTGGAAGCCAAAGTCAGCGCGCTTAACGCAAAGCTTAACGGGGCCGGGTTTTACGATCGCGACCCAGAAGCCTTCAACCAGACCGCAAGCGCGCTGGCCGTTGCGGAAACAGCGCTGGCGGCGGCCGAGGAAGACTGGCTGGCGTTGGAGATAAAACAGGAGCAACTCGGCCAATCAGAGCGCTAATCCAGCCGGATTACGCAATTTTAAGATGAAAAAGCAGCGCCCTCACTCGCTCGTGATCAGTGTTGAATTGTGCGGTCCGCCGGGCGCTGTAGGTTGAGGCAACCCGATGCGCAGGAGATGTGCAACGGTTAGAGTTTAGCCAACAAGGAGAAGACAAGATGAATAAATCAGCATTGACGACAGCGGTGATTGCCAGCGCCTTTACCGCAGCCCTCGTCGTTGCCGCGCCCGCAAACGCCGCTAAAAAAGGCATGGACAAATGCTATGGCGTTTCGCTCGCCGGCGATAATGACTGCGCCGCGGGACCCGGCACATCTTGCGAAGGCACGTCGACCGTTGATTATCAGGGCAACGCCTGGACGCTGGTTCCGGCCGGCACTTGCGAAAGCGTCGACCTTCCAGACGGCCGCACCGGCAGCCTCGACGAGCTCGACCGGGATCTTCCGCAAACTTAAGCTCTGAACAGAAGTAAGTCTTGACCCAAAAAGACCACACCGATCCGGCCCCGGCGCCAACCAGCGTCGGGGTCGGCTTAAAGCCCGCTCACTATCGCGACGTACTCTCCCCCGATCGCGGACGCATAGGAGCGGGTGATCCGCTTTCCCATATTGATTTTTTTGAAATCCACGCCGAAAATTATATGTGCGCCGGCGGCGCGCCGCATGCGTGGCTCACTGAAATCCGCCAACATCGCCAGTTATCCGTACACGGTGTGTGTCTATCACTTGGCGGCCATGACGACCTCGATCGCGACCATCTTGAACGACTGCGTATCGTTGTTGACCGATACCAGCCCATGCTGGTCTCCGAGCATATGGCCTGGAGCGCGCATGATGGCGTGTTCTACAATGATTTAATCGCTCCGCCGCTGACTGAGACGGCCTTGCAGCGCACGGCTTTGCATATTGACCAGACGCAAGAGGCGCTGGCGCGGCGCATCCTGATTGAAAACCCGTCGCAATATCTGACCATGCCGGGCGACATATCAGAGCCCGATTTTTTAAATACCCTGGCGCGCAAAACCGGATGCGGGCTGCTCTTGGACATCAACAATGTTTATGTCAGCGCCTGCAATCTGGGGTTTGACGCCGAACACTATCTCGACGCCATTGATGCCGATAAAGTTGAGGAAATTCATCTTGCCGGACATACAATTGACCGAGCGCGCGGCGTTGAAATCCGGATTGACGATCACGGCTCACCGGTATGCGATGATGTCGGCGCGCTCTATCGCCGATTTATCGCACAAGTTGGCCCACGCCCGACCTTGATCGAATGGGACACCGACACGCCTCCTCTTGGCGCGCTGGCGCTCGAGGCAAAAAAAGCCGCTGAATGGATGCGCGCAGCGACAGCCACAACACAATTGCAAACCGGCGCGTTTGAAAATGCCTGACCGCACCCCATTAGACCGTGAAGTCTTTGATAGTCTCGCAGATATCCTGCGCGCGCCCCAGCCGCCAGCGGCGCCGTTTGACTATACGGGCGATACGGACAAAACCGCCGCAGCCCTTGCCGTCTACCGCAACAATATCCGCTCCAGCCTTTCAAAAGCGCTCGCCGATAAATTCCCGGTTGTTGCGCAACTGGTTGGCGAGGAATTTTTTAAATTCGCGGCGGCGGAGTATTTTAACGCCACACCGCCGACCTCGCCGATGATCGCCAATTACGGCGACCGGTTCCCCGAATTTCTGGACGCCTTCGAGCCGGCGCGGAGCGTTCCTTATCTTGCCGATATAGCGCAGCTGGAAATTGCCTGGCTAGAGGCCTATCGCGCCGCCGATGCAGAGCCGCTGGATGCACAGGCAATACTGGCGGCAGGCGGCGGCGATCCGTCCGGTCTTGTCTTCACCCTGCATCCCTCATTGCGGCTTTTTAAATCGCCTTTTGCAGTTGGTTCGATCTGGAACCGGCACCAAAGCCATACGGCGCCCGAGGATATCAAAGCCGGCGCCGGCGAGAGTGTTCTGATCATCCGGCCTGAGCGCGAGGTTCGTCTCAACGTCATCGGCGCCGGCCCCTTTGCCGCGCTTGAACACTTACACGCCGGCGAGCGTGTCGCTGACGCATTCGGCCAGGCGGAGATGGTCGATAAAAATTTCGATCCACAGGCGGCGTTTCAAATCATTTTTGGCGGCGGCTGCGTTATCGCCGCCGCACGCAAATAAGGAAACAAAAAGATGACGGGGTACTATCAGAAATTTACACAGCTTATGGAACTGATCCCTTACGCTGTGCTGGCGCTGGTCGCGCGCATTGCGGCGGCGGTTCCGTTTTGGCGCTCTGGCCAGACCAAGATCGACGGCGGGGAATTTTTCGGCGTTAACTGGAATATTTTCAGCGTCGTTGAGAAGAAAGTTTATCTGTTTGAAAATGTTTTCGGCATCCCGGCGCCGCTCGCGCCGACGATGACGCATATGGCCTTACTCGGAGAATTCTTCCTCCCCATCCTGTTGGTTTTTGGTCTGTTTACGCGGTTCGGCGCGCTCGGCCTGTTGGGAATGACGGCCTTCATCCAGTTTTACGTTTTTCCAGGCGATCTATTAAATCCAAACGGCAACTGGTCGCTGCATCTGTTGTGGGCGACGCCGTTATTATTGGTGCTGGCGCGCGGACCGGGCGCGTTTTCACTCGACTATGTGCTGGGCAAACGCGCCAAGCCGACGGCCTCATAACGGGCGGCGCGCTATCAAACATGCTGGTCGATTAAAATCGGGTTGCCGTCGGGGTCGAGGAACGCGCAACTTGCCGGGCCGGTCGTGGTCTCGTTGGCTTCGTTGGTAAACTCTACGCCATCGGCTTTGAGCGCCTTTTGAATGTCCCTGACATCTGTGAACGCGTCGAGCGTTTGTCCGGCACTATCCCAGCCGGGATTGAAGGTGAGAGTGTTCTTTTCGAACATGCCCTGAAACAGGCCGATGACGCAGCTCGGACATTGCATAATCAACCAGCCCTGGCTGGCCTCGCCATGGAACACCTCAAACCCAAGTTTTCGTGTGGTTGTGAGCGTCGATCAAAAAAAGATCGCAACATTTTGCCGCCCGGCGATGACAAGCTCACCGTCGCGGCTCCAGACCAGCATATCCTGGCTTGAATAGCCCTGGCTCGCATTGTCTGCGCGGGACTGCAACAACCACCAGCCGTCGCGCGTCGCCGGACGGTCGGTAAGGACGTTGACCATCCACGTCATCGTACTGATCGGCGCGGGCGCGGTGAACATCGGCAAAACCGCTGGCGGCGGCATGTCAGCCAGCGCCAGTAACGCAGGCAAAGTTTCAGCGCTTCTATCATTATGGCGTACCCAGACGAAAATATCATGTTCATTCGCCCCAGATACCGGCCGCGCGCCTTTGGCGAGACGGCTGTCGAAATGCCGCCTGAAAACAGGTCCAACCCCTTCCGGCATCAGGAGATCGCATTCTTCCGGCGCCGGCAGCGTGGGCGCCGGCGTGAATGTCCGGTCAAGCGCACTGTCGCGTGCGCCGCCAAAAGCGAATACGCATCGTGTTGCAAGCCCCTTTTCGGTGGCGACTTCAGCTTCAACATAGGTGACCGACTTACCGCGCCGCAGGAGCCTGGCGCGCCCCTCAACGGGTCCGCCCGCCGGGCCGATAAAGGCGACGGTCGCCGAACGTAAGGGGGGCAGGTCCATAAAAGTCCGCAGCGCCGTTTCAAGACACAGCGCCGCGGACAGACCGCCATAGGTGGTGCGGCCCTGCATCCAATCGTCAGGAATGGTCAGCGATAGCCGTTCATCGGCAAAGGACGCACTGTCAATAAGGGTGGAATAGGTCACATAGCCTCCGGTCGGTCGAAGGCGTTATTTAGGCGCCCGCGCACCCATCGCCAATGACGGTGCGCAGTTGGCGACATTCCTCCGGCTGCCACTGGTCGCATGCCAGTGACGTATTGGAGGACAGGTGCAATCTACAGAATCTTAGGCCAATCCCCCGATTTCGCAGGCCCCGCAAAGAGGTTAACGCCAGGGCTGATTTACGCTATGATAGCGCCGGGGCCTCTAATGGGCGGGGTAGGCGGTAGCCATGAAATCCAGCGATAAGGCGGTAAGACTGTTTGAAGATCTGACCGGGCGGGTCCGCCAGGGCTGGTCGCGGTTGTCTGCGGCGTCGCGATTTTCTAAAAAAACCAAGGACATGACCGGAGCCGAGCAGCATCAGGCGGAAGCCTTCTATGCGCCGCTTGACCCGACCATTGGGCTTTATGGCGGGCGGCAGGCTGGCGACGATGAGACGGCGCAGATGCCGTTGTCGATGCTGCTTGAAAAAACCGCCCATGACATGGTGTTGCGTGGGCGCGCGCTGCGCGAACGGGCAGACGATCTGATCCTTCGGATCGGTCAGCGCGCGGAAGGCGAGATCACGCTGGCGACCCAGGCCTTGCGCTTTCTGATCGGCGGCGCCTGGATCGGCATGGCGGCGTGGCTTTATGTCAGCGCCGGTGGTTTCGCCCAGATCAATTTGTCATCCTATGCGGCGCAGATGCCGGCGTCTGATGCGATGGTTTTGACGCGTGTGTTTTTCGTGCTTGGCGCGTCGGGGATCGGCGTTGCGCTGGCGGTCGCGGCGCTGGTTGGATTTACCGGCAACGGCCGCAACGCGCGAGTGCGCGACGAGGCGACCCAGCTTGGCCAGTATATCGCCGAGACCGCGCGCGATTTTGATACGGATCTGACGCATTTTCGCAACGCCATGAACAGCCATAACAACCCCGCCGATGCGGTGCGCGATCTGTCCCGCGCGCATCTGACCGCGCTCGGCGCCCAGGCCTATTTCCGTGAGATCGAATTCCTGACCGCTGAGGGTGATGATGCGGCAGTGCGGTTTAGAGGGTTTTTAAAACGCGATTCGGGGACTGCACCGGCAATGCCGGTGTTTCTCCTCGGCTTTATCATCGGCGCGCTGGTGATCGCGGTTCTTTATGTGCCTCGCCCGGACCTGCCGGCTGTCGCGCCCCCGGAAATTGCCAAATACCCCTGGGCGGCGACCGTCATCTTCTATGGCGGCGCGCTCTATGCGGGGGTCGGCGTTCTGCTCTCGGCGATGGGCGGGTTGATCGCCAATGGCGTTGTCCGCAAGGCCCGCAGCGAGGCGCTCGACGCCTTGCGCAGCGCCTTTACCGCCCGCGAAGCGCCGCGTCCGGCCGACATTGTGCGGCGGATTGAAGATGCGGTGGATGTCTTTCAGGCGCGGGTCAGCGGGCGCCATGATCGCGCGCCCGGCAAATCGAATCAGGCAAGCGCCCCGAGCGGCGGCTTTTCCGCCGACGATGACGAAATTCCCCATTGGCGGCGCCGCGATTCGTCGGCAAAATTCGTCGATACCGGTTTTCAGGCTGCCCCGGCGACGTGGCGGACCGATGCTTTTGGGAAAAAATTCTCCCCAGACCCGGAAGCGAAACGAGGCCTTTTGGGCTTTAAAAAACCGCGCCGCGATTAATCCTTTGGGCGCACCCAGTACGCTGCGTTAAGGCCTCGTTAACGAAAAACTTTTGCCCATCGAACAACTTCATATTGACGTTGGGCCCATCGTCTATCACTATATCTTGTGCCGGTGGGGAACCTCGGCGATTCACAAAAGAACAGCGAAGCCGCGTCGGAAGCGGTCCCTTTTGGGTAACCGGCGACAGGATTTTTGCACGCCTTTTTGGGGGCGAAACTTTGTAAAAGGGACGGGAGCGCAATGTCGTTGTCTGAAGTTGCAAAAGATTTGGAAGTCACTGGCGCGGAAGCTGCTGAGATACTCAACACCCCCCCGGCGCAGGCGACAAAACCCGCGCTTAAGGTCGTTCGCGACATAAAGCTCGACCATTCCCGCGACGCGCTGCTGACCGCTTTTGGCAAGAAGACCATGGAGGACCGCTATCTCCTGGCCGGCGAAAGCTTTCAGGATATGTTCGCCCGCGTTGCGCGCACCTATGGCGACGACGCCGACCACGCCCAGCGCATCTATGATTATATCTCCAAGCTGTGGTTCATGCCGGCGACGCCAGTCCTGTCGAATGGCGGGGCCAATCGCGGCCTGCCGATCTCGTGCTTTTTGAACGCGGTCGGCGATTCGCTCGACCACATTGTCGGCGCCTGGAATGAAAATGTCGCGCTCGCCTCCAATGGCGGCGGCATCGGCACCTATTGGGGCGGCGTGCGCTCAATCGGCGAGAAGGTGAAGGATGCGGGCGCCACGTCCGGCATCATTCCGTTCATCCGGGTGATGGACTCGCTCACCCTCGCAATCAGCCAGGGCTCGCTCAGGCGCGGGTCAGCGGCGTGCTATCTCGATGTCCACCACCCGGAAATCGAAGAGTTCCTTGAAATTCGCAAACCCTCGGGCGATTTCAATCGCAAGTCCTTAAACCTTCACCATGGCATCAACATTACCGATGAATTCATGCACGCGGTCGCCAATGATGAAGACTTCCCATTGCGCTCGCCGAAAAATGATGAAGTCCTGCGCACCATTTCGGCGCGCAAGCTGTGGCAGAAGATTTTGGAGATCCGCCTGCAAACCGGCGAGCCTTATCTCCTCTTCTCCGACACCGTCAACCGACAGATGGCCGTGCATCAAAAAAAGCTTGGCCTGAAAGTCTCGACCTCCAACCTCTGCTCGGAGATCATGCTCCATACCGGCGAAGATCATCTGGGTAAGGACAGAACCGCTGTGTGTTGCCTCTCCTCGGTGAACGCCGACAAATATTGGGAGTGGAAAGACGACGAGCGCTTCATCGAGGACGTGATGCGTTTCCTCGACAATGTGCTGGAAGATTTCATCACCCGCGCGCCGGCGTCGATGGCGAAAGCGGTCTATTCGGCCAAGCGCGAGCGCTCGGTCGGTTTGGGGATGATGGGTTTTCACTCCTTCTTGCAGTCGATGGATATCCCGTTTGAAAGCG
>JAJFFX010000071.1 GCA_021776455.1 Hyphococcus sp. | reverse complement strand
TTTATAGGAGTTCTGGTCAAACTTACCGCCCGCATGTAGCTGGGTCATGATGACCTGCGCCGCTGAGATGCCTTCCTCACTGTGGATCGCCGTCGGAATGCCGCGACCATTATCGGTCACCGTCACCGAGCCATCCTCATTGAGGAACACTTCAACAGTATCACAATACCCCGCAAGCGCCTCATCGATTGCATTATCGACGACCTCATAGACCATATGATGCAGGCCGGAGCCGTCATCGGTGTCGCCGATATACATGCCCGGCCGCTTACGCACGGCGTCTAGGCCCCGCAATACCTTAATGGAGTCGGCACCGTAATCTTCTTGCGGCGCGGCGTTATTCGCCATGGTTTTTTCTTTCTCTATGTCAGCAGCGTTTCATGAAGCGCACCGTCACGCGCTTCAAAATATTGAGCGCGCGCGCCCCATGCGGTGAACAGGTTTTTATCTGTCCCCGTCATAAAGGTCTGAAAGCCAAGCTCGCTCAGAATGGAAAAAAGACCGGCGCGACGGTCCGGATCAAGATGGGCGGCAATTTCATCAAGTAGGAGAATGAGCGGCGCCCCGACCGGGCGGCGGCTGAGCGCACGCGCATTGGCGAGAACAAGCCCGATCAGTAACGCTTTTTGCTCCCCCGTAGAGCAAAGCCGCGCCGGCTGAGATTTCTCGCGGTGGGCAACGAGAAGGTCACTGCGATGCGGCCCGACAAGCGCCCTGCCGGCGTCAGCATCGAGCCGCCGGCGCGACCGGAGCAGTTCGGCAAAAGCAGCTTCAGCATCGGCAGCTTTCTCGGTTTCAAGTGCGGTTTCCAGTGCGCCCTCAAGCGCGATGTCGGCGGCGGGGAAAAGCGCTTGCGCGGATGCTATATCGGCGGCAGCCAGCAGGCTGGCTGTCTCGCGGCGCGCAGCCGCAATGGCGACGCCAGCCTCGGCCATCTGCACTTCAAGAGCGGTCAGCCAACGATCATCCGCGCCGCCTTCCTCGAGAAGCCGCTGGCGCTGGCGCATGGCTTGCTCATAGGCTGACGACGCTTTGCCGTGCTCAGGGTCGTGCGCCAACGTCATCCGGTCGAGGAAGCGGCGGCGCTCGCTGGCGCCCTCCATAAACAAACGGTCCTGCGCCGGGGTCAGCCATAAAAACCGCAAATGCGTGGCAAAGGCGCCAGGACCGGACGCAGTTGTATCGTCCATCCGGCAAACACGGCGCTCCGGTTTTGACGCGGCGGCACCGACGCCAAAGGAGCGCGCGTCTTGGCCGTCATCGACCCGCGCCGACACCGCCCAGCCGCCGGGGCCGCCGAGCCTCGGCAACTCATGAAGCCGAGCCTGACGCAATCCACGCCCCGGGCCAATCAAGGAAATCGCTTCTAAAATATTAGTCTTACCGGCGCCGTTGGCGCCGGCAATGGCAACCGGGCGCCCATCCAGCGCAATCTCGGCGCGCTCGTAAGAGCGAAAATCCGTGAGGCTTAAACGGCTAATATGCACCATCGGACCGGGCGCGCATTCCAACGCCGGACCTTGCTGCTGCATTTCGTCTTGTCTGATCGCCGTCTGGCTCAAACTCAAACCCTCAATCTAAACTCTAAGGGGCATCAAAACATAGAGCGCACGCGTATCTTCTTCATCGACGATCACTGTCGGCGATGACGGGTCAGCAAACCGGAAGGTCGCCATTTCGCCATCAACTTGCTGGGCTACATCGAGAAGGTAGCGCGCATTAAATCCGATTTCGATCGCATCGCCGCCATAATCGACAGAAAGCTCCTCCAGCGCCGATCCCGCCTCCGGGTTGTTGACGGTAAGGCGAAGAGTATCAGCTTCCAACGCAAGCTTAACCGAACGCGTGCGGTCCGATGACACCGTCGAAACACGGTCAACGGCCTGTGCGAAATCTTTGGTCTCCACATGCAGCGCGTTTTTATTATCCTTCGGAATAACCCGCTCATAGTCCGGGAAGGAGCCGTCAATCAGCTTTGTGGTGAGGCGACCGGGGCCAAAACCGAAACGAATTTTCGCTGGCGAGACGGCAATCTCGACATTTTCGTCAGCGTCCTCCAACAAACGCGACAGCTCGGCGATGGCCTTGCGGGGCACAATCACGCCCGGCATCGCAGCGGCGCCATCCGGCAATGGCGCATCAAGACGCGCCAGCCGATGTCCATCGGTCGCCGCCGCACGCAGTAGCGGCGCGTCGCCGTCCGTAAAAGCGTGAAAATATACGCCGTTCAAATAGTAACGCGTCTCCTCCTGAGACATAGCGAACCGGGTTTTATGAAGCAGCCGGCCGAGATCCGCCGTGGGGATCGAAAACCGAGTGTCGAGATCGTCAGTGGTCAGGCTTGGAAAATCATCCGCAGGCAAAACCGCGAGCGCAAATTGCGAGCGTCCCGCAGAAACCTGAAGTCGGCCTTCCTCTGCGGAAAGCTCAAGGCGCACCTGCGCGCCATCCGGTAACCGTTTGACGATCTCAAACAATGTCAACGCTGAAACTGTTGTCGCTCCGGCGCCCGCAACATCGGCCGGCGCCTCTTCCGACACTTCGATATCGAGGTCCGTCGCCGTCAATGTCAGCGCCCCGCCGTCCGCTTGAAGCAGCACATTAGACAAAATCGGAATTGTGTTCCGACGCTCAACGACGCTCTGTACATGGCCGAGCGCCTTCGACAGGGCGGACCGTTCAATCGTAACTTTCATGCAAAATGCTCTCTCGCAATCGCTGGCGAAACTTACCCGGACCCTCGGTCAGCACCGCTATTTTGACGCCGCCAAAGGAGGAGAATCGCCGCCTCTGAAATCCGCTTTATTATAGCCGAAGGGCGCCTCAAAAAGCTAGCGCCGACGCAGATTTCCGGCGTCGGCGCTCAGCCTTAACAGGCTGTTTTTAGGTGGGTTTTTTCAGCCTGCTTTTTTAGTTTTCGAGAGCCTCGCGAATCCGCCGGACACCGTCCTGAAACGCCTTGTCGCGCTCCAATAACGCCTGCGCGCGGCGATAGCTGGACATCACCGTAGTATGGTCGCGTTTCAGCGCTTTGCCGATCCGGGGAAAGGACTCTTTGAGGATTTCCCGGGCGCACCAGACCACCGCGTGGCGGGCGCGGACAATGCGCTGGGGTTGCGACCGGCAGGTCATATCCTCAAGTTTGAGGCCAAAGGCTTCCGCACCAGCGATGATCGCATCGTCAAGCGTGACCACCTTGCGCCGGTCTTCAAGACGCGACCTCAAAATGACTTTTGCCTCATCAAGACCAATCGCCCTTTCCTCCTCGCCGAACATCAACAGCAGCTGATTGAGGGCGCCAATAGTCTCGCGGGTCGAATGGGTGAAGTTGCGCGCAATAAACTCCAAAACATCCGCGCCAATCAAACATTTAGCGGAACTGGCGCACATCCGATTTTTTAAAATATCAAGGCGAAGCGCGTCATCGGCCGGATAAATCGGCGCGCACAGCCCGCCCGCAAGCCTGTCGGCGAGACGTTTGTTAATACCGGCTTCCGCTAATTTTGCGGGCGGCAAGTCGCCGGCGATGACAACCTGTTTGCCGCTGTCGAGCGCTGCATCAATCACTATTAATAACTCCTCTTGTGTTCGGTCTTTTCCTTCAAGGAAATGGATGTCGTCAAATGCAAGAAGGTCTTTGCCCAAAAAGCCGGCGTGCAGGGCTTGCGTTGAATTAGATAAAACCGCGGCGACGCAATTGTTGATGAGATTGCGGTAGGTGATGTAAGCGCAATCCCCGCGCGCATTGTTCTTACTCCATTCATGGCACACCGCATGAAGGGCGTGGGTCTTGCCGGAACCGCTCTCGCCATAAATATAGACAAGCTCCCGCGGGCCGCGCATGGTCAACGCTTGGCGGGCGGCAGCAAAGGCGATCCGGTTTGAATCGCCAACCGCGAATGTATCGAAGGTCCGGCGCGGGTCCAGCGGCGCGGCGACGTTTTCAAAATTTCCACGCGCGGCAGCTGGTGCGCGCGCCGGCGCAATTATGCCGTTTGAAAAAGCCGAGCTTGCGTTGCTTTTCATATCCACGCGCACGCCTTCTTGTGCGGCGACCTTCGCCGCGTGAGCGCTCAACGTTTTACGCACCGTAAGCCGCAACCGGCCAACCGGACCGACTTCCTTGCGCCAGGTATCGACAAGCACTGGCAGGAAGCGGTGGTCGAGCATATCGCGCTTGGTTTCAGACCCGGTCGAAAGCGTTACGCTTTCCGCTGAAATTTCTGCAAGCCCGAGATCGCCAAACCAAGACCGATATTTCGCATCTCCGACCCGACATCGCAAAGCTTCTAAATAACGGCCAAACGCCGCTTTTCCCGGACCGTTTTCGTAATTTTCTGTCGTCATTTTATACCGCCCAAATTCTTCATCAGATAATTTTTGGCAAAAGAACGCCGCCTGCGCATATTGCCCAGCGCAAATACAGTCATCTAAAGTTTTGATCTAATTTGGCGCGAAGACGCCAAGCAATGCAGAAACCAGCCTAGATCAGGCAGCACTCAGCATCAGCGGTGATAGTCTGTATAAACATCAATTGATTAAAGTTACCGCCACTCATCCTGAATAACCCCTTTTCCCCTGCCCTAGGCAAATATTTATCTCGCCGCTTGCCTGACAATTTGCCGGCAATCGAGTTGGAACGCTTATGTTTACTGAACTTGAAAGTGCGAAATTCGTCCGCATCCGTCATATTGACGTTTATAGTGTAGTTAACTTTAACGCGTATGGTCAAGAGTGATTCGCCAATCATGACGTTTTTTTTAAAACTTTTTCAGGCAACTGTGAAAAAACAAAACCTTAAGCCACGCAACGCATCCAGCACGTAAACGCGCAAACCATGCGCGACACAAAGAGTGCGTTTTCGTATTTGCGACCTAGAAAAACGCATCAGAAAAACTGTTGCGCCGCACGCAACTGCAAACATCAAAAAAATATAGTTTGTAAAGGCGTTTACGCGGAAAGCGACTTGATGCGCGCCGACAGTCGTGAAAGTTTTCGTGATACGGTTTGCTTGCCAAACACGCCTCTTGTAACCGCGCGATGAAGTTCAGGCTGTGCTTGTTTGAATGCTGCGTCCGCCGCGCCCTTGTCACCGGATGCGATCGCCTCCTCCACTTTGCGCAGAAACGTTCTGACACGTGACCGACGCGCCTTGTTAACGGCTGTGCGGCGCTCAATTTTGCGCACCATTTTCTTCGCGGAGGATGTGTTCGCCATGCCTTAATCACTCGATATTTTGCCACCCGATGCGGCGCGAGCGGCGGTATATAACGGTGCGAAATACTGCCGTCAACACGCCTGCAGGCCTTATTTTTCTTAATTTTGACGGCTGTATCAACGCTGACAGCCTGCGCAGAAAAAACTCGACCGGCCGCCTTGCATCTGGCGCTGAATTGCACTGCCGCAATGACTGCACAGCTGGCCGTCTCGGCCATAGACATCGAAGCGATGCTGAAAATAACCGAGTTCGCCTTGCGTATTGGAAAAGTCCTTTAACGATGAGCCGCCAGCGTCTATGGCGTCAGTCAGAACAGCCAGAATCGCCCTGTGAAGCCGTTCGCTGCGGACGCCCGCAACTGACGCCGCGCGGCGGCGCGGCGATATACGGGCCCGATACAGCGCCTCACAGACATAGATATTGCCAAGGCCGGCAACCACGCGCTGGTCGAGTAGGGCCGCCCTAATCAGCGTCTTTTTGCCTTTCAGTGCGGCGCCGAGATAGGCCGCAGAAAAATAGTTGCCGAGCGGTTCAGGGCCCATCGCCTTGAAATATCGGCACTCTTCCACCGTCGACGTTGAAACCAGATCCATAAACCCGAACCGGCGTGGATCATTATAGGTGATCTGCCCGCCCGAGCGGCCGGCCATTTCAAACACGACATGGTCATGTTTCGGATCAGGCCCCCGCCCCGGATCAAGTCCCCCCGGCTTCTTCGACCCGCCGGCGCTGATAGTAAACCGCCCAGACATGCCAAGATGCATGATCAGGCTCACACCGCTCGAAAGTGCGGCAATCATATATTTTCCACGCCGATCCAGCCTATCGACCGTTTTGCCCTCCAGGCGCTGTGTGAAACGCTTTGGCAGCGCAAACCGTAGATCCGGACGACGCGCCTCAACCCGACGGAACCGGGCGCCTTCCATAATCGGGGCAAGGCCGCGGCGCACAGTTTCCACTTCAGGCAGTTCCGGCATACGCCATGTCCTTGTCTGCTGCAGCTAGCGCATATTTGCTGCAACGGCCTTTCCCGGCAATACGTTTTCAGCGCGATCTTACCTGCTTTGAGCACTGGCGCGTCCATACAGCCAGCCCTCCCCAGGACAGTCGGAACAAAAAAACCCCCGGCAATACTGCCGAGGGTTTTTGTTGTTGTATCTAAAGCGAGAAGTCTTAGTCTTTGGTTTCGCCCTCTTTCAGCGCAGCGCCGAGAATGTCGCCGAGCGATGCGCCGCTGTCGGCCGAACCGAACTGCTGCACTGCTTGTTTTTCTTCCGCAACTTCACGCGCCTTAATCGACACGTTAATGCGGCGGGTTTTGGCGTCGATCGAGGTCACACGGGCGTCAATCTTATCGCCGACCGCAAATCGGTCTGGACGTTGCTCGCTGCGCTCCTTGGACAGGTCCGATTTGCGAATGAACGCTTTGGGACCGTCAGCACCCGAGATCTGCACCTCAATGCCGCCGGTCTCAATCGCCGTGACCGTGCAAGTCACGTCGGCGCCACGCGCCAACTCGCCAATGGCTTCGAGCGGATCGGAGCCGACCTGCTTGACGCCAAGGGAGATGCGTTCCTTATCCGGATCCACATCAAGAACCTTGGCTTTGACCATCTGGCCTTTCTGATAGTCCTTAATCGCATCCTCGCCAGAACGGTTCCAATCGAGATCGGAGAGGTGGACCATGCCATCCATTTCCTCGTTCAGCCCGACAAACAAACCAAACTCGGTGATGTTTTTGATTTCACCTTCCAGAACCGAACCAATCGGGTGCTCTTCTGCAAAACGCTCCCATGGATTGTCAGCGCATTGTTTAAGCCCCAAAGAAATCCGGCGCTTACTTTCGTCAACTTCCAGCACCATGACATCGACTTCCTGTGAGGTCGAAACGATCTTGCCGGGATGGACATTTTTCTTCACCCAGCTCATTTCCGAGACATGGACGAGGCCTTCAATCCCATCTTCCAGTTCAACAAAAGCGCCATAATCGGTAATATTTGTCACCTTGCCGGAGAATTTCGCACTCAGTGGATATTTTGCTGCGACACCTTCCCACGGATCCGGCGAGAGCTGTTTGATACCAAGAGAAATACGGTGGGTTTCCGGATTGATCTTGATGATCCGAATGCGGATGGTATCATTAACATTCAGCACTTCGGTCGGGTGGTTAACCCGGCTCCAGGACATGTCGGTGACGTGAAGGAGACCATCAACGCCCGGCGCCAGCTCAACGAACGCACCGTAATCGGTGATATTCTTGACAATGCCTTCGCGCTCGTCGCCTTCAGCAAGTTGCTTGACGACTTCCTGGCGATGTTCGGCGCGATCTTCTTCAAGAATGGAACGGCGCGAAACGACAATATTGCCGCGGCGTTTGTCCATTTTCAAAATACGGAAAGGCTGCGGGATATTCATCAGCGGCCCAGCATCGCGCACCGGGCGAATATCAACCTGGCTTCCCGGCAAGAAGGCCACGGCGCCGCCAAGATCGACCGTAAAGCCGCCTTTGACGCGGTTAAAGATTTCGCCTTCAACGCGCTCGCCGTCAGCAAAGACTTTCTCAAGCCG
>JAJFFX010000008.1 GCA_021776455.1 Hyphococcus sp. | reverse complement strand
GGCGGAATTAAAGGATTTCAGCAATGTCAGCGAATAACAATAATTATGTCGTCAAGGATATTGGCCTGGCCGATTGGGGCCGCCGCGAGATTGAAATTGCCGAGACGGAAATGCCCGGCCTGATGGCCACAAGGGAAGAATACGCCAGCGCGCAACCGTTAAAAGGCGCGCGTATCGCCGGCTCGCTGCATATGACGATCCAGACCGCGGTACTGATTGAGACGCTTCAGGCGCTCGGCGCGGATGTTCGTTGGGCCTCCTGCAACATTTATTCAACCCAGGACCACGCCGCCGCCGCCATCGCTGCTACCGGCACGCCGGTCTTTGCCTTCAAAGGCGAAACGCTGGTTGAATATTGGGACCTTGCCGACAAGATTTTTGAATGGCCAGGCGGCGAGACCGCCAATATGATCCTCGATGATGGCGGCGACGCGACGATGCTGATCCTTCTGGGCGCGGAAGCGGAGACAAATCCCTCGCTCCTAGACAAACCTGAAAACGAGGAAGAAGAGGCATTTTACGCGACCATCAAACGCCGGCTTGCGAGTGATCCAAACTGGTATTCAAAAATAAGAGCCAACATCCAAGGCGTCACCGAAGAAACCACCACCGGCGTTTTGCGACTTTATCAGCGCGAGAAAAACGGCACGCTTCCGTTTCCGGCGATTAACGTCAACGATTCCGTCACCAAGTCGAAATTCGACAATAAATATGGCTGCCGGGAATCGTTGGTGGACGGTATTCGTCGTGGTACGGATGTTATGATGTCGGGCAAGTTAGCGCTGGTCGGCGGCTATGGCGACGTCGGCAAAGGCTCTGCCGCATCGCTTCATGGCGCGGGCGCACGGGTTATGGTGGCGGAAGTTGACCCGATCTGTGCGCTGCAAGCGGCGATGGACGGCTTTGAAGTCGTCACCATGGAAGAAGGGTGCAAACGCGCCGACATTGTGGTTACCGCTACCGGCAACAAAGACGTCTTGACCGTCGATCACATGCGGTCGTTGAAAGACATGGCGATTGTCGGCAATATCGGCCATTTCGACAATGAAATTCAGGTCGATGGTCTCAAAAATTTCAAATGGGCCAATGTTAAAGACCAGGTTGATATGATCACCTTCCCTGATGGCAAACGCATGTTGCTTCTGTCGCAAGGCCGCCTCCTCAATCTTGGCAACGCCACCGGTCACCCAAGTTTTGTAATGTCAGCGTCATTTACCAACCAGACGCTGGCGCAAATCGAGCTGTGGGCGAAGGGTGATCAGTATGAGAATGAAGTTTATGTCTTGCCGAAACATCTCGACGAAAAAGTTGCATCACTGCACCTCGCCAAAGTTGGCGCGCAACTCAGCAAATTAACCGAGGAACAAGCCGACTATATCGGCGTATCGGTCGATGGCCCGTTCAAAAACGATCAATATCGGTACTAAAACCTGCCTCGCAGGGCGCTAAAACACTCGGCAAACGTAACAAAGGCAATGCAGGACTTGCATTGCCTTTGTTTTTGAACTAACATGTTACTTATGTAGCATACGTATACAGACAACGTATGCGACCAAGCTGTACAGGCAATCTTGCGTTGCTTTTGGGTGCTTGTGCGCCGCAGAAAACTTGTCTGCGGAATTTATGCGCAAAGGAGCAAACCCGTGATTTTTTTCAGATGGATCTTCGGCCTACCCTTCGCCGCCCTCATCACCGTCGGCCTTTTCATGCTCATGGCGGGACTCATACAACGCCCGTCCCTTGACCTGGCGGAACCGCAAGAGACCGCCAAAATTCAAATCCTCGCACAAACACGTCCGCCCCTGGAACCACTACCTACAGAGCCGGACCCGCTGCTCAAGGACCCACCCGAGACTATTATTCCGTCGGCTCCGCCACAGGGAAAACCCAAAGGGGTCCCGGTTGGACCAACCCGGCAAACCAATCTCGTAGACATAGGAAGAGACCAGGGCCGGATCGGCACCCCGGTGATCAAGCACGCACCGCCATACCCTGAGGCCTGCCGCGGCCGCGCCGCCGAAGGGGGCGTCCTGGTCCAGTTCGACGTCACGCCTGAAGGCAGTGTCGTCAACATCAAAATCCTTCAGTCCGCCGATTCCTGCTTCAACAGAACGGTGCGTAAAACCGTTTCGAAATGGAAATATCCCCCAGCCTACCGCAACGGCCGACCGGTCACCCGCTACGGCGTCATAGAGCGATTTAGTTTCCAGCTAACCAATTGAATTGCGGCGGTTCCCGGGTCAATTTCGGATGGCCTAACCTGTTGAAAAATTCAGTCGAAGGGCGGCGAATTTTCGTAGAATAACCCTAGCGGGCCACCGCAAACACAGTACATATTGCGTAATTGCGCGCGGCACGCACAAAATATTGTTTAAACTGCGTATTTTGTTTGTTTGTCCGCTGGCCAGGGTTTGTCGGAATGCGCCGGAAGAAAAGACTTTTTTGGGCTACCAGCCTGGCGGCGTGCGCTCCGTCGGCCTTAATGGCTCAAGAAAGCCTAACGGACACCGCTGCGGGGATTGACCCGCTCATTATCGCCGGCGCGGGGGCTGTCGCGCTCACTGTTGCTTCAATTTTATGGGCGTTCAGGGTTTCTGCGGCCACCCGCCACCAGGCTTTGCGCTGGTCCAACAAGCTGGCTGAAATGGAGGCGCGACTTGAAAAAGCCGACGCGGTGCTTTCCGCGCATCCCGGCCTCGTCCTGGTTTGGGAAGACGACAATAATGCGATCAAGGAGGGGTGGGGCAAACCGAAAATTCTCGGCGGACCCGCTGCGCTAGCCTCGCTACTGTCCTTTTCCAACGCCGATGAAGACCCGTCCGCACAACCGGTCGATCAACTTCTAAACTCTCTCGGCGGTTTGCAGATCGAAGATGAGAGTGAAAACGAGCCTCAATCCTTGCGTGATAAAGTCCATGATTTACGTGCGCATGGCGTCGCGTTTTCCGGCGCTGTGGTCACCTCAGACGGCAGGTCGATAGAAATTGACGGCCGCGTCGCCGGCGGTCAGGTGGCGTTGTGGCTGACCGATCCTGCCGTGCGGATGGTTGAGGACGGGGCCATCATCGGCGCTTTCCGCGAACGCGCCACCGACCTTCATGGCTCGCATGCTTTGCTGGAGCGCTCACCCCTGCCCGCCTGGCGCCGCAATGGCGATCTGGCGCTGGTCTGGGTAAACCGCGCCTATGTCGAAGCCGTCGAGGCGACGTCAGCCGCAGAAGTTATCCGCCAGCAAACCGAACTTGATCCATCACTCAAGAGTGTCGCCGGCAACGCCGCTGTCGAGCGCAAGGCAACCGAAGGGCGCATCATTATAAACTCCCGCGGCGAGCGCCGCGTATTGCGGGTTATTGAATCACCGCTACACGGGTCTGGCGATGCAGCGCTGGGCGGCTTCGCCATCGACGCCACCGAGCTCGACAAAACCAAGGCCGATCTGCGCCAGCATATACAAGCCAATCAGCGCACGCTCGACCAGATACAAACAGCCGTTGCTATCTTCGGCGCCAGCCAAAATCTCATCTACCATAACCGGGCCTTCCAGAAACTTTGGGATATTGAAGACGCCGCATTGAGCGGGCGCACCTATCATGGGGAAATCCTCGATCAACTCCGGTTCGACGGCAAGCTGCCCGAGCCGGCGGACTATGACGAATGGAAAGCACAACAACTTGCGCTTTACACTGAGGAAGTCGGTCCGCCAGGGTCGGAACGCGACGCAGACGCGCCCGATGAAATCTGGCACCTGCCCGGCGGGCGTACGATTAGGCTGGCCAAACAGCGCCACCCGCTTGGCGGCATTATGGCGGCATTCGAAGATATTACCGAAAAAGTCTCTCTGGAGGCGCAATACAACACCCAAATCGGCGTCCAGAAAGCGACATTGAATAACCTCACCGAAGCCGTAGCGGTGTTTGGCGCCGACGGCTCGCTCAGGCTCTACAACAAAGCCTTCCGACAGCTGTGGCGGCTGAACGCTAAAGCCCTCGACAAGAAGCCCCATGTCGACGCCATCACGTCGAGCTTTATCAGCAAAGCGCTGGACGGTGACGAAAAGTTGGCGCTGATCCGACGCGCCGTCACATCAAAATTGCCGGAAGATCGTAAACCCGTATCAGGCATCGAAGTTTCCCTGCGCGACGGGCGCACCATCGCCTTCGGGACCGAGCCGCTGCCCGATGGCGCAACGCTGGCTCATTTCCTCAACATTACCGATTCCAAAGAACGCGAGAAGGAACTCAAAGAACGCAACGCCATTCTTGAAAACGCTGACCGGTTGAAGTCGAAATTTGTAGGCCATGTCTCCTATCAACTCCGCACGCCGCTTTCGACGATCATCGGGTTTTCGGAAATGCTCGACGGGCAGATGTTTGGCGTTTTGAACGACCGGCAAAAAGACTACGTCGCCAGCGTATTGTCCGCGTCCTATCATTTGCGTGACCTCATCAACGATGTCATGGACCTCGCCGCCATCGACGCTGGCAAGCTTGAACTTGACCGGTGCGAAACCGATATTCGCGCCTTGTTGGAAAATGCAGCGACCTTTGCTGCGCTAAAAGCAGAAGACACCCAGATAACGCTCACCATCGATTGCCCGAAAAATATCGGCGTCGCCAATATCGACGAGCGGCGTATCAAGCAGGTGTTGTTCAACCTGTTATCCAACGCATTCGCCTATACCGGCGCCGCCGGCGGTGTGACGCTGGGCGCAAGCCGCAGCGATGGCGTGGTCAAGCTCTGGGTTGAAGACACTGGACGCGGGATATCTCCCGAAGACGGCGCGAAAGTTTTCGACGCATTTGTCAGCCGCGGCCCGAGCGCCGGCGCCGGACTTGGTCTTTCTCTGGTGGAGCGTTTTGTCAGCCTGCACGGCGGCTGGACCCGAATGGACTCCGAACAAGGCGAAGGCGCCAGGGTCACTTGTTATCTACCTGAAGTCGCGTCGCCCCTGGCCGCCAGCACACCGCCAACTGAGACGACAAAAAAACCATCGCGCCCGACAAAACCGGCGGCAAAGAAGGCGACGAAAGCCAAAACTCCCAGAAAACGGCGCGCCAAAGCTACTGCGCCGAGGGCGGCCGAATAGTTTATCGGCAAGTAGCAGCGCTTTATTGCCGCTGCCTCTTTTGCGCCGTCATTTTCTTGTCTAAGTTTAAACCATGAGCATAGCCGCCCCTCTTCTAGCGTTTGCCGCAGCCATCTCGATGCAGGCGAGTGAGCGCTATCTTGATTGCATCTCCCTGGTGGAAACCGATCTAGACCTTGGCAGAACCGCCGCGCAGCGATGGGCGGCTGAAGGCGGCGGCGCGGACGCACAACATTGTCTGGCGCTCGCCGACATCGCGGCGGGTTTTACCAAGCTCGGAGCGGCGCGGCTTGAGCAGACTGCACAGCGCAAAGACGCCGGCGACGACTTCATTCGTGCACGCCTTCTCGCACAAGCCTCCAGTGCATGGCTTGAAGCCGGTGAAGTGGATTTGGCGGAAGCTGCAATCAACGCCGCGTTTGAACTTGCGCCTGGCGCCGGCGAACTATATCTCACCGCCGCAAAAGTCTACGCCGCTAAGAAAAAATGGCAGCAGGTTGTCGCCGCGGTGCGAACTGCAACCCAATCAGGATTTACTTCAGCTGACACTTATGTGCAAAGCGCCCGCGCGCACATTGCGCTTGGCGACTATGTGGCCGCAGCCGATGACGTCGTTGATGCACTTACGCTTGAGCCGACCAATATCGACGCGCTGGTATTGCGCGGCGAGATCCAGCAGACCGGCGTCGCCATTGACGTGTATTATGATGAGCCCCCCGAAAAAGACGGCGCCGGGAATTAAGCTGCAGTCACGACAGTGTGAACGCCTTGCGGGCGGACTTTCGCTCCAACAAAGCCTATCATCAGACCAACCGAGGAGGGTCATTGAATACTCCTTAGTGCAGGTTCAGGCGAGGTGTCTTAGGTCCCCCTTCTCATTTCGCCTGGCGCGCTTGGATTAAGCGCGTGGGACCGCCGATCTCGCCCGCAGCTTGTCGGCGGTCCCAATTTTTTCCTTATCGACTTTCAAAAGAAATCAGCTCAAACGCGGCGTTAACGGTTGGTTAATGATTGAGACGTTCCATCAGCTATTGAAGCGGTAGATAAGATCTCAGCCTATGGCGCATGCGATGATGGAAGTTCAAGATGCCCGGGCGTTACAGCGCCTCGCGGAGGAATCCTCATACGCGCTAAAACCTGCGCGGCCCAAAACCCGGTCCCGCGCCGCATTGCTGGAAATGATCGACTTGCTTTCCCGGTGGAGCGCTGCAGGTCTTGCCCTCATTGCTGGGATCTCCGTTTATCTGGCCATTATTGCCGGACGCGGCTTTCCTGCGCGTGCTGCCGCATGGACCGCCTTGTTGATCTGTGCGGTTTGGGTCTGCAGGCGCATGCGCGCTCAATTTCGCTCGGGCGCAGCCATAGCCGCCCGCCCGTTTCGTTGGCGCGCCTCCTATACATCGTGCCTAAGCGTCCTCGGCGTTGTTTTTGCCAGCGCTCCGATATTACTGACGCCGCAAGACACGCCGGGCCTGATTAGCCTACAGGTGCTAGTGCTCGTCATGTTTGGCGGGTTCGGTGCGGCGTTGTTTCACGCCGCCCACCCAACTAGCGCGGCCGCCTTAGCGGTTCCTGGCGCCCTGTTGCCAATTCTGGCAGCCATTCGCGGCGGCGATATGATTTTGACGTCAGCATTGGCGGCAACTTCTGTGGCTGGATTATTGGTCGTCTTTGCGCTTTCAAGGACAATCGCCCGCAACGCCGGCCGACGTAATCCGCGCACACGGTTTGTGCGCCGCGAGATAGAGCCCGCTGGCCGTCATATTGAGAGCGCCCCGTCGCAAACGACCTCTAAAAGCGCTATTTAAGCAGCTTTTTGTGACATTATTCGCATACGCAAATTTCTCTGCAGCGTGGCCTCAAATCGTTAGACTTTCCCAAACTCTTCACGTTAAGACGGCTATAGCGTCGGGCGAAAAAGTGGGAACCGGTTTTTCGCACCTGACCGCGAAGGCGGTCGAGTCTTGAGTTCGCGCGCCTTCGCGCGCGGGCCGGCGCACAACAAAGAATCTAGATCATCGGGTGATCTCTCTTAATCGTCCAATGACCTAGCAAGCAGCCATAAAGGTGGGCGAGGAAAGATCATGCCAGAGGGCTTCCTGACCGATATTGACAATCAGATTCTTCAAAATGTCATCGACCGTGCGAAAAAGACAAATATCGGCGATTTCAGCGACGATGGGGAACTCACCAAAGCTTTTTCCAGCTATGTCGACCAGTTAGTCTGTTACGCCACCGGTGAAGATACAATCTGGTCGAAGCCGGAGGCGTTGTTAACGCGCGCGGCTGCAAGCTGGGCGCTCGCAGCAACGCGCAAGCCTGATGGCGATAACGTCTCGCTACGAATCGAAGATGGGAAAGACTGGAACGGCAAGCGGCTGGTTTTGGATATCGTCACCGATGACAAACCATTCTTGGTCGATTCCATTTCAGCGGCATTATCGGAAGCTGGTAAACCGCTTTCATTCTTTTCCAACGCCGTTATCGATATCACCCGCGACGGACACGGCGCGCGTATATCCGGCGCCGCTGGTGGCGAAGGGCAGACCGTTCGCGAGTCGGTGATCCATGCGGAAATGGACCCGCCCGTTGGCGAATGTGAGATCGACATGTTGCGCGAAGACATTCAGTGCGTACTTGACGATGTCGCAATTGCTGTTGCCGACTGGGAACCAATGCGCGCTCAGCTTGCCAGCTGCATCGCGCAATTTGAAAAATCGCGGCTTACGGGTGTTAAAAAAGAAGATCAAAAAGAGACAATCGAGTTCCTGAAATGGCTTTGGGACAACCGCTTTGCATTTCTTGGCGTACGCCGGTTTGACAGTGCAACCTTGGGCGACGACCTCACGCTTGTCCATGATCCCTCTCAAGATTTGGGAATATTGAAGGATCCGACACGCGCCGTTCTCAGATCGACATTCCTGCCTTCGGGCGAGCTTTCTCCGCCAGCTGAGGCTTTCTTAAAGTCGAATGAGCCTCTTATTGTGGCAAAATCAAATACAAAATCCTTTGTTCACCGGCGGGTACAAATGGATTATGTTGGTGTCAAGACCTATTCACTAGATGGCCGTGTAACTGGCGAGCAGTGGTTTGTCGGCCTGTTTACAGCGGATGCTTACAATCGGCCGGCGACCGACATTCCTCTGATCCGAGCCAAAGTGCAGGCTGTCCTCGACACGGTTGCGTTTCACCCGGGCGGCCACAATGAAAAAGCCCTGGTCAATATTTTAGAAACCTATCCGCGCAACGAGCTCTTTCAGATTGATATCGACGCGCTTCGCGAAGTCAGCCTTGGCATTCTCAGGCTCTTCAAAAGACCGCGCGCCAAACTCTTCTTGCGTCGGGACAGGTTTGACCGGTTCATCTCGGCATTGGTTTTTATTCCGCGAGACCGCTTTAACTCTGGCACCCGCGAGGCAATTGGTGATTTGTTAGCCAGTACCTATGGCGGGCACATTATGAGCTTTGCCCCATCCTTTGGCGATGCGGCGTTGGTACGGGTGCATTTCATCATCAGTATCGGCCCGGGTGCGCCGGAAGGTCCGGGCGTTGGCGAGCTGACACAACAGATTCGTGAAATTTGCCGCGACTGGAGCGATGACCTGCTTGAGGCGATGCAGTCCGCTCATGATGGCGTCACCCCGGCGGCGCTGTTTCAAAAATATGAAAAGGCGTTCGGCGCCGGCTATAAGGAGCGCTCAGACTTAAGCGAGACGCTGCAAGACATCGCCTGTCTGGAAACGCTAGACGAACAACCAAATGTCCTACGCGCCTTCCGCTTCGAAAAAGACGCCAACGACGTTGTACGGCTCAAAATTTTCCGCCGCGGCGGGCCGCTGCCGCTGTCGAAATTGATCCCGACAATCGAAAACCTTGGCCTCAACGTTATTCAGGAGGCAGGCTACCGGGTTGCGGCAGACACAGACGGTGATGTCGGCGATATGTGGATCCATGATTTCCACACAGAGCAGCACAAGCACCAGCCGATTGACTTGAACGAAGTCAAACAGGCGTTTGAAGATACGATGCTGGCCGTGCTCGAAAAGCGCACCGAAGACGACCGGTTCAATGCGCTTGTTCTGACCGCCGGAATTAACTGGCGTGAAGCCTGGGTTTTGCGCGCCGCCGCCAAGTACCATGTGCAGGCGGGCTTTGCCTATTCGCAAGCCTACATGGAAGAGGCGCTTTCTAATAACCCAGCAATTGCACATGATCTGGTTGCTGCTTTCCACACACGGTTTAATCCCGCCGGCGCGAGCGATGTGGGCAAACGCACTGTCGACGCTCAAAAAGCCGACAGCGTACTTCTGGAAAGTCTCAACGATGTTGATAGCCTTGCTGAAGACAGAATCTTCCGGCGTTTCCTTAACCTCTTTTCCGCCATTACGAGAACGAACTACTATCAAAAAGCCGATGACCAAAACCCGAAACCCTACATCTCGTTCAAAATTGACAGCCACAAGCTCGACGAGCTTCCAGAACCGCGCCCCTATCGCGAAATTTTCGTATCCGGCCCAGTTGTCGATGGCGTGCATTTACGTTTCGGCGCCGTCGCCCGCGGCGGCCTGCGCTGGTCGGACCGGCGCGAGGATTTTCGCACCGAAGTACTCGGGCTTGTCAAAGCCCAGAAGGTCAAGAACGCGGTTATCGTCCCGAATGGATCAAAGGGCGGGTTTTATCCAAAACAACTGCCGCAGACAGGTGATCGGACAGCAATTTTTGAAGCTGGCCGCGAGGCGTACAAACTATTTATTCGCGGGCTGCTCGACCTAACGGACAATATTGTTCGTGGAAAAATCAAACCCCCTGCTGATACTGTCCTATGGGATGAACCTGACCCCTATCTCGTGGTGGCCGCCGATAAGGGTACGGCGCAGTTTTCCGATACCGCCAATGCAATTTCGGATGAATATGGCTTCTGGCTGGGAGACGCCTTCGCATCCGGCGGATCTGTCGGCTACGACCACAAAGTCATGGGCATCACCGCACGCGGCGCTTGGGAAGCGGTGAAACGACATTTCCGCGAACTCGGCAAGGATATTCAAAGCGAAGCCTTTACCGCCGCCGGGGTTGGAGACATGTCGGGTGATGTTTTTGGCAACGGAATGTTGCTGTCAAAACAAACAAAGCTGATTGCAGCGTTTGATCATCGCGATATCTTTATCGATCCCGACCCTCAACCGGCAAAATCATACGCAGAACGCGCCCGCCTTTTCGACTTGCCGCGCAGCTCCTGGCAAGACTATGACGGCAAACTTATTTCCAAAGGCGGCGGCGTCTTTTCGCGATCAGCAAAATCGATTTCGCTGACGCCGGAGATAAAAGCCTTGCTCGGCGTTAACGCCGCAAAGCTGACGCCAAACGAGTTGATAACCGCTATCCTCAAAGCCCCGGTTGAGCTGTTCTGGCTTGGCGGGATTGGCACTTATTTTAAAGCCGAAGGCGAGGAAAACTGGCGTGTTGGCGACCGGGCCAACGACGCCGTTCGGATCAATGCAAGCCAGAGCGGCGCCAAAGTGATCGGCGAAGGCGCCAATCTCGGCCTAACCCAACTTGCACGCATTGAGTTTGCACAAGCTGGCGGGCGCCTCAATACCGATGCAATCGATAACTCTGCCGGCGTTGATTCATCAGACCATGAGGTTAACATAAAAATCCTGTTATCGTCGGCAATTGAGCAAGGTGAATTGAAACAGAAAGACCGCAACGATCTTCTGGCCTCAATGACAGATGATGTGGCCGATTACGTCCTGCGGCACAATTATGAGCAAACCCGCGCCGTCTCGCAGATGGAGGCCAGGGCTGCGGCTGATCTCGATGTTCATGAGCGGCTTATGACGACGCTGGAACGCAACGGCCGGCTCAACCGGGCGCTTGAATACCTTCCGTCACAAGACGATATCACTGTATTGCGCCAGCAGCAGGCCGGACTGACACGGCCGGAGCTTTCGGTGTTGTTGGCCTATGCCAAGATGTGGCTTTTTGACGAGCTCCTCGCGTCTGAGACGCCGGACGATCCCGCTTTTGAAGCCGAACTCTTTGCATACTTCCCGGACGCGCTTCACAATTTTTCCAAACCAATTGTTAATCATCAACTGCGCCGGGAAATTATTGCAACCAGGCTCTCCAACGAGGTCATCAACACTTGCGGCATCACGTTCGCACAGCGCGTAGTCGACACAATTGGCGTTGATTTCGCGGCAGTCGCCCTCGCCTATGAAGCGGCGCGGCGCATTTATAAACTTGATAGTTTTGCAAGCGCGATAAACGCTCTGGATAACAAGGCGCCGGCCAAAACGCAGACCGCGCTTTATATTGAGATTTCAACCCTGCTTCGTGAGCAGGTTTTTCAATTGTTGAATACCAGCAGGTGTGCAGATGAAAATCTCAGCTTAAGCATCGATGAGACAGCGACAAAATACCAGGCGTCGGTAGCGCAGTTCAGGAAA
This sequence comes from Hyphococcus sp., assembly GCA_021776455.1. Taxonomy (GTDB): domain Bacteria; phylum Pseudomonadota; class Alphaproteobacteria; order Caulobacterales; family Parvularculaceae; genus Hyphococcus. Next base: position 184,899 of record JAJFFX010000008.1, on the reverse strand, counting down.
GCACTGCCCGAAATTTTAACCGCCGAAGCGTCACAAGCGCTTGAAGACCGTATCGATTATTGGGTGCGCGAGGGCGCGCCGAAGACGATCGCCCGACAGGCCGCAGCCCTTCCGGCGATGGAATACGCGCTCGACATTATCGACCTTGCAGAAGAAACCGGATGGTCCAATCCAAGCGCCGGTTGCGTGTATTTCGCCGTCGGCCGCTCATTTGGTTTCGATGCGCTGCGTGAAAAAGCCAGAAACGCACCGCCAGTCGATCACTATGATAATATCGCTATTCGTCAGATTACCGAAGACCTTGCGGCAAAGCAGAGTGAGCTGACGAAATCAATCATTGGGTTCACGCATTCTGAACCGAAAAGCGCACCAGCCGAGTGGTCGCATAAGCTGCTCGCCCAGTGGGAAGAAACCTTTGATGCACCCGCCAGTCAGTTCCACACTGTATCGGCTGAGCTGGATCTTTCAGGGCCGGTCAGCGTTGGCAAATTTACGCTCTTTGCCCGTAAAGTCGATGAGTTGATTGCGCAAACCCAGGCTTAAGCATTGCGCACGCTTAATGCCTGAAATGGCGCGTGCCGGTAAATACCATCGCCAACCCGGCCTCGTCGGCAGCGGCGATAACCTCATCGTCGCGCATTGATCCGCCGGGTTGAATGACGGCCGTCGCGCCGGCTTCAGCGGCGCTCAGCAACCCATCCGCAAAAGGAAAGAATGCGTCCGATGCGACGACCGAGCCCTGGGTCAGCGGTTCGGGCGCGCCGCAAGCCTCAGCCGCATCCCCAGCTTTGCGCGCCGCAATCCGGCTTGAATCGAGACGGCTCATCTGACCGGCGCCAATACCCACTGCCGCGCCATCTTTTGCATAGACAATCGCGTTTGACTTCACATGCTTTGCGATCCGGAAGGCAAACAGCATATCATCGATTTCCTGATGGGTCGGCTTGCGTTTTGTAACGATCTTAAGGTCATCGCGCGTTGTGCAGGCATTATCCTTCTTCTGAACCAAAAGCCCTCCGGCAATCGGTTTTACCATCATGCCGCCGGCCTTTGCATCCGGCACGCCGCCAGCAAGAAGCAGGCGCAGGTTTTTCTTTCGCGAAAAAACTTCAATCGCATCATCTTCTGCATCCGGCGCGATCACCACCTCGGTAAACACCTCAATTATTTTTGTCGCCAGCGCGCGCGTCAGCGTCTGGTTCATCGCCACGATACCGCCAAAGGCGGAAACCGGATCACAGCGCAGCGCGCTATCATAGGCCGACAAAAGATCAGGTGCGATTGCTACCCCGCAAGGATTAGCGTGTTTGATGATCGCGACGACTGGCGTTCGCGGGTCAAATTCGGCAATCAGCTCATAGGCCGCATCGGTATCGTTGAGGTTGTTATAGGACAGCGCCTTGCCCTGCACTTGGCGCGCGGTCGCAACACCCGGACGCTGGTCGCCGGTTTTATACAATGCCGCTGTTTGATGTGGGTTCTCACCATACCGCAGTTCATTGGCGAGCCCGCCACTGAGAGAGAAGTTCCGAGTGTAGCTATCGCCGGACTGCTCGCGAAACCACGCAGCAATCGCACTGTCATAAGCGGCGGTCATGGCAAAAGCCTTCAACGCAAAACTCTTTTTTGTCGCCGCACTCAAAGCGTTCATGGATTCGATTTCACCCGCGGCGCAGTCGTAATCTGCAGGGTCGGTAACAACGCCGACAAAGCGATGGTTCTTCGCCGCCGCGCGGATCATCGCCGGTCCGCCAATATCAATATTTTCAACACACTCATCATATCCGCCGCCGCCGCGAACTGTTTGCTCAAACGGGTAGAGGTTGACCACCAGAAGATCGATCTCCTCAATCGCGTGAACCTCCATCGATTGGCGGTGATCGGCCTTGTCTCGCAACGCCAGCAAACCGCCATGCACGCGTGGATGCAACGTCTTGATGCGACCGTCCATCATCTCCGGAAAATCGGTAAGCGCGGAAACATCGCGCACCGCCAGGCCTGCATCGCGTAGCGCTGCCGCCGTTCCGCCGGTTGATATAAGCTCGACACCAGCCGCCGACAGCCGGCGCCCCAGTTCCACCAGTCCAGTTTTGTCGGAAACCGACAACAGCGCCCGTCGAACAGGGATAGGCTCGGTCATTTGGTCACCACTGTTGTAAAGCCTTTCAACCGATTTGACGTAACGTCATTTGCTCGGCTGATTGCCCGCATGTGCGGAATTGGAGGTTGGCGCGCTAAATTCCGGCACCAGATGGTGCACGGCGTCGTCAAGCGCATCTTGATCTCCGATCCGCGCAAATTTGATGACATCTTCAAGCCGCGGCGTCAAAAGCGGGAGGTCAATCATCGCCGGTGATGCGAGCAGAACGCCATCGGCGCCCGTTTTTATCAGCTTGTCGGTATCGAGAAAAATTTCCTCAAACAGTTTTTCGCCGGGGCGGAGCCCTGTGAACTTGATTTCAATATCGGTTCCGACTTTCAGACCATGAGCGTCAATCATGCCTTTGGCGAGGTCGAGGATTTTCACCGGATCGCCCATATCGAGAACAAATATCCGCCCGTCATGAGTGACGATGGTTTTTTCCGCAACATCAAGGCTCGCCGCGCGCAACACCAGCTGTACTGCTTCGCTGGTGATCATAAAATAACGCAAAATCTCAGGGTCGGTGACCGTGACCGGGCCGCCACGTTCAATTTGCCGCGTAAATAATGGCGCCACCGAGCCGGTTGAACCCAGCACATTACCGAACCGGACGGTCACAAAACGGGTATCGTTTTGCGCGACATCAAGGGCTTGCGCATAAAGCTCGGCGATGCGTTTGGTGGCGCCCATGAAGCTCGTCGGGTTGACCGCCTTGTCGGTGGAAATAAAGACAACGCTGGCCGCGCCGTTCTCCATCGCCGCATCAAACACGCTTCGGGCGCCAAACACATTTGTCAGTGCGCCAGCGCAACGGTTTTCTTCAACGATGGGAACATGTTTGAAGGCCGCCGCATGAACGACAAATTCAGGCGCATGATGCTCGAACACACGGCGCAGATGATGGGGGTTGCAAATGTCGGTGAGCGAGGAAGATATCAACGGCCCATAGCCGGCTTCGCGCAGCTCCAGATCAATCTGATAAAGCGCAAATTCGGAATTATCGATCAGCGCGAGATGGGCCGGACCAAAGGCTGCAATCTGACGCGCCAGCTCTGAACCGATGGTGCCGCCCGCGCCAGTGACCAGAACCCGGCGGCCGGCAATCAGTTTTCGCGCTGCGCGCTGATCAATTTTACGCGGCGGGCGCGGTAACAGATAGGACAGATCAGCATTCGCTAATGCTTGTCTCGGCATCTGCTTGTTGTCGAGCTTTCGAAAAAACTCAGAAAAGCCGTCAAAAATATTCGTCATCCCGGTACCCATGAACTATCGCCCGACCGCCGGAGGTTAACCAACACGCCACGACAAGGCCAGCCTCATACTGCATCTTGCCGCCGCAATCCCCATTTGACAGAAAGGTTGCATTCCTGCGGCTTAAACTGCGCGCCGTGAATAACGATTTGCTCAGTCGACACTGGCGCGCCGCCATCGCCGCAATAGGCGCTTTTTTCCAACTTCAACACGCTGCAATTGGACTTAAACCGCCATCCCTCCTTGTTTGGCGCCAGCAAAATCACGGAGCGCTTATCGCGGGCGAGCGAAGCGCGTATCGATGGGTGCAGGTGAAACCGCCACACCGCCGCCGACAGGACATCTTGCGGCAGGTTAGCGAGGAATTCTTCACCGCGCAGATCGGCGCCGCCGGCAGAAAGATAAAGCCGGCGCATATAGGTCGCATTTGCCGCATCCGCGAGAATAAATTGCCGCTCGCACTCCAACAGCTGTCCTCTGGCGTCTTCAGCCCGGCGGTGTGCAACCGGCCCGAAGGTCGGCGCCGAAAAGCCATCCTCAAAAGAAAGCGCCGAATGCGCCGCGCGCTTTTCCAGCGCCTTGCGCCACTGCGCCGCGCGATGACCGCCATTACCGCAATTGATGAAAATCCGGCTGCGTCCGGAGGAAAAATGAAAAGAGCCCGCACTCTTATAGCGCTGCGGGCCGCTGTCGTCACCGGTATCGACAATCACCATCGTCCGCCCAGCCAGCAGTTTATGGTATCCGGAATGACGAGCGAAGCTAGCCGGCGCCACCTCCGGATTAACCGCTTTGTGAATGGCGAGCACCGCACACCCGTCATCTTCGTAACCGCCATTGAACACTGCAAGCCGCCCGTCGGCGCAGCGAAAAAACGCAGCCATCGCATTGGTGCGCAGAACCGTGTGCCGCAAAAATCCCGGAGGTTGGAACCCGCGCGTTTCAATCGCTTTGATCACCGTCTGCAAACGCACCGCAAGCTTTAGCTGGCGTGACGGATTGCGGCTGATATGTCCGCCGTCAGCGCGCAACTGCAAACGCAATTCCCGGCGCCCCATTTCAACGCCGCGCTCGGCCGGCCCCTCACATCCGGGAAGGCAATAGCCGGCGATGCAAAGCCCCAACGCGGTCATCAACCGATCAAACCCGGTCTCCGCCCGGTGCGCGGTATAAGCGAGGTGGCGCGTCTGGCGCGCCATCGCCGACAGCACTCGGCTACGCCACAAAGCATCGCGCTCGGCCAACAATAACGGATGGTGCGCACACATTTGCACCAGACGCTCAGACACCGAATACGGATCCCATGCATAGGCCGACCATTTTTCATAATTGTCGAGCCAGGCTTTCAAGAGCAGGCGCGCCATCGGCCCGCCCGCCTCGCCCAGCGCATTCAGATGCCGCAGCCAGGCAAATTCCTGCAGGAAAGCATCCAGCGGCCCGTCACGTCGCGCCAATGTCCAGATTGTCTCAAGTTCGCCTTCGCAATCGATCACTTCATCGCCAAGTGCGAGACGTCCGCGGGCAAAAGACTGCGCAAAATCTTTATCCGGCGTAAACGGATCATCGGGCTGAAACAACAACCGGTCCGGCGCCGGACCGCGCAGCCGCGCCTGATAAAACGGGCTCTCGCCCCATGCCTTCTGGACCCGGTCAAGCACATCGCGCGGACCGCTATTGGCCGCTGCGTTACGTGGTTTTGGTGCGCTTGCCATCGGCTTAGGCTTGCCCCCTTAAGGCACGGATGTTGGCGGCGTAACTTTCCGCCCCACCGCGAAACACCGCCGATCCCGCGACTAGCACATCAGCGCCCGCCGCGATTGCCTGCGGCGCTGTCTGCGCGTCAACGCCGCCGTCAACCTCAAGCATAATATCCTTGCCACTGCGGTTAATCAGCTCCCGGAGCAATTCTATTTTTTTAAGTTGCGAAGAGATAAACTTCTGCCCGCCAAAGCCCGGATTGACCGACATCACCAGCACAAGATCCAACTCATCAAGGATCGGTTCAAGCACCGCCGCCGGGGTCGCCGGATTGAGCGCGGCGCCAGCTTTTGTCCCCGCCGCTTTGATCCGCTGAAGCGTGCGGTGGAGATGCGGGCCGGCTTCCGGGTGCACGGTCAAAATATTCGCTCCAGCCTCAGCGAACGCCTCGATATAGGGGGCCGCCGGCGACAGCATCAGATGCACATCGAAAGGCAGTTTTGTCGCCGGGCGGATTGCCGCCACCACTGCCGGTCCGATGGTAAGGTTGGGCGTAAAATGCCCATCCATGACATCTATATGGATAAAATCAGCGCCAGCGCCGGTGACCGCCTCAACTTCGGCGCCAAGGCGGGCAAAATCTGCGGCAAGAATGGACGGAGCAATACGCAAAGGGTTCATGGGTTATGACGTATCGTGATGCGGCTTTCATGCGCAAGAATCAGAGCGATGAAATCGCCACAAATTTGGAAAGAATAAACCCCGCCCGAAGGCGGGGTTTATTCAAGGGGTGTCGTGCAAGGGACAGGCGGAGACAAATAATATAGGCCGGACTTATTGCCTCTCTTGAGGGTTTTTAAATAGCGGCCGAATGGGGCAGAAATAAGACAAAATCTTCGAAATCGGTCTTAATTACATGAAATTATTGGTTAATTTCTATTTACCACACCTTCTCTGTGGGCCCGTGCCGGCTGTTTTTTCAAGGACATTCGCGCTTTCATCAAGCCATAGGCGCTAACGCCAGCGATAGCGGCCCCGGCGATAAGCCCGCCAATCCACTCAATATCGTAGAGCCCGACGCCGGTCAGCGCGAATAAGGCGAGCCCGGCGATCAGCGCGCCAAAGCGCAATGGCGAGGCGACAGCACGCGCCGCCGCCTTCATTGCACTACCGGTCACTTCCGCAGCTTTGGTCACACCCTCTCGTGCGGCTCGGGCAATCTTCTTCGCGCCGATAAGTTTGATTAGCCCTGCAAGCACGCCAGCAGCGGCGGCAAACAGGGCAAGACGGCGCGCCGGGCTCATCGCCTGGCTGTCGTCATGGTCTCCCGCTGCGGGAATGATCGGCGCTTCTACCACCGGCGGAAAGGCGGCAGCATCAAAATCAGCCGCATGAACCGGCGCCAGCGCCGCAACACACGCCAGCAACGACCCCGCCGCCAGCATTGCCGCCTTTGCCTTACGCGTGGTTTCCATAACCGCTCCTGAAACTGCTTGCTCATTAAGATGGTGCTTGCAGCTTGTATTTTCAACAGATTGTATTTCGCGCCCGCCCGCGCCATTAAGCTGGCTCAGCTTTGTTGGGAGCCAAACATGGAAAAACGCCGCCTCGGACGCACCGATCTGGAGGTTCCGATCCTTTGCCTCGGAACGATGATGTTTGGCGAGCAGATTTCCGAGGCCGACGGGTTTTCGCAGATGGACGCCTGCGTTGATCGCGGGATCAATTTCTTCGACAGCGCCGAGCTCTACACTATCCCGCCAAAGCCCGAGACCCAGGGAGAATCCGAACGCATTGTCGGGCGCTGGATGGCGGCGAAGAAAAATCGCAGCGATATGATCATCGCGACAAAAGTCACCGGACGCTCTCCTATGACATGGATACGCGACGGGCAAGAAACCCGCCTCACCCGCGACCAGATATTTCAGGCGGTGGAACGCAGCCTTGAAAACCTGCAAACCGATTATATCGATCTTTACCAGTTGCACTGGCCGGAACGGGGTTTGCAAAACTTTGGCGGCATTCGCACGGGTTACATCCACTACGAAGACAAAGGCGTGCCGTTTGAAGAGACCCTCGCCGCTCTCGATGAACTCGTCAAAATCGGGAAAATTCGCCATATCGGCGTTTCCAACGAAAGCCCTTATGGCGTGATGTCCTTCCTTCACGAAGCGCAAACCCGCGAGCTGACACGGATAGCCTCGATCCAGAACGCCTATAGTCTCATTAACCGCACCTTTGAGAGTGGTCTGGCGGAAATCACGCTCGAAGAACAGGTCAGCCTGCTCGCCTACTCTCCAATCGCGCAAGGCGCGCTCACCGGGAAATATCTTGACGGCGCCTTGCCCAAAGGCTCGCGCGGTGAATTGTTCAATCGCATGAGCCGGTATGAAACGCCGCAAGCCGAAGACGCTATCAACGGTTATGTGAAACTTTCTGAGAAATTTGGCGTTCACCCGGCGGCCCTGGCGATGCAATTCGTCACCACCCGGCCTTTTATGACATCGACTATTTTCGGCGCCCATGGCATGGACCAACTTGAGATCGCTTTCTCTTCGCTTGAGGTCAAATGGACAGATGAGATGGAACATGCGGTGAATGCGTTGCATGGCAGCATCCAGAGCCCCTGTCCCTAGGCTACCCGCGATGCGGGCGCCAACAACCCGCGCAATACGCGCCAGGCTAAAAAATTTATCCAAAACCACCACAGTCATTTGTCCGCATCCATCCTTTCCAAGTGAAACATCCACTCGAAAAGCATCATACGGGCGCTCAAACCCGTGAGGATAACTTTTCACCGAATATAGGTTTTATCGCCAACTACCCTCTCAGGGTTGTAAAATCGAAGAGTCGATTCGTGTGAGGGTTGTGTGGATTTGATTGTTTTTCTTGGGTTCAAGCCCCCCCTTCGTCAGCTTCGCTGACACTTCCCCCGCAAGCGGGGGAAGAAAAGAGACCTGCTTCAAGCGTAACCTATTCCTCCCCCGTTTACGGGGGAGGTGTCCCGAAGGGACGGAGGGGGGCTTGCGAACCGCGCATTTTTTAAAGACCACGCCCTCAAGCAAACGGCGCCTCGAACGGAAGGCCGATATAATTCTCTGCGACCATGGTCTGGCCCGCCTCTGACTTGGTCATGTAGTCGAGTTCGGAAAGTTGGATGCGGTGTCCGAACGGGTCGTCGCCGAAGCGGTGAGTGACGGTTGTCAGCCACCAGGAAAATCGCTCCGCTTTCCAAATCCGGTCAAGGCAGATTTCTGAATAACGGTCGAGCAGGCTCGCATCATTGTCGCGATAGCGCGCAATCAACGCGCGCGATAAAACCCGGACATCGGCTGCTGCAAGGTTCAAACCCTTAGCGCCAGTGGGCGGTACGATATGCGCGGCGTCACCGGCGAGGAACAAAGTTCCAAAACGCAAAGGTTCAGCGACGAAACTGCGCAGCGGGGCAATGCTTTTTTCGATGGACGGACCCGTCACCATCGCCTCGGCGATGTTGCCCGGCAGACGGCGGCGCAGCTCGTCCCAAAATGCATCGTCGCTCCAGGCGCCGACCTCATCCTTGGTATCGACCTGGATATAATACCGGCTGCGGGTCAGCGACCGCATTGAGCACAGCGCAAATCCGCGTTCATGATTGGCGTAGGTCACCTCGTCGGTCGCCGGCGGCGTTTCTGACAACACCCCAAGCCACCCGAAGGGGTAGACCCGCTCAAATTCGCGCAACACCGATTGCGGCGCCGAGCGCCGCGCAACGCCGTGATAGCCGTCGCAACCGGCGACATAATCGCATTTCAGTTCTTGCATTCTTCCATCATGGACAAACGTAACGCTGGGGTTATCCGTATCGAAATCTTTAATCTCCGTGCAATCTGCTTCGTAAAAAATTTCACCGCCAGCGGCGAGGCGTGCATCAATCATATCTTTGGTGATTTCGGTTTGGCCATAAACCACCACCGAACCGTTTGCGTATTTCTTCATGTCGATACGCTCGCTACGGCCCGCAAAACACAACCCGAACCCGTCGTGAACCAGCCCCTCGCGATTGAGCCGTTCGTCAACTTTGGCCTCACGCAGTAAATCCACCGAGCCCTGCTCAAGCACGCCAGCGCGAATGCGCCCTTCGACATAGGCGCGGCTTCGGCGCTCCAATATGACGCTGTCGACGCCTTGCAGGCTCAACAGTTGTGACAGCAAAAGACCGGCCGGGCCCGAGCCAATGATCGCCACCTGCGTTCTCATAGTTTCAAATTCCTTCCCCGGTGTGCGTGCATGGCTGATCTGGTCCAACTGCGCAGCGCAAATATTCTGCGCGCCGGGCTTTGCCTGTCACACCCATAGCGCACCGGCGGCGTTAACACCGAATTCGAATCGCTGACGGCCTATTCAATTTAGGAATATTGCCGTTTCAGTTGTCTTGCGCAGCATCGTGGCCGCGGGTTTTTAAAAGTTCCATAAATCGCTTTTGCGCGCGCGTCGGCGCCCAGTCACTGCGTATTGTTGCGGCAATAGCGCGCGCGATATTGCCTTGCGGATGCGGCAGTGCTTTTAGGAGGTCCGCTTCAATTTCGTAATGCGCCTGGTGTGGCGACAACAGCGTGACGGCGTCGCTCTCCAGCAACAGACCGCGAATAGCTGCGAATGAATTGCATTCTATGAGCTGCGACGGTGTGCCGGCGCATTTGGATTTAAAAAGGTCTTCAAACCGCGCCCGCAACGGCGCGCCGGCGCGCGCAACAATCCATGGGTAACGCGCCAGCTCTGCGGGTGATACGGATTTCCGCTTCGCCAACGGATGGCCCCGGCGCACCATAATCGCCAGCGGATCGTTAAATAACGGATCCTGAACGACATCATCGATTGGCGCCGGACTGCGTGCTGCGCCGATCAAAATATCGATATCGCCATGACGCAACCCTGCAAGCAGTTGATCGTATGGGCCATCAACGATGCAAATGCGGTGACCCGGAAATTCAAGCGCATAGGCGGGCAAAGTTTTCGGCAAAATATAGGCGCGCGCCAGCGCCATCGCGCCAATGGTCAGCTTGCCGGTCTCGCGGCCGTTCAGCGCGTCTAGCTCAGCACGTCCAAGCTCGATTTCAGAAAAGGCAAGTTTTGCCGCGCGCGCCAGAATGCGCGCCGTTGCGGTCGGGCGAATACCGGCGCGGTCCTTTTCGAACAGCGTCACGCCCGACAATGCCTCAAGGTCGCGGGCGCGGCGGTGAATGGAGGGTTGCGAAACACCGGTCTGGCGCGCGGCAAGGCTGAAATTTCCGGTTTCAACAACGGCAATCAATGCATTCAGCTGCGCGGTGGTCATTAACCGGTGAAAATTTTCAAAGCCCCGCTCCTTTTCTTTCTGCGCGATTCGTAAGGTCTCGCGCGCCCCGGTTTCGATATAATCCAGCGCACGCTCGGCCCGGCGAAGCAAGATTTCTCCAGCCTCAGTGACAAACATCCCCGAGCTGCGCCGTACAAAAAGCGTTGCGCCAAGCTCTATTTCTAGCTTGGCGATCGCCTGGGTGATGGCCGGTTGCGAAAGATGCACATGAGGAGAGGCGGCGTTAATGCTGTTGCGCCGCGCAACCTCACGAAAGCAATTAAAGTGGCGGAGATTGATGCGCATTACGGCGGCCTCAAATCTGCGATATAAGACGCTTATAACAATTTCTTATAGTATCAAAAATCATCTGGCCATAGCCCTGGTCGAAAATCGTTAAACTATAAGCTATACTGCGAAGCTTTATATCCATATGGGCGCGCCAGCCACGCCTCGAGAATATCATCTATCATAGAAATGAATAGCGGATGATGACGCAAACAACGCTTATGGAGTTACGCCCGGTCCGGCGTCGGCTACCGCCAGACCCCATATATTATCGGCTGCAGCTGGCGCCAGCTCGATGAAAGCCGCAGCTTCGACACCCGCTCCTCAACGCATAAGCGCCCCTCCTCTCTCCCGAACGACGGCTCTGACATTCCCGTCATCGGCCGGCATCGCACTTCCGGTTCATTATTGTTGCATCCGCAACTTGAATCACTTACAATGCGCTCATAATGGGGTAGTTTTGGTTTAACTTTTCCCATTGTGAATTTCGAGCATCAGTTGCTGATGCATCTAAAGTTCCTTGACTCTCTCCCGATGGCGGGACGCCAAATCCGGGAATCGGTTCAAGGAACGGTATTGTCGAGGAGCGGCAGCCATGACCGGGGCGGACCTGATCGCAATTTTCGCGGCGCTAATATTTGCAGCCGCAATTCTACCCGGCACGCTCGGCGTGTTGTTGATGACATCGAAAATCGCCGCAAAAGACTGGGGCGCGCGGTTGATTTATGAAAAGGCGAGATGGCTCGCCGTCGCGGCGGCGGCGCTGATGGCGCTAGCCTGGGGACTTGCCCTCTCCGCCGGCAGTATTTCACTGTTGCTGCTGGGCGCATCGGCCTTGTTTAGCGGCGTCACGGTTTTTGGCTTCTTCATGCACACAAAATTTTTATTCAAACCGGTGACCAAGCCGATTTATATGAGCGTTGACGAAGCCATCAAAAAATTTGGCCCGGATGAAGAAGTCGTTGGCGTTATCGATGATAACGGCGTTGCATGGGCTTATGTCGCACGCCTCGCGCGGCGCCCGCATATTGTCGAACAGCGCACAGGCGACAGCCCGTTCATGATGACCCACTGTATTCTTGCGCATAGCTCCATGGCCTTCGCGCTCGAAAACCAGTTTGCCGCACCGAACATCACCATCACTTCGGCGCTCGCCAACAACCTCGTCTTCTATGAGAAAAACACCAAATGCTCGATTGTCCAGGCCCATAACGGTTCGCCCGATGGCGGTGCAACATTGCGCATGACGCCAACCATTGCGGTCAGCTTGCGGACATGGAAAGCCGCCTATGGCGACACCAAAGTCTGGCACCGCAACAAGGAATGGCGCGACGAATTCTACCTCAAGCTCCTCGCCCGCGCCGATGTCATTGACCCTAACAGCCCGGTGATGGTCTATCCCTTAAAGCACGGCCTCGATGAACGCCTGGCGATGAAATCCATGGTGACCGGTGTTGAAATCAACGGGCAAGCGCGCACCTACACTTTCGGTCATTCGCGTGAAAACCCACTTATTCATGACCAGGTCGCCGCTGTCGATATTCTCGTTGCGTCAGGATTTGACCTGGACCTCATCCAGGTTTTCGACCGAAACGTAGACGGCAAGGTGTTGAGCTTTACGGCGGACGGCGAAAATCATTTCATTGACAACCAGACCCGGTCCAAGTGGAATCTGCTTGGCGCCTGCATCGAGGGCGAGATGAAGGGACAAAAGTTGGCGCTTATTCCCCATTACAATAAAATGTTCTGGTATGTTTGGGCCGACTATCATCCAAATACCGATATCTATAATCCAGCAAAGCAAGCCGCCGCCGCTGCTTGAGCAAGGTTTGAAATGCCGCCTGAAGGAAATGCGCGCCCCGCAACGACAACCAAGCCGAGGCGGTTGCACAACTTTATTGATGGCGCTTATGCGCAAAGCGCCGGCGCCAAGACATTCGAAAGCCGGTGTCCGGCTGATAATAGCATCGTCGCCATTGTCGATGAAGCCTCGCGCGCAGATGTTGACCAAGCCGTATCGTCTGCACGCGCAGCGCTCACCGGACCATGGGGCAAAATCAGCCTTGATGAGCGCGCCGCGATTCTCCACAGCATCGCTGACCTTATTGATGAGCGTGCGGCGGACTTTGCCGATGCTGAAATCAGCGATACCGGCAAGCTGATCGGCCCGACGCTCAATGGCGAGATACCACGCGGCGCGATGCAGTTCCGCGTCTTTGCCGACATCGCAAAAGATGGGTTCGCAATGGCGCCGATTGCGTCGCAAACGCCCATGGGCAAGGCGGCCAACTATCCCGAACGCGCGCCGAAAGGCGTTATCGCCACGATTTGTCCGTGGAACCTGCCTTTCGTGTTGTCGACATGGAAAATTGCGCCAGCACTCGCTTGCGGCAATACGCTGGTCGTAAAACCGTCGGAAGAAACGCCGATGACGGCGACACTGCTCGGCGCGGTGATGAACGATGCGGGCGTGCCGCCCGGCGTCTATAACGTTGTCAATGGTTTCGGCGCGGGTTCGACGGGCGCGTTTCTGGTTGCCCATCCAGACATCAACGCCATTACCTTTACCGGAGAAACCCGCACTGGCGCGGCGATCATGGCTGGCGCCGCCGATGGTATAAAAGATATATCGCTGGAGCTGGGCGGGAAAAACCCCGGTATTATTTTTGCCGATTGTGATTTTGAAAAGGCGGTCGCCGGGACGGCGGCTTCGGTGTTTCATAATTGCGGACAGGTCTGTCTGTGCACTGAGCGACTTTACGTCGAGCGGGTGATTTTTGACAAATTCGTCGCGGCGCTAAAGGCCAAAGCCGAAGCGCTAAAACCCGGCAATCCGCGTGATCCGGCAACCACCCTGCCTCCTTTGATCAGCATCGGCCATCGCGAAAAAGTGCTCGACTACTTCAAAGCCGCGCACGACGACGGTGCAACCGTGGTCTCCGGCGGCGGCATCGCGCAAACAGATGGGGCATTGGTCGAAGGCGCCTGGATCGAGCCGACAATCTGGACCGGACTTTCAGAATCCTCCCGCGTCGTCAAAGAGGAAGTCTTTGGTCCGGTCTGCCATATCCAGCCCTTTGATACCGAAGACGAGGCCGTCGCTTACGCCAATGACAGTGATTACGGGCTGGCGGCGACCGTGTGGTCAGGCGACAGCACCCGTGCACGCCGCATCGCCTCACAAATCGAGGTCGGCGTCGTTTGGGTCAATGGCTGGATGATCCGCGAGCTTCGCTCACCCTTTGGTGGTTTTAAGCACTCTGGCATTGGCCGCGAGGGCGGCGCATTCTCACTCGATTTCTATACGGAAATTCGCAACGTTTGCGTTTCTGAGGGGTAGCCCATTCGTTGACGTGTCGTGCTTGCGGCTATCCTTCGCGACGGCTCTGCGAGCCTCCTCAGGATGAGGGTTGTGTAGTTTATCAATAAATAGAACCTCCTCATCCTGAGGAGCGGTCGTAAGACCGCGTCACAAAGGACGGCGGCAAGCACGACCCCATTCACTCATGCCACGGCGCCGCATCTGCGCCAGGCCCGCGCTTGGCAATAACCACATCAAGCACAAAAGACCGCCCCTCGTTCCCAGTGCGCACCGCACGCGCCAGCGCCGCCGCCAAATTGGCCGGATCGGTAACGCGCTCGCCTTCAACCCCGTAACCGGATGCCATCGCCACATGATCAATCGCCGGGTCGTCAAGATTTATTCCAATATAACGTCCGGTCTTGGCGCCGCGACCATCGAGGCCGGCAATCGCCCAGCGATTGGCCTGATAAGCGAGATTGTTAAAGATGATAACGACGATCGCCTTATTGTGACGCTGCGCGGTCCACAACGCTTGCAACCCAAACTGGAAACTGCCGTCGCCAACCAGCGCGTATACGGATTTGTTCGGCGCAGCGAATTTGGCGCCGAGCGCCGCACCGACGCCCCAGCCGAGACTGCCGCCGGATGAAATCAAGTGCCGCCGGCCGCCATTTTCCTGGTCGAATTGGACATAGTCCCAGATATACCGGTCGGAGCTGACGCCTTCTGTAACAACGATCGCAGCGGGGTCAATCGCGCGATCAATTTCTGCGGCCAGTCGTTCTGGTGCAATCGGCGCATCATCCCAGACTTTTTGTAAAGTTGCGATGATTGGCTCGCGAACTTTTTTCTTTAACGCCTCGCTTTCACGCTGGCGGCCTTCAATCAACGCGCTATCAAGCGTCATCGTAGCGAGACGTTTGTCGATGCCGGCAAGGGTCAGGCGCGCATCGGCGTAAATTAGATGGTCCACTGGATAACCGCGCGACAAATGCTCCTCACGCACGCCGATCTCGACAATCTGCGCTTGTTCTGGAATCAGCGGATGACCGCGGCGGGCAAGCGACAGCCGCGAAGCGCCGGCCAAAACGACAAGATCGAACGGCGTTGTCGGGCCAATGCGCGCGCGCATCGCACCGAGATATCGCGGATGATGGGAAGGAAACCCCATCGCCGAACGGCTCGACGATGTATCCCCACTGACCACCGCGCCGAGCCGGTCAGCAATCGAGGCAAGCTCTTTAAGCCCGCCCCAACGCGGCAATTCGGCGCCGGCGATAAGAAGCGGATTACGCGCGCGCGCCAACATTGCAGCGGCGACCTCAATATCCTCACGACCCGGATGAAGCGGGCCCGCCGACGCCGAGCGTTCCGCCGGGATGACCCGCGTCTTAGGAACTTTACCGCTCCAGACATCAGCATTCACACCCAGGAAAACAGGGCCCGGCGGCGTCGCCGCCGCCAGACGCAGCGACCGGCGCAGGGAGTTTGCGAGGTTGTCCGGATTGCTCGCCCGGAATGACAGCTTGGTATAAAGCTCAGCGATCGATTCCACTTTTGCGGTTTCCGTAAATACGCCAATATTTTCTCCACTGCTAGCGCTGAAACCGACCGATATCACCATTGGCGAGTTATCCGCATACGCATTGACGATAAGACCGAGCGCATTGGCGGCCCCAGTGATCGAATGGACATTTACAAAAGATGTCTCACCGGTGATGCGCGCAAACCCGTCCGCCATGGCTACGACCGGACCCTCATGCAGACCCAGTACATATTGGATGTCCGGATAATCAACCAGTGCGTCGACAAGCCCTGCTTCATAGGCGCCAGTATTGCCAAATACATGGGTGACGCCCCATGCGCGCAAAGTCTCGCAGGTGATTTTCCCGCCGGTTGCATTTTTAAGAGTCATAAAATTCCCGCCCGGCGGCAGCGCATCGACATCTGCGTTTTGGGCCGAGGCGGCGCCAGCCAGCTGGCCCGCCGCCGCAGCGCTCACCCCCGCTGCTTTCGTCAGAACGAGAAACTGGCGTCGCGAAAGATCGCCGTTGACCAAACCAAACGTCGCCTCACGGAGCATTTCCAAATTTCCTTTTGTCAGAGGCTAAAAAATAAACGCCGGGAGCGATTTTCATCATTCCCGGCGTCAAGTTTAACTCAAATCCGTCGCTGCGGATCAGAATTCTTTCTGGAACGTCACGCCCCACATTCGCGGCGGACCGAACAACGCCTGCGCAGTGCCGCCGCCCGGAAAACCGCCAACCCCGCCGCCAGCGCCGTCGATGCCGAAGGTCCGGATGATCGGATTGAACCGGCGGAAGGATGCATAACGCTCATTGGTGAGGTTGCGCACCCAGAAGAACGCTTCCCAGCCATTTTCATGGCTGACATAACCTAGCCGAGCATTGAGAAGATTATAGGCGCCTTCAGTCACAACATCCTCAAGCGGACTGCCGACCTCGACCAACTCGTGCAGGATCGAACCGGTGTAAGACCAGCTAAGCCGCATCACCATATCGCCATCGTTGGTAACCGGACGCTGATACGTCACCGCCGCATTGGCCGTGACTTCCGGCGCTAATGGGAAACGTTGACCGATAAAGCCCTCGCCAACCACCTCTTCAATGCCGCCGGTTTGATCCGCGATCGGCACGCCGCTCTGAATCTCGCTAAACGCCGTGCCAATGCCACCGGTGAATGTCAACTCATCGGTGAGCTGAGCAAAAACATCCGCCTCAAAGCCCCAGACTTGGGAATCCGGTACGTTGAGAATGATAATGCCGGTCGCAAGACGCGTGATGCCTTGCTGGCGATCATTGTAGTCCGTAAGATAGCCGGAAAGATTGACGCGGGCGCGCCCATTGGCGAAGACTGTTTTAACGCCGCCTTCGTAAACATTCACCGTCTCCGGGTCAAAATCGATATTCGACGGCGCCGCATTTGGATCAGCCGACCGATTGATGATTTCAGCGATAATCTCATCTTTGGTCGGCGGGCGGCCCAAGCTTCCGGTCAGGCTGCCGATAACGCCGCCGACGTTTGCGGGGCTGCCAATAATGAAGCCCCGGAACGCTGTAACGTTTTCACCTTGCGTGATGTCAAACTGGAAACCGCCGGATTTAAAGCCGTGAGAATATTTTGCGTAGGCCGTGACATTGTCATTTGGCTGCCAGGTTAGTGACGCGGTGCCGGAAAATTCATTGTCGCTGCGTGACCGCATCGTCGTGAATGACGGCCGCAGGATATTGATCATCCCGACCTGATTCATGTTGAGGTCTTTGTCTTCCCATGTGTGGCGGATGCCGCCGGTCACGGTGAGCGTTTCCGTGAGGCGGAAGTTTGAGTGCAAAAATACCGAGATCGATTCTGTTTTCAACGTTCCCTCTTCACGCACGCCAATCGTATCGGGCACGCCCGACGCGGTCACCGGACCCAGCTCATTTTCAAAGCCGAAGGGCAGGAAGAAATCTTCCGCCTCGCCGCCCGGCAAGAACCGTCCCGCAGCAATGAGGTCAGGATTGGTGCAACCGATGGTCGCTTCATTCGCGCCGAATACGGTGACATTCTCATTGAAGATCCCGTTCGCATTGAGGTCGAAATCCCAAACTGGCAGGCCATTCGCATCAAAGCCCGCCAAACGCGATGTCGTTTCAAATGGTGGTGGCGGCGGGAAGCCGCGGAAGGTCGAGGTCGTCACGCCTGAGGTGCAACCGGCAAGAATATCCTGCGGGAAGAACCGGGTTTCCGAACTCGAATCCTGATTTTGGGTGAGATAAAAAGCGCCGGCAATGAAATCAAATCGTTTGCCAGCGGGAGACGCAAGCCTGATCTCGCCGGACCATTGGTCGAGATCTTCCTGCAGGAACGTATCGGACAGACGTTGGCGCGTGGTGTCGCCGTCAAACAGGCTGACGATATCATTGGCGCGATAGGCGCCGACGCCGGTTAGCAGAAACTCACCCGGCAGATCGAGATTGAATTCCAGCGACGTGCCCCAAAGATCGCGATTGGAGGTCGAAGGAGAATCGACATCGACAATACCTTCCGCAAGGTCAACGAAATCGGGTTGTTTAAGATCATTGGGATCGTCGTTGATCTGGCGGACAAAGTCGCGCTCTTCCTTGAAGCGATCGATAGACCAGTAGAGCTCAAGGCTATCGCTCGGCCGGGCTATCGCCTGGAACCGGCCGGACCAATTATCCTCGCCATTAAAGCGTCGGTCATCGAACGCATTTTCTATCCAGCCATCCTGGCGCTCAACGGTGATGGTCGTGCGTGTCAAAAGCTTGTCATTGATAGGGACGTTAACCGCGCCGGCGGCATAGCCGCGCTCATAGTTGCCGGCTTCCAGCTTCAGTTCCCCGCCAAACTCTTCGGTCGGTTTTTTAGTTGTGATGTTGACTGCGCCAGCAATTGTGTTGGCGCCAAAAAATGTGCCTTGCGGCCCGCGCAAGACTTCAACTTGCTGCACGCCGAACAGTCCGGTGTCGAAGGATGCAGAGCGCCCCGTCAATACGCCGTCGATATAAACCGTAGCGCCGGAGGCCTCGCCGACCACAAACTGGTTGGTAATACCCCGCACGGAGAAGTTGCCCAATACCGAGCCCTGATTGAGGAAGCTGAAATTTGGCACGCTCTCAACCACATCTGCCAGCGATGTCGCGCCCGAACGCTTCAGATCAAGCTCACTTTGCGCCGCAAGAGAGATCGGCACGTCTTGCGCAGATTCCTCGCGCCGTTGCGCGGTCACGGTAATCACGTCGCGCGCCGCCGCCGCGCGTGCTGCAGCATCCGTGTCTTGCCCCAACGCCGCCGGCGCCATCACCAACGGAAGAACCAGCGCCGAGGCCCCCGCCATTAATATGGGTTTCTTGAACAGCCGTTTCATCGTAATCCTCCCTGTGCACAATTTTCGCTCAATCGCCGCGCGTGCTCCCACCAACACCGCAACACTAATACCGGTCTCTCAGCAGACAAACGAAAAGACAGCCACAACATACTTGAAACTGCAACCATTTGTAAGGGTGTTCCGGGAACCCTTTTTCAATGTGACAAAAATACACCAACCCGAACGCCCAGGGTTTCGTGCGGCCGTTTCGCATTACCTTTAAAGCCTTGCCTGACGGCTACGAACTAATAATCCGACGCTAAATAAAACTCATTATAACAACAGACTAGATAGGTTGAGAAAATACTGGCCGAGCCTATCTCTGCTCAGAAAATGCAGTTGGCGAGCCCCTACGAGGATCACTATAGACGATAAGGCTGACCGGTAAATTGCTGTGACGCAACATTTGATGCGGCGACAAACCCCCTGAATCGAAAAGTACCCGCTACACTTGCAACGATATAGACCGCTCGCTAAATCGGTCCACATGTCTGCGCCGCCACCCAATCATCGCCAATCCGGCTGCACCATGCATACTGTTCTTAAGTAAATATTGTCTGTGTACGGCGTTATCGACAAGAACTGACCGCGTTCTGAGCGTCGGCGCTCAGAGCGGCGAAGCGCTCTTCGCGATCTTCAATATCGCCGGCGCCTTCCATACTGGCGCGCGCATCCGCATCACCCTCAGTCGCGGCTTCAAGACAGGCGCAGGTTTCTTCTATTTTCGACATGTCCGCACCGTCCGGCGCCGAGGCCGTGCACCAATCGACAAACTCGCCCGCAAGCGACGGGCCCGACAAAATGAAAAAGGCGGTGCTCGCCGCGAGGATGGTTTTGGCGTTCATTTTCAGCTCCAATAGTTGGTTGCCCATGCAGCCAAGATCTTTGATATGGCACTTTAATTGCAGTTGCAACCATTATATAGATAACAGGAAAACCCTTTTCCTTGTAAGGCTTTCAGCGGCTATCGGCAGCCACCCGCCTGGTTGCCAACTGCAATCAGGCGGCCGTGCACAAGAACAAATGTCGCCACTGGCTGCCTCCCCTTACAACTTCGCTATTGCGCCGCCAGCGCCTTCGACCAGACGCTATCGATGCGCGCCTCGACATCTTTATCTGGAACAACCCGCTCCATCACCTTCAGGCCCAGCGGTTCGGTGCAATCGGCGCCCATAAAGGTCCGTGTATTGAGGAGAATTTCGCCTTCGCCGTCATGAACGCCGAGCTTTGCCGGCATACCCATTTTGCCCTGCGCCAGTGGGTCGATATTCATGCCGAGCGTATTGGGCACGATCAACAGATCACGGTCGGCCATAAAGCGATGGGCTAAGGCCCAGTCACGCTCATGCGGTTCGCGAATATCGATGTCCTTGTCATAAACAAATACATGTTTGCAAAAACCCTGCAGCGCGGTGTAGGCGCGCATCATCGCCAGCTTCGGCTCGCCCACCCGGCGCTTGTCGATTTTGACATGAACCGTAAACCCGCATCCCGCCGACGGATCGACATAGACATCAACGACATTCGGCAATACGGCTTTCAGATCATTATAGACCCGCACGCCGCGAAAAAACGCCGCGATATTATTCGTCTCGTTCAGCGGGCGGCCAATATGCACATGTTGGTAAATCGGTTTTTTGCGCATGGTAATCGCGGTGACTTCAAACGCCGGACGGCGGCGCGCCTCATCGTAAAATCCGTTAAACGAAGCAAACCGGCCTTGTTTGGCCCATTTGAACGGATGGTAGACGCCCTCAATCACAATTTCAGCATCCGCGGGCACATCGACATCGATGGTTTCACATTTGACCATCCGCACCGGCTTGCCCGTCAGGCCGCCAATCGTTGCAAAATCGTTATTGTTATAGGGCAACGCCGCATTGGCGCCGGCTAGGATAAAATGCGGCTCCACGCCGATCACAAACGCCGTCGGGAACGGCTTTGCCTTGTCGGTATCCCAACTCGAAGACGGATCATCAATCTTCGCACCCCAGGCCTCTTCCATTGACCGCGCATCGCCAGTGCCGCGAAATATCCACACCGAACCTTCGCGCGGGCCGGTAATTTCAAACCGGTGGAAGGAAATGTTGCGCCCGTTCTGCGACGGCTTTGAAACCGCCGGCGGACAGGCGAAACGCCCTTCGAGGAAGGCCGACGTCTTGGTTCCATCTTGCGGGTTCATCCGCAAAATCGGCAGCCGCGTCAGATCAGCGTCCTCGCCTTTTAAAATAACTTCCTTACACGGCGCATCTTTGCGGGCGACATATTCCGGCTCAATACCGCCGGACCTCAAAACTTTCATCACCTTCTCGCCGGCGGACGCCACTGCTGCGTCAAGCGGCACGTCAAACGCCTCGGCGATGCGCTTGTAGCTTGAACCGATGGTGTTAGCGAAAACCGGAATGTCAGAGCCTTTCGGATTTTCAAACAGCAGGCCTTTTTCGATATGGGCGTAGTCGGCGCGGGCGATGAAGGCGCCAATCTCATCAAGCGGATCGATCTCTTGGCTGATGCGCCAAAGTTCGCCGCGCTCCTCGAGATCGTTCAAAAACCCGCGAAACCCTGTCTCCGTCATGATGGCCGCCCTTATGTTTGCGTTCAGTGCGACTAAGGCTTGCGCTTGTCGCGATAACGGATGCAATTGCAACCAACTGTAACAGGTGGTACAGTGCACGGCAAGCGGGGCAAGGTTTTTCCTACTTCCGCGCCGTCGGAAAACAGCGCTAAGCTATCATGCACGCCTCAAGGCTAGCCAAGCCTCGCTTAGTAGAAGGATGATGTCGCAATGCTCTGCAAAACCGCGAAGTCCTCGCGAACGCTGACCAACAAACGCGACATCATTTTGGACGCAGCGGCGGCGCTGTTCCTGAAAGAGGGCTATGGCGCAGCCAGCATCAACAAGCTGATCACCCAGATCGGCGGCTCAAAAGCGACGGTCTATGCTTATTTCGAAAACAAGGAGCGGCTGTTTGCGGCCGTGGTTGAAGATATTGTCGATGAGGTGCCGGTTTTCATCAATGACGTTCAGCTTGAAAACGTAGGGATGCGCGACGGGCTGATAGCGATCAGCGAACGGCTGCTGGAAATTGCAACCTCGCCGCGGCATCTGGCGTTGGCGCGGCTGGTGATTGCCGAGGCCGACAAGTTTCCCGAAATCGGCCGGATCTATTATGAACGCGCGCCGCGCCATATCTGTGACGTATTGACTGCGTTCCTGAAGGATCAGGCGGCGAAAGACGGGATAAAGATTATCCGCCCGCAAGACCTGGTTGAAAGCTACACCGGCATGGTTTTGCACCATCAACTATTCCGGCAGTTCTGCCTAGACGCCTCGCCGCCGGCGACATCCGAGATCCGCCGGCTCGCCGTTCGCAACGCCAATATGCTGATCGCGATGATCCATACTGCGCCGGCGGGGGCGCGCTGATCATGAAAAAAATCATTATCGGCATCAGCGGCGCCAGCGGCGTCATCTATGGGGTTCGGCTGCTGGAAAAGCTCCACCAGGTCGACGGCGTCGAGACCCATCTGGTATTGAGCCCGACCGTGGCGATGAATTTGAAATATGAGACCGACTGGAGCCTCGCGGATGTCCGGGCCCTTGCCGACGTCCATTATAAGATCACCGACGTCGCCGCCGCGATTGCCAGCGGCTCATTCAAAACCGACGGCATGGTCGTCGCCGCGTGCTCAATGAAAACGCTTTCCGGCATTGTTCATTCCTACGCAGACAATTTGCTGATGCGGGCCGCGGATGTATGCCTCAAAGACCGCCGCCGGCTGATTTTAATGCCGCGCGAGACACCGCTCCATGCCGGGCATTGCAAGCTCATGTATGAGGCGAGCCTCTTGGGTGCGATTATCGCGCCGCCAATGCCGGCGATGTATGTCCGCCCGCAAAGCGTTGACGATATTGTCGATCATTCGGTCGGGCGGGTGCTCGACCTTCTCGGTATAGATTGCGACTTCATCAAACGCTGGAATGGCGGCGGCGAGTGACGCTCAAGTGATCCCCAGGCGCTTCATCGCCACAAAGGCCATTGCAACCGCGATCAGCATGAACAAAACGCCAATGGCGCGCTCCATTGTCCGATGCGAGACCAGCCCTTGCAGGCGGGGACCGATTTGCCCCCCGATAATCACGCCGGGAATGGTGTAAACCACAAGATTCCATGGAACCGCTGAAAGGCCACCCTCCCTTACTAACTGCCCGATTAAGGTGAACGAGGCCGAGGCAACCGTTACGATCACCACCGCAACCGAAGTTGCCGCCGCCACCGCCACCGGCACGCCGCGCCGCGTCAGTTGCGGGACGATCGCCTCGCCAATCCCGACCGAAAGCATACCGGTCAGAAACGCGCCGGTCCCGGTAATCAAGCCGCTGATCGGACCGAGACGCGGCGTGGCGTAAACATGCTCGCGCCCCTTATCATCAACCATGCGGCGCATGTCCTCACCCGCTGATGCGACAAAGGCCGGGTCAGCTTCAATGGCGCTGTGATGAAAAAACACCAGCACCACAGCCAAAATTAGAACAAGGAACGAATAGCCGGCAATCAAGGCGCCGTCATCGACAAGATGCGCGGTCAAGGCGCCAATGATCGCCACCGGGACCGCAACGCGCAAAAACTTGAACGCCAGTGCAAAATCGATAATGCGCTTGCGATAATAGCCGATGAAGCCGGAGGAAAATCCGAACGTCTCGGTCAGCAATGCCGTTCCAATCGCCGCAACGGTGCTTTCCAAAATATATTCCGGCCCCAGCAAGGGGAAAAGGATAATAAAAATCGGTGTGAAAAGCGCCGCGCCGCCAATGCCGCTCAACATCGCAACCGTCGCCACCAACATCGATACCGGCGTCATGAACCAGTAAAGCGTGAAATCCATATCGTAACTACTCCGTGCTTTGCCGACGCAATAGCGCCTCTTCTACACGGTGCAATGACTGTAGCAAGGCGCTCTTTTCTCGGGCGCTCATAGCGTCGGTGATTGTCTCTTCAAAGGCGCGCAGATCAGGCATGACCTGTTCAATCGCCTTGCGGCCGCGCGGCGTTACTTGGAGATGAAACGCCCGCCCGTCGTCATCGCTCTGACTTCGCTTGATGAACTTTAGCCGCACCAGGCGCTCAATCATCGGCACCAGCGTTGAGCGATCAACATTGGCAAGGCGCGCAAGATCCATCTGGAAGCAACTGATATGTTCATCAATGAGCATTAAAATTGAAAACTGTCCTGGCGCGAGGCCGACCACACTGAGGATGCGCGAAAGTTCCTTAACGACCAGCGAACCGACACGCCGTAATTGATATCCGACAAGTCGTTGCAAGTCGCGGCGTGGCGCGACCGTGTCTCCAGAAGCTCTTTGATGCGCGGTTTTTATCATCACGCTCCACTTAAACCCAGCAATTCCGGTCCAAACATTATCGTCCGGCGCCGTGAACTATCCTACCGCATCTACTCCTACTACAGATGGTTGGTATTGCCAATTAGTTTAAGAAAGCATAAATATCAATACGCTAGGGTCCAAATCCACAAGAGAGCGCCAATGACCAGTACGCCCAAAACCGCCGCCCGCCTATTCCTGGAATCGCTGGGAGACGCCGGCGTTGACTATGTGTTCGCCAATGCGGGCACGGACTTTGCGCCGATCCTCGAGGCCCTGCTTGAGCACGAAAACGACCAGAACGCGGTTCCGGAATTTATTATTTGTCCGCATGAAAATCTCGCTGTGGCAATGGCGCATGGGTTCTTTCTGGCGAGCGGTCAAGCGCAAGGCGTGATGGTGCATGTCAATGTCGGCGTCGCCAATGCGCTTTGCGGTCTGCTCAATGCGGCGCGCGATAATATCCCGATGCTGTTTGCATCCGGGCGCACGCCGATCACCGAACAGGGACGTCTCGGTTCACGCGATAATTTCATTCACTGGGGTCAAGAAATGTTCGATCAGGCCGCCATGCTGCGTGAATTTGTAAAATGGGATTATGAGCTACGCTGTCCGGAGCAGACCGGCGCCGCTGTCGGGCGGGCCTTGGCGATTGCTCGGTCGGAGCCTGCCGGCCCGGTCTATTTGAGCCTGCCGCGCGAAGTACTGGCGGCGACGGCAAATCCTGAAGCGACGCCGCAAGCCGCCGCCGCTGCGGCAAGCCCCTCCGCCCCAGATCCGGTCGCCATTGACCGCGCAGCGCAGCTAATTGCAGCGGCAAAGGCGCCATTACTCATTACCTCGCGGGCCGGACGAACGGCGCGTGGCGTCGCAGCACTAAGCACGCTGGCGGAAAAATTAGCCATTCCCGTAGTCGAGGTTTCGGCGAATTACATGTGCCTGCCCGGCGATCATGAAATGCATGCCGGCTTCACGCCAGCGCCCTATCTGCAAGACATCGACCTTACCATTGTCGTTGACGCGCCAGTTCCGTGGACGCCGTCGCAGGTTGGTCCGCCTGATGATTGTCCGGTTATTCAAATCGGACCCGACCCGCTGTTTGAGCCCTTGCCGTTTCGAGGCTTCCGGTCCGACATCGCCATCAAAACCGAAACCGCCGCCGGGCTGGAGGCGCTTCTCGCTGCAGCATATGTCAGTAAATATCTTGACCAACTGACGATTGATGCGCGGCGCGCAGCGCTGGCGCCCAAGTTTGCGAAGGCGCGCGCGGCGCGCAGAGTAAAAGCCGCAACGCCCGGCGCGAAGCTCACTCATGGTTACGCCAGCCATTGCCTCAATCAGGCGTTGGGCAAAGACGGCGTGTTGGTCAATGAACGCGGTTGCCTGCGCGAGGCTATGGAATTTACCGAACCGGGAACATTTTTCGGCCCAACCATTGCCGGGGGCCTTGGCGCCAGCATCGGCATTGCACTCGGGATAAAACTCGCCGCCCCGGAACGCATGGTCGCCGCTGCGCTCGGCGACGGCTCGTGCATTTTTAACAATCCCGTTGCCTGCCTGCAGGTCGCCGTCGCGCGGCAATTACCGATTTTGATTGTCGTTTTGAATAATGAGGCGTGGCATTCGGTCAAATCCTCAACGCTTCAAGTCTATCCCGATGGCGCCACCGCACATAGCAACCACCCGCCCTTGACCTCTCTCACGCCATCACCGGACTATGCCGGCGTCGCGAAAGCTTGCGGCGCTGAAGGGGTTAAGGTTTGCGACCCGGCGGCATTGCAGGAGACGCTCAATGACGCCGTCACAGCCGTCCGTGAACAGAATAAAACTGTGCTTGTCGATATCGCAATAGACATGAATTAGCCCGGCTACATCAAACCCATCTTCATCGGCAGCCAGGTGACAAGTGTCGGGAATACTGTCAGCACCAGCATCCGTAACAGGTCGGCGATAAAAAATGGTGTCACACCTTTAAAAATTTCACCAATCGGAATTTCTTCCATCATACCGTGCAGCACAAACACATTGATACCAATCGGCGGCGTGATCATGCCGATGCCGGAAATCATCACCAGCATCACACCCCACCATACCGGATCATAGCCCAGCGCGATCACCACTGGCAGAACAAACGGCAGCGTTACGACAAGCACGGCAAGAGACTCAAACACCGCGCCCAAGAGCAGATACATTACATAAAGGCTTAAAATGACAGCGAGTGGCGGCATGTTCAGCGATTGAATGCCCCCGACCAGCGCCTCAGAAAGGCCCGATGCGGCAAGAAAATACGTCATCGCGAAAGCGCCGATAACGATGACGTAGATGATGCCGGCATTACGGGCGGTATCCAGCGCAACTTCGCCGAATGTTCCAGACTTAAGGCGACCGCGTGCGAAGCAAATCAAGAAAGCGCCGCAAGCGCCAACCGAGGCGGCCTCGGTCACCGTAAAGACGCCACCATAAATCCCGGCGGTGACAATCAGCCCAAGGAGGATAACCGCCCATGAGCGAAGAAGTGCTGATTTTCGTGTCGCCCAGCCACGTCTCGGGGCCGCCGGCGCCGCTTCCGGGCGGTAGCGCGCATAGAGCGCTGCGGCGGTGAGCTGAAACAGGGTCGCGATTATTCCCGGAACCGCCGCGGCGGCAAACAGCGTGAGAACATTTAGCTCGGTTAAAATCGCATAGATGACGAGGATCAATGAGGGTGGAATAACCACCCCCAGCGTTCCCCCGGCGACAATGGCGCCGGCGGCAAAACTCTTTTCATAGTTTTTCGAAAGCATTTCCGGCAGTGCAACCCGCGTCATCGTCGCAACGGTCGCAATCGCCGATCCGCATACCGCACCAAACAAAGCACAAACGCCAATGGTCGCCATCGCCAAACCACCGCGGCGATGGCCTAAAAATGCGTTCGCCAATCGGTAAAGGTCCTGAGACAACCCGCCGGCGACCGCAAAGCCGCCCATTAAAATAAACAGTGGGATAATCGCAAAATCGAGACTGGTGATGGCGGCAATCGCCTCTACCCCGAGCGTTGCAACGCCCGGACCGATGCCGGCGATGGCGGCGAAGGTCAAAACCCCGGCAATCCCCATCGCCGCACCGACCGGCGCATGGGCCGCAATCAGAATGAACATCGCAAGGAGGCCAAGGATCGCAATTAAGATCGGGTCCATCAGATCATGCCTGCTGCGCCGGTCGTGACTTCAAGATTTTCATAATCTCTGTGAACAGGACAAACCCCTGAATGAACGCACAGGTGATAAAGATGGTCGCCGTAAGCCCCATCGTCGGCGCCGTTGGAAGGCGTAAAATCAGCGTTGTCTGCTGGCGCGTCTCCACCGCATAGAGTGTGAACTGCCATGCGATAATAGTAATAAATACCAGTAGAATAAAATGCCCGAAAACATCCAGCCATGCGGCGGCTTTGGGGTTTAAAAGCCGCCCGAAGATGGTCACACGAATATTTTGACGGCCGATCAGGATCGCTGGAAAAAGACTGGCGACAATGATTGAAATCATCAGCCCAGAAACATCTTCAAGACCGTGGATCGGTGTTGAAAACCACCATCGCGCGAGACCGTCAGCAACAATCAAAAACGCCTGCAACAAAAGCAGAAAGACCCCGAGCTTGGCGATAAGGATCGCGCCGCGCCGGATCACGCCTTCGATGTTGTCGAGCATTAAGCCCATCAGCGCGAACCGTCCGGCATCGCCGCCGCATCCGCCTCAGCGCGGATCTCCGCCAGAATTTCGTCATACCGCTCGATCAGCACGTCATGGTCGGGGCTGCGGGTGCGCCAGTCTTCCGCAGCGGCGGCAAATCGTTCGCGCCACAAAGCTGCTTCATCGATATCGGCTTCAACAAACTGGCGTTGCGGATCGCGCCGCGCTTCTTCCATCGCCGCAACCGCAGCGCCATTCATAGCGTTGACTATCCGCCGGATCAGCGGCTCGCCGCTAAGCGCGTCAATCGCCGCGCGCGCCTTTGGCGACAGCGTCTCATAGACATCGCGGTTCATCGCAATGATCGCGGGCGCAAAAGTAATCGCTTGGTCCACATGCACATCTGTAGCGCGCATAATGCCTACTGGTTTCACGCCGTGCCAGCTGAACAGGGCGCCGTCGATCAGCCCGCGGCTTAGGCTTTCGGCAACCTGGGTCGTAGTGATGCCGCCGACCGGCGTTGCCCCCGCCTCTTCTAGCATCCGCGCCTGCAAATAAGTGACGGCGCGAATCTTTCGCCCTTTGAGCGAATAGTTATCTTCATAGGGAAAACGAAGATGAAACCGGTAAGGCGGCGACACATATAGCGCTAATGGTTTTATATCCTCAAAGCCCTTCAGATAGCCGCGCTCATAAAGCCGCCAGAACGCCAGCGACATTTCCATCGGATCATCGGTCTTCAGAGGAATTTCAAAAAAATCCGTACTCGGAAAGAGGTTCGGCGTATTGCTCGGCAGCATCCAGGTAATGTCAAGAATGCCCTGCTTCAACATCCAATATTGCAGCTTGCCGCTGCGGCCGAGCGAGCCGCCCGGATAGAGCTTGACTTCAAGCGCGCCGTCGGATGCCGCCGTCACATCGTCGGCCCATGGCCGCATCGCCGCGCGAACGGTCACCGTTCTTGCCGGCACGGTGACGCCAAACCGCAAGACCTCGCCGCGCCCAGCGCCTGGCATCGCCAACACCAAAACCACGGCGGCAAGCAGCGCCCTTATCGGTGAAAATGTCTCTTTCAAACCGCCTGTCCTGATTTCGCAACGGGCTTGGGCCGCGGGCCGACCCTATGGTGAAAATGCTTGTCACTGCAACTAATTTCGGGCTTCAAAACCGACCCGCCGACAATATCTACTCGTGCGTTGGCGACACTATACCATATTGTGCGCTTGCGCCGACAGAGTTGACATGGTTAGAGCGTGCTCACCGGCAACTATATTGGCTATCGCCGCTGCTGATCGGCAACTCATAAACACGGGAATCGCGTTGAAAAAAAAACCTGTCAAATCGTCGCCCGCAGGAGCCACGCACTCACCCTATCCGGTGAGCGAGCCGCTCGACCTTGCGCATCACATGCCGTTTTTGTTGAGCGAGGTTGCGCGCATGTTGTCGATTGGCGCTTCGCGAACCTTTCAGAAACATTTTGATCTTGGCGTCCGCGAATGGCGGGTTCTTGCAATTCTCGGCGACCAGGGGCCGGTCAGCGCCGCAGCAATGGTTGGCCCGGCCGCATTTGATAAAGCAACTGTCAGCCGGGCAATCAACGCGCTTGAGGCCAACGGTCATGTGGAACGGTTGCCCGACGAAAGTGACGGGCGCAAACAATTGGTGCGGTTGACCGCATCCGGTGTGAAACTGCACGACCGGATTGTTCCGATCGCCAAAATGCGCGCCAAGGTGCTGGAATCGGCTTTAACCGCACAAGAGCGCACGCTGTTTTTTACAATCATAGAAAAGCTGAAGACGCAGGTCGAATGGCTAGAATCCGAGGACCGCAACAATGCGTTACTCTCCGAAAAATAGCTGCCGCACCGGCTAACATGCCTTCTTATACGCTCACATCGACCGGGTTAGTCGCCCTCAGTGCAGCGTGTAAAAAGCAGGTCTGCTCGCCCATCTGAACAAGTTTTTGGTTGTGTGGGAGACCTTCAGCAGATGAAAGATAGACATGGGTGACAACCGGGAAGGCGTCAGCCTCGCCGGCTTCCAGCGACGGCGTTTGCGCGCAAAACCGAGTGAGTTGAATTAATTCATAAGACTGCAAGTCTTGTTTGACGATCTGCGCATAGCGTCCGAGCTGCGTCATAAAGCAGAAAGCAACCCCCGCGGACAGATAATCGAGACCGCTTGGCGCGCGCCCCTGTCCACCACGATGAACCGGGTCGTCGCCGAAAAACTGAAACACACTGCCAATCGGTTTGAACAACTGGATACGGACATCGAACAGCCCGTTATCGGCGAATTTCAAAACCCCGCGAACATGCAAAATGCGTTTTTGTTCCGATTTCAGGCTGCTGCCGACGCCGCCTTCAACATCGAAAAGTTGTTCCGCAGCCGACACCTTGCTTAAAATGGGAACGCCGTCGATCTCGCCGGCGATGGGCTGAATAAGATCGAAGTCACGTCCCGGGGCCGGCAGAATATCCGCCATGGTCGGCTTAACGCCATCGACCGGCGCAAGGTCGCCGTTCAGATGCATGGAAAATTCGCTGATTAACGCCTTGTTCAAAAACGCCGACGCTGGAGATCCGCGCACGGCGGCGTCCGCAAGGGTTTTAAGGTCTGCGGCGGCAATGCCGTCGGCGCTGACATGCAACTCCGCAGGCAACGCACCGCCGGTCATCGTGCCGCGCAGCGCCGATCCCTCCATCGTATAAAAGTTGTCGAGCGTGCATTGGAGGTTTTCAAGCGCAACACCCTGGCTCAGCGCAATCGCCCGCAGGTTTGATGCAAATGACATCACCATGCCGGAGGTAAAGAACGCCAGCGGGAATGGCGCAAGGTCAGTGCCGTTGAGATACGGTCCCTCGTCGCAGGTCAGCCGCCATGTTGCGTTGGCGCTGTCGTTCGCGCCCGCTCCGGTGTGGAGAAGCGCTTCCTTCTGCATGCCTTCAAGCGAGCGGGACTTGACAACGATGACCGTTTCGCCCGCTTCCGAAAGGTCAGCCGGTGCCTCCCCGTCAAAGGACGCTTTATACGCAAGCGGAGCGGCTAAACTCTCAATGGATGGGGACAAATCGACGCTCCTTTAGGGGTATTTCAGCCATGTTACGGTATTTTAGATGCAGTTGCAACTATTTTAACTTTATGACGTTGCGCCCAGCCTGCGCTGTATACTCTTCCCTTAAGCAACGCCAATTCACATAAAACTGATCGCGGCAATCGCAGCTGCGCAGAGAAAAACCGTTTCGGCGACAACGACTCCGATATGCAAAGCGCCAAGATCAAACATTTCTTTCAGCGACGTCTTCATGCCCAACGCCGAAATCGCGCCCAGCAAAAGCCAGCGCGAAGACCAGTCCATAGACTCTGCCGCGAATGACGGGATCAGGCCGATGCTATTGGCGAGGAGGATGGCCGCAAAGGCGACCGCAAACCACGGGAAAGGGGTTTTTGTATCGCCCGCCGCGCCGCGCCGAAGGAACGCCGCCAGCAACAAAATGACAATTGGCAGGCAAGCAACCCGCAACAGCTTGACATAAGTCGCTGTATCGCCAGCCAGTTCCGACACCGCATAACCGGCCCCGACGACCTGCGCCACATCGTGAATGGTCGCGCCAATCAGAACGCCGATCTGGGTGTCGGAAAATCCGAGGCTTGAGAACAAAATCGGATAGATAATCATCGCCATCGTTGACAGCGACGTTACCGCAACGACGGTAAATAATGTGTCGCGCTGACTGGTTTCCGACTTTGGCAGGACCGAGGCGATCGCCAGCGCAGCCGATGCGCCGCAAATTGCCACCGCGCCGCCGGTCAACAGGCCGAACGAGGCCGACCGACTGAATATTTTTGAAAATAGAAGCCCGGCGCCAATAGTAAATATAATCAGTACAGGTATGACTAAAACTAAAACTGGTCCGAGACTTGAAATCTGATCAAGGGTGACACGCACGCCCAAGAAAGCAACCCCGATCTTTAAAAGCTGCGATGACGCCACCTGAACGCCAGCAACACATTTGCCGTCTGTCGCAAGGAAATTGAACGCCATACCAAGCAACAAAGCAAACAACATCGCCGGCGCACCGTAATGTTCGGAAATAAACCGCGCCGCAGCGGCGATCGTGAATGCCATCAAAATACCCGGGGCGAGTGCGCCGGCACGCACGCGTAAATGTGTTGCGGACTCTAAGACCGTCATCAGCCGCCCCTTGCATTTCCAATAATTTCAGTACGATCAACCAAAACCATGTTGAGCCCCTAGTCTATATCCGTCAGGCGGCGGATAAGGCTTGACGTGTCCCATCGGCCGCCATCCATTGCCTGAATATCGGCATAAAACTGATCGACCAGCGCCGTTACCGGCAGACGTGCGCCGTTGTCTCTGGCCTCATTGAGTGCGATGCGCAAATCCTTGCGCATCCAGTCGACAGCAAAGCCAAATTCGAACTCGTCCTTGGCCATGGTTGCGGCGCGGTTTTCCATCTGCCAACTTTGCGCCGCACCGCCGGAGATCGCTTCAAGCACCTTGTCGATATCAAGCCCGGAGCGGGCGGCAAAATGCACGCCCTCCGACAAGGCCTGCACCAGACCGGCGATGCATATCTGGTTAACCGCTTTGCATAGCTGGCCGTGACCGGCTGGACCAATATGAACAATCCGCGCCGCATAAGCATCCATTGCCGGGCGCACGCGTTCAATATGCACAGCGTCGCCGCCGCACATGATCGCCAGCTTGCCGGTTTGCGCCCCCGCCGCGCCGCCCGACACCGGCGCGTCAACAAAGCCAACGCCAAGCTCGGCCAACTCATCATGTAAGCGGCGCGCCAATGCCGGCGACGCTGTCGTGTGATCGATCACAATCGCGCCCGGCGCAAACGCGCCGGCAATATTCTCAATCATCGCTGCGACATCGGGATCGTCGCCGAGACACATGAAGACCAGATCAGCCTCGCGCACCGCCGCATCGGGAGACTTGGCGATCCGACCTTTGTGCTCTTCGGCCCATTGTTCTGCTTTCGCCGCGGTTCGGTTATACACCGCAACTTCAAAATTGTTTTTCGAAAGCCAGCCGGCCATGGGATAGCCCATGACGCCAAGGCCGAGAAACGCCGCGCGCATCATTCGGCGGCGCCGTTGGTCTGGTAGTTGCTGGCGAAATAAACCAGCGGCGCGCCATCGCTGCTGTCAAACTTCACGACTTCACCGACCAACACGACATGATCGCCCGCTTCATGGCGGGCAAAAATTTTGCAGTCAAACGCCGCAAGGCGATGTTTCAAAATCGGCGCGCCGGTCTCCCAAAACTCGACCTCGTCAGGGCTCACCGGCTCGGGGGCGAAATTGGCAAATCGATCAGACAGCGCGCGCTGGTCGGCGCGTAAAATAGTCACGCTATAGCCCTCCGCCGCCATAAACGCAGGATAGGACGCCGCCTTGGTTTCGATACACCACAAAACCAGCGGCGGGTTCAGCGACACCGAGGTGAAGGAATTGACCGTCATCGCCGCATAGCCGCCGCCCTGTTTGGCGCAGGCCGCCACCGCAATACCGGTCGCGAAACGGCCAAAGGCGTCTTTTAGCGGCCTAAATTGGTCGGGCATGACGTTGCTTTCGTGAGTTGGAGAACCATTTCGGTAACGTATTGAAAAACTTAAACCTTGTGCGCCTAACATCAATTTGGGAAAATACAAAGCGCCGGACGCTCAAGACTGTGTTTTGGCTTATTTACAGCGCCGACATAGCGTTCACTTTCGAACCGGGTCACGTCAATCTAGAATTTATGGAAAATTTTTTAGAAGCGCCATGGCAGATGTGGGCGACGCTGGGGATTATTAGCGTCACCATCATCTTTTACACGCTCGACCGGTTCCCGCTCGAACTGGTCTCGGCCGGGGCGATTGTCGCGCTATTATTTCTATTTTTGATCGCGCCAATGTCGCGCGACGGCGCCAATGTGTTAACCACCGAAACCTTGTTGTCGGGCTTTGCAAGCCCGGCCCTGTTCGCCATTCTCGGACTGTTAATTATCGGCCAGGGTATGTTCCAGTCCGGTGCGCTCGAGCACCCGACGGAATTTCTCTTGCGCGCCTTCGACAAACGTCCGCGCGTGGTTATCGCCGCGGTGTTTTTCTTCGTCATGGTGATCAGCGCATTTTTGAACAACACGCCGGTGGTGGTCATGTTCATCCCGATCATGGCGGCGCTTGCCCAGCAGAGCAAAACGCCGGTCGCCCGATTTATGATGCCGCTCTCTTTCTTGTCGATATTCGGCGGCATGACGACCATCATCGGCTCGTCGACCAACCTTCTCGCACTGCAGTCCTATCGCGCCACCACCGGCACCGAGATCGGGTTTTTTGAATTAACGCCGATGGGCCTCATCCTTGCCGGCGTCGGCATCGTCTATCTGTTGACCGTCGGGCGCTGGCTGATGCCGCTCCGCAACAACCCAAACCAATCCGCGGTCAATGAGCGCGAGGGAAAACATTTTATCGCGCAAATCGAAATCACCCGCGGCCACCCGCTGATCGGCAAAGGCCCGGTTGCGGGCCTGTTTGTCGATTTGCCGGACATCACCGTGCGCATGGTTCAGCGCCGCAAAAACGCGATTCTGCCGCCATTTGACGATTTCGCCTTTAAAACTGGCGATGTGGTTATCGTCGCCGCGACCCGGCCGGCGCTGACCTCACTGCTCAAATCCAATCCGGATATGCTCGAAGGCCTGATGGCTGAGACTTCTATCGCTGACGAAGAAGACGGCTCGGTTCAGCGCTCAACCCAATTGACGATGATCGAGGCGATTGTCGCACCGGGCTCGCGTCTGATCGGACGATCGATTGTCCAGATCGGCTTTCATGCGCAGACCGATTGCGTCATCGTCGGCATTGAACGTCGCAGTCGTATGATCCGGACACAGATGAATACCATCCGCCTTGAAGCCGGCGATGTTTTGTTGATCCTCGGCGACATCAACGACATTCGCAATTTGCGTTCAGACCGGGACATCTTGATGCTCGAATGGTCGATACAGGGCCTGCCGGACCCGCGCAATGCCCGTATCGCCGCCTTCATCTTCGCCGGCGTGGTCGGTGCGACAGCATCAGGCATGGCGCCAATTGCAATTTCCGCCATCGCCGGCGCAACTGCGATGGTCGCGACCGGCTGTCTCAATGTGCGTCAGGCGGCGCGCGCGATTGACCGACGGATATACCTCCTGATCGGCGCATCGCTGGCCATGGGCGCAGCTTTAGAACGGACTGGCGGCGCGGCGCTGATCGGCGAGGGATTAGCGGTCACCGCCGGCCAGTTCGGACCGACCGTTCTTATCTCAGCATTCTTTATTCTCTGCGCTGGCCTAACCAATGTTCTGTCCAACAATGCCACCGCGGTTCTGTTCACTCCAATTGCTGTGAGCGCAGCGCGTCTGGTCGGGATTGACGAACATATATTGGTCCTAACCGTTATTTTTGGCTCCAATTGCTCATTCGCCACACCCGTCGCCTATCAGACCAATCTCCTCGTCATGACGCCGGGTCATTACAAATTTAGCGACTTCACCAAGGTGGGCGGGCCGCTGATCATCCTGATCTGGCTGGTCTACACTGCGGTTGCCCCGTTTTACTTCGGCCTGGTTTGACACCAAAAAAGAACCGATTCATTGCCGTCCTGCTAATCGCCCGCTAAGATTCATGGGTTAGGGTCATGAGTTATGAGTAATGAAGATTTTGCCAGGCGTTTCGGTCTTGAGGGCGGTGAGTTTTATGTCACCGCGCCGGCGGCCTGCCCGTATCTGGCGGGCAAGCGCGAGCGCAAGGTGTTTTCCTATCTCAGCGGCGCTGGCGCCTCCTCAACCAACGCGCTATTGACGCGGCGCGGGTTTCGTCGCTCGCAGAACATTATCTATCTGCCGGCTTGCGAGGGATGCAGCGCCTGCGTGCCGGTCCGGGTTGTGGCTAGCGATTTTAAAGTGTCGAAATCGCGCAAACGCATCCTCACCCGCAACGCCGACCTTATCCGCCGCGTGAAAGAACCGCGCGCGACCGGTGAGCAGTTCTCGGTGCTGCGCGGCTATCTCGACGAGCGCCACGACGATGGCGGCATGGCCGACATGACCGTACTCGACTATGCGTCCATGGTTGAGGAAACAGCAGTCGATACGATGGTCATTGAATATCGCCTGCTCGACAAAACCACCGGCGATGAACGACTGATCGCAACGGCGTTGACCGACAAGCTCACCGACGGGCTTTCCATGGTCTATAGTTTCTTCGAGCCGGACGAGGCGACGCGTAGTCTTGGTCGGTTCATGATCCTTGATCATATCTCGCTCGCCCGTGAGTTTGACTTACCTTACGTCTATCTCGGCTATTGGGTGCAAGGCTCGCCGAAGATGGATTATAAGACTGACTTCCAACCGCTGGAAAAACTGGCCGCAACCGGCTGGGTCCGGATGGACCGACAGACCCCTTAAATTACTGCATCGAAGATCAGCAAAGTTCCGTTTTGCGGAAACCTCAGACGATTAACAGGCATCGTCCGCTGCAATCGCTTTGTGCGACGCCAGCTATCGGCTATGCCGGTGGGGTAAAAACGCAGTCGCCGCCGAATCAAGCCAACATTCTCCAATCGGTCAAACGGGACAATTTCATGATCAAGAGACGGCATCTTCTTGCGGGCGGCGTGGCGGGACTTGCCGCCGGCTGCGAATGCGGCGTTCCCGCCGG
The DNA here is from genome assembly GCA_021776455.1 of Hyphococcus sp. GTDB lineage: Bacteria > Pseudomonadota > Alphaproteobacteria > Caulobacterales > Parvularculaceae > Hyphococcus. Next base: position 148,238 of record JAJFFX010000008.1, on the reverse strand, counting down.
GCTGGAAGACATTGGCGGCGCGGTCCGCTCGCGCGAGTTAAAAATGGTGACCACCTGGCCGAAAGATTTCCCAGGCCTTGGAACCATGGCCGAACGCACCGCCCAGTTCATCACCGAAATGTCTGGCGGCGCCTTGCGCGTTAAGGTGTTTGCCGCTGGCGAGTTAGTCGGCGCCTTTGAAAGCTTCGATGCGGTCGCAAGCGGCGCGGCGGACCTTTATCACGGCGCTGAATATTACTGGGTCGGCAAATCTCCGGCCTTTGCCTTCTTTACCGCAGTTCCGTTCGGCATGACCGCCAATGAAATTTCAGCGTGGACGGAGTTTGGCGGCGGACAACAACTTTGGGATGAGCTTTCTGCAAAATTTAATATAAAGCCCTTCGCCGCCGGTAATACCGGTCATCAACTCGCCGGCTGGTACAAGCGCGAAATCAAGTCGCTGGAAGATTTGCGCGGCATGAAAATCCGCATGCCCGGTCTTGGCGGCGAGGTTCTAAGACGCATCGGCGCATCAGCGGTCGCGCTGCCGGGTGGTGAAATTTATCAAGCGCTGCAATCGGGCGCAATTGACGGCACCGAATGGGTCGGCCCGTGGAATGACCTTGCCTTCGGATTTTACGACCAGGCGAAATATTATTACTGGCCCGGCATTCACGAGCCCGGCGCGCAGCTAGGCGTCGGCGTCAATCTCGGCCTGTGGGAAGGCATGACCCCTCAGGAGCAATCGATCATTCAAGGCGCCTGCCAGCGCGCCAACTATCTTTCGATTGCCGAATATATTCACCACAACGCCACCGCGCTCGACCAGTTGATCAACGATCACGGGGTGGAGTTACGCCGTCTACCTGATGATGTGTTGGCGGCGCTTGCCCGCGAGTCAAAAACCGTGCTGGAAGAAACCGCCGCGGGCGACGACATCTCCGGGCGGATATTTGAAAGCTACAAAACATCGCTCGAACGCAGCCAAGCCTGGAGCGGAATTTCTGACGAAGCCTTCATGCAGGTGCGCCGCGAATTGTTTGAGTTTTAAGCGATGCTGACCCTGGCTGGTGACATATTAAACTGGGCTGCTGCGGGCATTGTCTTTCCACTGATGTTCCTGCCGGCTGCGGCGCTTGTCGCACACGGGCGCGTGCGCTCCACCGCTGTATGGTTTGTGGTTGTCACTGCGATTGTCACTGCGGGCATTATCTTTGCCGCATTGGCGCCGGCCCTGCGCGCAACGCCGCTAATGCAAACGCTGTTTTTGTATTTCACCATCGTGGCGGCGCTAGGCGGCGCCATACTCGTCGCCGGAGGGCCAGCCCGCACCATAGCATTGTTGTCGCCGCTGCTGGACGGCTTTGTGCGCCGGACCGGCAGACTTGTGATGTGGCTGATCTTCGTGATGGCCGGGGTGCAGTTCGGCATTGTTGTTTTGCGTTACGTCTTTGGCGTCAATTTTATCTTCATGCAGGAATCGATTACCTACATGCACGGCGCCGTCTTTCTACTCGCCGGCGGCTATGCACTGCTGACCGACGATCATGTCCGAGTCGACATTTTCTACCGCGACGCACCGCCAAAACGCAAAGCCCTGGCTGATTTTCTTGGAACCTATTTTTTGTTGTTTCCGGTGTGCTTGCTCCTGCTATGGACCGCCTCGCCCTATGTCGGCGCATCCTGGAGTGTGTTGGAAGGCTCGGCGGAGACGTCGGGCATTCAGGGCGTTTATCTCTTAAAAACTTTGGTCCCGGCTTTCGCCATTCTCCTCGCTATGGCGGGCTTTACCAACGCCGCACGCGCCGGCAAAATATTAAAGGCGGGCGCTTAGATGGATTTCGTCATCGGCGATATGCATTTTTGCCTTTGCGCCGTTGCCGGCTGGCTCGACATCATCATGATCGCTGTTCTTTGTGCGATGCTGATGGCCGGATTTCCGGTGGCTTTTTCCCTCGCCGGAACTGCATTGATGTTCGCAATCCTCGGCCTCACTTTCGGCGTCTTCGATCCGAGTTTCCTGCGCCCGTTCCCACAGCGTGTGTTTGGCGCGGTCACCAACACAACACTCATCGCCGTGCCAATGTTCGTGTTGATGGGGGTGATCTTAGAGAAATCGAAGATTGCCGAGGAATTGCTTGACGAAATGGCGAAACTGTTCGGCTCGCTGCGCGGCGGCCTCGGGATTTCGGTGACGATTGTCGGCGCCCTGCTCGCCGCCTCCACTGGTATTGTCGGCGCCACTGTCGTCACAATGGGGTTGCTCAGCCTGCCGACGATGTTGCGGCGCGGTTATGACCCGTCTTTTGCCTGCGGCTCCATCGCCGCCGCCGGCACGCTCGGCCAGATTATACCGCCGTCGATCGTGCTCATCCTCCTTGGCGATGTCATCTCTAATGCGTTTCAGCGCGCGCAACTTGAACAGGGCAACATGTCGCCGGAGACGGTGTCGGTGGGACATCTGTTTGCCGGCGCGCTCATTCCCGGGCTTATGCTGGTCGGGCTGTATCTCCTCTGGCAGGTTTTTGTCGCCGTCACCCAGCCCGAAAAAGCACCGGCAATACCCGCGGCTGAACTCGGCTCGCGCCGCGAAGTCTGGAAGGCGGCGATGAAGACTTTACCGCCGCCGCTGCTCCTCATCATCGCGGTCCTGGGCTCCATCCTTGCCGGCGTCGCCACCCCGACAGAGGCCGCCAGCGTCGGCGCAATTGGCGCCCTCCTCATCGCTGGCGCGCGCCTGCGCCATAAACCGGCCGCAATATTCACCGGGCGCCCCGCCATTCTCGCCGGCGCCGGCGCGATTTTCGGGCTCGTCGTCCTCACCAGCACGCTCGACTTGCGCCTCGGGCGCAGCTCCGTTTCAGCGCTCGAAATGGCTGGCATTGTCGCCGCCTTCGCGCTGTTCGCCGCGGCGATGTGGTCTGTTTTTGTTGCGCTGGCGCGGCTTCACCATGTCAAAGTTCTCAGCCCCATCGCCGACCAGACCACGCGCGTCACCACCATGGTGTTCACCATCCTAATTGGCGCGGCCTTGTTCTCACTCGTCTTTCGCGGGCTTGGCGGCGACGATACGGTGCGCTCAGCACTCGACGCTGCGCCCGGCGGTATTGTCGGCGCCGTCCTCACCGTGATGTTGGTGATGTTCGTGCTCGGCTTCTTTCTCGACTTTATCGAGATCACGCTGGTGGTCGTGCCTCTGGTCGGCCCGCCACTGCTGGCCATGGGGCTCGACCCGGTATGGCTCGGCGTGATGATGGCGGTTAATCTGCAGACGTCGTTTTTAACGCCGCCCTTCGGGTTCGCCCTGTTTTACCTCCGCGGCGTCGCCCCGCCGGAAATCTCTACCGCCCAAATCTACCGCGGCGCTGTGCCGTTTATATTTATTCAGATATTGGCGCTGGGGTTGTTGGCGTTATTCCCGGGGCTGGCGACGTGGTTGCCGGGGGTGCTTTATCAATGAAGTGCATCATTGAAGAGCAGGGCGGGATGAATATCATCTATCCGCTTATTCCGGCAAAAGCCGGAATCTTCTGCTTGCTTGCACTGAATTGACTTACTCAAATAGGCTGCGGAATTTTAACAAGCAAGCTAAAAAGTGGTCAGCCTCATCATTAAGGTCCTCGTATTTAATAAAAGAAAATTGAATGTCATAATTCCCAACAGGGGTCACAGCACCCTTGATAGAGTCGTCAGAAGCATATCGGCTAGCAATATCTATTCCTTTGTCGGACTTAATAATAAATATCTCAGTCGCGCCTTCTATCTCATGTCTCAAAAGTTCGTATTCATCGTCTTCGCTATTTAGAACATAGAAGTGATCAATTTTACGCAGTTCCATGTGCCCATTAACTTCACGGAATGCTTCTGCCCATAGAAAAGTATAACCGGCGTCTTCTGATATAGATGCTTGCAAAGTTACTCTGACCGCATCCTCACCCGATACAGAAACATATGCACCGTAGCAGCCTTCAAACTGACCTTTTTTTCGAAGCTCTTTAAATTCAAAGCCTTGCCATTCACTCACATCAGGAGTCAAAAATGGTTCTGAAAGCGAGAGAAGAGCAAGTAAAAGCAGCAATGTCATAACAAACCAACCTAAGGTTGTTCCTGATTATACATCTGACAGCTCATTAATGGCAATGATCACTTTTGACGATTTTCCGTCAGTCATTTTTATCCCACCCCGCCACCAAAATCCACCAGCGCCTCAATCCGCTTATCTATCGGCGGGTGGGTCATGAATACGCCGGCAAAACGCGCGGTGTTTTCTATCATCATTTGTTGAATGTCGTTGGGCGCATCGATTTTTGAATGGCCAGAGATTTTCTTGAGCGCTGAAATCATCGCATCTGGGTTGCGGGTGAGCTCGACCGAGCCGGCGTCGGCGAGAAACTCGCGTTTGCGCGACAGCGAAAACCGGATCACCAACGCCAGTAAATAAGCAATCACGATCAGCGCAATAGCAACCAGAATAAGAACGCCGCCGCCGCGGCTGTCGCCTTTGCGCGAGCGCGTATAACCACCCGCGCGCAAGCCGGTGCGAAACATGCTGCGAAACACCAATTCGCCGAAGAATGAAAATATCCCGACAAAAATCACCGCAATAATCAACAGGCGGACATCGCGGTTCATGATATGGGTCAACTCATGGGCGAGCACCGCCTCGATTTCGTCCTTGTCCAGCGTATCGATCAGCCCGCGGGTCACGGTCACTTTGTAGTTCTTGTCCGACAGACCGCTAGCAAATGCATTCAGCGCTGGCGTTTCAATAACATTAAGGCTCGGCATGGTGATGCCGCGGGCGATGCAGAGATTTTCAAGCAGGTTATAGAGGTCCGGCGCTTCCTTGCGCGACAGCCCGCGCGCGCCAACCGAGAGGTCGATGATTTTTTGATAGGAAATCCACGCGATGAAAAACCACAGCCCCGCGCCGAGAAAAGCAAATGGCCAGATACGGGTCAGATGGTCGAGCGCAAGGACAAGACCTTCACCAACGCTGTTAATCGGCTGGCTGACGCCGACATAGCCCACCGCCAACCCATACATCAACACCAAGAGCAAAACCGGAAACCCCGCCATTAAGGCGACGGACTTTAAATTGTTGTTCCAGATATGGGTTTGCAGACCGAACGCGCCCATGGCTCAGTCACCCTGAAACGCATAGGCGCTGACCGCCGCAGCATGCAGCGCGGTCGTATCGAACACCGGCAAGTCCACATATGTCTGCGACAGGATCATGCACAGCTCGGTGCAGCCGAGAATGACGCCGTCGGCGCCGTGGCGGCCAATGATCGCCTGCAAAGCGGCGCGCGAGGGCTCACGCACTTCGCCATTGACCAGTTCATCAAGAATGATGCGGCCAATCTCTCCTTGTTCCTCCTTCGTCGGAACAAGTATGTCCCCATCATAACGCTGCGCCAGCGCCGGGATATAATGATCGCCGCCCATAACCACAGGCGTTCCAAGCAGCAGCGGTTTTTTAGCGCCGGCAAGGTTCATGGCGTCGGTAAGAGCGTCAAGCAGGTGAATGAGGGGAAGCCCGGTCGCCGCCTCCGCCGCTTCCGCTGCGACATGGGTTGTGTTCGACGAAATCACCAGCGCCTCGGCGCCGGCGGCGGCCAGATGCTTTGCGCCCTTAACCACTTCAGCGATAAAAGACGGCCAATCGCCACCGTTATAATGATCGATTATAGTCCCGTAATCGAGCGTATAAAGAAGAATATTCGCCGAATGTTCGCCGCCAAGGCGCGTACGTGCTGCTTCATTGAGCAGGCGATAATAAATTACGGTGGATTCCGGGCTGACGCCGCCGATGAGGCCGAGCAGTTTCATTGTGATGTCCCCACCGGACGCATCATACCCAACAGCTGCGGCGCGCCGGCGGGCAATCCGAGCGGCGCGATCGCTTTAAATCCCAGCCGTTCATAAAGCGGCGTGTTTTTCGGATTTGAGTTTTCAAGGTAAGCCGGCGCGCCAGCCTCATCGGCGCGGCGCAACCCCTCGCGGATAATGCGCCCGCCAAGGCCCTTGCCCTTCATCTTCTCGCGCACGCCGACCGCGAAGAGATAATAATGCGGCGCCTCAGGGTGGCTGGCTTTCATAACTGTCTCTGTCGTCTGCCCCCGCTGCAATGCGCCAAGGCCGCCACTTCGAAAGATGGACATGAGCAAGCGCAATTCCACCATAAGCGGCAATTTTTCTTCAACGCCCGCCGGCAACCACAAAGCCGTCGCGCTGTCATCGACAATATGGCCGAAGCCATGGCGCAGATAGACGCTCTTGGCCAGTTCGAGAAAGGTCCCCCGCTGCGATCCGGCTTTGCCATACATCCATGTCATCACCGGATCGTTGCGAAACGCTTCGCCCAGGATATCGGCAACCGCATCGGCATCGCTCATGGCGGCGCTGCGAATATCCGACAGCGGGTAGGTGCTCTTGTCCATCTACGCTAAAACTTCACATCCGGCGCCGCTTCAATCTGTGCGCGGCTGGCTTCGGGCACTTCAAAATATTCTTTTGCGGAGAAACCGCCCAGCGGCGCCACAAGGTTGCCGGGAATTTGCTGGATCGATGTATTAAATTCCTGCACCGCATTGTTGAAGAAGCGGCGCGCCGCGGCGATTTTGTTTTCAACATCGGAAAGCTCGCGCTGCAACTCCAGAAAGTTGGTGTTGGCTTTCAGGTCGGGATAGGCCTCCGCTAGGGCAAACATCTTGCCGAGAGCGACGCCGAGAACGCCTTCGGCTGCTCCCTGCGCCGCCGGACCATGGGCGGACTGGGCGGCGTTGCGCGCCGATATTACCGCATCCAACGTGTCTTTTTCGTGCGCCGCATATCCTTTCACCGTTTCCACCAAATTGGGGATCAGGTCGTGGCGCAATTTTAACTGCACATCGACATCGGCAAAAGATTGTTCGGTACGTTGGTTAAGGGCGACGATGCGGTTGTAGATCGTAACGACAAAAATAACGATCGCGACAATGAGCAGAATGAATATCAAAAAACCGGACATGCGGTCTCCTTTTTGATTTGGCGGCGCACCAAAGCTGAGCAACAAAGTCCTAAACTATTCCAAGCCATGGCATGCGGCGAAATTTCCAGGCAATATTAGAGTGTTCGCCGCCGCCGGGCAATCACCGGGATGAGCCATCCATGACGATAAGGACCATTTGGCGCCCGCATGATGCGGGTTGACGGCCTTATTGCGCGGTGATGCCGCCGTCGATTTTAAACTCAGATGCGGTGACAAAGCGCGATTCATCTGACGCCAGATATAAGATGCAATAACCCACATCTTCGGGCTCGCCGAGACGTTGCAAGGGGATTTGCCTGACCAGACGCCGCTCGCCCTCTTCGCCGCCGCCGCCAAGCTCCAATAGTGGATCGATAATCGGCGTCCGCGTGAACACCGGATGCACCGAGTTGCAGCGAATATCATAGCCCGATCGCGCGCAATGCAGCCCAATCGACTTCGACATCATCCATACGGCGGATTTTGCGGCGTTGTATGACAGCATCATGCCGTCGGCGATCAGCCCGGCAACGGATGAAATATTGATGATTGACCCGGGTTGATTGTCTTTCAGATAGGGTATGGCGAGCTGGGTGCCGATAAAAATCGAATCGACATCGATAGATTGCGTGCGCCGCCAGTTTTCCCATGTCTCGGTCTCGATACTGCCCGACGTGCCGATGCCGGCATTGTTGATCAACACGCTGATCCCGCCCATGAATTCCGAAGCGGCGCCAAGCGCCTCAACCCAATGTTCCTTGCTGGTGACGTCATGCTTGATCGCAATCGCTGCGCCCGCATGTTTTTCGTTTATTGCCGCGGCAGTCGCTTTCGCCCCATCAAAATTAATGTCGGTGAGCACAACTTTCGCACCCTCGTCAGCAAGCATACGCCCAAAACAGGCGCCCAGCCCCTGCGCTCCGCCAGTGATAACTACTTTTTTTCCTGATACGCGCGCCATGTCATCTCCCTGTCAATATAGCGCTGTTTTTAAGCATAGAAATTGCGCGCCGCCAGCAGCAATAACAGTCGCCCAATAAAAATTTCGGCTTTGGGCATCGCATTACCCTCGCGCCAAAGCGTCCGCCAATTCCTCAAGCTTCAGACACGTTCGCCAGTTTCGCATCGTGCCAACAGAAAACACGCGACCAAGCTTTTCTGCTGCTTTCGACCTGCCAATGCCGGCCGGCGCATGAAAATAAATCGCCGATCGCACCGCTTTGACCTGTTCACCATTAGACAGCAGCGTCTCAACGTCTTTCAGCCGCTTTTTGTCAGCGGGCTGCGTGAGGAAGATTACATGTAGTTTTGATGGATCATCAGTTATTGCGGCAAACGGATTGCCTTTAATCACAGCGCCTAACATATCGTGATCGAGCATAAAGATATCCGGCATAAAGCCAAAATCTTTATGGATTGCCGCGCGAAGTTTTTTTGCAATCGATGTTGCGCTAACCTTTGGCGATCGAAAAACAATATTGCCGCTTTGAATATAAGTGGAGACGTCGCTCGCCCCTTGCGCCTCTGTGATTGATCGAAGCGCCTGCATTGGCAGCTTATTATGACCGCCGACATTAACGCCGCGCAGCAAAGCAATCAGTATGGTCATGTTGAAGGCCTAAATTCGCTCACCCTTCTTGCTGAAGCTGTTGCATCGCCGCGGCCATGAACTCGTCCATATGGCGGCGAATCTGGTGGTCGGACTGGTCAACGCCGTTGGCGTCAAAATCACCCCGAATTTTCCGGAAAACATCCTCGTCGCCAGCCTCTTCGAGATCAGCCTTGATCACCTCGCGGGCATAGACCTCGGCGTTCTTGCCATGCCTGCCGAGCAGCTCCGCCGCCCACAGGCCGAGCAACTTGTTGCGGCGCGCCTCAGCCTTGAACCGCAATGTCGCGTCATGGGCGAATTTCTTCTCATATTTATCTTCGCGGTCGTCAAAAGTCGTCATTCAACACTCTCCAGAACAGGGGCTTGCTCATCCCTTAAGGTTACTTATAGGCGGTTTGAGGGCTTCGCAATGCGATGGCGCGCGGCGATTTTGACAAAGTCCTTTTCAATGCCGTTCAGAAACCCTAAATCCCGCTTCTCCATCCGCCCAAGGCGTGCTAGCGAGGCCGTAGCCGACTCCCGTTTACGAGTCGCGTCGGTTCCGGCTGTAACGCTTTCTGACCGCACCAAAGACCCGCATAAGGCTTTGAAAGGATTATCCAAATGGCCCGCCGAAAACAGATTTACGAAGGCAAGGCTAAAATCCTTTTTGAAGGACCGGAGCCGGGCACGATCATCCAGTATTTCAAAGACGATACGACTGCTTTTAACAACAAAAAGCACGCCGTTCTTGAGGGCAAGGGCGTCCTTAACAACCGCATCTCCGAATTCATCATGGTTGGCCTCGAACGGATTGGCGTGCCGACGCATTTTATCCGCCGTCTCAATATGCGCGAACAGCTGGTCCGCCAGTTGGAAATCATTCCGCTTGAGGTGGTCGTGCGCAATGTCGCCGCCGGATCCTTAGCGAAACGGCTTGGCCTGGAAGACGGCACGGCGCTGCCACGCTCAATCATCGAATTTTATTACAAAGACGACAAGCTCAGCGACCCGCTGGTGTCCGAAGAACATATCACCGCCTTTAACTGGGCCAGCCCCCAAGAGATCGATGATATGATGGCGCTTGGTTTGCGGATCAATGACTTCCTCGCCGGATTGTTCGCCGGGGTCGGCATCAAGCTGATCGATTTCAAAGTCGAATTCGGCCGCCAATATGAGGGCGATCTCATGCGCCTCCTCGTCGCCGATGAAATCAGCCCCGACAGCTGCCGCCTGTGGGATATGGAAACCAACGACATCATGGATAAAGATCGCTTCCGCAAAGACCTCGGCAATGTCACCGACGCCTACCGCGAAGTCGCGCGCCGCCTTGGAGTTTTGCGCGAGAACGAAAACACCGGCGCGCAAGGGCCGGTGCTGGTGAGCGACAATGGGGACAAGGCCAGCAAATGAAAGCCAAAATCACCATCACCTTGAAAAACGGCGTGCTTGACCCACAAGGCAAGGCGATCGAAGGCGCGCTTGCCGGGCTTGGCTTTGCCGGCGCGTCGGATGTGCGTCAGGGCAAGGTGATTGAGCTAAAGCTCGAAGAGAGTGACGAGGCCGCCGCCCGCGCCAAAGCCGAAGAGATGTGCAAAAAACTGCTCGCCAATCCGGTGATGGAAAACTACCAGATCGAAATCTTGGCCTAGCCATGAAACCTGCCGTCATCGTCTTTCCCGCTTCCAACTGCGACCGCGACGCGGCCGCTGCGCTTGAACAGGCGACCGGCAAGGCGCCGTTGATGGTGTGGCATGGCGAGGCCAGCCTTCCGGATACGGATTTCATCATCCTGCCGGGCGGTTTTTCCTATGGCGACTATCTGCGCTCCGGGGCGATGGCGGCGAAATCGCCGATCATGCGCGCGGTGATCGACAAGGCGAATGCCGGGACGCCGGTGATCGGCATCTGCAATGGCTTCCAGACATTGTGCGAGGCGGGGCTGTTGCCGGGAGCCCTGTTGCGCAATTCCGGTCTCAACTTCGTCTGCCGCAGCGTCACCTTGCGGGTTGAGAACACTAGCTCGATCTTTACCGGCGGATATGAAAAAGGCGCCTTCGTCGATTTCCCGGTCGCCCATCATGACGGCAATTATTTCGCCGATGACGAAACCCTCAACCGGCTTGACGGCGACGAGCGGATTGCGTTCCGCTATGTCGATAACCCCAATGGCTCCGCACGCGACATCGCCGGCATATTGAACGAGGCCGGCAATGTTCTCGGCATGATGCCGCATCCCGAGCGGGTTATCTCGCCGCTGCTCGGCGGCGTCGATGGCGCTGCGTTCTTCAAATCCGTGGTGGAAGCGGCGGCGTAATTACTGCACGCCACACTTTGGCATTGCCCCACAATGGCGTATGTTTCCGGAAATTTCTGGGAGGGTTCGAACCATGAGACTAGCAATTTTTGCAGCCGCCGCGCTGATGCTCGCCGCATGCGGAGAGAAGGCGACGACTTCCGCCCCCGCTGACGCGTCCTATCAGGAAACCCTGATGACGCAGCTCCTCGACGCCCAACCTGGCGACGTCATCGAAATCCCCACAGGGACTTTCTCCTTCGACCGTTCGTTCAGCCTCGCCGTCAACGGCGTCACTATTCGTGGGCAAGGCATGGATAAGTCGATCCTCAGTTTTAAAAACCAGGTCGCCGGCGCCGAGGGCCTGATTGTCACCGCGAGCGATTTCACCATCGAGGATTTGGCGATTGAAGACACCAAAGGCGACGCCTTAAAAATCACCAAGGGCGAAAACATCATCATCCGCCGGGTGCGCACGGAGTGGACCGGCGGTCCAAAAACATCGAATGGCGCTTACGGGATTTACCCAGTGCAGACCAAAAATGTGTTGATGGAAGAAAATGTCGCCATCGCCGCTGCTGACGCCGGGCTTTATATCGGCCAGTCGCAAAATGTTGTCGTGCGCAACAACCGCGCGGAATATAATGTCGCCGGAATAGAAATCGAAAACACGCTTGACGCCGATGTCTATGGCAATGTCGCAACCAACAATACCGGCGGTATATTAGTTTTTAACATGCCGAATTTAAAACAACCGGGCGCACGCAGCCGCGTCTTCGACAATGACGTCTTCAATAACAACACCAAAAATTTCGGCCATAAAGGAACGCCGGTTGCGTCCATTCCCGCGGGCTCCGGCGTTGTTGTCAACTCCAACGACCAGGTCGAAATTTTTGGCAACCGGATTAACGGCAACAAGACGGCGAATATCATCGTCGCCAGCGTTTATTCTTCCGGCCTGTCACAAGACGGCATGAGCGCGGATTTCGATCCCTATCCGGAGGGGATTTACATCTATGACAATGAGATGGGCGATGGCGGCAAGAACCCGGACGGGCTGGACCTGCAAGCCTTAAAGATCGCCCTGTTCGGTCCCATGGGCGCACTGCCGGATGTGTTGTGGGACGGGTTTGTCAATCCAGACAAGCACGACGGCGCGGCGCTGCCTTTATCTGAAATCCTTTGCGTTCAAAATGACGGCGCGGAGATTATCAATATCGATGGCCCTAACGGATTTAAAAACCCGCATCTGGCAGCGGGCGAGCATGATTGCGCGCTCGAAAAACTGGCGCCGATCACGCTGACGGGCCCGCTGGCGGAATAATGCGCAAGCTTGCGACATTGCTGGTCTTGCTTCTGGCCGCCTGCGGTAGCGAAGAGACATCGCCGACTTTCCATAGCGACAGCAATCCGCAACGGCTCAGCGACTGGGGCATGCTGTCCGCCAGCCAGGGCGCGTTACAATTGGGTGAAGGTGTAACACCTTATGACTTGGCAACGCCGCTATTTACCGATTACGCGCTCAAGCTGCGAACGGTTTGGATACCGCAAGGCGCCGCGACTTATACCGCAAATGACGCGTTCGACTTCCCTATCGGAACCATCCTTACAAAAACCTTTTTCTATCCCATCAAAGGCGATGCCTGGACCGGTGCGGTGACCTATGGCGGCGAGCATACGGTAAAAAAAGACGTCATGACGCTGGACGGCTACCGCCTCATGGAGACCCGCCTCCTTGTGCGCCGGGAGGCCGGGTGGGATGCCCTGCCCTATATCTGGAACGAAGACCAGACCGATGCGGTTTTAAAACGCACTGGCGCGGTCATACCGCTAACGCTCCACCGTCCGGATGGACGCGCAGAAGACTTCGCCTATGTCGTTCCCAACGCCAATCAATGCGCCGCCTGCCACGCGACCAACGCGAACACCAAGGAGATCGCGCCTATAGGCCCGAAGGCGCGCCACCTCAATAAACGCTCCACCTTCTCGCCGGCCTTCAACCAACTGGACTACTGGGTCGCAGCGGGGCTTTTAACCGGCGACTTCTCCGACGGCACGACGGCTCAACAAAGCGCCGACTGGACAGACAAGTCCTTATCTCTTGAGGCGCGGGCGCGAGCCTATCTCGATATCAATTGCAGCCATTGCCACAACCCAGGCGGCGCGGCGGACACGTCCGGGCTCAATCTCGAACCCGACGCAAGCGGCCCAGCGCTCGGCCGCTGCAAATCGCCGATTGCCGCCGGAAGCGGTTCGGGCGGGCGCGCCTTTGACATCGTCCCCGGTCATCCCGAACAATCCATCACGGTCTTCCGTATGCAAACAACAGACCCTGGCGCCATGATGCCAGAGCTTGGCCGCGCCGTCGCTCATGACGAAGGGGTTGCGCTCATCGCGGAGTGGATCGCCGAAATGGAAGGCGCTTGCGGATAGCCTGGCTGGCCAAGTATGATTGCAAACAGTGTTTGATTTATGGCAGGCGCAGCATCATAAACAATCGACCTTCCAAAACGACTCATAGGAAATCTCTTGGAGTTATCAGTTTTTGTCGCTGTGCTTGTTGCTGCCGGGCTTCACGCTTCTTGGAATGCACTCGTTAAACACGCCGACGATAAAGTTCTCAGCATGTCGGCGGTCGTATTAGGACATGCGCCTTTTGCGCTCATCGCAATGTTGGCGGCGCCAACTCCGGCGCCTGAAAGCTGGCCCTTCATTGCCGGCAGCGTCGTGCTCCATATGGGTTATCAATTCTTTTTACTCTTCGCTTATCGGAATGGCGACTTCACGCAAGTCTATCCGATCGCCCGAGGCTCGGCTCCGTTGATCGTCGCTTTCGTGTCAGCAGCATTTCTTGGCGTTGTCTTTTCCAGTTTGCAAATCACAGCCATTATGATGATAGGCATCGGGCTGATGAGCCTATTTCTGGTTCGCAGCGCCGATGGCTTGCACAATTCTAAAGCTGGCGGTTTGGCGCTTGCGACCGGCTGTTTTATTGCCGGTTATTCGCTCGTTGATGGGCTTGGCGCGAGGCAATCGGGCACAGCGCTCGGCTATTACGCTTGGTTATCATTGGTGCAAGCCATCGCTTTCGCCAGCGTTATCATGGTTCGCCGTCCGAACATTCTTGCACGCATTGTTGGAAAAGAAGTCCGGCGCATCACCATTTTTGGCGGGGGCGCTTCCTTCTGCGCCTATGCAATTGTGATATGGGGTTTCACCAAAGCGCCAATCGCCCTCGTTTCGGCTTTGCGCGAGACCAGTATCGTTTTTGCGTTGCTCATCGGCGTCTTTTTCATGAAAGAACGGATGAACCTTGCAAAATTAGTATCAACCGCCGTGACTTTGTCAGGCGCTGTCCTTTTGAGGATTTCGCGGTAAAACAAAAGGCCCTCCACCCTCTCGATAAAATAAGCCGTGATCGGGTGTGTTCCTATTTCATATGGAAATCTCTGATCCTGCTGTGATGATACTGGAATTTGGCTGCTCTGTCGTTCATATTGAAAATGCGCCCGCTGACGAATTGACCTAGCCGTAATTTCGATCTCTTATGATCGTGGCCCCTTTCACCCTAACATGTCCTTTATGCAAACTCTCGAACTGTATTTTCGATTTGCCGGCGTAACCCTATTGCTGGTTCAACTGGTGCTGATCATTCGCGACGCATGGGACGTTCGCCCGGCGCGGTTTGGTGCATTGCTTGTGATCTCGCTGATCAACATCGTCGGCGCCGACGCGTCGGCAACTGTGTCTATTCCGGTCTGGCTGCAATATGGGTTGTCGGCGCTGTCCATGAATACAGCTATTTTCATCTGGTGGTTTGCGCTTTCCTTATTCGACGACGAGTTTCGTCTCAGACGGCTCGAATGGACTGTCGCGATTGTCTGGCTTTCTCTCGGCGTCTTTAACTTCAATGATTTCGTGCTTGATCTGCCGCTTTCCGCGCCTTGGGCGGCATATACGCGGTCTGTCATGGCCCTTGGTATTGTCGCACATATTGTCTATCGCGCGCTCGCCGGGCGTCAGACAGACCTCATCGAGGGGCGCAGACGCGTGCGGGTGCTTTTTGCCTTCGCCATCGCCGCGGTCTTTCTGATCGATCTCTGGAGCGAGGTCGCGTTCGGCTGGTATAAAGAGCCTTTGTGGTTCAGCACCATCGAACACGGTCTTTTCTTGGCGGTCATTTTATGGGGCTCTTTCTGGCTATTCCGCCTCGATAAACACGTCTTGATGTTCGACCCCGCGGCCGAACCCGCCGAAGAGCCCCGGCAAGCGTTGTCGCCAAAAGAACAGCTCTTGCATCAAAAGCTGATTGGCGTTGTCGAGACCGAAAAGGCCTATCTTGAACCGGAACTTTCGATCAGCGCTTTGGCGTCGCGAATCGGCGCGCCAGAACATCAGGTTCGCGCTCTCATCAACAAAGCGATGGGCCACCGCAATTTTCGCGCGTTTTTGAACGGCTATCGCATGGCGGAGGCGAAGGCGGCCCTTGCCAATCCGCAAAAGGCGGCGCTGCCGATTTTGACCATCGCCATGGATGCCGGCTTTGCCTCGCTGTCTTCTTTCAACCGCGCATTCAAGGAAGGTGTCGGACAAACGCCGACCGCCTTCCGTCAGGGCGCGCTGGGCGGCAATTCGCTTCCTCAAAACTGAAAAACCCTCGCCATTTCCGAAAATGATCAAGGTTTTTCAGCGTCGCGGAGCCGCCTTAGCCGATTTCTGTCAGCAATGCGCCAATATTGATCATGACGAGGAGTAGACGATGGAGTTTTTGGATTGGTTCATTGGCGCAGTTGCTCGCCGCGCGCCGACAAGCATCCAAATCGAAGGCATCCGATATCTCGTGGGGACGATCGGGGTCTTCCTCCTCATCTGGGTGGTGTTTGAAAAACGCCTCCGCGCCCGCAAGATCCGCAAACCCACGCCCCGCTCCCGCCAGATCCGGCGAGAACTCGCCTACTCTGCCCTGACAATCTTCATCTTCATGTTGATGGGGGTGTTTGTTTACGAAGGCGCCGCCAGCGGCGTTTTTAAGTTTTACTCCAATGTTGGGGACTATGGCTGGGGGTATCTCGCCTTCTCAATCATCCTGCTGGCGCTGTTTCACGACGCTTATTTTTATTGGACCCATCGGCTGATCCACCACCCAAAGCTGTTCCGCTTCTTCCATGTGGTGCATCATCGCTCGCATAATCCAACGCCGTTCACCGCCTATTCTTTCAATCCAGGCGAAGCGGCTATTAATTTTCTCGTCATCCCGCTATTTGCATTCATCGTTCCTGTCCACGATATCGCAACCATCACCTATATGTGGCTCATGATTGTTCGCAATGCCATCGGTCATAGCGGCTATGAGTTGATGTCAAAGGGGTGGACACGCCATCCTTTGCTCGGGCTGTCCACAACGGTCACGCATCACGACATGCATCATGAAAAAATAACCGGAAATTACGGGCTCTATTTCACCTGGTGGGATAGGCTCATGGGAACCGAGCATAGCGACTATTTTGAGCGTTTCGATAAAGTGGTCGGCGCAGAGGCCCCCAAACCATCAAACGCCCTGCCTGCGTCGTCCTCATAAGAGGGCGCGCTGTGGTCTCCTTGGAAAACTAAATTTCTCACTTGCCGTATGAAAATAGCTTTAAACAAAACCATATGACGGCATGAAAGCGAGACTTAAAGCCAGGACTAGGATGATAATAAACACTCGCATCGGGTCCCTCCTTAAGAGTGATTGCGGTACGATATTATCCTGAGTCGGAGCTTTGTGAATCACTGCGGAAAACTTTTATTTTCGGCTATTTTGCTTGGGTTTACGCCCGCCCTTAGCAGAAAATTGCGCATAAAGAGCAAATCATTTCCTGCTTGAGTAAGGGTTTTCGCGTCCTCCATTCATGACGTCGCGATTTGCTTTACGGCTTTCTCAAAAGCATCCTGGTCTTTTAAAGTTCGCGCCAGGATCATCGCGCCCTCCACTGTTGCAACGGCGCCATGCGCCCGGCCGAGCGCGCCGGTGACGCCAACATTCGTCATGCGCGCATAGACTTTTGTCAGCCACTCAATATTCTTTTTAAAAAATACTTCCGTCTCACGCGCCACCTCGTCCGGCAGCGCCGCCACTTCCGCCCCCAACATTCCGCACAGACACATTTTGCGCTGTTTAACGACCGCATAACGACAAGTCTCAATATATCGTTCGATCTGCTTTTTCGGCGTTATCGTCGGCGCCTCCGGATCGCCAAGCGCGAATAGGAATTTCTCTGTATAAGCGTGCGCCACAGCCGCGCCGAGATCGCCCTTGGTCGGAAAATGATAGTGCACGCTAGCGCTCTTGACCCCGACGGCATCGGCGATCTCGCGAAAGCTGAAACCGTTATAACCGCGCTCGCGGATCATCGATTCCGCAGTCTCGATGATCTCTTCCAGTTTCGACATCGCCGCCGGCCTCACCATTTTGTGATGTTTTTTTTGGTTACCTATCCAGAGATAGGGATTGATCAGCAATCTGTCTACCGTTAGATAGCACCTACCTACCTATTGATAGGTAATATCATAAAACAAAAGGGTACTAAACATGTCAAGATCAACGAAAAAACGGGCGCTGATTATCGGCGGCTCATCCGGAATGGGTAAAGCGACGGCGTTGCGGCTCGCAAACCGTGGAATTGACCTCATCCTCGTCGCCCGCGACGCCGAAAAGCTCCGAGCTGCAAAAGACGAAGTGCGCACTGTTGCCGACGTTGATGTAAAGACGGCTTCTGTCGATCTCTACGATGAAGCGGCAGTCGATGCCTTCATTGCGCGCATCAATGATGATCGCGAGCCAATCAACTATCTCGTCAACGCTGCCGGATATTTCGCGCCGACGCCGTTCTTTGAACACGGCAAAGACACTTACGATCAGTATCACGACCTCAACAAAAGCGCATTCTTCATTACTCAGGCGATCGCGCAGAACATGCGCACCCATGGCGGCGGGTCGATTGTCTCTATAGGGTCGATGTGGGCAAAGCAGGCCATCAAAGCAACACCGTCATCGGCCTATTCCATGGCCAAGGCCGGCATCCATTCGCTGACCCAAACCCTGGCGCTGGAGCTCGCCGATTTCGGTATTCGCGTCAATGCAGTATCGCCGGCGATTGTCGTGACGCCGATCTTCGGCTCGTTCATTGATAAGGACAAAATCGAGGAAACACTGACGGAAAACTTCGACGCCTTCCACCCGATTGGCAGGGTCGGACGGGTCGAAGACATCGCCGCGGCAGTAGAATTTTTGCTCTCCGATGACGCCAGCTGGATCACCGGCACGGTCATGGACGTCGATGGCGGCGTTATGGCCGGGCGCAACTGACATCGGTTAGCGATTAGTGATGTTGGTCTGGCGTTCTATCCTTCGCGACGCCTTGACGGCTATGGCCGCCAAGGCTCCTCAGGATGAGGGGGATAGAAATTTATTACCTCCTCATCCTGAGGAGCAGACCGAAGGTCTGCGTCGCGAAGGATAAACGGCATGCGCAAACATCACGGCAAATCAGCCAGCACCTTCCGCACCCGCCCCATCGCCATGAGTGGAAAATAGTGGCGGTAGAGATTATAATTGATCATGAAGGCGCGCGACAGTTCCGGACCTTGTTTCAGGCGTTCGGCTAGCAACGGATCGCCAAGCTTGATCGTCGCGCCGACGCCGTATCCGGGAAAACCGGTACCGGTATATTCCGGTTCCTGCCAGGTGCCGTCTTTCTGGCGCTCCATCAAAAACGCAATGCCGCGCTCAATCGTCTCGCGGTCTTCGCGCCGGTTCGCCGCCGCAAGGCCCATCAGCGCCCAAGCGGTTTGCGAGGCGGTGACCGCGCCTTCACCTTTCATGTCGGGGTCCATGTAAGACGCGCAGCTCTCGCCCCAGCCGCCATTATCGTGTTGCTTTAAGACCAGCCAGTCACAGGCGCGTGCGACGTATGGCAGCGACATGTCCTCGCCAATCGCCTCCAGCGCCGGCAACACCGCACCTGTTCCATAAATATAGTTGACGCCCCAGCGCCCGAACCAGGAACCATCCGCCTCCTGTTCGATTTTGATATAGTCCAGGGCGCGTTTGACATTCGGGTGATCCCTGCGAAAGCCGAGCTTGCCAAACGCCTCAATAATATGTGCGGTAACATCCACTGAGGGCGGGTCGAGCGCCTCGCCGAAATCGCAAAACGGTATGCGCGTCAGATAATTCTTATTATTGTCCTTATCGAAGGCGCCCCAGCCGCCGCCTTTGCATTGCATGGCCAAGAGCCAGTTGACGCCGCGCTCAATCGCTTTGTCGACGCCTTTGTATTTCCATTTCGCATCATCGCGAAACTGTGACAACACAATCAGCGCCACCGCTGTATCGTCTGTATCGGGATAAAAATAGTTCTTGTATTCGAACGCCCAGCCGCCAGGCTCCACATGGGGGACTTTCACCTGCCAGTCGCCGGGCTTCAGGACCTGCTGGTCCAGCACCCAGTCAAGGGCTTTTCCAACCGCGTCAGGATTGGCTGCATTCAGCCCGCAATCATCAAAGGCAAGCAACGCCAGCAGCGTATCCCAGACCGGGCTGGTCGACGCCTGAATCCATGTCGCCTCGCCGACATCAACGCGCCAGCGCGGGTCTTCCAGAGCGCCGAGCGCGGCGGCGACATTGGGATGATCATGGGCGTAACCCTCATTCCAGAGCGCCATCATCGAATAGATCCATGGCGGCTGAATCCCGCCCCAAACCCCGTCGGCATCCTGATGCTGGATGATCCATTCAAGCGCGCGCTTTACCGCACCCTTGCGCCAGGGCGTAATCCCCGCCGACTGACCCCAATGCAACATCCGGTCAATCCATAAAAATATCTTATCAACAATATCGGCGCCCGGTTTGTCCGGGTAGGAATAATCGAAATTGTTGCGGCCTTCGGGGAACAATTCATCAAGACGGTTTTCCGGAGAAAAAGGACGCGATGGCCGGCGCGCGGAGAGCACCGCAATCGGCATCAGCGTCGCGCGCGCCCATTGCGCGAAATTATAGATCGAAAACGGAAACCAGTTCGGGAAATAAATCACTTCTGCCGGCAGGTTCGGCGTTTTCTCCCACGGATATTCGCCGATCAGCGTCAGCCAGTAACGGGTGAAGACGCGAATGTTTTTAAGCCCGCCTTTGGACAATATCCAGGCGCGTGCTTTTTTCATCGCCGGATCATCCGCCGGCGTTCCCATGGAGCGCAGCGCCGCATAGGCCTCAACCGTGGTGTTAATGTCGCCGGCAGGCGCATCATGATAGATCTGCCAGGCGCCATCCGGGCGCTGTGACTGTTTCAACGACGTTGCAAGACGTGGGCGCAGGTGGTGATCTTCCAGCCCGACAAACCACAACGCCAAAATCCACTGCGCCTCCATGCAGGCGTTGGACTCCAGCCGCCCGACCCAATAGCCTTCCGGTTTCTGCTGCGCGACCAGCCATTGCGCCGCCGCGTCAATCGAGCCGGCGAGCTGACGGTCGAAATTGGAATTAGCGCCGTTTTCTTCGTCAAACATAATCGCATCTCCGCCAAGCCTAGCTTTTTAGCGCAGCCTTGCGCGCCAAGCTAGATGGTCATGGCGCCCGTTGAGCGCCATAGCCCCGGCCGAGGGAGTGGTCTGGGGCGGCATTTCCTCGTCGCAGCTAGCGGCGGGCGCCAAAAAGCGCCTATTACCGTATCACTGATACGTCGCCAAAGGAGGGAGACGATGGAACCGGAAATCATCACGTTTTTTGACGAGACCACTTTTACGGCCAGCCACTTGGTGGTTGATCGCCAAACAAACAAATCCGCCATTATCGATTCCGTGCTCGACTATGATCAAGCCAGCGGCAGAAGCAACACCACTTCTGCCGACAAGGTTATCGACTATATTACCAACCACGACCTCACGCTTGAATGGATATTAGAAACCCATGTGCATGCGGATCATCTCTCCGCTGCGCCGTACCTCAAGGAAAGACTCGGCGGCAAGATCGGCATTGGCGGTAAGATTCCGCTCATTCAAAAAACCTTCGGCGACATCTTCAACGTCGAGAAGGAATTTTGTCGCGATGGGCGCCAGTTTGACATGCTGTTTGCGGATGGAGAAACATTCAACATTGGCGATATGGAGGCGCGGGTTTTGCACACGCCCGGGCACACGCCAGCCTGCATCACCTATATAATTGGCGACGCCGCCTTTGTCGGCGATACGTTGTTTATGCCGGACTACGGCACGGCGCGATGTGATTTCCCCGGCGGCGATGCGCGCGCTCTTTATCGGTCCATTCAAGAAATCCTCGCTTTGCCTGATGAGACCCATCTTTATACCTGCCATGACTACAAGGCGCCGGGCCGGGACAAATTTGCCTGGCAATCCACCGTCGCCGAGCAGCGCTCTGGCAACTTGCATATTGGCGGCGATGTCAGCGAGGACGAATTTGTTAAGATGCGTGAAAAGCGCGATGCGCTGCTGTCCATGCCCCGGCTGATCCTGCCTTCGGTGCAGGTGAATATGCGCGCCGGCCATTTTCCGCCGCCTGAAGATAATGGCGTAAGCTACTTGAAAATACCCGTAAATACGCTTTGATCGGGCTATGGGCTTGGATAATTTCTACGCAACGCTGAAGCGCCGTTTCGATGGCGCCAGAACCAAACCGTTCTTAACCTTACCGGGCGCGCAACTCACTTATGGCGAGATTGACGCGCGTTCAGCACGCATCGCCGGGGCGCTAATAGAGGCCGGCGCGCGGCCCGGCGATCGCATTGTCGTGCAGGTTGAAAAGTCGCCCGATAACGTCGCGCTTTATCTTGCGGCCCTGCGCGCAGGCCTCATCTATGTGCCATTGAATACCGCCTATACATCGGACGAGGTCAGTTATTTCCTGAACGACGCCAAGCCGTCGGTGTTAGTCTGCGATCCGCAAAACCATGATGTGCTGGCGCCAATCGCGAAGATAGCCGGTGTTCAAAATATCTTCACGCTCGCCGGTGACGGCGGCGGGTCGTTGAGCGGTGCGGCAAATACCGCCGCACCAATTGATCGTATTCAACCGCGCCATGAAGATGACCTTGCGTCGATCCTCTACACATCCGGCACCACCGGCCGCTCAAAAGGCGCGATGCTCAGCCATGGCAACCTCGCTTCCAACGCGATCACACTGAACACGCTGTGGGGGATTGCGCCCGACGACGTGCTCATCCATGCGCTGCCGATCTTTCACATTCACGGATTATTTGTCGCGCTGCATACGGCGATGTTGTCGGCGTGTGAAATTATCTTTCTGCCGAAGTTTGATGTGACGGAAATCCGCCGCCAGCTACCGCGCGCCAGCATGATGATGGGGGTGCCGACCCTTTATACGCGGCTGCTCAGCGCGGCTGATTTCGGCAAGACCGAAACCGCGCATATGCGCCTGTTCATCTCCGGATCGGCGCCGCTCAGCGCGGAGGCGTTTCACGCCTTTGAGGCCTGCACCGGACATAAAATTCTCGAGCGCTACGGCATGTCGGAAGCTGGCATGATCGCCTCCAATCCGCTTGACGGCGAGCGCCTCGCCGACACGGTTGGTTTCGCCCTGCCCGGCGTTTCGCTGCGCATAACAGACGACGCCGGGGTCGCCCTGCCGGCCGGCGAGTCGGGCATTGTCGAGGTTAAAGGTCCTAATATTTTCAAGGGCTACTGGCGCATGCCTCAGAAGACGAAACAAGAGTTTCGCGGTGATGGTTTCTTCATTACCGGCGATATTGGCGTGCTCGCCCCCGACGGCCGGCTAAGCCTCATTGGTCGCGCCAAGGACCTCATCATCGCCGGCGGCTACAACATCTACCCGAAGGAAATCGAGGCCGTGTTGGACGCGATTGCGGGCGTTCACGAGAGCGCCGTCATCGGTCTTCCCCACGCCGATATGGGCGAGGGCGTCGCTGCGGTTTTGGTCGCAGAAACCGAGCCGGTTGACGGCAATACTCTTGAGACGGCGCTCGCCGCGCTGGCCAAATTCAAACGCCCAAGAAAGCTATTCTGGGTCGACGCGCTGCCGCGCAACGCCATGGGCAAAGTGCAAAAACAGATGTTGCGGGAGCGGTATAAAGAGGCGTTCCACAGGCGCTAACTCGGCGCAATCAATTCAGGCTTTGCGGCGACAGGGCTTTGAGTTTGTCCGGATTGCGAACAACATAAATCGCGGCGATGCGATCTTTGCTGACATCTATGCTGACGGTTTGGTCGAGCGCGCCGTTTAAAAACAAAAGCAATCCAGGCATTCCGTTCAACGTCGTTGGTCGTAGGTCGATTTCCTCACCGCGCGCCGCGCCCTTCCGGAACACTCCGGTAAAGAATCGCGCGACATTCCTATCTCCCAAGATGGGATGCAGCGCGGAGAGTTTTACGCCGCCGCCATCGGCATAAACAACAACGTCGCCTGTCAGCAAGGATTGCAACCGCTCCGCATCACCGCTCGCCGCGGCTTCTATGAAACGTTGCAATAGCTCGCGATGCTGGGGCGGTGAAGACGAATGACCGGCGCGCTCCTGCCGCACGGCTTTGCGCGCACGGCTCGCCAATTGCCGGCACGCAGCTTCAGATTTACCGAGCGCTGCGGCAATGTCTGCAAACGGCGTGTCGAACACATCATGCAGTAAAAAAGCCGCGCGCTCCGGCCCTGAGAGGCGTTCGAGGGTTAACAGAAGCGCAAAAGAGAGATCCTCGGCAAGCTCCAGCGTTGTATGCGGCGACAACGCTTCCGCATCCGGCGCCGGCTCTGGCAACCATGGCCCGACATAGATCTCGCGTTTGGCCCGGGCCGATTTTATCCGGTCGAGACAAAGCCGCGTCACTACGGTGACCAGAAATGCCTCGGTCGAATGGATGCTTTCGTGCTCGGCGCCAGCGTAGCGCAGATACGCATCCTGTAAGACGTCTTCGGCGTCAGCGATAGAGCCGAGCATGCGATAGGCAAGCCCCATCAACCGGCCGCGATGGGCGGCGATAGGGTCGTCGGTGGTTTTGTCAGCCGTCACGCCACTTCTTTTACAACATCCACAGGCGCGTCGTCGATACGCACACGGGCGCAGGTTTTGGCAAAGCCGAGCGCAAGCTTGACCATCGGAAAGACCCGCCCAACCTGGACCGCGAGGGCAAGGTCAACGACGCCGGCATCACCCCATTGCGCGCGGACCGCATCGCGAAGCTCGTCGGAAGAGGCCGCGCGGCGCATTACCGCATCGGCGAACTGGAACGCCAACGCTGTATCGGCGTTCATCGCCGCACGGTCGCGCTTCAACACCGCTTCAATTTGCTCCGTGGCGACGCCAGCTTCACGCGACATGTACACCACCAATTGCACGCATGGACCGCAATCTTCGGCAATCGCACCAACAAGTTTGGCGGCAAACACCGCATCCTTTGGCGCCGCTTGGTGATGGCGGGCGAGCCCGGTGAGCTTGGCGAATTTGAAGAACGCCGCCGGCGAAGCGTCCAACATGTAACGCATATAGCCGACATCATAGTCGTAACGCTTGGAAAAATTTCCAAGGCCAAGCCTGGCGAGAAACTTAAGCATGGGGATCTCCTTTTTCCGGTAGCGCAACCCAAAGCGCGAGCGCTGCCGGCGCGACAATGCTGGCCCACTCCAAGATGACGTAATGGGCATGCCCGCCAAGCAATCCGGCGACATGAATAAGCCCATGACCGAATAAGAATGCCGCTCCCGTGAGCGCTGCCGGCCAATATCGCGGGCGCCAGGCGCGGGCCGCAAGCCCCGCCCCCGCAACAAAAAAGGCGACGCCAATATCGGCGACAAAATGAAAATTATAAGGACCGGTATCGCTGGCGCCCGGGGCTGTCAAATACCATTGCTCTCCCGCAATCAGCATAGCGAGGCCGTTGCCAATCGCCATCGCGCCGAGCAACCCGGCAATCCATCGTTTGACCATATCGTCCTCCTGTCAGGTCCTAGACGAGACAGGAGGATGGGATGTGACAGCGAACGGATAAACAATTTACGAGGCAATGGCGCTCATCATGTCAGCAGAAAAACCGATTGATGCACAGCCTCATATTTGGAAAAATCTGTCTGCGGCCATAAAAAAGAGCCGCCGGTCCGACCATGCAGATCCGGAAGAAATTACGACGACAGACGCCAACACTATGGCCGTCATCAGCCGCATTCCAACAACCGTGCGGCATAGTATGGATAGCTGTCACAACCTGCCCGAATCACGGACAATCACGTTTTCGTGGCCACTCGAAATCACGGCCTGAGCGCGAACCCGTGAATATCAGTGATTGGACTTAAGGGAACCAATCCTGTTTTTTAGAGCTACGAAAAAGGAGAAACTACGATGGCGATCGACACAATGGAAACCAACGATGCATTTAATGACGACGCCAGCGCCAATGAAACTGCCTTTCGCATTTTTGCTTCATCTTTGAGCGGAGCGATAGTGATGATGCTCGTTCTGTTGTGTATGGCGAACCTCTAGGCAGGGCCTGCAACAGCAACAGCGCGAGGTTGAAGCCCATCACGTTATTCGTCCGACCTTCGCTCTTTTGCACAGCAATGAAGGAAACATGACATGGATAACCTCTCTATAGTGGAATGGATGCTATCCGGCTTCATTGGCCTAATGGTGATCCTCGCAATTTCATGTATTACAACATACGTTTCTAGGCGCCTATAGGCTGGGACGGCTGATCGAAACTCTGTGTCCGCAAGACGAACCTTTGGGACACCGCCTTAGTCGCGATGCAAGACGATAATGTCCTCGCCGCCATAGCGGGTGCGCACGGTCTCTTTAAACCCGCATTTTTCCGCAACGCCAATGGACGCATCATGGCCGACATCAATGATGCACGACATGCGTGCGCCGTCAAAATACTCATCGCCCCAACGCACCGCTGCAAGCGCTGCTTCCGTCGCATAGCCCTTGCCATGGCCTGCCGGCGCCAGCACCCAGCCGATTTCCGGCTCGCCCTTGAGCGACGGCATGATCGGGCGCTTGTAATCGACAAAACCGACCTCGCCGATGAGCGCGCCGGAGCTTTTTTCTTCAACCGCCCAATAGCCATACCCCATGACCGACCAGTGGCCGATCATCTTCAGGAACGTCGTCCATGATTGTTCTACGCTCTTGGGCTTGCCGCCGATGAAGCGGGTCACCTCCGGGTCGGCCCACATTGCACGAAAAAACGGGAAGTCATCGCCAGCAAACCCGCGCATGCGCAAGCGCTCAGTCTCCAAGATCGGGACGGGTTTCGTCATGGTTATCTAGTTTCCGCCTTCGCCTCAGCGATATAAGTGTCAATCTGCGCGCGCAAGACCTCCAGCGGTAAACCCCCGCCGTTCAAAACCGCATCGTGAAACGCGCGGATGTCAAACTTGTCGCCAAGCTCTTTTTCCACTTTGGCGCGCAACTCCCAAATCGTCAGCTCACCCATCTTATAGGCCAGCGCCTGGCCCGGCCAGGCGATATAGCGGTCGACCTCGGTGTTGACGTTATGCAGCGACAGCGCAGTGTTGGAGGCGAGATAGTCGACCGCCTGATCGCGGGTCCAGCCCTTGGCGTGCAGCCCGGTATCGATCACCAGCCGCGCCGCGCGCCACATCTCCCAGGTGAGCCGGCCAAAATCATCATAGGGCGTTTGATAGATCTCCATCTCAACGCCGAGCTTTTCCGCATAAAGCCCCCAGCCCTCGCCAAACGCATGCGGATAAAACTCTTTTCGAAACGCTGGCGCATTTTCGATCTCCAGCGATAGCGCGCTTTGCAGATGATGCCCCGGAACCGCCTCATGCAGCGCCATCGCCGCCAATTGATAGAGCGGGCGGTGTTCAAAATCATAGGTGTTGACCCAGAACTGCCCGCCGCGGTCGGCGTCTTTAGCCGCGCCGATATAGCGCGCGGTGGTATAGTTGGGCGCAATCTCCGCCGGCACCGGTTCTACCGAATAGGGCTGGCGCGGCAGTTTTCCGAAATAGGCCGGCAGGCGGCCGTCAATGTCCTTGGCAATCCATGCCGCGCGCTCCAGCAACGCCTCTGGTGATGTTGCATAGAACTGTTTGTCCGTACGCAGAAATTCTAAAAATGCCGCAAAATTCCCGTCAAAACCTGTCTCTTCGATGACACCCGCCATCTCGGTGCGGATGCGCGCAACTTCCTTCAGGCCAAGGTCGTGGATGTCCTCTGCCGTCGCATCATCAAGCGTCGTATAATAACGCAGACGCGCGGTATAATAGGCTTTGCCATCGGGCAGGTCATAAGCGCCGAGCGTATCGCGGGCGGCGGGTAGATATTCATTCTTCATGAACCCATAGAGCCGTTCAAATGCCGGGATCACCGCCTGCTCAAGGGTTTTTCGCGCCTGTTTGTGCAGCGCTTTCTGACGGCGTTTTGAAATCGCCTTCGACATGGTTTGAAACGGTGCAAAATATGGGTGCGCCTCAGCGCTATCGGTTATCTGCGCCGCAAACGACGGTAAAATCTTCGGCAGAATTTCTTTTGGCTGCGTAAAGCCATCGGCAATCCCCTGGCGCATATTGGCGATATTCTGGTCGATATAGGCGGGGAAAGCAGCAAGGCGTTTCAGATAGTTGTCATAATCCGTCTCTGTACGGAACGGTGTTGAGCTGACGACATAGCCAAAATTGGTGTGAAACCCGGTATCGGCCAAAAACGGAATGCGCCAGCTGTCAAACGCCGCCAATGTGATATCGTGTTTTAAAATAAAGCCTAAAAGCTCGGCGTTAAGCCGGTCGTCGGCGCCAAGCGCGGTTTTGTCGATCGCTTCAAGCCCCGCGGCGAAGGCGGCGGCCTCTTCAGCGCGGCGTTGATAATCGCCAGGCGCCACAGTCGGCATCCGGTCATTATAATCAGCATTGCCCGAGCCGGTCGCAGAGAGCGGATGCTCAGCCAACTCATTGGCCCAGTATTCATCAATCAGCGCGCTGAGCTCGTCCGCCGGTGTGGCTTGGGCAGCCCCGATCAGAACGAGAAAAACAATCACAAAAAAACGCATCGCGGCCGCTCCTTATTGGTCACAATAAACCTCAACTGATTTGCGCATGGACTAGCACGATGCCCATGTCCGGAAAACTCATGACGCCTAAGACCCCACGCGGGCTGCTCTTATGCTGACAAATGCCCCTTTCATTTCCCAGCGTTCGCCCTATGTTCGCTTGATGATTGTACCCTACAACAGCCCTTGGAGCGAACCGGCGAAGGCCGATGTCGCATCTAAAAACCCGCTACATAAAATAGTAATTAGTATTTGACGAGAATCGACCAAGTTACTTGTAACAACAGATCGTAGCATTCATCAAAAAAATGAAAAATATAGACGCATTTGTGGGTCATAGTTTTGCTGACGAAGACAGGGACTTAGTTCGCTATTTTCTTGACTACTTCAGTGAAACTCAGAAATTGCATCCGACGTTTTCATGGGTTCATGCAGAGGCCGCTGAACCGAAGGAGCTTCAAGAAAAAGTACTTGCTCGTATTGAGGGTAAAAATGTCTTTATCGGAATTTGCACACTTAAAGAATTCGCAATGCCACATTCTCCCAAAAAATCGCTGCGGACATACTGGCCGTTTCTCAATTCATCGAAACCCGATGGAGAATGGAAAACTTCGGATTGGATAATTCAGGAAATTGGTCTCGCTGTTGGTCGAGGTATGTCACTAATTCTCTTGGTCGAGGGCGGAACCAGGAAACCCGGTGGGCTTCAAGGCGACGTAGAGTACATACCATTCGATCGCAACAACCCTGAGGGTTCGTTTGTAAAGATTCTGGCAATGCTAAGCACTTTGACACCCAAGCCCAGCATCGGTGGATCTACGTCGGATACCACAAAAGAATCCGGAGATTCATCCGCAGACAAAGACGAGGTCTCTAAGGATGAATTTCTGACGCCACAACCTGAATGGGATACGCGTAGATTTGAACACGCCGCATTTCTGTGCTCACACTGGGATAAACAAGACGAGCTGGCCGCGATTACAGATGCTTTTCTCGAGTCCGATCTGTCGGCAAAGGGCAGTGCGAAACCAGAATGGTACGCATACTTAGAGCATTTGAAGATTATGTGGTCAGAAAATGGTCAGCTCACAGAGTTGAAAATCATTGCCACGCAGCAACCCAAAAACCTTAAGATTCAAACTTTCCTAGCTGATGCGTATTCACATGTGGGCGACAACCTCACAGCAGCTGAGATTCTCGAAAAGAACCTGCCGTTTGCGAAGGATGAAATCACCTTAGTACGAAGCCTTACAGCCACGGCGGTTCAGTTCGCGGAAGCGGGATACATTGAAAAAGCAACTGTATTGTTTGAGCAAGCGAAAACGAAAATAACGGGCGAAGAAACCGAAAAAATATTACTGGAAGCGCTGCTTAGGTTTGCGAAAATTATCAAACAAAAAACATTAGAAATCGGCGTGATGGAAAGGATGGTAGCGCTTTTCCCGGATAATTTCGATACTCGCCTTTTGCTGGCCTTTGAGCACTCAAATTCAGAAAATGCGGACTTGGCGCTTTTTCACTATTTGAAAATACCGTTCGAAAAACGATCTGATTCAGCATGGAATAATATTGGGGTCTCGTTTGATCATTTCTCAATGCCAGAGAAATCAGTTAGCGCATATGAGCGCGCCAGCGCGCAGGATAACACATTAGCGATGAGTAATCTTGCATACAAATACATGGAAGGCGGCTTTTTCAACGAGGCAAAAGCATTGCTGGAATCTGCAATGCAGCACGACAATTACCACAAAAATGTACCGGAGGCGTTGGCAAAGGTTACATGCAACCCTGAACAAGAAGAAGAAAAACTTGAAAAGACCCTTTCAAACGCAAAATCAAAGGCCGACTTCTATCAGCGCATTGGCAAAGCGATCACAATCCCCAATCACGTAGGTTTCAAAGGGATATGGAAGGGCCCCAATTGTGACCTTAATTTCACTTCCGTTGGTACGGAAGTAAGAGCTGTAGGATTCTATGAAGTCGAACCCAATGCTTTTAGTAGCCTCCTTGGCACTCGTTCGAGCAGTCCTATTAAATATCAAGTCCAGCTCGCAGGCACTATCGTTGGAAATCTCGTAGCAGGGAAAATTCAGCGTATTCGTAAGGGCCAATCGGCCTCCTCGATTTTGACCGAGCCTTCAGAAGACGAGATTATTTTATTGGTTGGAAACGACACCGACGATTTTGATGTCATGGAAGAACCAAAACTAAAGAACCCAAGATTTTACCGACTTGAGGCAAAAGCTTAGAATCTCCAAATTCGAAACTTCGCGCCCTTCCATTTCCTGGCGTTCGCATTATGTTCGCCTAATGCCCGCACGCCCCGGATATGACCCCAAGGCCAAAAGGCCGAAAACCCAGCCGACGACGCCTAAGGCCGATGTCGCGCGTGGCGCGTTCTCCGAAGCTGTGGCGCTCTATCATGAACGGCTGGCGACGCCGCTTGATGAGTGGACGCCGCACCGTCCGGCGCGCCCGAAACATTCGGGTCTGGCTCACCCCTTGCGCGTGGTCGCCGACTATCAGCCGGCGGGCGACCAGCCGGCGGCGATCCATGAGCTCACCGGGGGCCTGCGCAACGATGAATTCGACCAGGTGCTGCTCGGCGCCACCGCCACCGGCAAGACTTTTACGATGGCCAAAATCATCGAGGCGACGCAACGCCCGGCGCTCGTTCTTGCGCCCAACAAGACGCTAGCCGCCCAACTCTATGGCGAGTTCAAGGCGTTCTTCCCCGACAATGCGGTTGAATATTTCGTTTCCTATTACGACTACTACCAGCCAGAGGCCTATGTTCCGCGTACGGACACTTATATCGAAAAAGAAAGCTCGATCAACGAACAGATCGACCGCATGCGCCATGCCGCAACGCGGGCGTTGTTGGAGCGCGACGATGTGGTGATTGTCGCCTCGGTGAGTTGTATTTATGGCATCGGCTCGGTCGAGACCTATACGGCGCTGACCTTCTCACTGAAGACGGGTGAGACGATTGAGCGTAAAAAACTCCTCGCCGACCTTGTCGCTTTGCAATATCGCCGCAACGACAACGCGTTTGCGCGCGGTTGTTTCCGGGCGCGCGGCGATATGATTGAGGTGTTCCCGGCGCATTATGAAGACCGCGCCTGGCGCATTTCTCTGTTCGGCGACGAGATTGAAGAGATCACCGAATTTGACCCGCTCACGGGTCAGAAAACCGGCGACCTCGAACAGGTCACGCTCTACGCCAATTCTCACTATGTCACGCCGCGCCCGACGCTGAACCAGGCGATGATTGGCATCAAGAAGGAATTAAATGAGACTTTGCCGATCATGCGCGAGGAGGGGCGCTTGCTTGAAGCCCAGCGCCTTGACCAACGCGTGCAATTTGACCTTGAGATGATGGCGGCGACGGGCGCCTGCGCCGGGATTGAGAATTATTCCCGTTATCTCACGGGTCGCAAACCTGGCGAGCCGCCGCCAACCTTGTTTGAATATCTCCCCGAAAATGCGCTGGTCTTTTGTGACGAAAGCCACGTCACCGTGCCGCAGATCGGGGCGATGTTTCGCGGCGACTTCAACCGCAAGCGCACGCTCGCGGAATATGGCTTCCGCCTGCCTTCCTGCATGGACAACCGGCCGCTAAAATTTGAGGAATGGGAAAAGATGCGCCCACAGACGGTGCATTTTTCCGCAACGCCCGGCGCGTGGGAGTTAGACCAGACCGGCGGAGTCTTTACCGAACAGGTGATCCGCCCGACCGGCCTGGTCGATCCGGGAGTTGAAATTCGCCCGGTGACGGGAGATAAGCAAAACCAGGTCGACGATGTGATCGCCGAATGCAAGGCGGTTGCAAAACAGGGCGGGCGGGTTTTGGTCACCACGCTCACCAAGCGCATGTCCGAGGACCTCACCGAATATATGCATGAACAGGGCGTGCGCGTGCGCTACATGCATTCTGATATCGACACGCTGGAGCGCATCGAGATCATCCGCGATTTGCGCCTTGGCGCATTTGACGTGCTGGTCGGGATCAACCTCCTGCGCGAGGGGCTCGATATTCCCGAATGCCGGCTGGTCGCCATCCTCGATGCTGACAAGGAAGGCTTCCTTCGCTCCGAGACATCGCTGATCCAGACCATCGGTCGCGCCGCGCGCAATGTTGACGGCCGGGTTATTCTCTATGCGGACCGCATCACCGGATCCATGGAACGGGCGATCGGCGAGACCGACCGGCGGCGCGAAAAACAACTCGCCCACAACAAAGCCCACAACATCACGCCGGAAAGCACCAAGGCCGCCATCGCCGATATCGCCAATTCCAACGACGAAGGTAAAAAAGCCGCCGCTGGGCAAACGTTTGTTGGCCATAGGGGCTTCAAAGCCGCACAACCCGGCCGCGCCGGCCTCGGCGAGGATAGCGAAGACTTCCTAGCCCCAGGCCACAACCTCAAAGCCCACCTCGCCGCGCTAGAAAAACAAATGCGCGACGCCGCCGCCAACCTGGAGTTCGAGGAAGCGGGGCGGATCCGCGACGAGATCAAGCGGTTGCAGGAGGTCGAACTGTCGATTTCAGACGATCCATTCGCCAGACAGGAAAGCATTCGCGCAGAATCCGGAAAGGACGATCCAGCCCGACCGCGAAAGCGGTCACATCCTCAAGGATCAAAAAGCCCGAGGGGACAGTGAGTAATGTG
The DNA here is from genome assembly GCA_021776455.1 of Hyphococcus sp. Taxonomy (GTDB): domain Bacteria; phylum Pseudomonadota; class Alphaproteobacteria; order Caulobacterales; family Parvularculaceae; genus Hyphococcus. Next base: position 115,659 of record JAJFFX010000008.1, on the reverse strand, counting down.
CGGAGTATGCCGAAAGCCGAGAGATCGAAGCGACTCAGAAGATAATGTGGCGACTTAGTTGCACGCGCCACCTATAAAGCCATCTAGATATGAAAATTATCCAGTTAGAAAATTTTGAAGATTTCATCTCATGGATGATGCAAAGCGAAGCAAAATTATACAGGGGCCATCGAGATGTGACGTGGAAACTGCTACCCAAAATCGGCCGATTGGGTACAAAGAGAACCCAATCCTGGAGAATGCCAGTTAGAGAGTTTCAACACCGCGCGCTCACGTTAACTGGTGTCGATCATAGCCCATGACAGTGGCTTGTAATGGCTCAGCATCATGGGGTCCCTACACAACTTCTTGATTGGACAGGCAGTATTCCGATCGCCGCTTTTTTTGCTGTTGAAGATGCAGATTACGATGGGGATAGTTGTATTATTGAGATATCTGGTGCTTGCACGATAGAAAACGAATGGCACTCAGAAGGACGTAAGTTTGAAAACTATAAGGGCACAGCGCCACAAACGATTAAACCAAAACATTCAAACGATCGTATCGCAGCACAACACGGTTATTTCACAATTCACCCAGATCCGTTTCAAGAATTCGACAGAGAAGAAATCGTAAAATATATAATTCCAAAATTACTGCGCCCAGAAATCCGAACATTTTTGAGTAAAATTCCGATTGATCGATCGCAGCTGTTTCCTGATTTCGATGGTATCGCAAAGACGATAAGCGAAAGTTATGAAGCTCGTGAGTAGCGTTTTATATACACGCTATGTAGTTCAATACAGACGGCCGGATGGATAGTAATCCCCCCCAAACCAACGGCCCGGCTTCGGCGAAATAGGCCCTCTACGCATCCAGCGTGAACTAATCGATGGCGACAAGCGTCGCGACGCCGAGCACGCCTTTTGTGCGGTCATTCGACTGTCTTTTCCCTCTAACATAACCCCCTCCGTCGGCTTCGCCGCCACCTCCCCCGTGAACGGGGGAGGAAAAGGTTGCGCTTGCGGCACTGTCTTTCTTCCCCCGCCTGCGGGGGAAGTGTCAGCGGAGCTGACGATGGGGGCTTTCCGACCCAAAAACATGCGTTGCGCTAAACTTAAGAGCCCCTCAAACCACCCCAACCACCAGCGCCACTGCCGCTATCGTCAGCAACACACTCCCCCACATGCGCACGGCGCAAGCCCCTGGGTTTCCTGCTGCTGGTAGGCCATAGAGCGCAGCCCTATAGATGATGAAGACCATTGGCGGCGTGACCCTATAATCAATGAAGCCATAACTCATTGATTCTTAATCAATAATCCTCGTTTTAAAAATAACCTCTTGCAAATCCAGAATAGGCATTCTAAGTCAGATTGACCATTCTGGATTTGCCTTATGACACACCATGCCGAAATCGCCTTGAGCGACCCTTTATTGATCGCGCCCATCAACGCCGCCAAAGAGCTGTTTTGGCGCCAGGGTTATGATGAAACTTCCATTGAAGATGTGGTTTGCGCGACCGGTATGAACCGCTATGCGCTTTACAACGCTTTCGGCGGCAAGCTTGAGCTTTTTCTGGCGGTGATGGAAAGCTATTTTATTGAGCGCAAAAACCTGTTCATGACCGCCTTGAGTGATCCGCAAGGCGGGCCGATGGCGGCGATCCGCGAGGTCTCTGAATACTGCATCACTGAAATGACGGATCGCGGCGCCGGCTGCCTGATGTGCGATGTCGCGGCGGAAGTCGGGCGTTATGACAAAGCCGTCTCGGAGCGCGTGCTCAGCTATCTCGAAGAGATACGCAGCGCCGATGAGATGGCTTTAGCGCAAGCCGATGAGCGCGGCGAATTAAACCCAGCCATTTCACCGAAAGAAGGCGCCGCCTTGCTCATCGCAAACATGCTCGGCGTCGGGGCTATGGCGCGCAATGGCGCCGGCCGGAAAGAACTGCTGACTTTATTCAATACATGCCTGCGCCTCTTGGGCCGCCCAACCGGCGCTCAAAGCCACCTGCGCAAGCGCCGAAATCCAAAAACTACAGCCGTCAAACAGATATAGAAATAATACGCTGATTGCGTTGATGAAAACGCTAAGGCGCCGTTCAAAGGAGTAAACCATGGCTGCATCTAACAAACTGCTGGATAGTTTTGCCAGCGGGCTGGCGCGATGGATGATCAAACTGCGATGGATCGTTATTGCGGCCAGCGTGGGCGGCGCCGTCGCTATCGGCTCATACGCGTCACAGCTGGAATTCTCCAATAATTACCGCGTGTTCTTTTCCAAGCAAAACCCTGAACTACAGGCGTTTGAAGAGTTTCAAAGCACCTATACCAAAAGCGATACATTCCTTTTTGTGCTCAAAACAAAAGACGGGAGCGGCGCGTTTACAAACGACACGTTGGCCGCAGTAGAGCTTCTGACCGAAGAAGGCTGGCAAATTCCTTACGCTCTGCGCGTCGATTCACTTAGTAACTTCCAATATACTTACGCGATCGAAGATGATTTGATCGTTGAGGATCTGATCGTCGACGCCCGCAACCTGACGCCAGATGAACTCAACAAAAAACGCGACATCGCGCTGTCAGAACCTCTCCTGCGCGACCAGCTCATCACTGCCGACGGCAAAGTAACCGCCGTTGCTGTAGTTCTTCAGTATCCAGAGAAGTCACTGACCGAAGTGCCTGAGGCGGTTCTTGTGGCGCGCGCCACAAGAGATATGATCAAGGAAAAGTTTCCCAATCTTGACGTCTATCTCACTGGCACCACGATGCTGAACAATGCATTTTCCGAGGCCGTGAACGACGATCTGACCACATTGGTGCCGTTAATGTTTCTGGTCGTGCTGGTCCTGACGGCAATCACCGTTCGGTCTGCCTCCGCAACTGCCGCAACGCTCACCATCATCATTTTATCAACCATGATCGCTATGGGTTTTGCCGGCTTCATCGGCATAAAACTCGCAGGCCCAAGCCCCAGCGCGCCGGTGATTATTCTGACATTGGCAATCGCAGATTCAATTCACATTCTCATTTCAATGCGCGCAGCGATGCGTGACGGGCTCAAAAAACACGCCGCTATCGTCGAGGCGATGCGCATCAACTTTTTACCCGTTGGCGTGACATCAATTACTACCGTCGTCGGGTTTTTGTCGCTCCGCTTTTCCGACTCGCCGCCATTCCAGGATTTGGGAACGATTACAGCCGTCGGCATTTTCGCCGCCTGGTTTTTATCGATTACGCTCCTTCCCGCCCTGCTAAGCTTGGCGCCAATTCGCGTGAAATCGCGCCCCGAAGGACAAACACGTAACCAGATGATGTTGGGGTTTGCCAATTTCGTGATCGGACGCTTTCGAACCCTCCTCCTCATAGTCGGATTTGGCGCTATCGCGTTGATCTCGTTCATCCCGTCAATTGACCTAAGCGATCAATGGAGAGAATACTTTGCACCGCGCATCGAATTTCGCTCTGAGAGCGATTTGGTTATTGAATATTTTGGCTTCTATCCAGTTGAATATTCGATCCCGGCGAATGAACCCGGCGGCGTAAACGAACCGGATTATTTGCGAAAGGTTGAAGCCTATACCGAATGGTTGAGGGTTCAGCCGGATGTCACCCATGTCTATTCGATCACCGACATCATGAAGCGGCTAAACAAAAACTTAAATGCCGATGATCCGGCATTCTACCGGCTGCCGGATGAGCGCGAGCTCGCCGCGCAATATCTGTTGCTTTATGAATTATCGCTCCCTTATGGACTTGATCTCAATGACCGGATCAATATCGACAAATCCGCAACACGCGTCACCGCCACGCTTGACGGCCGCGTGACGACAAAGCGCGTGCGCGAATTTCTCAAGCAGTCTGAGAAATGGTTTGAGGACAATGCACCCGAAATTCATACATCGGCGACCGGTCCACAGGTGATGTTCACCTTTATAGCCCAGCGCAATGTTGAAAGCATGATAGCCGGCACTTCAATCGCCATCGTCGCCATCGCTATCATTATGATAATGGCGCTGCGTAGCGTCGGTATGGGACTTATCAGCCTGGTGCCAAACGCACTGCCTATACTCTCTGCGTTTGGCGCCTGGGCTATTCTGGTCGGCGAGGTCGGGTTCTCTGTTGCCGCCATTGCGGCGATTTCTATGGGAATAGTCATCGACGACACCGTGCATTTTCTTGCAAAATATATGCGCGCGCGCCGTGACAAAGGCCTGTCTTCCGCTGACTCGATCCGTTATGCGTTTGAAACCGTTGGGGTGGCGATCATTGTTAATACGGTAATCCTCGGCGCCGGCTTCCTGGTGCTGACGCTTTCGGCGTTCAAAATCAATGAGGAGATGGGGATGCTAACCTCGTTGACGATTGGCTTCGCGCTGGTCCTTGATTTTCTCTTTCTGCCGGCGCTGCTGCTTTTACTGGCGCGGGTTTCCGGTGAAACTATAGATGTAAAAGGAGACGAATATGTCCAACACTCGTTCGATGCACACGCTTAAAGCGGCGCTCGGCGCCACGCTGCTTGGCGCCGCGCTGTTGTCATTGTCTGCAAATGCGCAAGAGCCTGGTCAATTTGTTGATGATCCGGTGGCCAGAGGAGACACGCCGACATCGATAAAGGGATATGAAATAGCCGCCCGTGGCGACCGTAGCGACACCGGGTTCGGCGACAGCAAGGTGTCTGCAACTATGGTGTTACGCAACTCAGCCGGGCAGACAACAGAGCGTAACCTGTCGTTTTCTACTCTGGAAAAAGAAAACGAGACCGTCGGCGATAAGTCTCTGGTGATCTTTAACTCACCTCGCGATGTTGAGGGCACAGCGCTCCTATCTCATGCGAAAATCCTTGATCCGGATGATCAATGGCTGTTTCTGCCAGCGTTGAAGCGCGTTAAACGTATTGCTTCGGCCAACAAGTCTGGACCATTTGTTGGGTCTGAATTCGCCTTTGAGGATTTCACCCTCACCGAACTAAATAAATTCACATACGCCTATGTCGGCGAGGAAGACGTTGACGGTATGCTGATGGATGTCGTCGATAGGTTTCCTCGCTACGAGAAATCCGGTTACACAAAACAAAAAGCCTGGATCGATCAGGATGTTTTTCAGGCGCGGAAGATCGAGTTTTTTGATCGCCGCGGCGATTTACTAAAAACGCTCACGCTTTCCGAGTACCGAGAATATGACGGCATCTGGCGGGCGCATAAGCTTGCTATGGTCAATCATAAAACCAACAAAGAAACCGATCTGGTCTATTCCGAGTTTCAATTCAAAACCGGGCTTGACGAAGGTGACTTCGTGAAAGGCGTTTTGCAGCGCATTCGGTAGTTGCAATATGATAAGGAATTGATCATGCGCCAGCGTCTGAACATTGTTGCCATCTCGACATGTGTAGCCCTTGCTGCTTCGGGCGGAGCAAGCGCAGGTGAATGGGAGTTCGGCGGCGAGATTGCGGGCGAAGTTCGTTACTTCCCGCAGAGCGCACAGTTTCCAGGTCAATTCGATCACTGGCAGCCATCGCTAACCTTGGAGACTGATCTGCGTTGGAAAAGCGATAATGGCAAGCATCAGATTGTTATTGTTCCCTTCGGGCGGCTTGATGCACAGGACGACAATCGCACCCATATCGACCTGCGCGAGGGATACTATCGGTATGTCAGCGAGAGTGACTGGACCCTTCTTATAGGCGCTGCAAAAGTCTTTTGGGGCACAGTTGAATCGCGCCACCTCGTCGATATCATCAACCAGACCGATGGCGTTGAGGATATCGACGAAGAGGACAAGCTTGGCCAGCCGATGGTCAAGCTTTCTTTGTTGAAAGACTGGGGGCAGCTGGATCTGTTTGTTCTTCCGGGATTTCGCACTCGAACTTTTCCGGGGTCCGATGGACGACTGCGCTTCGAGTTGCCGACCGACACAGAAAACCCAATCTTTGAACGCAACGCGCGGCGCGGCGCGGTGGATTATGCAGCGCGATATTCCAACTTCTTCGGCAATTGGGATGTCGGCCTGTCGGGCTTTCACGGAACCTCACGCGAACCCCGCTTTACCATTGCTCCAACGGGAAACACGCTCCTTCCGGTCTATGACCGGATCACCCAAGGAAGTCTGGATGTTCAGTACACAGCTGGCGCCTGGCTGTGGAAGGGCGAGGCGATTGTTCGCGGCGGGCAGGGGGAAACATTTTTCGCCGGCGTCGCCGGGTTTGAATATACGGTTTACCAGATTTTCGAAAAGCCATGGGACCTTGGGCTCTTAGCCGAATATCTCTATGATGGCCGCGATGACGGATTTGTCGCAGAAACTTTTGGACTGACCTCTGAGGCGCCGTTTACCGCATTCCAAAACGACGTTTTCACGGGCGCACGCCTTGCCTTCAACGATACGCAAGACACCTCAATGCTGGCTGGCGTCTCCGTTGACGCCGATGACAGCTCGCTTTCGATGTTCCTCGAGGCTGAGCGCCGTCTTGGTCAGAACTGGACAGCGGAGTTTGAAAGTCGACTGTTTTTCAATGTTGACCCGGCAAACCTCGCCAATTCCGTTCGCGACGATGATTTCCTGACATTTCGTCTAACGCGATATTTTTAAGCGCGCGTTTTCGGCTTCAAACATCAGACATACCCCTCAAAGCAACCCAATACACTCACCGCACAACCGGCGTGTTCACACTCATCGCAGCACGCTTGTCCAACGCATCAAACATCGGGTGAAACGCAGGGCGCTTGATATACTGCCCTGCCCCACGCTCAGCGCGCAAATCTCCATTGGCGTAGACCAGCTTGCCCTGGCTCACCGTATGGGAGGCTAGCCCCGTCACTTCCATGCCTTCAAAAATATTGAAATCAATATTTTGATGATGGGTTTCTTTCGAAATAGTTTTGCTCGCCGCCGGGTCCCAGACAACAATGTCGGCATCGGCGCCGACAACGACCGCGCCCTTGCGTGGATGGATATTGAAAATTTTGGCCGTATTGGTCGATGTTACGGCGACGAACTCCTCCGGCGTTAACCGGCCCGTACCGACGCCGTGCGTCCAAAGAACCGCAAGCCGGTCCTCGACGCCGCCGGTCCCGTTCGGGATTTGCGTGAAATCGTCCTTGCCCATCGCTTTTTGGTCATAACAAAAACAGCAATGATCCGTCGCCGTGGTTTGCAAGGCGCCAGATTGTAGCCCACGCCAAAGCGCTTCCTGGTTCTCCTTCGGGCGGAATGGCGGCGACATCACATGTGCAGCGGCGTGCCCCCAGTCAGGATTGCGATAAACACTGTCATCTATCAGCAGGTGTCCCGCCAACACTTCGCCAAAGACACGGCTGCCTTCGGCGCGCGCACGCATAATATGCCCCAGCGCATCTTCAGTTGAGACATGCACTAGGTAGACCGGCACGCCGATCACTTCGGCGAACTTAATCACCCGATGCGCGGCCTCGCCTTCAACTTTGGGTGGGCGCGAAAGCGGGTGGCCTTCCGGTCCGGTAATTCCCTGCGCCAGAATTTCGCGCTGCAGCTGATAAACCAGCTCGCCGTTCTCGGCATGAACGGTTACAATCGCACCAAGCTCCAGCGCCTGCTTAAAGCTGTGATAGATGGTCTCATCGGTCGCCATGATAGCGTTTTTATAGGCCATAAAATGCTTGAAGCTGTTGACGCCTTCTTCCTCGACCAGGGTTTTCATATCAGCCGCGACGCTCTCGTCCCACCAGGTGACCGCGACATGAAAGCTGTAATCGCCGGCTGATTTTTCAGCCCAGCCGCGCCAGTCGCGATAGGCCTCCATCAGAGATTGTTGCGGATTAGGAATAACAAAATCGATGATCATCGTCGTGCCGCCGGCAAAACCCGCCGCTGTCCCGGTATAAAAATCTTCCGACGCCACCGTCCCCATGAACGGTAGTTGCATATGGGTATGCGGATCAATCCCACCCGGCATCACATATTGCCCGCCGGCGTCGATCACTTCAGCGCCAGTTGGTGTTTCAAGATTTTCACCCACCGCAACGATTTTGCCATTGGCGCAATATACATCAGCGCGCGCGCGCCCATCTGCGTTGACGACGGTTCCGCCCCGTATCAAAAGCGACATGTCTGACGTCCTCTCATTTTTTCGCCACGTCCCGCGTCAGCAGATAATACACCCCCGCCGCGACAAGAAAACCGACAAACCAGGCATAGATATAAATTCCGTCAAAGATAGCCGGAACAGACTTCACTGCCCCGGCCGCATGGAGAAAGCCAGGCAGATTGGGCACAATGCCAACCGCCAAAGCGATCAGCCCGGCATGATTCCAGCCCCTGCGGCCGGCGTATGCGCCGTCGGTTTTGAACAGATCATCAACAATCAGATGGGTTCGCCGTAACAGAAAATAATCCGCTATCAAAATGCCGGCAATCGGCCCAAGCAAAGCGGAATATCCCACCAGCCAGGTAAAAATATAGGCGCTCGCATCCTCAACCAGCTTCCAAGGGAATATAGCGATGCCAATGCCGGCGGTGATATACCCGCCCATTCGGAATGAAATTTTTGACGGCGCGAGGTTTGAAAACCCATAGGCGGGCGCGACGATATTGGCCGCGAGATTGGTCGTCAGTGTCGCAACAACAAGCGCGGCGAGTGCAAACACAACTGTAACGCCACCCATGCGTCCAGCCAGATCAACCGGATTCCAGACCGGTTCGCCATAGATGACGACGGTCGCCGACGTAACGGCGACGGAGACAAAAGCAAACAGCGCCATGGGTATCGGCAGGCCGATTGCCTGGCCCACAATCTGAGCGCGCTGATTTTTTGCGTAACGCGTGAAGTCCGGAATATTGAGCGCCATCGTCGCCCAAAAACCGACCATGGCGGTGAGTGAGATGAAAAATGTACTCCAGAACTGGCCTTCCTTGGCGCCGCCTTCAACAAATTGCGACGGCGCAGATAGCATTTCACCAAAACCGCCGGCGGCGACATAGGCCCAGGCCAAAAGCGCAAACGCCATCGCAAGAAGGAACGGCGCTGCAAGGACTTCCAGCCAACGAATTGATTCTGTCCCGTTACGGATAAAATAGAGATGCATGGACCAGAAGGCGAGAAAGCTGATGGTTTGCGCCACATCGATGCCAAGCACGGGAAGCGGCGCGCCGATAAACATATCGCCGGTCAGCGTGTTTAAAATCACGTAAATCGCCGAGCCGCCTACCCAGGTGTTGATGCCGAACCAACCGCAAGCAACTAGACCACGCGCAACCGCAGGGATTTTCGCACCCTGCGGACCAAACGCCGAGCGCAGTAACACCGGGAAAGGAACGCCATATTTGGCGCCCATATGGCCAATCGCCACCATCGGCGCCAGAACGATCATGTTGCCGAGAAAAACCGTCAGCACGGCCTGATACCAATTCATTCCCGCGGCAATTAATCCGCCCGCCAATAAATAGGTCGGAACACACGCAACCATCGCCACCCATAAGGCCGCATAGGCCGGCGCATCCCAGTTGCGCGCCGACGCAGCAGCGGGCGCTAGGTCTTCGTTCCACAAGCCGGGATCGTAAGCTTTTTTTGCTGTAGCATCGGCGGTAGCCGCGGCGTCGGTCATGGGCGGTTCGCCTTTTTAAATCGCGCCCCTTGTGGGCCTCTATTCACACGCCACAAGCGGTCCATAAGTATCGGGGCGGCGATCGCGGAAGAACTGCCATAGATCGCGCACTTCGCGCACCATATCCATATTCATGTCATGAACAATAAGCTCGTCTTGATCGCGGCTAGCCTCAGCCTCAATCTGCCCGCGCGGGTTGACGAAATAGCTTTGGCCATAGAACTCACCGATGTTCCAGGGTGCCTCAACGCCGATGCGGTTGATGGCGCCGATCCAGCAACCATTGGCGACCGCTGACGCAGGCTGTTCAAGCTTCCATAAGTATTCCGAAAGCCCCGCCACAGTCGCCGACGGATTGACGATATATTCAGCCCCGTTTAGCGCCAGCGCCCGCCAGCCTTCAGGGAAATGCCGGTCGTAACAGATATAAACCCCGAGCTTGCAATAGGCGGTGTTAAAGACCGGCCAGTCGGAGGCGCCGGGCTTAAAGAAGAATTTTTCCCAAAAGCCTTTAACTTGCGGAATATGGGTTTTGCGATACTTGCCAAGATAAGATCCATCGGCGTCAATCACCGCGGCGGTGTTGTAATAAACGCCCGCGACATTGGTGCGTTCATAGATCGGAACGACAATCACCATGCTGAATTTTTTTGCATATTCCTGCATCAGCTTAGTGGTCGGACCATCAGGGATATATTCCGCCGCCTCATACCATTTGACGTCCTGGCTGGGACAGAAATAGGGCTGGGTGAACACTTCCTGAAAACATAAGACCTGCACGCCTTCCTGGCCGGCCTTTTCGATCAGCGGTATATGCGCATCAATCATCGCCTGACGGATATTTTCCGGCGTGTCATCGGTAGAACCTTTCAGCCCCATTTGGATAAGGCCGCCGCGCAGTGTGGTCATGGTATTAGTCTCCTAATTCATCGTCGGAAATTTAAAGTCAGCGCCCGCGCGAATGCCGGTCGGCCACCGTGTGGTTACGGTTTTAAGGCGGGTATAAAAATGGATCGCTTCTGGACCATAAATTCCGTGACCGCCAAATATAGACCGCTTCCAGCCGCCAAAGCTGTGATAGCCCACCGGCACCGGGATCGGCACATTAACGCCGACCATGCCAACCTTAATGCGCGAAGTGAAATCACGCGCCGCATCACCGTCACGCGTAAAAATTGCTGTGCCGTTGGCGTATGGATTGGTATCGATGAGTTCGACCGCCGCGTCATAGTCATCCGCGCGCACGACCGATAGGACGGGGCCGAAAACCTCCTCGTCATAGACCCGCATGCCGGGTTTGACATGATCGATTAGAGAGCCGCCGAGCCAATATCCGTCTTCATAACCCTGCATTGTCAAGCCGCGCCCATCAACAACGACCTTCGCGCCTTCGCTTTCGCCATCGCTGATCAATTGCGCGACACGGTCGCGATGCGCCTCGGTAATTAGCGGACCCATCTCCGCCTCACCATCCGTACTCGGACCGATTTTGAGCGCTCGCACGCGGGGGCCGAGTTTTTCGACCAACCGCTCGGCGGTCTCCTCCCCCACCGGCACCGCAACGGAAATCGCCATACAGCGCTCGCCGGCGGAGCCAAAGCCGGCGCCAAGCAACGCATCGCTTACCTGATCAAGGTCGGCGTCGGGCATGATAATCATATGGTTCTTCGCACCGCCCAGCGCTTGCACGCGCTTTCCGGCCGCGCAGCCGCGGCTATAGACATATTGCGCAACCGGGGTTGAGCCAACAAAGCTAACCGCCGCGACATCCGGATGGTCGAGCACAGCATCGACCGCATCTTTAGCACCATGAACGATATTGAGAACGCCCGCCGGTAGCCCCGCCTCTGCAAACATATCGTGAATAAGGTTGGCCGATGACGGATTTTTCTCCGATGGTTTTAAGACAAACGTGTTGCCGCAGGCCAACGCCATCGGGATCATCCATAGCGGCACCATAGACGGAAAGTTAAACGGCGTGACGCCCGCGACAACACCAAGCGGCTCGCGCACTGCATGTGTATCGACGCCGCTAGCGACAGAGTTAGAAAAATCGCCCTTCAACAAATGCGGGATACCGCTCGCAAATTCGACAACTTCCAAAGCACGGGTGACTTCGCCGAGCGCATCCTCATGGGTTTTGCCGTGCTCGGCACTGATGGTTTCGGCAACCTCATCACGGCGCGCCTTCATAATCTCGCGCAAGGCAAACATAACGCCTGCACGTTTGGCTGGCGGCGTCGCCGACCACTCCGGCAAGGCGTCTTTGGCAGCATTCACCGCCAGCGTCACTTCAGGCGCCCCGCCCAACAAAACCTCGCCGCTCTGCCGCCCGGTTGCGGGGTTAAACACCGGGCCGGTTACCTCACCCTCAACGACCTCATCACCGCCAATAATATGTCCAATACGTTTCATCCGCGCCGTTAGTCCTTTTATCTATTACTCAGCCGCTTTGCGCAGCGGGTTTTTCGGATGTTCCGGCCAGGTCAAATAAGGCCGGTCGGTATCGACCGCTTCCATGGTGATGCAATCCTTGACCGGGCATACATGCATGCAAAGATTGCAGCCAACGCATTCATCATCGATCACGATAAACTTGCGACCGCCATCAGTATTCACATCGATACGGATCGCCTGATGCGCGGTATCTTCGCAAGCGATAAAGCATCGTCCACATTCGATGCAGGCCTCATCGTCGATCCGCGCTTTCAAATCATGGTTGATATTCAGCTCATTCCAGTCGACCGTCTGCGCCGTGGCTTTGCCTTTAAAATCAGCAATCGAGCGATAACCCTTGTCGCGCATAAAAGCGGCAAGCCCTTCATTCATATCTTCAACGATACGAAACCCATACAGCATCGCCGCCGTACAGACCTGAACGGCGCCCGCACCGAGGGCGATAAATTCCGCTGCATCGCGCCAGGTGGTAATACCGCCAATCGCTGAAATTTCGAGCCCTTGCGTTTCCGGCTGCCGCGCAATTTCCGCTGTCATATGCAGCGCAATGGGTTTGACCGCCTCGCCGCAATAACCACCATGGGTGCCGCGCCCATCGACGGTTGGCATCGGCGTCATGCTGTCGAGATCAATACCGATAACAGAGTTCACCGTGTTGATCAGCGACACTGCATGTGCGCCGCCAGCTTTGGCCGCAACCGCCGGAACAATAATGTCGGTGACATTCGGCGTCAGCTTGGTGAATACCGGGATATCGACAACCTCGCGGACCCAGCGCGTTGTTTGTTCAACAAACGCCGGCGCCTGGCCCACCGCAGAGCCCATGCCGCGCTCGCACATGCCATGCGGGCAGCCAAGATTTAGCTCGATCCCCTGCACGCCGCTATTGGCGACTTTGATTGCCAGCGATTTCCACGCCTGTTCGTCCATCGGCGCCATAATCGAGCCGATGATCACCCTGTCCGGCCATTCCCGGCGCATCTCCTCTATCTCACGAAGATTCACGCCCAATGGTCGGTCGGAAATCAACTCAATATTGTTGATTCCGATAATCCGCCGGTCCTGTGTTCTGTGTACGCCATACCGGCTGGTGACATTGACGACAGGCGGATCAACGCCGAGGGTTTTCCAGACCGCGCCGCCCCAGCCAGCCCTAAACGCACGCTCGACATTATACTTCTTGTCGGATGGCGGCGCTGATGCGAGCCAGAACGGATTGATGCTTTCAACACCGCCAATGATGCAACCAAGATCACTCATTCGGCCGCTCCCTTCCGTTTCGCGTGCAGCATGATGTCCACTGCGATCGCCGCCTGTTTACCGTCCTCGACAGCCTGTACCGTCAGGTCTTCGCCGGAATTTACGCAGTCGCCGCCAGCAAAAACGCCCGCCAGCGAAGTTTGATAATGCGCGTCGACCGCAATCTTGCCGCCCTCAAGCTTTAGCGCATCAAATATTGCGCTATTCAACATTTGGCCAATCGCCTTCAGCACCATGTCGGCGGGAAGCTCAAAACTGTCGCCGCTCGGCGTCAGCTTGCCGTCGACGATGCGCATTGCAGAAAACACAGCGTACTCGACCTTTGCGCTGCCCTTAAATGCTTCGGGCGACGCCCAATAACGCACGACCACACCGTTTGCTGTCGCAAGATCGTGCTCCCATTGGGTCGCAGTCATGGCGTCCGGACCGCGCCGGTAAACCAGCGTGACATTGCGCGCACCCAGACATTTGGCTTGCACGGCCGCATCAATCGCAGTGTTGCCGCCACCAATAACCACCACATCATCGCCAACCGGAACGTTTGATTTGTCCACCGCCTCGCGAACATTTTCGATAAATTCGAGCGCGTCGCTAACCCCGGCGAGGTCTTCACCGTCAACGCCAAGGCCGCGCGCAGCGGTGAGCCCGGCGCCAATGAACACCGCATCGTAGGCGGTGCGAAGACCATCGAGCGAAAGATTGTCGCCAAGCACCTTGCCGTGCTCAATACTGATACCGCCTATGGAGAGGAGAAACTCAATTTCGGCCTGCGCAAAATCATTCGCCATCTTATATCCGGCAAGACCATATTCATTAAGCCCGCCAGATTTTGGCTTGGCTTCAAACACAACCACATCATAACCAAGCATCGCCGCGCGATGGGCAAATGACAGCCCCGCCGGGCCGGCGCCGATGACCGCCAGCTTGAAGCCCGACAATGGCGCGCGCACAAACGGATGGGCTCCGCCCTTCGCCAGCAAATGATCGACAGCGTGGCGTTGTAATTCACCGATCTTTACCGGCGCACTCTCCGTATGTTGGACAACACAAACTTCTTCACACAGGACTTCCGTCGGACAAGCCCGCGCGCAGGCGCCACCCATAATATTTACCGACAGGATTGTTCGCGCCGAACCGTCGAGATTGCCAGATCGAATCTGATGAATAAATTTCGGAATATCGATGCGTGTCGGACACGCGTTCATACAAGGCGCATCATAACAGTAAAGACATCGACCAGCCTCAACAATGGCTTGGGCGCCGTCCAGCGGTGGATGAAGATCATCAAAATTGTCGGCGATGTCGCGCACACTCAATTGCGAGTCATCGGTGGTAAGTTTGAAATGCTTCACCCTGCAAACCTGCTCCGCTAATTAATCTGACCCGAAAAGGATTAAGTCTAACGCATATCGCCCCACCCACACAACGGCGCCAGGAAGCGCCGAATAGCGGCAGCGCTTACAACCCGGCGAGCTAGACCTTTTATAAGATTGTGCGGAAATCGCAATCAATTCCTTGCGGCTCGACGTTTCCAGTTGAGACGGCGATTAGTCTTGGAATGGAAATATGACCCAGCAAGAGCCGTAAACCGGCCCAAGATTCAAGTGGCCATAGAACAGCTCTGAAACATTGAATGGAACCAGGCAGAGGTCGAGAGTTATTCTCATCGGCTGCCGCTCAAGTATTACGAAAGTTTTTCAATGTCGCTCATGATCGAGTTCAGCAGGCGCTCATCTATTGTCCATGAGCTCTGATGTTGTGCGGCCTCTGGCGCCATCGCGCGATAGAGAGCCACCTTTAGCACAATTTCCTTCACGCTATCGGATGAATAGCTAGCAACCGTATCACAGAGTTCGCTCAGCCGTTCCAACGCGAAAGCGCTATCTTCGATATCTGTTGGGGATTCTATTTCGGTTGCTGAATTTAGCTGTTGTATAAAGGGGACTGCTTCTTCAAATAAACCCTGAACATTCGAGCCTTCACCAGCGCCGCGCGCGCGATCCCGGGAGAGGTTTGTATCAATATCTTGATGAAGTGCAGGCATTGTGGATTTCTTCCTCGATTTCTAACCGTCGTCATTTTATAGAACAAAAATCTCGACGTTCACGGTATCCGCCCATACTAGACGGCAATAAATGAAATACTAAAATGGTTAACAAAGTTTACAGACCATAGCGCACGATATTTTCAACGGTCAACTCGCAGAGCCTTGATGTCATAGCAATCGTTACTGTCAGAGCAAAACCGGGTCTTGCAATGAACTTACCTTCACTGCCTTCGACTTCCCGAAAGTTCCCAAACGGCCTGAACCAATCGAACATCGTCCAGCACTTGTATCCATCGTAATATCAAGCGATCGGTCAGCCTTACTGGCAAGTTGAATAATCTGCCCGACCTCAAGTTTGGAAAGTTCAGATAAAGTCGCCTTATATCGGTCAAGGACTATATCAAGTTCAATATCGCTTTGGCTGATGTTGGCTTCCATTTCTTGACGCCAGCGCGAATTATCACCTTCGACAACCGTGCGTTTTCGGACAGTTGTTAACAGACCGCGGCACTCCAGAAATTCAATCGGCAAATGCACAGTGACAACGCCGGGCGCCAATGTTTCTTCAAAACTGAGGTCAAACGACAAATTGATATATGCCGCCTCGTGCTGGCTGGTCACCATTTCCTCTTCAATAGCTGTCACCGCAGCCGGGTGAAGCGTATGCTCTTGAAGTATGTTTACATCTTCGGGAGGTATTGCGTTCAATGGCTCTAGAAAACTATCAATCGTCGGCCTCGCTAAGGCGATATCAAGATCTGTGGGGTGAACGCCTTCTTCCGGAGTTGTAAAAACTCCACCCAACAAACTTTCACTTAGCGACGCCGTAAAACCTGACGCCAGCGTTACAAAAATGACCTGATTAACGTATGCCGCTGCCGCCCCATAAAGCGGAGCGCCCTCTTGCACCCCTTCTAACGCATGCCTGCCATCGGTCATGTTGGTATTCATTTGCACGATCTGGACGGATTTTTTTGTTGCATCAGAAATCACAGCAACACACGCCTCCGCGAGCGTAGACGTAAGCTCTTCAAGGCGAGGAAAGATTGAAATATCTATGCTCGCACTTTCGATCTTTTTTGACAGCGTCGCGGCCTGCTTCTGCGTCATTCGCAGTTACCTTCTTAACGTTTTGTGGCGCCCCGAGTTAGCGTTGAATTTGTTTATATTTCGCTAACCTTAACGGCTTTTCGCGGCTTTGATGTTAGCCTGAAATTAACACGCAGTTGGTTAAAATGCGGCTCCTGTGTAGCGTAACCGATCCCGGTATCCTGTGAGCGACTCCGAACCGACGATAATCATCAAAAGAGTAAAGAAAGTTGCCGGCGATGGTCACCATGGCGGCGCCTGGAAGGTAGCTTATGCCGATTTTGTAACGGCAATGATGGCCTTTTTTCTGCTCATGTGGCTACTCAACGCAACCACTGAAGACCAGCGCAAGGGGCTCGCGGATTATTTCAACCCCTCCATCCCCATAAGCCCGATGTCAGGCGGGGGCACTGAACTATTGGAAGGCGCCACTATTTTCTCCGCAAAAGCCGAATCGAACGCTGCCACCGAACCTAAAAAAAACAGCCAACCAACAACTGAAGAAAATTCTGACACTGAGCAAAAAAAAGACGGTCAGTCGGCGGCCGAGGTTTTAAAGGAAGAGGAAACGCGCATTCAAAACGCCCAACAAGCTGCATTGGAGGCGGTTGAAGAAGATCTACTCACCCAGATCGGCGGCGATCAAAACCAGGGCTTAGCGAACCATATTCAGTTGCGCGTAACGCCCGAAGGGCTTGTTATTGAACTAATCGATACTGATGACAATCCATTATTTAACGTCGGCTCGACAACCGCCTCACCCATAATGATGCTGCTTTTAGAGGTTGTTGCAAAAAGTTTATCTTTAGTGGAAAACAAGATTTCTATTGTAGGGCATACTGATAGCCTGCCCTATTCAAGCGGACGAGACTACACGAATTGGGAACTTTCAACGGATCGCGCGCATGTGGCGCGCCGGTTAATGATCTTCGCTGGATTGCCGATAACACAAGTCAACGAAGTCGCCGGCAAGGCTGATAGCGAGCCGTTGGTAGAAGATCGGTTTGCTCCGCAAAACCGTAGAATATCCATCACAATACTCAAATCATAATCACCTGCTGCGTTGATTATGAAAATTTTAAGGACATTGTCCGATAGTCCGGAGGAACTTGGTTAACAGAAACACAAATGTGAGTTGTAGTTATGGGCCTTTCATCTTCTCTGAATGCCGGCGTTAGCGGACTAGCCGCCAATGCCACCAAACTGTCCACAATATCGGACAATATCGCAAACTCCGCAACGTTTGGGTATAAGCGGGCAGACACAGAGTTCTCCAGTTTGGTTCTGCAACAGGGCGCGGGCGAATTTACCGCTGGCGGCGTTCGCGTGGCGACCTTTAAAGACGTTTCCGCTCAAGGAGCGCTAATTTCAACAAGCAACAGCACAGATATTTCAGTTTCCGGACGCGGCCTGATTCCGGTCACAAACCTCGCTGGAGCGACCACAACGACTGGTGAACGGCCGTTGTTTTTCACGTCGACCGGATCGTTCGCAGCGGATAAAAACGGCCTTCTTCGTACGCTGAACGGTAATTTTCTTATGGGTTGGCCCGCTGATCCCGATGGCACTGTGAATGTTCCCACACGCACTAGCTCCGCTGGGCTGGAGCCAGTTCAGGTAACCGCCAACCAATTCATCGCCGTGCCGACAACAAATATTGACCTTGGCCTTAATATTCCAGCTACGGAAACTGAGGCCGGCGCAAGCGGCGCCGCCATTGACCTTCCGATTGAGTATTTTGACACGCTTGGCAGCTCTCAAACACTAAACCTCAGCTTTATACCGCAAGTGCCCGTGACTGGCTCGACGAATACATGGACACTAGATATCACCGACTTCGCAGGCGATCCAACCACGCCAATCGCTACGCTAGATATCACCTTCGATGACACCCTTGGCAGTGGCGGCTCCATCTTGACCGTCACCCCAGGCGTCGGCGCCGCCTATGACGCAACAACCGGGCTTATTACGGTAACAACCGGAAGCGGATCCCTTAGTATAGATATTGGCTCACCCGGCGCTGGCGGACCGCTCACGCAATTGTCGTCGAATTTCTCACCGGTTGGCGTGCGCGCTGACGGGGCTCCGGTCGGCAACCTTAATGCCCTTGAAATTACCGAAGACGGCCGCATTGAGGGCATCTACGATAATGGCTTCCGTCGTACAATTTACCAAATTCCACTTGCGAACGTTCCAAACATGAACGGGCTACAGGCTTTCGACAACCAGACATTTGGTGTTTCCCAAGGTAGTGGTGATTTCTTTTTATGGGACGCTAACACCGGTCCGGTCGGCACCACTGTTGGGTTTGCTCTGGCGGAATCGACAACGGACATCGCTGGTGAATTAACCGACCTCATCAAAACCCAGCGTGCATATTCGTCAAACGCCAAGATCATTCAGACTGTAGACGAAATGCTTCAAGAGACGACGAACCTGATCAGGTAACTTAGTACCGCAGAGCTCAGAATGAGTGGTAGGTTATGGGCATTACATCAGCTTTAGCGAATGCAAATTCCGGGCTTGCGGTTGCCTCAAGACGGGCTGGCGTAGTTTCTAATAATGTCGCCAACGCACTGACACCCGGATTTGCCAGACGCACTGCGCAAATCAGCCAAAATGTGTTCGCGGGCACAGGCGCGGGCGTTAATTTCGATGGCATTACACGCGCTGTCGATTTCACGCTCACGCGCAATCGTCGCCTTGCCGATAGCACACTTATCCGTGAACAGACTATAGCAGGAACATACGCCTCCTTTAATAGCGCATTGGGCGAGCCTGGCGATCCTTTTAGCCTTTTTTCTCAATATCAAAATCTTGAATCTTCCCTGCGGTCGCTTTCACAAACGCCGGAGTCACGCTCAATTCAAGCCCAGGTTCTCGATTCTGCAAACGCGTTAACATCAACATTTCGCCAGCTAGCTAGTAATGCATTGTCAACCAGGCAAAATGCAGATGCTGAAATTGCGAACCGGGTTGATTTTGTAAATGACGTTGTAAAAGAAATCGAAAAACTGAACACCGAGATCAGCGTCCTTGGTAACGGACGCCAGGATACGACCGGTCTTGAAGATCAGCGTAAAATTTTGATCGATCAGATCTCGGAAATTATTCCTGTGAAAGAGATCCGCCGAGGCAATGGAAAAATTGATCTTATTACCGATGAGGGAGCCTTTCTGCTTGCCGGGACTGCGCGTCAATTGGTTTTCACGCCGACCAACAATATCGGGCCAGGAATGACGCTCGGCAATGGCACACTTTCAGGACTGACCCTTGACGGCGCCGATTTAACACCAAGCGGCGGCGGCGCATTTGAGATTACGCAAGGCGCACTCGCTGGCTTGTTTACTGTACGCGACGAGATCGTACCAGAATTTCAAATGCAAATAGACGCACTGGCGCGAGATGTTATAGAGCGATTTGAGGGCATAGACCCGACGCTGGCGCCGGGCGATCCGGGTCTGTTTACAGATGCTGGCGCGGCATTTAATCCGGCCCTCGAGACTGGCTTGTCGGCGCGCATCGCCATAAACGCGGCAGTTGATCCCGATCAGGGCGGCGCTGCGTGGCGACTTAGAGATGGTATTGGCGCAATAACGCAAGGCGCATCCGGCAATGCTACAATCATCCTTACATTGTTGGACTCTTTAACCGCCCTAAAGACACCTCCGCCCGGCACTGGGTTGAGCGGCATGCTGTCGGCGGCGGCGGCGGCTGCAGACGTCACATCTTCAGTCGGACGCGCGCGTATATCTGCTGAGTCACAACTCGCTTCCACTGCAGCGCGCTCCCGATTGCTCACTGATGCAGAGCAGGCCGCAACCGCCGTTGACACTGATTTTGAACTTCAACAGCTTTTGTTGATTGAACAGGCATACGCTGCAAATGCACGGGTCATACAAGTCGCTGACGATATGATGCGTAGGCTGATGGAGCTATAGATGAGCAGCGCCGGCATCCCGAACATATTATCATTCTCACGGCTATCACGCATCGTGTCCGACATTAAAGTTCGCGCGGATGTAACACGTACAGAAGCAACAACCGGCCGACGCGAAGACATAACTGCTGCGATGAATGGTGATGTCGGCGGCGCACATATTTTGAACAAAGCGATTGACGACACAAAATCTTTCCAGAGCCTTCTCGCGCTCGCACAGAACCGTTCGCAAAGAACTCAATCAGCGCTGGCATTGCTCGGCATCGACGCCGTGCGTATTGGAACAGAAACACTAGGCGCGTCAGGCCGCAACGACTTACCGGCGCTTGAGGCGCTCGCCTCCGATGCACGCGGCACGATTTCAACTATTTTTAGCGCCCTGAATACAACTGATGGCGGGCGCGCCTTATTTGGCGGAGACGTTACCGACCGGCCGCCTCTTGCCTCCCCCGAACAACTTTTAGCCGATATCGATTTGATCATGGCAGGCGCCACGGATACTACTGACGCGCAAGCGCAACTAGATTTTTACTTCAATGATCCTACGGGTGGATTCGCAACATCTATCTATCAGGGTGGGCTCAACAAAGCGCCTGCTGTCGCGATTTCACCAGGAATTAGGGTCGACGTATCGGCAACTGCGGCCGACCAGCCCATCAAAGACCTGATCCGTGGTCTCGTCGCCATCGCTACGCATGAATCGGCTACGTTCCCCGACAAATCCGGTATCGTAGAATATGGCGCCACAGCCGCACTGAGCGCCGATACGTCAATCACGGACCTACGCGCCGTAATCGGCGTCAGCCAAGCCAGAATCGGCGCGGCACTTTCACGTCATGAAGCAGAAGAAACGATTTTGACCAGCCTGTTTAACGAAATGACAGGCCGAGACCAGTTTGAAGCCGCATCTGAATTACAACTTTTAGAAAGCCAACTCGAAGCCTCTTATTTGTTAACGGCGCGCCTTGCGCGTCTGACCATTGCCGATTTCATTAGGTGATCTGATATGCGATTGTTCTTACTGGTTCTTTGCAGTTTCTTTTCGGTAGTCAGCGGTGCAACCGCCGGCGTCAAGCTGAAGGATCTGGTAGAAGTCGAGGGTGTACGCGGCAACGACCTTGTCGGCTATGGCCTTGTCGTTGGGTTAGACGGAACCGGCGATGGTCTGCGCAACATCCCATATACGGAAGAAGCCCTATCGAGCTTGCTTGAAAGGCTTGGTGTGAATGTTCAGGGCGAACAGTTTCGGCCTAAAAATGTCGCTGCTGTGTTGGTAACCGGAACATTGCCGCCATTTGCTCGCGCCGGCATGCAGATTGATGTAACAATCTCAGCGATTGGCGATGCGAGCAATCTGCAAGGCGGCACCTTGATTATGACGCCGCTGAATGCTGCGGATGGGCTAATTTATGCTGTTGCGCAAGGACCGGTTCTCGTCAGCGGGTTTGCCGCCGCCGGAGACGCTGCTTCGGTTACCGAGGGCGTACCCACTTCTGGTACGATTCCAAACGGCGCCCGAGTAGAACGCGAACTAGCCTTTGATTTTACCAACCTAAACAGCATCCGCCTCGCCCTCAGGGCGCCAGATTTTACAACAGCAGCGCGCATTGAAAAAGCAATTAATGTCGGTGTCGGCACGCCGATAGCTGTCATGCTGGATTCTGCTGCGGTTGACATAAAGCTAGATGCACGATTTCAATCACCCGCCCACATGATGAGTGCGATAGAGAATTTTGAGATCACGCCGGCGCAAAAAGCCAAGATCGTGGTCGACCAGCGTTCAGGCACAATTGTACTGGGCGCAGAGGTCCGCATTTCTAGTGTTGCAATCGCTCAAGGCAATTTGTCAATTCGTATCAGAGAAACACCTGGCGTCTCACAACCAAATCCGTTCTCTCGCAATGGCGACACCGTTGTCGTGCCGCGAACTGATATTCAGGTTGACGAGGGGGACCGGAGCGTCGCGCTCATTGAAGAAAACTTGACACTTGCAGATCTCGTAGACGGTCTCAATGCTCTGGGCGTAAGCCCGAGAGAGATGATCGATATTTTAAAATCTATCAAAGCGGCCGGCGCCCTCCATGCAGAGCTTGTCGCACAGTAAGACTTCGCACTCATGGACTCACTTCTTCGATCTCAGAGATGCTTATTCAGCGCTGCGAAGAAAATCTTTCCAACCTAAAGTTCCTTAGGCGCGGCCAATATTACTGGCATAACATGCAATATGGTCACATTTGATAACGAGGTATGAGGCAAATACCCCACCGCGCATCCCGGTGAAAGTCGGAATCCAGACACAATGTATATGTGGGTTCCGGCTCGACTGGAAAGCGGTCAAACCTTAATCTGCGCGCCTTTACACGCGGGCGCCGGAATGAACGCGGGACACTGATGTGTGGTTCAGATTTATGGCTTGAAGTTATAGACCACTAGGCGAACCAACGGGATCACCCAATGAACCAGATTGTTTGTCACGCGCCCGGCGCTATAGGCAATGGTAGAAATTAGCCAAGACAAACGCTCGCTATGCTTCGTCTGCTTCCAACGCTGCAGCGGCTTCAGCTTCTTCCTCTTCCGACAGTGGTTCAATGAGATCTATTTCACCTGCAGCGGCGAACGCTCGAATCACCGCCATAAACGATGATTGCGCAGCTTCTGCCTCTTTCGGCGAGATTGGCTTCAGCTCTTCCATTTGCTCTTGATACTGTGCCGCCATGCGTTGCGATATATTACCCATAATGAATTCGGCCGCCGCAGGCGCATTTTCCTTCCCATATTTCACAGCCTGAAGAAGGTCATCCAGCTCAACGGCCTTAATCGCCATCGGTATGGCGTTTGGCGGTACGCGTGTTGCAATATCTGAAAATGTCAGCATTGATTTCTTCACGCTCTGCAGGATTTCTGGCGCAGACTCTGAAATGAATGAAAGAAGCTCTTCGCGCTTATCTGACATGATGTTGTTCATCATCGCACCGATCATGTCGCCAGGATCATGAGATTTTTCGGCGGTAGTCTTCGTAGGCGACAGAAAGTTGCGCTCAATCGTATCGCTAAGAACTTGCAGCGTGCTTTCTTCGACCTCAATTGGTTTTGATAGGCATAAAATTACTTTTCCGGCTATGTCTGTCTCAAAATTGTCAAGAATCCTCGAGGCTTGTTCTGAGCCGAGCTTAGACAGCACCACCGCAACAAGTTGCGGCTTTTGACTCGAAAGGTATTCTGCAAAATCTTCGTCACTCGCCTGTTCAAGCTTTTTCCAGACGCTTTCGCCGGCTGGCTCGTCGAGCCCATCCATCAACCGGGCGATACCATCCTCGTCAAAGAACTGACCGAGAAGTTCTCGAGTATTTTCAATGCCGCCGGTAACCTCATCCCTCACCGTGGTCAGTTGCGAGACAAACTCAATAATAACGCCCTGCAAGGCGGCTTTCGGCACCGATTGCAAATGCGCATAAGCGCGGGTGAAGGCGCGCAAATGATCATCACTGATACGCTCTATGATCGGACCTGCAGCGCTTGGACCCAATGCTGCAATGACCAGCGCCGCCTTTTGCGGCGGCGTTAATGCATGCCCTGAATTACCGCTGGACCTGGCGCGAGCGTTCATTGCTTCATTGCGCCCCGGATTCAAGGCCACGGGTAGGCCTGAATTTTGTTGTACCCCAGACGTCGTCATGCGCCATATCCCTTTACAACTGCGCTCGAGATCTCAACCCACCCATTCGCCAAAACAAAAAATGCCAACTTGAACGGAAGCGATACAATAGCCGGTGGAACCATCATCATACCCATCGCCATCAATACTGAGGCGACAATCAGGTCAATAATTAGGAACGGCAAGAAAATTACAAATCCAATTTGAAATGCATGCTGTATTTCAGACAACATGAATGCCGGAACCAGTATCGAAATCGGTGTTTGCCCATCCTCGCTGGTCCGAGCAACAGCCTCGCTCAAACTTTCAATGGCAACAGGAGAAACACGTCCCTCCATAAACTCTCTAAACGGCGCCAATACACGCTCAAAGGCCTGATTTTGGGTGATATCTCCGTCCATTAGAGGCTGAATACCAGCGATCCACGCCTCGGTGAAAACCGGCTCCATTACAAAATATGTTAAAAATAATGCCAGGCTCATGATCAGCATGTTTGGCGGCGACTGCTGAAGCCCGATGGCTTGTCGTAAAATCGAAAATACGATGACCATGAATGGCAAACACGTCACCATCATCGCAATGCCCGGCGCCAGGCTCAGAACTGTGGCAAGAAGAAACAGCTGAATGACGCGAGCGCTCAACGCCCCTTCCGGAGCAATTTCGGTTGGTGTAATCTGCGCCACGGCCGGGTCCGCAGCACCGATGCATATTACGCCAACGATAAACGCTAGTAGGAGTTTCATTAACAAGCTCGCTATTCAGCCAGAGCAGAAATATTCACAACTTCCGTGAGCCGTATTCCAAGTTGCCCATCAGTATCGGGAATCTGAGTCAATTCACCTTTCGCAATAACTCGGTCTTTAACGAGTAATTCCACCGGATCTTCAATTCCGGCGTCAATTGGAAGTAGATGATTACGACGCATCGCTAAAAGGTCGCCAATCAGCGGGCGCGCCCTTCCAACCGATACGACAACTTCAATTGGAACGTCAAAGATAGCACGCTTCAAACCGTTGCTATCAGATTCATCGCGGCGTTCTAACATTGGCGCTTCGCCGCCCTCTTCCGCCATATCGAGAACAAGTTCATCGTCGGCGTTCGCGCTCTCTTCACCTTCTGCATTTGGATCTTCACTCATCGTCTTTTCCATTCCTCAACTGTTGCGCCGCATTTTCGAGCGCCGCTAAACACTGCTCGATGACCTTATCGGTGTCGAAATCCATGCCGCCACGTTCCCATTCAGCGACAACCATAGCGCCGGATAGACCGGCATCCTCTTCCGCCTCTATCTGCACACTCTCACAAAATCCCGTGACAGCATCACGCAACAATTCGATATGTTCTGGCGCCGTCTTAACGACGATCGGCAAACCCGTATTGCTAATCTGAGTTTGTGCAAGCACGCTCACCGCCTCTGCAGCAAATCCCTTTTCGGAAAGAGCCGGAAAAACCTTACTGATGATCGCAGCGATACCATCACAAAGGTTCGCATCGGCGTTATTTTGAAATTCAGCGGCTTTTTTCTCCAGCACCCCAGCAACTGACTTCAACAACTCTGTCTGCGGATCCGGTTTGGCGAGAGCAGCCGCCTCGCCTGCGGCATAGCCTTCCGCATAGGCGGCTGCACGCTCTTGTTGCGCATGAACACCTTCCCCGCCCTTGCTCATTTTGGAGAACGCATTTTCGGCGCCGTCGAAGCTTTCGAGAACAACATTCAAGGCCGTCATGCCGCAGTCTCCGTTTCATCCAACCAGGATTGGATCAGCCCGGCTGTTTCGTCCGTCTTGTCATTCGCTAAAGTCTTTAGCGCTTCAATCGCATCGCCACCCGGCGCCGCTGGCGCCATCTGCATCTGCGCCGACGCCAGTGCTTCCACTGGCGCAGGAGCCGCCTGCAGCGCAGGCGCCGCCGATGCCGCAGCACTAGCCGTTAAAAGTGGTTTCACCACAAACAGACCCAGGATCAACGTTACGATTGACAAAATCCCAATTTGAATAACTGTCATCAAATTTCGATCTACAAAATCGGCAAACACATCTTGCTCAACAATAACCCCGTCATTGGTGATCTGTTTAAATGGCATACTATGAACGGTAAGCGTGTCACCACGCGCTTCATCAATTCCGACCGCCATAGAGACGAGGTCTTTCAACGCCGTTAGCTCTTCTTCGGTTCGCGGTGCTGGCGCAGCGGCGCCATCTTGATCTTCGGCGGTAATTTCATTCACCAGCACAGCAACGCTCATGCGTTTGATTGATCCTGGAAGCTTTTCACGCTCACGGCGGATTTCCGACAGATCGTAAGATACGGTCTCATCAGTCTGTGTTCTTTCGGAATTCGACTGCGACCCACCGCCACTCGCATCGCCTTCCGGCAAGTTGCTTGCAACTGTTACCGCACCACTATTCGCGCCAGATGTGGTTTCAGTAACTTCCGTCGTTTCTTTTCCGGACATAACACGGCCAGCGGGGTCAATTACCCGTTCGGTGATTGCCTCGCGCTCATTGTCTATCTCAACAGCAATTTGCACCCGCACATTGCCCGCGCCAACACGCGCCTCAAGGAGGTTTAAGACGCCTGCTTCCAGTTTTCGCTCACGATCAGCGCCGCCCGACTGGCCGCCGGCAGCCTGTTCGAGGTTTCCGGGGCTTAAAACAACGCCTCTATCTGAGTCTAAAACAGCCACCCGTTCCGCAGACAGGGCAGGCACTGATGAAGAAACAAGAAAGCGAATAGCCTGAGCCTGCCCGACACTTAAATTGCCTCGTCCCATTGTAACAGTAACGACAGCCTTTGACTCCGGCGTGTTGCGTGCAAATGCGCCACCGCGTCCTTGTGCTATGTGCACGCGCGCCGATTTAATCCCAGGCGTCGTAACGATCGTCCGCGCCAGTTCGCCCTCAACCGCGCGCCAATAGGTAACGTCAAACAGATCCGAAGTTGTCGAAAAACCGTTCAAACTATCAAGTAACTCATACCCGGCCTGACCTTGTTGGGGTAATCCTTCGCGGGCAAGGCTCATACGAACCGAATCCCGCTTGTCAACAGGCACGTATATCGAGTCTCCCCGGACGTCTGTGCGCACATCCAATCGTTCAAGCGCCGCCACAACCTCACCAGCCGCACTAGAGTCAAGGCCACTATATAATAAAGTCATACTGGGCGTCGACGCCGTACGAGCAAGCATCGAAAATGCAAACATCGTAGCGGGAACTACAATAAGTAGTAGCAGCCGCTTTCCAGCCGTCAAACCATTCCAGACCGAAATGAATCCTTGCATTCTCTCACCAACCCTTAACGTGAAATACAACACGATACGCTCAATACGCGTATTCTTGTTTACCATTTGATCATTAAGAGGAGGTTACAAAGAACCCGCGCAGATGACGCTGCGAGGTTATTTTTGGTCTGATTGGGAAAATGATCGATCTAGACGACTTAGACTTAGACGCTGCGGAAGAAGAGGCGCCGACAAAGCCCCCTCTGTTCAAAACGCTTGCGTTCAGCTTGGTTGCCGCGCTTGGTCTGGGTGCTATCGCAGCTGGTGTTGCATATATTGTCCCCGTGACTGGCGACAAATGCGAGGCCCCAATAGTCGCCGAAAATCTTCACGAAATCCAAACAAAACGTTACGGAGAGATCGCATTCGTTAACCTCGAGCCCTTGGTTATCACGCTAGGTCCTAATGCGGCGTCACGATATCTTAAGATTTCGATCAGTCTCGAAACCACGGAAGATGACATTGAAACGCTTGAGCATTTGCAACCAAAGTTTCGCGACGTTCTAAATACCTATCTTCGAGCGGTCGAAGAAGGCGACCTGGTGGAGCCATCTGCAACGACGCGGCTTCGCGCTCAAATTCTAAGACGATTGCAGGTCATCGCGCCAAACGGCGCGGTTGCAAATGTCTTGATCACAGATTTCATCCTCAGCTAGGAGCACCCGATGGCCTTAATCGTTGACTTTTTATTGCTCGCCGCCTCTGGCGCGGCATGTTTTTACTGTTGGGTGCTCAACACACGCATCAAAGCGCTCACCAACACAAAGGATGGCATTCATACCGGTATAGCCGCGCTCTCACAATCAGCTGACGATATGCAAGCCGCAATGACCGACACCAAAGATCAAGCCACAGCAAACTCTACCCAACTGGAAGAATTAATAGAGGATGCAAACAAGAAAATCCCCGAGCTGCAAATGCTCGTTAGCCAGATTCAAGAAATTAGTGAGCGCGCGGTTGAAGAAACGGAAACCGCCACAAAGCACCTAATTGAAACGTTGTCTCCTCACATAGAAAATGCACGCACTGCGGCGCACTCGCTCCTCGAATCTATTGAGAAGGCGTCGAGCGTTCCCACGTCCGCAGAACCCACCATTAATAATAGTGCTGAAAATCCGCCTGAACCGGAAATAGACGCCGCTCAGGCAGACGATGACGGCCCCGTTGAGCTTACCTTTGTCGCCGAGGAAGAACCGCAAACCCTTCAGGGAGAAGTCGCGTGAAATCCAACCCTTTGTTGATTATTGGCGCCATATTCGCTGCATCATTTGCAGGGCGTGTCATTGGCGTGGCCGACGCCGCATTGAACCAACCGGAAGCTGAATCGCCAAAACCCGACGCGTCAGACGCGCACGCCACCTCCGCCGCCGAACCGATAGCCGAAGCTCCTACTCATGATGCGCAAGAAAGCAAGAACACCCAACCAGCTGAACATACCCAAAGCCAGGCGCAACCCGTTTCATCCCCGCACAATACAGCGCAAACAGACGCATTATTAGCCGCCATAAAGGAACGTTCACGGGTGCTCGATGCCCAGACGGTGCGCGTAGAGGACAGAATTCGTCTCCTCGAGATTATTGAAAAGCGTGTTGGAGAGCGCCTCGTAGAGTTGCAGAAAAACAATGACGACCTTTCGGGTCTTATCGCTTTTGCAGATGAGGCGGCCGACCAAGACATCGCACTGCTTTCGAAAATGTATGAGCAAATGAAGCCCAAGAAGGCCGGAGAAATTTTTGACAAAATGAACCCCACTTTCGCTGCTGGGTTTTTAACAGCAATGAATAGCGAAAGCGCTGCACTGATATTAACTAATATGAGTACGGACAAGGCGTATGAAGCTAGCATGATCATCGCAAGCCGTAACGCGGCAGTGCACAGCCAGTAACCGCCGGCGTATTTTACGCCTCATTAATCATAAATCTTTATACATCTCTGGCGCGTATTAGACGCTTGAACGCCAGAAGGGTGTTATCAATGGGTTCGGTTCTCGGCATCATTATTACCGTGGCTATGGTATTCGGCGGTTATATTTTAGCTGGCGGGAAGATGAGCATTATCATGCACTCACTCCCCTACGAAATGATGATCATCGGCGGCGCCGCTATTGGCGCTTTCCTTGTCGGCAATAGCTTCTCTACGATCAAGCACACTGGAGCCGATCTGATTAAGGTTTTCACCGGTCCGCGCTGGAAGAAACAGGATTACCAGGATCTGCTTTGCTTGATGTTCTCGTTGGTGCGCATTGCCAGAGAAAGCCCGGTGGAAATCGAAAGCCATATCGAAAATCCAGAAGATTCTACTGTCTTCAAACAATACCCAAAGATCGCCAAAGATAACACGGCGATAGAAATGATTTGCGACACCATCCGTTCCATGATTATGAATTTTGACAATCCACACCAAGTAGAAGAACTGCTCGAAAAGCAACTTGAGTCGCTTCATCACGACAGCCTGCACGGCGCGCATGCGCTGCAAAAAATGGCGGATGGCTTGCCGGCGTTGGGCATCGTAGCCGCAGTTCTTGGCGTTATAAAAACAATGGCGTCAATCGACAAGCCGCCGGAAGTATTGGGGCAACTGATCGGTGGCGCTCTTGTTGGAACTTTTTTGGGTGTCTTTCTCGCCTATGGGCTCGTTGGTCCGTTTGGCGACAAGGTGAAATCTATCCAAGAAGAAGAGCAACAATTTTATAGTTTGATTCGCGAGGCGCTTGTCGCAAACCTCCATAAACATACGCCACAGCTCTGCATCGAAGTTGCGCGCCGCAATGCGCCCAAAAGGCTTCGGCCAAGCTTTACCGATGTTGAAGATGCTTTGCGTCAAGTTCAAAAGGCCGCCTGATGCGTATCTGGATCATAATATTGAGTGTAGTTACAATGACTGTTCCCTCTTATGGAGCAGATCATATAGTATCTGTGTCCGCGGGCGAACACAAAGACTATTCCCGTATCGTCATTGCTAGAAACACCAATAAAATAGAAGTTAAACAAGTCGGCAGAATAGTCCGTATAAGTAACATAGACTTATCTGCGTTTCTCGACCTTCGAGAAGTTAATGAGCAGCGAAAGGCGTTCAGAATTTTGAGCGCAAAGCAAATTAAAACTGATGGCAGCAACTCTGTTGAACTTGCCATCAACTGTGATTGCAGCGTGCGCTCATCACGGCTAAACAATCAAAAATTTGTTCTCGACATCGTCGACCCCGACAAAGCGAATATGCTGTCGCTTCCGAACCAGAAAAACAAAAACATCCCTCATGACAACAATGGAAAAGAAAATTTACTGACCGCTGACGACCGGATCTCGGTTGAGAATGCTCATAACCGTATGGTTGCGCTGCTCAAAAAAGCCGCTGACGAGGGATTGATTACAATCGCCGATAGTGCTGCTGCGTCAGACGAGATCAGCGCGCCCACTCAACTTATATCACCTGAAGAACCCGCTATTGATGAACCGAAATCATCAGTAGAACCCGATATCACACCCGCTGAACCGCCAAAAGAAGTATTGATTGCGACGGTGGAAACTACAAAATTTCGCTGCCTACCGGATGCAGCGCTTCGCATAAACGGCGACGCTTTCGACGCCGAGCCACTTGTCAAAATTGCGAACCTCCAGACAGCGCTCGCAGAAGCATCCGGCGATGAGGAAGCAATACTTCTCCACGAACTTGCCGCTGGATTTATTTCTGTCGGCTTCGGTGAGGAGGCGCTTTCTCTCCTCAAAGACTACGGTGAAGAAAATTCGTATCGGGCCGATATCGCCCGTGCAATCGCAGAACGGCCGATTGGCGATGATAGCCAATTACTTCAAGCGCAAAACTGCCAGGGCGCTCATGCATTATGGCAGGCCGCCGCCGCTGCTCCTGTTCCGGCGCTTGACGCCTATCGTCGGTCCGGCGGTGCAATCAATCGCCTTCCTGCGCGCCTGAAAACACTCGTCGCGACACGCCTTGCGATGAAAATGATTACCGCAGAAGCCTGGCAGGAAAGCCAAGAGCTATTTGATATCGCCCGTGTGGGGCAGGAAACACTCGGCCCTGAGCTTGAATATGTCCAAGCCCGGCTCGATGAATTCAATGGCGATACGGAAGGCGCAAGGACTGCGCTGCTGGAAATCGCCGCCGAAAACTCAAATGCATCGGATGACGCATTACTGGCGCTTGCAGATTCTTATTCGCGGAACCGTCGCGAACCGCATGAAGGCTTTAAAGAAGATATCGGGGCCCTGGCCAAGCTGGCCGGATCATCAAAGGCCGCATTCTCCGAAGCATTGGCGTGGGCGCATATCGGCAATGTCGAGGCGGCGATGATGTTGCTGGGAAATGAAGCATCAAAATCTCCAAGTTTAGTTGAGCAGGCGCGCACAACGGCAATCCCTATCTTAAAAAATGCAATTCATGAAACTGACCGGCAGACAAAAATCTCGGCATTAGATAATTTTTTGGAGCATCGTAGTTGGGTGCGGCTTGATGACCCAGAGGTTGATCTGCGAAACCAGATTGCCGATGCCGCTTTCGATTTCGGTTTGCCAAATCTGGCGTTGGAAATCTTGGAGGCCGGCCCGAAACGCCCAAGTAAGAACTACAATCTCGCAAAAGCCACTGCTGCTTTGGCCGCAGGCGAAGCAAATACAGCAATTGTCATTTCCGTTCCTTACACCGCGGAGACGGCTTTCGGAGAGATTCTAGTTAAAGCCAATATCCAGAAGAACGAATATCACTCCGCGCTTGCATCCGCCACGGCTCTTAGTGATGAATATTCCAAAGCAGCAATGACAGCTCGTGCTGGATGGTTGGCAAAAACGTGGCAAAATGCAGCATCCGGTTTTCAAAACATGGACCCTAGCTCCATGGATCAGACTGCAGCAATTCAATTTGCGCTATCGGCCTATATGAGCGGCGACACTGCACTGCCGGCGGCGGCCGACGCTGTTCTTTCGCAAAGCTCCTCGGTCATCAGAGACGGTCTTCAAAGCGTTTTCACAAACGCTTCCCCGGGCACTGCACTTGAAAGAAGTCGACAAACCGTCAGCGGAGTCACTCAAGAAATTCAGGCGTATCAGGAGTTATTGGAAAATGGATAACGCAGGATATATCGGCCTGGCGCGACAATCGGGATTGATGCGTGAGCTTAATACCGTTGCCAACAATATTGCGAACATTAACACGAATGGTTATCGGCGAGAGGCCAACATGTTCGCCGAACATATCAAGGCCCTTCAAAATGGCGACCCGAGCCTTTCCGTCGCAACTATGACGCGGCGATATGTTGACCTTAGCGCCGGCGACATCTCCAACACAAACAACCCCCTCGATGTGGCGATCGAAGGCAATGGATTTTTCCTTGTCGAAACACCTCAAGGCGAGCGCCTGACCAGAGACGGTGCGTTTTCTTTGAATGCGCAAGGCGAACTGGTTTCATCAAGCGGCGCCCGCGTGCTTGATGAAAGCGGTGGTGCAATCGTTATTCCACCAGGCAGCAACAATATCTCCATTACCTCCGATGGCGCGATCACCGTTGGCGACCAAGTCATCGGCAAATTAGGTATTGTCGTTACCGACCCGGCCTTTCTGGTCCGCGCCGGACAAAATCAATTCCAGACTGAAAACGGACACCAGCCAGCCAGTGACGCGCGTGTACACCAGTTTTCTCTTGAAGGGTCAAATGTCAGCGCTGTCGAAGAGCTTGCGCGGCTGATCGAAGTACAACGCACCTATGAGGCAGGCAAGAATTTTTCGGACAATGACGGCGAGCGCATTACACGGACGATCAGAGCACTTGCACAATCTCGATGAAACAGAATGTAGAAAAAGGAATGGAGTAATCTCATGCGCGCATTAAGTATCGCAGCTACGGGTATGGACGCTCAACAAACTCGTGTTGAGGTGATTTCTAATAATCTCGCCAACATGAACACCACCGCCTATTCAACGCGGCGAGCGGAATTTGCCGATTTACATTATCAAATTGTGCGCGCCGCCGGCGCATCTTCTTCCGCCACCGGTGACATAGTGCCTGAGGGAGTGCAACTTGGTCTCGGCGTAAAAACCGTATCGATTTCAGTAGACACGTCTCAGGGCGCACTTAAAAACACCGGCGGCGATCTAGATGTCGCCATCGAAGGAAAAGGGTTTATCGAACTAACCCTGCCTTCTGGCGTTTCCGCCTATACGCGGGATGGCGCGCTAAAGCGGTCCTCTGAAGGTGTGATCGTTAACGCCGAAGGGTTCCCAATAGCCGGAAATATTACATTGCCAGCGGATGCGCGCCAAATCACTATTAATCCCGAAGGTGAGGTATCCGTACAATTTGCCGGTCAGACGACGACGCAACTTGTCGGCACAATTGGCCTTGTAGTCTTTTCTAATGAGAAAGGCCTAGAGTCGCTTGGAGGCAACCTGTTTCAGGAAACAGCTGCATCTGGCAATCCCCTACCCGGTCAGGCCGGGCTGGATGGCCGGGGCACCTTTCGGCAACGTCACCTTGAAGAGTCTAACGTTGACGTCGTCCAGCAAATTGCTGCGCTGATCGAGGCTCAACGCGGCTACGAGCTAAATTCGAAAGTAATCACAGCGGCCGACCAGATGATGGGCGCCACAACACAAATCAGGTGATATCATGAATAAATTTGCCGGTCTTATTGCAGCATCGATTCTCGCGAACACTTCGGCCACCGCAGAGGATTTAATAACATCCAGAATAATCCGTGCAGGGTCGATTCTTTCTGCATCCGATATCGTAACTCCAAATAACCATGAAGCGTTGAGGCACGCCATCGATATAATTGGCATGGAAACTACACGCACACTCTACCAAGGGCAGGCCATTGATGTCCTGGGCTTACGCACGCCAACGCTCATAAAACGTAATGCCATTGTGCAAATGGAATATATTAAAGGGCCAATGACTATTTCTTCAGAAGGCCGAGCCCTCGACAAGGGTGGCCTGGGTGATCGCGTACGCGTTATGAACCTGACCTCAAAACGTATCGTGACCGTCATCGTCACCGGTACAGACAGCGTAAAGGCGCAGCTATGAAAAATATCCACGCCGCAAAGGCTATTGCATTCGCACTTCTAGTACTCGAAGGGTGTAGCACGGGGCGCCTGGACCACCTGACCTCGGCCCCAAGCATGTCGCCTCCTGGTGCGCCGCGAAACCAGTTGCCGCCGGCCTCAGCAGACCGTCTCGCACTTGCGCGCAGCGCAACGCCAGAACAGATTGAGCCTGGCTCTGCCGGCTCTCTTTGGCGCTTTGGCCCGACATCGTTGTTTGGTGACCGCCGTGCGCGCACGCTCGGCGATATTCTTACCGTCGTCATCGAAATTGACGAGGAAGCGGAACTAAAAAACCGTACAAATCGCACGCGTGACGCAACCGAGGGGCTTTCTGTTCCAAATTTCTTTGGGTTAGCTAGTCTTGCGAGCGAAGTTTTGCCGAATAACGCCTCGCTTGACCCTGCAATCGACGCAACTTCCTCCTCTGCAAATAGCGGCGATGGCAATATCAAACGCGAAGAAAAAATCACGCTTCAGATTGCTGCGACAGTGGCGCAAGTGCTTCCGAACGGGCATATGGTTATCTTCGGAACCCAAGAAGTACGTGTAAACCACGAATTACGGGACTTGCAGGTCACAGGAATAATCCGTCCCGAAGACATATCCCGGCGCAATACGATAACTTACGAAAAAATTGCCGATGCTCGAATTGCATACGGAGGGCGTGGCGTCATTAGCGATGTGCAGCAGCCGCGTTACGGGCAGAAATTATTAGACGCCGTTTTACCATATTAGAATTATGATAAAAATTATTGCCATCATATTACAGGTCGTGGCCGTTGCAGG
Source organism: Hyphococcus sp. (assembly GCA_021776455.1). GTDB lineage: Bacteria > Pseudomonadota > Alphaproteobacteria > Caulobacterales > Parvularculaceae > Hyphococcus. Next base: position 80,530 of record JAJFFX010000008.1, on the reverse strand, counting down.
CGGCGTGGCCTTGGGCCTATCACTCAGATCTCCTAGCGAAACTCCAGAGGCAGATAGCGCTGTGCACGAATCAGATGTAGCTACTGATTCATCTCACGCCCCGGATGAAGAGGCGAAAGAGGAGCCAGAAGAGAAAAAGAAAAAGAAAAAGAAGAAAAAGAAGAAGTCTGACCACGGCAAACCCAAAGGCGGTCATGGCGGCGGCGAAGCAAGCGAAGGCGACGGCTCGAGTATCATGAAATTCAGCCGGCAGTTTATTGTCCCGGTTGTCAGGTCAGACGGCGTAGGCTCACTCGTTGCCTTGGATATCAATCTCGAGCTAAGTCCGTCTGCAACTGAAAATGTTTATTTGCGGGAGCCAAAGCTTCGAGATGCAATTTTAAGCGCGCTTTTGAAGCTTTCAAACGAAGGAGCGTTTAACAACCACCTTTTACAACCAGAAAACATGGATGACATTCGCACCGACTTATACGCGTCGGCACAGTCAGTATTGGGTGATGATGTTACCGGTGTTTTGATTCTCAATTTTGCTCGGCAAGACTTATAATACTTTGTCTTCAGTACTCTTCGAAGCGGCGTCGAGCACTGCGGTAATTTCATTTGGATTTATCAGGCCGCCATTACTCAAAACCAACTTCACAACCGAATCTTCCAGGCGCGCCTCCAGCACCCTGGAAAGGGACAACGCCGAAGACTGTCCCACAACCTCACCATCCGTCACACGGTTTACTGATATGCCATAATCTCCGTTCGGAACGATGCCTCCATCATTATTTTCACCACTCCAGGAAAATTGTCGCCTCTGGTTGTCGGTCTCAAGGCGATAGACGACGTTGCCCCTAGTATCCGAGATCACAATTTCGCTTGTCTCTCCAACATTACTCTCTGGAATAACATAATCCAACGCCTCTCCCTGAAACCGCGCAGCACTGCTAGCCGCTTCCACTTGCTTGCCGACCCATTGCGCCGCTCCGTCAAGGCCAGAAACAGCTAAATTTTCAGCCAGCGTCTCTAACCTTTTGTTGGTTTCGATTTGCTGTTCGACGGCAGAAAAGCTCGCCAGTTGCTCAACAAATTGTGTAGAATCGATTGGGCTTGAAGGGTCCTGGTTGCGCAACTGGGTAGTCAAGAGTTTCAAAAATGTGTCAAAATCTGATGCCGCTGTAGCTAAGTTCTCTTCAGGCTTTCGCGGTGCGACTGAAGACCCGCTACTGCTTAGCGATATATCGTTGGTTTCCATCTTGCCTCACTCCTTCTGACTAGATTGCCAATTCATGCAAGTAAATCGAGTTGAGCGTCAGAACGCATCGACAAATAGATAACGTCCCCCTGCCCTTGATGCGCAAAATCTGCACCATCCGGTTCCAGTATTTGTGATGTATTGCTTTCTTTCGAAAACCCCGCGCCGCTATTTTTAGAAAATTCAAATTCCATGGATTTAAATCCGGCGTCTTTCAACTGCGCGGCAAGGTCACTAATGTTTTTCCGCATGTGCTCAAGCGTATCCCCCCGCTCTGCGGATAACATGGCTCTCACCGACTCGACAGTATCCATCGTGAATTCAATTTTCACGCGCCCAAGCTCTGGCGGATCCAATCGAATTTCAATTGTATCGGCGCGCCTGTTCGCCTTTATTGCGGCGACTATCTGAGCCGTCGTATTCACTACCGTAGACTGCAGAACCGCCGGGCTTGTAAACGGTTGGGAAATTGAAACTGGGCGCCCTGTAACTCGCACATCGGTAGAGAAGTCCGCAGGCATGTCTAGACCCAGATCGCCAACCATCACATCACCAGCGCCTGCACCCAATAAGGATGGGGTAAGATTGCCGGCCGCCAGGTTTGGTGAAATTAATGGTGTGGCGCGCAATACCGCTGGGGGCGAGGAATCGCTCAACGTAGATGGCGGTCGCTGCAATTTTTCTGCAGTTAGAACTTCTTCAACACTACTGTCCTGGCCATCCAACAACACAGGCTGCGGTTGTCCACCGAGTATCGCCGGACTGCTTTTTTGGAATAACAGCTTTTTATCATCCTGCGTCGCGATTGCCGTCGCGCTCTGCAGAATTGGCCGGCGTGGGTCTATCTCGCTCTTCGGCGCTTTCGGTTCAAGTGCAGTCTGCTCAGATACGGCCTTACCGATTGTAGTCGAATCAATATTCTGCGAGCGACCCGTCAAGTCATTACTCCCATAAGCCGATGGCGCTAGCCCAACGTCGTCTGACGATGACAGCACTAGAGTATCAGATTGTGACTTAGGTGACAGATTTTCGCGATACTCGGATTTAGACTGTACCGAGACGCGGCCTGCCGGGTCATTCAGTGCACTTTCGGGATTGACTTTTGCGACCGGCGCGACGAGCGGCTGTGGCTCACGCAAATTGTTCTCAATGCTATCAATCGCAAGTGATGTAGCGATGCCCGGCAATGGGTTGAGCGGTTCAGCTTTATTGTTTTCCGTCGCAGATGTAGTGGCGTCCGGCGATGGGATGAACGGTTCAGTTTCAATATTTTTCGTCACAGATGTGGCGATGACGGTCGATGGGTTGAGCGGTTCAGCTTCAATATTTTTCGTCACGCTCGGAGCAGCGGCGCCATTTTGTAGCTCACCTAACACCGCCTTGATTGTGGGCGGTACGGTCGGCCGGGTTTGCGTCTCCGGCAATACAGCGTCGGGATTACCCGTTGGCAATGGCGTTGAGGCCTCAGATTGAATCTCAACCGATAATATTTCAGCGCTGTCAATTGCCAACGACGTAGAGTTGCGGGTTTGGAGGACAAACGAGACAGGATCGATATCCGCCTGGGTCTCCGCTTCGTCGCTATTCGCCGTCAAAGATTGTTCTAGCACCGCAGCACGAAAGTCATTTGCATTACCGTCTTCGCCTATAGCGCCTTCACTCCCCTCGGCCAAAAGGCCTGGGGGCGCTGCCGCTACATCTGTCTTGGTGTCCTTTCGCGCAACCCCGCCAAGCGGAACGCCGAAATTTAACGCTACTTCCATGAATCCGTCTTCTCGTAAATATTTGTTAGTCAGAACATGGCACAAATTGGTTACTAACTGTTTGCGTGTAATTTTATTAACTAATAAACGCACAGGCCACGAGATGGTAAACACAGAACAAATGTTAGCTCCGATAGCGGCGCCAACAGCCCACCCATCGGCAGAGCGAAAAGCCCAGATTCTCGATCAGGCGCGTGAGTTCGAATCTGTCTTTATTGCTCAGATGTTAAAATACAGCGGACTGGAAAAGGCTATCGGCAGCCAAAGCGGATTTGGCGGAGAAGCTTATTCTTCTCTGCTGCTCGAACAATATGCAAGCAAGATAGTAGAAGGCGGCGGATTTGGTCTCACCGACCATATATACGAACAACTCCTGCAGAAGGAGGGGCTCAATGAGACAGACACTACCGCTTGATGAAACAATTTTACAGCTTGCTAAGATTTTGGAGTATGAAAAAGAACAACTTCTTTCTGGCTCTTATTCGCAATTGACAAAAGTATCCAACGCGAAAACATACCATTTAAAGCTGTTGGACGCTCACATTTCAAGCTTGAATAACAATGTCGCCCTTACACAATTTACCGCCGACATAAATCGGGTAAAAAAATTAGCAATTGAAAACGAAACCTTACTACAATCGGCAAAATACGGCGTAACGGCTGCGCAAGCGCGCATTGCAGCTATAAAAACTGCCGACAGTATGGTTGGGACGTATACGCAGGATGGCGGAAAACTGCGGACACAAGACGCTGCTATCACGCGCCGAAAAATTGCATAATTGCGGTTAACCAAAATTTATCCCGGGGGTTGTATTACTAACAATGACAACCCGAAGTAGTTGTCGTGGAATAGACAGAATGCGTTCCACTACCGTTAGAATGATGCTGGCCCCAAAAAATATGGCAAAGCCTAAAATGGGATTTGCACATGTGCATTAAGCACAAACGATAATGTAAAGGAACGAAAAATGTCTAGCTTGCTTACAAATGAAAGTTCGCTGATTGCGCTCACCACGTTGCGCTCAATCAACAAGAACCTCAACATGGTTCAACAACAAATCTCAACCGGTAAAAGCGTTTCAAATGCTCGCGACAATGCCTCGATCTGGGCGGTTGCAACGGTTATGCAGTCTGATGTTGACAGTTTTTCAGCCATTTCTGACTCGTTGAACCTCGGCGCCTCTACTGTTGCGGTTGCACGCGGCGCATCCGAGCAGGTCACAAGCCTCCTCCAGGAAATGAAAAATCTGGTTGTTGCTGCCCAGGAAGATAATGTCGACAGAGCCAAAATCCAGACGGATGTTACGCAGCTCACCGAGCAAATCGACTCTATTGTCGGTGCAGCGCAGTTTAACGGTTTGAATCTCCTTTCCGGAACCGGCACAGTAGATATCCTTGCTTCTCTTGACCGCGCCGCTGATGGCACCGTCACGGCCTCAGAGATATCGATCGCCCGAGACGATATTTCGGTTACTGGCGGCACGGCAGTCACAGCCACCGGCACAATCACCGCAACTAATGCAATTCTCATTGGTACGCCAGCTGTCCCGGTAACAGGCGACACGGTCATCGGCGGCACAGTCCTTGAGGGCGAGACTTACTCGATCACTGATGGTACGGACAGCTACTACTATGTTGCTCGTAGCGGTGATGGCGTCAACGAAGTAGCCGCCGGTCTGGCCGGCGTCATCGGCGACAATTACACCGACGTCACTGTTACTGCTGCGGCTGATACAATCACCTTCAGCAACGCTGGCGCCGCAGTGACATTTACTGGCGCGGTTGCCGATAGTTCAACCTCAGGTCTTGCAGCTGTTGCAAATATTGATGTGACGACTTCAGCCGGCGCCACCTCGGCGCTGTCGGCCATCGAAGGCTTCATCCAGGTTGGCATTGACGCTGCGGCCGCCTTTGGTTCGGCTCAAAAACGCATTGATATTCAAAATGAGTTTATCACAACTTTATCGGACTCGATGAAGCTGGGTATCGGCGCGCTGACCGACACAAATATGGAAGAAGCATCAGCACGTTTGCAGTCCCTGCAAGTGCAACAACAGCTCGGCATCCAGACGCTTTCAATTGCAAACCAGCGTCCACAAGTCCTCCTGGGCCTGTTCCAGTAGGTTTAATAATTCAGGAGCAGGTTCGCCTGCTCCTGTTTTTTCTTAAACCATAAATGATAGATCAGAAGGATCGAGACAGTAACGATGGCATCATCTTTTGCGCAATGTGGGTATGAGACATCTACAAAATCTGTAAACAGTGACAGCGGCATGGAGTATCAGGTCTTTGCCCGTGTCACACGAGACCTCTCAAGCGTCTGGGCGGGCGCGCCGGATTATCATGCGAAGATGGCCGCAGCGCTCAACAAAAACATGAAACTGTGGTCCATTCTTGCTGTTGAAGTCGCAAACGAAAATAACAAATTACCCCGTCAATTACGGTCAAACATATTCAATCTGGCCGAATTTACACGTCACCAAACGTCAAAAATATATGCTGGCGAAGGTGAATTGAAAATCCTTATTGATGTAAATACCATGATCATGCGCGGCTTACGCACTCAACCACCAACAGAGACACCCGACTAATGTCTGGTGGATTGGTCATACGGCTGCGGCCTCACGAAAAGTTCCTGGTGAATGGCGTTGTTCTGGAAAATTGCGAGAAACGCACTAAATTACGTATCAAGTCTCATGACGCAAATTTGCTAAGACTGCGTGACGCGCTTCATCCAAGTGAAGCAACGACGCCGGTCAAAAGACTCTACTATGTGGCGCAATTGATCGTTACGGGAGATCTGGAACCCGACAAAGGCGCTCCCGAACTGGTTAGTGGCTTGAACGATCTATACGACGTGCTGCCAGACAAGGAGTCTCGCAACATTGTCGATCAAACGCAAAAACATATAAATAATAAAGCGTTTTATCAGGTGATGCGATCCTTAAGGTCGCTTTTTCCTTGTGAAGAAAAACTTCTCCTACTCGCCCGTGCTAAAGAGCTACAACAGCTTGGCGAAAGCGAGGCATAGTGCTTTTTCAACCGACAACTGGGATAGGCGGCCTCACCGGCTGGCTCGTGCTTGAGAGAACCGAGGCCCGTCAGCGTGAAGTTTTTGAACGCTCGCCGGTCTTGGAACGCGACGTAGACCATTTTCGCGAAAACATCAGTAAAGCGCTGACCGCAAAAGATCTGGTTAATGATCGCCGGTTGCTAACCGTCGCGCTTGGCGCCTTTGGCCTTGGCGATGAGATCAACAAAAAAGCTTTTGTTGAAAAAATTCTCGACGAAGGTACTGAAAAATCAGACGCCTTCGCCAACCGCCTCAATGAACCGCGCTTTAAAGCATTGGCTGACGCTTTTGGATATGGCAATATCGACGGTGGCTCGAGTGTTCTGCTTGAGTCTTTCCGCGAGGATATTATTGCACGCTTTAAAGTTCGGGAATTTGACCGCGCGATTGGAGAAAGCGATAATGATATGCGCCTGGCGCTGAATTTCAGGCGAGAAATCCCTGAACTAGCAGACCCAGATGCAACGGAGAAAACTGTCTGGTTCAAAATTATGGGGCAACAGCCGTTGCGAGAGGTGCTGGCGACTGCCCTCAACGTCGGGCCCTCCGTTTCCAAACTCAGTATTGACCGCCAGCAGGAGATCTTTGCCGATAGAGCGAACAGCATATTGGGAGACTCTGATCCGGCGATATTTGATGACCCTAAAGTGGTCGACGAACTACTGCGCCGTTTCTTTCTTATGCGACAAGTAGAGAATGGTCCAAGTGCGGATACACCGGGATATGGAGCATTAGTCCTTCTCCAGGGCTCCAATCTTGGTGCCGGAGCCATTCAAAACCTGCTATTATCACAAATCTGATCTGCTTCCACGCTGCTGCTACGGCGCCAAGGCGTTTGTCAGTTTTTCAAAACTTGCCTCGCACGATTCAGCTTTTTCAGAAATAAAAGCTTCCAGCCGTGGCCAAATCTCAATAGCGCGATCAATAACCGGGTCTGATCCGGTCGCATATAAGCCGGTTTGTATCATCGCAGATGCATCATCATAAGCTGAGATCAACTTCCTAGCTTCAGCAAGCTGGGCGTTTTCATCATCAGACGCAGCTTTCGGCAACGACCTCGAAACGCTACGACGAATATCGATTGCAGGAAACCGCCCGCGTTCAGATATCTCCCGGTCAAGAACAACATGCCCATCAAGAATACTGCGCACCATATCGGCTACCGGCTCATCCATATCGGAACCGGCGACCAGCACGCTGAATATTGCGGTTATGTCGCCTGAGCCGGCAGCGCCAGGCCCCGTGCGTTCAGCAAGCGAGGCAATCGCACGGAATGTCGAAGGCGGATAAGCCCGCAAGGAAGGCGTTTCCCCGGCCGTAAGCGCAATTTCGCGATGCGCATCAGCAAATCGGGTTATTGAATCAAACAACAAGAGAACATGCAGACCCTGGTCTCGAAAATACTCCGCTGCGGTGATCGCCATCAGCGCGCAGCGCCTTTTTGACGGCGCCGGTTCCTCGCAAGTAGATGCAAAAACCACCGCGCGCGCGCGTCCTTCAGCCCCGAGTGTTTCTTCCACAAAATCGCGTACTTCTCGGCTGCGTTCGCCTATTAACGCAACGATTACTATATCGGCTTCCATACCCTTGGCCAATTCTCCAACCAGCATGGATTTCCCAACACCGGACCCTGCAAACAGACCGACCCTTTGCCCCTTGCAGATCGGCAGGAAAGTATCGAACGGCGTCATCCGTGTGCTTAAACGTTCACCCAATCCTCGCCGCCCCGTTATCGACGGCCCAAGGGGGTTTAGCATCATCGCTCGTTCGCCCTGCGGTGTTGGCCGCCCATCTATAAACACCCCATCGCAATTCATGACGTTGCCGACCCATGCATTGCTCGGCCGAACCTCCTTATTCGTATGGAGGTATGCGCGATCTCCTGGCGACATGCCGTTCATAGAAGAATCCGGCATCGCCAAAACATGCTCATCTCTGATCGCAATGATTTCGCCAAATGATGATGCTTGCCCACAAATTTCTACACGGTCGCCAATTCGCGCCAAAGAACGCAGGCCCGATATGTGTATAACCCCGCGTTCAATGGCGGCGACACTTCCCCAAAGCTGATGCGCGCTCACCCCCGCGGCAACTCCGTTAATAATATCGTTAAACTTCATATTCATATGGTTAACACACTAATTAAGTTTATTTTCAACTTTGATGTTTATTTTCATAAACTGTAATCCTTAACAGGACGTCGGCAGAATGCTTGACAACATAAACATTTTAAAACTCGCCTCCGCAATGGCTCGCCATGCTGCGGATCGTCATCAGCTGATATCTGAAAATATCGCTAATGCCGATACAGGTGGGTATCGTGCAAAAGAACTCGAGCCATTTTCCGAGGCTTATTCTCGGATGGCAAAACAATTCAACCAAACAGATAATCGTTCGCTATTTTCTGGAAGCGAGCCGCCATGGCGGGTCAACGTGATTGACACCCCCGGCCTAGAATCGCCTAACGGCAACAATGTGTCCCTCGAGGATCAGATGATGCGCTCTATCGAAGCGCAAGGTGATCATGAGACGGCAACGTTAATCTACAAAAAATCGATCGACATTTTAAGAATGGCAGTCAGCGGTAGGGCGTAGCAACAGCAATGAACTCTTTTGTAAATTCAATGAGTGCAGCGGCGAGCGGAATGCGCGCGCAAGGTTTTCGTATTCGCGTAGTCAGCGAAAACATCGCAAACAACGACACGCCTGGATATCACCGCAAATTAGTCTCATTTAATAACACATTCGACAATGAAACGAACATGAACCTTGTGAATGTTGGGCGTATGTCGCTTGACGGCTCTGCTTTGTCGGAAAAATATGATCCCGCACACCCAATGGCTGATGAAAACGGCAATGTGAAAATGTCGAACGTCAACCTAATGATCGAGATGGCAGACGGACGCGAAGCATCCAGATCTTATGAGGCTAACCTCGCAACCTTTCAACAAGCTAGGCAAATGTATTCGAGTTTGCTCAATATCCTCAGGCGATAGGAATATAAATTATGAATATCAATGCCTTCAATGCGCTTAAAACTTACAATTCAGCGCAAAAAGTTCTCAGCCCGGAGACGGGCAAATTGGCGACGCCAAAAGATGGCAAAGAAGAATTCAACCTTTCATCGGTCACAGAGGGTTTGGTTGGCGCAGTAAGAAAAAGTGAAAGCACCGCGTCTGCATATATGACAGGAAAGGCCGATCCTCATTCCGTCGTTGAGGCGATCGCATCCGCCGAGCTCGCCGTCGAAACCGCAGTAACGCTGCGTAACCGTGTTGTCGAGGCCTATCAAGAACTATTGCGAATGCCGATTTAGTAAACCCTCAGGTCACCTTACAATGTCTGACGCAGAAATTATTGGCCTACTGAGAGAATATCTCTGGGCCGGAGTGTGGATCGCCTCCCCGTTGCTTATAACTGCGCTTGTCGTGGGTATCGTTATCGGCCTCTTCCAGGCGTTGACCTCTATCCAAGAGCTAACACTGACTTTTGTTCCGAAGCTTGTCGCCATGCTCATCGCATTTACGATGTGCATCAGCTTTTCAGCCAACCTGATGCTTTCTGTATTCAACGAAAGCATCATCAAATTTATCGCAAATTGACGGTATGCGAGACTATCTTTTACCCGAAACGTATATCGCTTCAGCCAACACCCGGCAATGTGGCGCATCTGTATTTATAAGTGTGAACGACCATGGGAAATAATGTGCGCGTAATTTTCCAGCCGACCGTGATGCTCGCCATCGCATTGATGATCATCATTGCAATGATGGTTTTGCCTGCGCCAGCATGGGTCGTCGATGTAGGCCTAACCGTGTCATTTACATTAGCTTTTTTGATCCTAACGATCACGCTATTCATTGAACGTCCACTTGATTTCTCCTCGTTTCCGACAATCCTGCTAGGGTCGCTTTTGCTGCGACTGTCACTAAATATTTCGTCTACAAAACTTATTATCGGCCAAGGCCATACAGGGATCGATGCAGCTGGAGGGGTCATTCGCGGATTCGCGATGTTCATCATGGGCGGCAATGTATTTTTAGGCCTGGTCATCTTTGTCGTCCTATTGATCGTAAATTTCATGGTGATCACTAAGGGCGCAGGAAGGATGGCTGAAGTCGGCGCTCGGTTCGCACTTGATGGCATGCCGGGCAAACAGCTCGCAATCGATTCAGACATGGCGGCCGGAGCCATCAGTCATGAAGAGGCAAAACAACGGCGCAAACAAGAACAGGAAGAAACCACGTTTTTCGGATCGCTTGACGGCGCATCAAAATTCGTAAAAGGCGATGCAATCGCTGGACTACTCATCACGTTACTCAATCTGGTTGTTGGGCTGGCTATTGGCATCGGCGTGCATCAGCTTTCATTCGGCGATGCAATTAAGACATATTCAATTTTAACCGTGGGCGACGGCCTGGTCTCTCAGATCCCTTCCGTCATCATATCTATTGCAGCCGCGCTATTGCTCTCAAAAGGCGGCATTCACGGATCGGCCGACCGCGCGCTTTTTGATCAATTTGGCGAATACCCATCCGCCATCGCAACTGTGGCAGTAATGCTTGGCGTATTCGCGCTCTTACCAGGCATGCCGTTTGTGCCGTTTATGGCCTTCGCGTTAATCTTAGGCGGCGCGGCGTATTTTGCTTATCAACGAAAACAGCATGCGGAAGCCAGCAAGATCGAACCAGAAGATGAGGCTGCAGATGGGTTGCCAAAACTAGAATCTCTTGGCGACATTCTCGATCTCGATGAAATTCATATCGAATTTGCACCAGACATCATCCCTCTTTGTATGGACTCCGACATTGGCCTTGATAAGCGCATTGCGAAAATTCGGAAATATGTTGCTGCTGAGTTCGGGTTTATCGTTCCTGCAATCCGCCTAACTGATAACACAGCGCTGCGCGAAAAAGAATATTTGATCCGCATTCATGGCGTTGAAGTTGCCCGAAGTACATTGGACCCGAGAGGGGTAATGGTCCTGACACGAGACGATATGCCGTTAGATATCCCCGGTCGCGATGTCAAAGAGCCGGTCTATAATGCCCCAGCGCGATGGATTGCCGCTGATCGCCAGGAAGACGCCGTTATATTAGGTCTGCCGGTTATCGAGCCGGTAGAAGTCGCGGCCACGCATCTTCTCGAAGTGATTAAATCCAATTTTGCACGATTAATGACCCGGAGAGCGCTCCGTCGTATTCTCGACGAGTTTGTAGCGACTTCCGATCCGGCAAAAGCTGCGGCAAACCAAAAAATTCTTGATGAATTTATCACCGACCAAACTCCGTTCGACCTTATCCAGGCCGTGTTGCGGCTATTGCTTGAAGAACGCATATCGATCCGCAATCTGCCCGTGATACTGGAAGCCATTGCGGAAGGACGCTCTGTGCTGTCTTCTCCAGAACAAATCACAGAATATGTTCGCCAACGGATTGGATTTCAGTTCACGACCAAGCTTCGTGGCAGCGATGGCTACTTACCGTTAATCCAACTGGCGCCAGACTGGGAAGAACTTTTTCAAAAGCAGGAAACAGAGCAAGGCAACGGCATTGCCGACATTGCACTATCACCAAATGACTTTAACCGCCTTGCATCTTCTATTCGCGAAAAAATTGCGAACGCAGTCTCCGGCGGCGTATTCCCTGCGATTGTTACCAGCGCAAAACGCAGGCGGTTTTTGACAACTGTTCTAGCGGCGAAAGGCATTCGAAATCCGGTAATATCCTACGAAGAAATTGATCCGTCAGAGAGACCGTCAATTCTCGGCGTCGCGTAAGGACTGACGCCATGGAACCGCTTTCGTCCTTGACCTTACTCAGCGGCGTTGCAACCGAGAATATTATGCTGGCGGCTGCAATATTCACGAGAATGTCCGCACTTGCATTCTTTCTCCCGGGCCTTGGCGAACGTGCGGTGTCGGTTCGAGTGCGACTGACCACCGCCATGGCCATAACTCTTGTAATAAGTCCGATTCTTATGGACGAGTTCATCCCGCCTGCATCGCCGTCGCACACCGTCGCAATGCTTGCAGCTGAGGCGATCTCCGGTGCGTTGATTGGCTTTAGTATTCGCATCGCGGTTTTTGCAATCCAGACGGCGGGCGCCATCGCAAGCCAGAGCTTGTCACTGGCGCAGTTGTTTGGATCCAATTTCAGTTTTCAACCCGAATCTCCGATCGCCAATCTGTTAATGTTCGCCGCTATCGTGATAGCTGTTTCTTCCGGCCTGCATTTTCAAGCCGTCGGGATTTTTGTTATATTTTATGAGATCATCCCAGTGGGCGTCTTCCCAGGCGGTAGCGAAACTGGCGAATGGGCGGCAAATCGTGCAGCATTCGCGTTCTCTGCCGCTATGTCGCTCGCTCTACCATTCATTCTTCTCGGGTTTATGTATAATTTGGCGATCGGCGCCGCGAACCGCGCGATGCCGCAATTGATGGTCGCTTTTGTGGGCATTCCCGCGGTGACCCTTGCCGGCATGGCGCTGCTCGCCATGACCGCGCCGATGCTGCTTGGCATATGGCTTGATCTCGTCGGTGACATCGTTGGCGGCCTGATGGGGTATGCCCAATGAGTGACAATGAACAACCAAGCGGCGAGGACAAGTCACACGCCCCGACACCGCAAAAACTAAAGCAGTCGCGAGAAAAAGGTGACGTTCCCTATTCTTCGGAGGCAACTGCCGCTGCGACATATGTCGCCTTTTTCATATCCTTGGTCGTTATTGCCGGATGGATGGCTACTAACACATACTCCATGCTTTTGCCTTTTTTTACCAAGCCCGAAGAAGTTAGCACGCTATTGTTTTCGCCAAACAATACTGAAGCTCTGGGAGATTTAGTCGCGCGCGCGTCCGCCCCAGCGATGGCGTTGTTGGCTGTGTTGGCATTAGCTGCTCTTTGTTCAGCTTTTGCGCAACAAGCTTTTGCGTTTGCACTGTCAAAGATTAAACCAAAACTTTCTCGAATATCAATAATAAGCAATGCAAAACAAAAATATGGAACGAATGGCATATCCGAATTTGTCAAGCGTTTGGTAAAACTAAGCGCAATACTCGCCATTGTTTTATTCGCGGTCAAGGACCGTTTTCTCCAGCTACCAGCCCTTGCAGGCCTGCCCGCAAGGTCGATATTGGCTTTTCTGCATAATGAAGCGATCTTTTTCTTTGGTCTGATAACGGCCACCGCTGTGGTGATAGCCGCCGTTGATATGCCTTGGAGCTACTTTCAGCATCGCAAACGGCTGATGATGACTTTCCAGGAAGTAAAGAAAGAAAACAAAGATATTGAGGGTGATCCAGCACTTAAAAGCGCGCGACGCCAGCGCGCCGAAGCAATTGCGATGAATAGGATGATGGCTGACGTACCAAAGGCCGATATAATAATCGTCAACCCGACCCACTACGCCACAGCACTAAAATGGGATCGAAAAACAGGAGCCACGCCAGTATGCGTCGCGAAAGGCATAGATGAAATTGCTGCGCGCATTCGACAGATCGCCGCAGAAAATGGTGTTCCGATTCGACGGGATGCCCCAACGGCGCGTTCAATTTACGCCCTTGTTGACATCGGCAAAGAAATCAAACGCGAACACTATGCCGCCGTTGCCGCGGCGATCCACTATGCGGACCAACTTCGCAAAAAGGGCCGTGAGGAGACGCCATCATGAAAGCAAAAGAGATCATAAAGCTTGGCCAGCTTTTGCGAACTAAAACACAGATCGAAAAAATGCGATACTCCAAGATCTTACATCAGCAAAAAATAATTTATGACGAAGCGAGACGACTAAAACGCCTTGCCAGAGAAAGCATTTTGAATGAGGCGTTGAACCCTGCAGCGATTGAATTGTTACATGCAGAAAAATATAGGTCTCAACTTAATGCGTTAGCAAATCGGAAAATTGTAACCGCGGAGAGTTTTCAATTGGCGATTCAGTCTGCACGCAGAAACCTCCAGCACGCCCTACAACGTGAACTGGCCTGGGCAAAGACTTCCGATACCCTTGAAAGAAATGTACGGAAAGGAAGGAATCACAAGGAGGAGCGACAGAGCGAGCAAACTCAGCTAACCAAGTTCAGCCAAATGGCTAGCCATTGATATTGACAAAATAATGCTCGGTATACCATTTAGTTTATGAGTTCATACAATCACAAAAACCCTGACTATTGGTTCGCCAAGGTTGCAACAATTTGTCGTACCTGAAGCTTCAGCGGAGGCGTCAACAGTCGCAGCGTTTCGATAAGCTTCATTTCCTGGTCCGTATAGATTACACTTTCCTTAGGCGGGTATTCCTTCGATAGGAGATCACAAAACAGGTCGTTGGGGGTTATGTCTAAGGAAAAACAAACCGCCAACATACGGCTTGCAGGAAGACGATTAAGTCCCTTTTCATATTTTTGAATTTGCTGAAATGTCACATCGAGTCTACTGGCCAGCTCTTTTTGCGAGATATGTTTTTGGTTACGCAACAGCTTCAACCGGCGGCCGACATATAAATCGACGATATTTTGCTGCAATTCCTTCGTCTGACGAACCAAAGCTTTGCTTATCCTTTTTCGAATTTGTCCTCAAAAAAATACGTGAGAACACCAATCCACAAATATATGGTTAAATATGTTAATCACTTATTAATTGTATTTTTTTCTAACCACACCAAATGCGCGAGCTGCCCTTGCCGGCCCATGAACCCGTTGGCGGTACGTACTTTTCTGCATGGATGCGTGCTTAATTAAGTCCGCAGATCGATTAAAGCGCGTCTCGGCAACCACTATTTCTGTCCAAAAAATTTCGGCTAAAATTCTGTAACAAATACCAAACTCAGCGCCGCCGTATATGGCCTACACGCCTGCTTTCTGCACCAAATACGATCCGGGTTAAGAATAAATAAATCGTAATACGTTTATAGTGTGCCTCATTTTCTATGCTGATATCATATGCGGGTGGACGGATGAATGAAAAAACAAGCGTGGTGACTGAGCCACATCGCATTGGCAGCACCGCTGTGCACGAAATGGCGGAAATGAATATCCCTCCAATGCCACCGTTTTACCATGTGTGGTTCGCTTATTTGGAAAAAAAGAATTCCGAACTTATCCTTGAGATTGAGGAAAGGATAAACTCGCATAAGCAGGTTGATCAGTATTTTCTGAAAGACATGCACGAGAAATATTTTGAAAATACTCAGTCTACAAAAAGAATAGAACATTTCGCCGGAGATATGCTGCAAGAAACGAATACGTTGAAAAAGCTCGCAACTATATTTGGTTCCTCGGCAAAAGAATTTTGCGAAGACTTGTCTGGCTTTTCACAAAAAATAGATGCATCAACTGACTGTAATCCGGAGACAGAGGAGCTGTTGTCATCCTTAGTCGCGACCGCCCAAAGAGCTGTTGAGCGAAACAACGGCCTTGAAGAAAATTTAACACTGGCATTAGCGCAGATTACCTCCTTGCAGAACGCTATCGGAAAAATCACCACAGACGCCAACACCGACCCGCTTACAAAGTTGAATAATCGCCGCTATTTTGATCGCGTTGCTCCGGAACTGTTAGCCGCCACGCGAGAGGACAAAAAACCTATATGCTTTATCATCGCCGACATAGATCACTTCAGGCAATTTAATGACAAGTGGGGTCAACAGATTGGGGATCAGGTTTTAAAACTAGTTGGTCATGTTCTTCGAGAAAACGTCAAGAGTCAGGATCTTTTTGCACGTTATGGCGGAAATGAGTTTGTGCTTGCACTACCCAACAAGACCCTTTCCGATGCCGCTGCTTTCGCTGACAATATTCGGGTTTCTATCGGGAAAAGAAAATTGGTGAACAAGACCACCAATGATAATCTCGGGCGTATGACCATGTCGTTTGGTGTTGTCGAATCACAAAATTCGGAATCCCCTGATGAGTTGATCAGAGCAGCCGACACCGCAATGAGTAAGGCAAAAGAGCAAGGGCGCGACTGCGTCGTATCTTAAGCTAGAAAGAATGCAGGCTGGGATTACTCTAAGCTCAGAGCGCATCTTCGGTTAGGTAAGGCCGACAATCTCGCCATTCTCATCCAGACCGATCTCCAATGCCGCAGGTTTGCGCGGCAGCCCCGGCATCGTCATGATATCACCGCACACGGCGACCACGAACCCGGCGCCGGCTGATAGCCGCACCTCGCGCACTTCTAGCGTGTGACCCGAGGGTGCTCCAAGAAGGCTCTGGTTGGTCGAAAAGCTATATTGTGTTTTAGCGATGCAAACCGGCAGATCTCCATAACCAAGCGTTTCGAATTCTTTAATGCTTCGCGCCGCTAGCGCATTCAACGAGACACTCGCCGCTCCATAAATTCTTGTCGCAATGGTTTCTATTTTCTCAAACAATGGCATATCGTCCGGATAGAGAAGATTGATTTCCGGTGATCCGGCATCGAGTTGGTCTTTAACTGCCTCAGCAAGCAAAACAGCACCCGCACCCCCCTCCGCCCAATGTCTGGCAATCGCGAACCGTACGCCCTGTTCCTTACAGACGCGTTCCAGAACGGCGATTTCCTCATCCGTGTCTTTGACAAAATGGTTGATCGCGATGATCGGCGTTATGCCATATGTTTTTAAATTATCAATATGCCGGACGATATTGGCGCAGCCGCGCTCAACTGCATCGGCGTTCGGCGGTCCAAGCGCGCCCTTGGCAACGCCTCCTTGCATTTTCAACGCCCGGATAGTGGCGACGAGTACAATCGCGTCGGGGCGCAAGCCGGACTGGCGGCATTTAATGTCGAGAAATTTTTCGGCGCCGAGATCTGCCCCAAACCCCGCTTCAGTGACGACTATATCGGCAAGTAGCAGGGCGGTTTTCGTCGCCATCACGGAGTTACATCCATGAGCGATATTCGCGAACGGTCCGCCATGAATGAATGCTAAATTGTGTTCGATGCTCTGAACTAGATTGGGCTGCAGCGCATCTTTCAATAACACCACCATCGCACTGTCTGCGCCAATATCATGCGCGGTGACCGGGCTTTTATCATGCCTGCGAGCAATGATAATTTTGCCGATGCGGCGCTTCAGATCGACAAGATCACTCGCCAGGCACAAGATCGCCATAACCTCTGATGCAACGGTAATATCAAACCCGCTCTCACGCGGTACGCCATGCGCTGGGCCGCCCAGACCGATATTTATGTTGCGAAGCGCCCTGTCGTTCATGTCGACAACACGGCGCCAACTGACCCGTCGTGGATCAATATTTTGTTCATTGCCCCAATGAATATGATTATCAATTAACGCCGCTAAAAGATTGTGCGCGGACGTAATAGCATGAAAATCGCCGTTAAAGTGGAGATTAATATCCTCCATCGGCATAACTTGCGCCCGCCCGCCGCCGGCGGCCCCGCCCTTCATGCCGAAGCATGGGCCGAGCGACGGTTCACGCAGACATACCATCGACTTGACGCCGATTTTATTGAACCCGTCATTGAGGCCGACACTGGTGGTAGTCTTGCCCTCGCCCGCCGGGGTTGGCGTGATCGCGGTGACAAGCACGAGTTTGCCTTTGGGCCGATCCTGGATTGAGGCAATATAGTCGAGAGTCAGTTTCGCTTTGTAATGACCATAAGGAACGAGTGCGTCAGCCGGCACGCCAAGCCGCTGTTCGGCAAGCGGCAGGATAGCCTCCATCCTTGCGGCGCGGGCAATCTCAATATCGGGAGCGCCTGGCGGCGGAAGTTTATTGTCGGTCATTTGTATCTTGACGGCATTTATCTAGGCCGTTCCTTTTTTATTTCAACACCGCCAACAGGCCGGCTCGGATTTTATTCACCTCAAAGCGCCGTGATACGCGTGAACATGGTCTGACGAACTTCATCCTTGCCTATTCGCGATGACCCGACCAGTCAGCTGAACGACCTTTTCCGTAAATGATATCATTCTCCAAATTCACCATGATGATTGTAATTTATCTGCCAAAAAATCGCTCTTAGTATTACAAATCACTCCTTATCAGCATTCTGTCCGAGGCGCCGCGCGGGGTAAGAAATTTCGCAGAAAGAGATTGTTACAGGCTAGCTGGTAATTTCTCCAACGCCAGTGGCGGTGCGTGCATAGAGAGCAATATTGGCCTCCGCCGCTTTGCGCAAAGCAAAATTTGTCGGGCTGGAGATTGAGGCCAGCGCTGTCACGCCGCAATGTGCTGCTTTTTCGATCAGTTCATAAGAACACCGGCTCGATACTAAAACAAATCCACCCCTTATGTCTGCGTCCTCTAGCGCCAGGGCGCCAAGCAACTTGTCGAGCGCATTGTGACGACCCACATCTTCGCGCAAATGCAATATCGCGCCGTCAAAATTGACCCAGGCGGCGGCATGAACGGCGCGCGTTCTCTGGTTGATTGGTTGGCGTACGGGGAGCGCATCAATCGCCTTAGAAACTGCAGACAAATTGAGTGAGGTTTTTTTAGTCGCAACCTTCGGCAAGGGTTGGAAAAATGTATCGGCATTTTCAAGCCCGCAAACACCGCAACCAGTATTTCCCGGTAGGTTGCGACGACGTTGGCGCAGATCGAACCGCTCAAGATAGTGCTCTGCTATGCGCAGTCGTAAATCGGCGCCGCGCTCGGTATGGATGATATCAAGCCCGAGGATATTGCTGACCGATCCGACAATGCGTTCCGTCAATGTAAAGCCGACGGCAAAATCAATCAGATCCTGCGGCGTTGCCAGCATCACAGCGTAATTACGTCGATTATAAACCAAGGCGACGGGCGTTTCTTCCGGCACACGCCACTGTTCTTCTCCGCCATCGGCAACACGGATAGTGGTCTCGCTGTCCGGCGGCGCTGCCTCGCCGATTACTTTGACGGGAAACATAAGCCTTATTCAGCCGGTATCTTGGCGATCCGGCGATAGCCCGGCGTTTCGCGTTCATAAGTATTTTGCCAGTCCGACTTGTGATTCGCCGGCGCAACTTCGACTGCCGTCACCTTGTATTCCGGACAGGACGTCGCCCAATCGGAAAGCTCTGTCGTTATCACATTAGCACCAGATTCCGGGTGGTGGAATGTCGTATAGACAACGCCCGGCGCCATGCGCTCGGAAATCACCGCGCGCAAGCTGGTTTCGCCTTTGCGGCTGCGGACCGACACCCATTGCCCGTCACGTACGCCGCGCATTTCGGCGTCAGAGGGGTGAATCTCCAGAACGTCTTCTTCCCACCAGTCAACATTTTCCGTACGCCGTGTTTGTGCGCCGACATTATACTGGCTCAAGATGCGTCCCGTCGTCAGGATCAGCGGGAATTTGCGATTTGTTTTTTCTTCCGTCGGCACATACTCGGTAACGACAAACGCTCCCTTGCCACGCACGAAGCCGTCAACATGCATAATCGGCGTGCCGTCCGGCGAAGCGTCGTTGCATGGCCATTGGACGCTGCCTTTCTCGTCAAGCAGCGCGTAGGAAATATTCTTAAATGTCGGCGTCAACGCCGCGATTTCATCCATGATCGCTGAAGCCGAGCCATGGCCCATTTCATAACCAAGCGCACGGGCGAGGTCTTGCGTTACTTCCCATTCATCCTTGCCGGTTTGCGACTTCATGACCGGGCGTACGCGATTTATTCGGCGCTCGGCATTGATGAAACAACCATCTTTTTCAAGAAAAGAGGTCCCCGGCAGGAAGACATGGGCAAAGCGTGCGGTCTCGTTGAGGAAAAGGTCCTGGACAATGAGGACATTCAACGCCTTGAGCGCCGCCTCCACATGGGTAGTGTCGGGATCGGATTGCGCGACATCCTCACCCTGTATGTAAAGCCCTTTAAAAGAACCCGCGCAGGCTTCGTCGAACATATTCGGGATGCGATAACCAGGCTCAGGATCTTGGCGCCGGCCCCAGGCCTTTTCAAACACAGCGCGCACGCCATCGTCGGAGACAGGCCGGTATCCAGAGAACTCGTGTGGGAAGGAGCCCATGTCGCACGAGCCCTGAACATTATTCTGTCCACGTAGTGGGTTTACGCCAACGCCGCGCCGACCGATATTACCGGTCGCCATCGCAAGGTTCGCCAGCCCCATGACCATGGTCGAGCCCTGACTGTGTTCGGTGACGCCAAGACCGTAATAGATTGCCGCATTTTTGGTTGTCGCATAAAGCCTCGCGGCGGCGCGGATGTCTTCTGTCGGCACGCCAGTGATCTTTGCCACTGCCTCTGGTGCATTTTCGTCCGACTTGATGAATCCGAGCCACTCACGGAAGGTTGAAAGATCGCATCGCTCTTCAACAAACGCCTCATCAATCAGACCGTCTACGGCGGCGACATAGGAAAAGGCGTTAATCAGAGCGACATTCGTTCCCGGGCGCAACGCCAGATGGTGTGCAGCCTCAATATGAGGCGAGCGGACAAGGTCGATAGCGCGCGGGTCAACAACGATAAGCTTGGCGCCCTCACGCAAGCGCCGTTTCATCTGTGACGCAAATACCGGATGCGCATCGGTCGGATTGGCGCCGATCACCATAATCGTGCCAGCCTCGGCGACAGAATCGAAATCCTGGGTGCCCGCAGATGTGCCGAAGGTCTGCTTCAGGCCATAGCCTGTCGGCGAATGACAGACACGCGCGCAAGTGTCGACATTATTGTTTGAAAACGCGGTGCGCACCAGTTTTTGAACCAACCAGACCTCTTCAATAGTGCAGCGAGAAGATGAAATCGCGCCTATGGATTTGCGGCCATGTTTTTCCTGAGTGGCTTTGAGGCGGCTTGCCGCAAAACCAATCGCCTCGTCCCAGGATACCTCGCGCCATGGATCCGTAATATTCTCACGGATCATTGGTTTTGTAATCCGGTCCTTATGCGTCGCGTAACCCCAGGCAAATCGACCTTTGACGCAAGAATGTCCGTGATTGGCTTTACCTTCCTTAAAGGGCGTCATACGCACGACCTGATCGCCTTTGATTTCCGCCTTGAACGAACAGCCAACGCCGCAATAGGCGCAGGTCGTCAACACTGTGCGGTCTGGCACGCCATGATCGATGACAGATTTTTCCTGTAAAGTCGCGGTCGGGCAGGCCTCGACGCATGCGCCGCAGGAAACGCATTCGGAGGTGAAAAAATCCTCACCCATAGAGGCTGATACTTTCGAGCCAAAGCCCCTCCCCTCAATCGTCAGGGCAAGTGTGCCCTGGACTTCATCACAGGCACGCACGCAACGTGAACAAACAATGCATTTCGACGGATCAAATGAAAAATAGGGATTGCTCTCGTCTTTTTTAGCATCCAGATGGCTGTCGCCCGCATAGCCGTAGCGAACATCGCGCAAACCCACCGCACCAGCCATATC
Source organism: Hyphococcus sp. (assembly GCA_021776455.1). GTDB lineage: Bacteria > Pseudomonadota > Alphaproteobacteria > Caulobacterales > Parvularculaceae > Hyphococcus. The sequence goes on along the minus strand of JAJFFX010000008.1, from coordinate 59,142 downwards.
CTGCAGCTCACAATCGCCATTATCGGAGCAGGTCAAGCAATCAAGCGGGTGATCGGAAATATATAATTCCATTACTCCTCGACGCAGCGTTGCCAGGTTTTCCGTCTGTGTGCGGACTCTCATACCGTCTTCGACCAGCGTTGTGCATGAGGCGGGTGTTCCCTTACGGCCTTCAACCTCAACGAGGCAAAGCCGGCAGGAGCCGAACGCCTTTAGCTGGTCCGTGGCGCAAAGTTTTGGGATTGAGAGCCCGGCAATCGCGGCTGCACGCATGACTGAAACGCCAGCGGGAACGCTCACCGTATGCCCATCTATCTCAACCGAGACAATCTCGGCGGCGTTCACATCCGGCGTGCCGAAATCTTTTTCTCGAAGAATAGGCATCTTGCTTCCTTACCAAGCGGGGGCTAGCCGCCGAAATCTTCCGGAAAATGTTTCACCGCACTTTGCACCGGCATTGGCGTCAGGCCGCCCATGGCGCACAGTGAAGCGTTCGTCATAAGGTCACACAAATTATCAAGGACTTCCAGGTTTTCCGCACGATTTTCGCCGGCGATAATTTTATCGATCGTTTCTTTGCCGCGCACAGCGCCAATACGACAGGGAGTGCATTTTCCGCAAGATTCGATTTCACAAAACTCCATCGCGAACCGCGCTTGGTGCGCCATATCGACAGTGTCGTTAAAAACCACCACACCACCATGGCCAAGCATTGCGCCTGCCTTTGCCAGCGCTTCATAGTCCATTTCTACATCGAAACCCCGGGTCGGAATATAAGCCCCAAGCGGCCCGCCCGCCTGAACCGCTCGTATTGGCTTACCGGAACGCGTACCGCCGCCAAAATCTTCGACCAATTCACGCAAAGTAACCCCAAAAGCCTTTTCAACCAGACCACCGCGCGCGACGTCGCCCGCCAGTTGAAACGGTTGCGTGCCACGCGAACCGCCAACGCCGAAATTGTTATAATGCGCGGCTCCTTTGGCTAGAAGAAACGGCGTGGTCGCCAATGTCAGGACATTGTTGACAATCGTCGGCTTACCAAACAACCCGCTGATCGCAGGGATCGGCGGTTTCACTTTCACCTCACCGCGCTTGCCCTCAAGACTTTCCAGCATTGAACTCTCTTCGCCGCAGATATAGGCCCCGGCGCCAACACGAATATGAATATCGAAACTCGTACCGGAGCGTTCAATATCATCGCCAAGCAGGCCTGCCTCGCGCCAGATATCTACCGCGCACCGCATGGTTTTAATCGCATGAGGGTATTCAGAACGCAGATAAATATATCCTGTCGCCGCGCCGACGGCGCGTCCGGCGATCACCATCCCTTCAAGCAATGAGAATGAATCGCCTTCCATTAACATCCGGTCAGCAAACGTACCGCTGTCGCCTTCATCAGCATTGCAACAGATATACTTCTCGTCGCTCAGTTGTTCGAGCGCGGTCTTCCATTTGATTCCGGTTGGAAATCCAGCGCCGCCGCGACCGCGCAGCCCCGATGCCACAACAACGTCCACGATCTCCGTCGGCGAGATCGCCAATGCTTTGCGCAATCCGAGAAGACCTCCATGAGCCTCAAAGTCAGCAAGACACAAAGGATCAATCACGCCACAACGCGCGAAGGTTACACGCTCCTGCCGGGCGAAATAGGCAATCTGTTCGGTCATCCCGTGCGCCAGCGCATGATCGCCGCCGCTTAGGAAATCGGCGTCAAACAGTGACGCAACATCGCCATCAGCAACCGGTCCGTAAGCAATCCGCCCATCTCCAGTTTCCACCTCAACTAAAGGTTCCAGCCACAACATACCGCGCGAGCCGTTGCGGATGAGTTCAAGATCAATCTTGCGCCTATTGGCTTCGCGGCGGATCGAAGCCGCCACATCATCGGCGCCGACTGAGATTGCGGCGGCGTCGCAGGGCACATAAATCCTAATCGGTCCGCCAACCATCATCCGCGCTCCGCTTTTTCAATGGATTGCTCAGCCAGCGCGTCCAGACGTTCTGGCGTCACCCGACCAAAAAGCTCGCCATCAATCATCGCTGACGGACCGAGGGCGCAATTGCCAAGGCAGTAAACCGCCTCCAACTCAATCTGATTATCTGCACCGTTCCCGCTGGTCGGCGCATTCCATTTCTTTTCTGCATGAGCCGCAAGCGCTTCTGCCCCAACCGCTTGACAGGCCTCGGCGCGACATAATTTTATACAATGTTTAGCTGACTCCCTGCGTTTATAATCATGGTAGAAACTAACCACGCCATGGATCTCTGCGCGGGAAATATTGAGCGCGTCAGCGATAGTGCGGAGCGCATCATCGCTGAGCCAGCCTTCGGCCGTTTGCACTTCGTGCAAAATTTCCAACAATGCGTCCGGACGGTTATCATGCCGCCCACAGATCAGGCGGGCAGGAGCATGCTCAAGTTTATCAATCAATGCAGCCATTTCTCGCTTCTTGTTTCACGTCAGTCGGACCAGAGGCCGCGTTGCCCACATGTGGTCAACCTTTCTTACGGCTCTCCATCGCCGCAAGCTGTTCAGGCGTCGCCGGCCTTTGATGTTGCGCCTTCCATTGATCATAAGGCATACCATAAATATACTCGCGCGCCTCCTCACCGGAAATATTGACGCCGTGCTCGTCGGCCGCCGCCATATACCATTTCGAGAGGCAATTCCGGCAGAAGCCGGCCAAAATCATCAAATCGATATTCTGCACATCCTTGTTGGCGTCAAAATGAGCAATGAGGCGGCGCATCACTGCCGCGTCCAGCTTATCGCGATCAGTATCCGTAAAACAAACCATCTGTTCGAAGTCCTCCATAGCAGCAGGCCGTCAGGCCTACTCCCAAAAGACCTTGTCATCCAATCAGCCTCGCTCTGAGGCTTTCCGCCCTAATTATCGCCATTAAGGACTATTCAAAGACTGACCCGTTGGCCAGTTCTTTCTCAACTAAACAAGCGGAACAGCCGGCGCTGCAAAGGCTGTGTGATCAAAAAAGAGGACTTTCGGGCGCCGCGCCAATGCGCTATCTCACCTGTCTAAAAAAGGTACTCAAGAATGACTGAAGCCACTATCATCGACGGCAAGGTGATCGCCGCGCGCGTAACTTATAAGATAGCCGCGCAGACAGAAGACTATGTTCGCGAAACCGGGACACCCCCATGCCTTGCCGTCGTCCTTGTCGGAGAAGATCCGGCAAGCTCGATCTATGTCCGCAACAAAGGCAGGACAGCGGAGAAGGTCGGCTTCAATTCTATTCAACATACGCTCCCCATCGACACGCCTGAGGACGACCTGATCGCTCTCATCAACAAACTGAATAGCGACCCTGTCGTCAACGGCATCCTCGTTCAATTGCCCTTACCGACGCACATCAATGCGACAAAAATTATTGAATTGATTGCGCCGGAAAAGGATGTTGACGGATTTCACCCGATCAATATCGGTCGCCTTGGCGCGGGCGATTTTGACAAGGCGTTGATCCCTTGCACGCCGGCCGGTTCCGTTATCCTCGCTAAATCCGTGCTAGGCGATAATTTATCCGGCCTTCATACGGTTATCCTCGGCCGTTCAAACATTGTCGGCAAGCCGGCGGCCCAGCTCTTTCTTGCCGAGAATTGCACAGTTACTATTGCGCATAGCAGAACCAGAAATATTGAAGATGTTGTGCGCCTCGCCGATATTGTCGTTGCCGCGGTCGGGCGACCTGAAATGGTCAAAGGCGAATGGATCAAACCAGGCGCAACAGTGATTGATGTCGGAATCAACCGCATCGCGGCGCCGGAAAAAGGTGAAGGCAAAACCAGGCTTGTCGGTGATGTTGACTTCACCAGCGCCGCTACGGTCGCCGGATATATCACACCCGTGCCCGGCGGAGTTGGGCCGATGACAATTGCACTGTTGATGGCGAATACCTTTGCCGCCGCGTGCCGGCAAAATGGTGTTCCGCATTTGATTAAGCCGCTGTAATTTTCTCTGGCCTGAAATTATCCAGATCAGTCACGCGGAGGCCCCAGACGCGCATAGACGCTGTCGCCAAACCATATCTCTTCAAGGTTATCGCCGGGCCCGGCGCGATCGGCCACCAGAAAATCTTGGCATGGTTCAATAATTAACAACGGATGATGCCATATGTTTTTTGCATATTGGACGCCCTGATTACCGCGCGCCCAGAATGCTTTTAAATTATCTGGCGCCGGCGTCTCCGCCGCGCTTACAACAATAAGCCATCGCTTATTAGTCAAGGGAAAGAAAGCCTGGCTTCCATGCGGGTGGCGCTCCATCATCGCAATTTTTACCGGCATCGGGCGCGCCGTAGCGCGAAAGATCGAAAGAATCCCCACGCCCTGCTGATCGGCGACATCGAGCATCGCCAAGGCATGAAAACGCTCCGTCGTTCCTTCATTGATGACAATGCGCTCCGCGCCTCCAGATTCGATAACATTGCCAAACTGGGAAAAATTATCCTTCGTCACCGGCTCAGGCGACAGATCCACAACATTCATTGTTGGCGCCGTCCTAACACGCGAAGACGGCTGACGCCGCCATCAGGGTATATATTGAGCCTGACATGAGTAACTGGTTCGGGCGAACAAATATCAGCGCCGGTGAACTCATGCACTGTGTCCGCCTGGAGTTTACGCTGCTGCAAAACCTTATGCCACCGCGCTGCCCCGTCAAGGAGCGTCGCTTCGCTCTCTCCTGAAAAGTCAATCCCTTCAACGGAGGCGCTATCAGGAAAATTGCCTTTAAAATGTGCGGTATCAATTTCAATCGCCTCCACAACACCGCGCGCCGCTAGTGCAATAATGATCCAGTCGTTTCCGGGCTCGCGCCGGCGGCGGGTTTCCCAACCGTCCCCCATGGTCTTGCCGCGCCCCTCTGATAACAACGCCCAAAGATCTCCGTAGTGAGCATCATTATAAGCAATGATGCGACCGCCATTCCTTAACGCCGACAGTTCAACCAATGCATCGTCGCCAGCAGCGCCCCATGACGGCGCAACCTCACCATAAAGCCGCAGCCGCGCAACACCGCCATCGGGTAGAATGTTCAACCGCACTGCGCCCCAAACATTGTCGTCATTGATTGCAAGAAACTGGCGCTTGTCGCCCTCTAACACCACCGCAGGCAATATTGTTGTCCATACGGATGGATCATCCGTATCAACGTTGGGCGCACAAGCATCGATAGAGGCGCCGGGCGGGTAGTTTCCAGTAAAGTAGCTGGTATCGATCTCCACGCCATGAATGATCCCGTGGGCGCCAAGCTCTATGATGCACCAATCATGACCTTCGTTTCGCTTGCGACGACTTTCCCATCCGTCCATCCACTTTCCGTGGTCATCATATTTATCGGAGATAAAAACCGGCGGCGCATCAAAAATAAGCCGTTCCTTGGCGCCAAAAAACTCATCTGATGCGCTCGCCACGCGGCTGCCGAAACGCGGTGAGGCAAGGTTTGGAAAGCGGCGTGCAAATTCAGGTTCGTCGGTCTTTTCGTCAATCATTTCCATTGCCTATCCTTCGCTAGTGTCTCCAGCCGGATGCGGGCGATCTTGTGCACTTCTCCTAACGCCGTTGCGAACTCTTGGCGCGGCGAATTTTCCAGCCGCGCCTCAAAATTTGCCAGAATTTGCGCACGGTCTTTGCCGGAGACAGCAAGAATAAAAGGAAATCCGAATTTGTCAGTATATTCCTTGTTGAGGAATTGAAACCTCTCCAGCTCATCTCTCGTACATTGATCAAGCCCGGCTGATTTTTGTTCGTCGGTAGACGCTTGGGTTAACCCCCCCTGCACCGCGAGCCGACCGGCAAGATCAGGGTGCGCGCGCAGCAACGCCAGCTTGCGCTCACCCGAGGCGCCGTCCACAACCGCCGCCATTGCTTGCGCCAATTGGCTGAGGTCGCTGGAAACACCGCTCTCATCGAAGACCGCCTCTGCAACCCAGGAAGAATGCTCATAAATATCACCGAAACGAGTGATGAACGCATCATGCGCAAGCCGTTCGGGTGGGTCGCCCATCGCGCGGTCATTATCCATCGGCGTCCCTTCCTTTCGGCTTGTTGAATGGATACCGCGCGCGCCAGTGCATGGCGATATCAACCCGGCGGCACACCCAGACATCATCAAATGACGAAATGTAATCAACGAACGCTTCAAGCGCTTTGAACCGCGCCGGGCGCCCGATCAGCCGGCAATGAAGACCAATCGACAACATTTTTGGTACTTCAGCGCCCTCGCGATAAAGCACATCGAACGCATCTTTGAGGTAGGCTTCAAAATCAGCGCCGGTGTTAAACCCTTGTTGCGTCGCAAAGCGCATATCGTTTGTATCCAAACTATATGGCACAATGAGGTGGGGAGATTTTGTCTGTGTGCTCCAGAACGGCAGATCGTCAGAATAATCATCGGCGTCATATAAAAACCCGCCATGCTCGGCCACCAGCCGCCGCGTGTTCTCGCTTGTCCTGCCGGTATACCAGCCGAGCGGCGATGCGCCGCATATTGCCGTCAATATTTCGACCGCTTCTTGTAGATGCGCGCGTTCTATCTCTTCCGGCACATCTTTATAATCGATCCACCTCAACCCATGGCTGGCGATCTCATGGCCATCAGCCAGGGCTCGCTCAATCGCGGCCGGATTTTTTTGCGCCGCCAGAGCGACGGCAAACACCGTGATCGGTAGCCCTCGTGATTTGAATAAATCAAGCACCCGCCACACGCCCGCACGAGAACCATATTCATAGATCGATTCCATCGACATGTGGCGCGCACCCTCAAACGGCACAGCGCCAATAATTTCAGACAAAACCGCTTCCGATTGGCCATCGCCATCCAATACGCAGCGTTCGCCGCCTTCTTCATAGTTGAGGACAAACTGAACCGCGATGCGCGCGCCGCCAGGCCACTCTGCGTAGGGCGGCTGGGCGCCATAGCCAATAAGATCTCGCAATTCTGACATTTTACACCGAAGAAGATTTAGTTGAACACAGCCCAAACATGAGCATACTCAAGATCACGACAATCATCATACAGTTTTTTTGATTATGCGTCGGGAAAATCTGATCACCCCCGCGGAGATTGACCTTGGACCTTCAAATTGTCGATTGGCTGAACCTCACCCTACGCTGGGCGCATATTGTCGCCGGTATTGGATGGATCGGCGCATCGTTTTATTTCATGGCGCTTGATTTTAGCCTGCGTCATCGCATCGGCCTGCGGGATGGCGTCAAAGGCGAAAGCTGGCTGGTGCATGGCGGCGGATTTTATCATGTCCAAAAATATATAGTCGCCCCGGAGGAGATGCCAAAAGATCTCAAATGGTTTCAATGGGAATCTTACGCAACCTGGCTGACGGGTTTTGCACTCATGTCGGTGGTTTATTACTGGCAGGCAGATATCTATCTCATCGACCGGTCGGTCCTTGCGTTGTCGAAGCTACAGGCGGTCGGAATCTCCGTTGCCGTCTTGGCGGCAAGTTGGGTCGGCTACGATGCTCTGTGCAAATCTTCCTTAAAAGAGAATCAAACCGCAATGTTTGCGGTCTTGTTTGTGTTCATTGTCGCGGCCGCCTTTGGCTTGGGCGAGGTGTTTTCCGCCCGCGCCGTCTTCCTCCATATCGGCGCGATGATCGGTACAATCATGACCGGGAATGTTTTCTTCATCATTATTCCCAACCAAAAAGTCGTTGTTGCGGAACTGAAAGCCGGCAGAACACCCGATCCGGAATTTGGCAAGATCGCAAAATTACGGTCGACGCATAACAACTACCTGACGCTGCCGGTTTTATTCATGATGATCTCAAACCATTATCCGATGACTTTCGGGCATCCGATGAGCTGGGTTGTGGTTGCGTTGATTTTACCCATTGGCGCCATCGTCCGATATTATTTCAACGCTCATGACAGCGGCAAGCATGGCCGCGCGCTAAGTTGGCAATGGCCCGTAGCAGCCCTCCTGCTTTTTATACTAATGGTTTTTATCGCCTGGCGGCCGACCAGCATAACAAACGCGGGCGCAAACGAGGATGTGCCGGCCGCAAATATTGAACCATCAGCGCTAACGCAACAAGCTTTCGCCATTGTCAAAACCCGCTGCACGGTTTGCCACTCCGCCAACCCGACGGATTTTGTTGCTGCGGCGCCCGGAGGGATTGAATATGATACGCTCAGCCTTGTCCAGCAATATGCGCCGCAAATTCGCACGCAAGCAATTTTAAGCCGCGCGATGCCGCCAGGGAACTTAACCGAAATGACGGACGATGAACGGGCCTTGCTGGAGTCGTGGATCGTAGGCGAGGAGCAATGAGCGCGGGACAATGAATTTCAGGTTGAAGCCTGCGCGCGTTGATAGACAATATTGCCAGCCACATAGGTCTCCTTGACCGCCCTATCGTCCGCCATAATTATTTGCGCGAACAGAACATCAAAGAAATCTTCCGCCCGTGCGACGCGACGTGCAATCAATGGATTAGATTTTAAATCCAGCACCACGAGATCAGCATCCATTCCAGGCACAAGATTTCCAAGGCGATCGTCAAGCCGCATCGCCTTTGCACCAGCGCAAGTGGCCATCCAGAATGCCTCAGCTGGATGCAAGACAACACCATGGAGGCGCGTGGCTTCGTAAGCTGCGCGCATGGTAGCAAACATCGAAAATGAAACGCCCGCACCTACATCGCTAGCAAGCGAAACTATAATCTCCGGCGCAGTTCGGCGCGTAGCATCAAGGTCAAATATGCCCGAGCCCATAAACGCATTCGATGTCGGGCAATGCGCAATCGCAGCGCCGCTCACAGCTATAGCGCGTCGTTCATCGTCGGAAAGGTGGATGCAATGCCCAAAAATCGCTCCTTCGCCGGTCAGGCCAAAGGATTGGTAGACCTGAAAATAACTGTCATATGTTGGGTGTTGTTCCAGCACGCGCGCAATCTCATCTTTGGTTTCTGAAAGATGGGTCTGCATCAGCGCCGTTGGATGCTCACTCCACAAGCCGCCAAGCGCCTCCAATTGCGCCGGAGACGAGGTCAATGCGAAGCGGGGCGTAATCGCGTACTGGTTGCGGCCCTCGTCATGCCAACGCTCAATCAACGCTTTTGACTGATCATATGCCGTTTGCGCCGTGTCGGCGAGGTCCGCTGGCGTATTACTGTCCATACAGACTTTACCGGCCGCCATACAGACATTTCTTCTTGTCGCTGCTTCAAAAAAACTTTCGGCTGATTGCGGATGCACCGTACAATAAACGCTCGCCGTCGTGATGCCATTTAAAAAACACTGATCGAGAAAAAATTCTGCGGAATTTTCTGCGACAGCCTTGTTATCAAACTGAGCCTCGCAGGGAAAGGTGTGTTTTTGCAACCAGTCTACCAGGCCCTGGCTATTGGAGCCGATGATATCCACTTGCGGGTAATGCGTATGCGTATCAATAAATCCAGCCATGATTAACGCGTCACCATAATTGATAACTGGCGCACAGGTATATTGCTTTATAATGTCTGTAGCGGCGCCGACGTCAGCAATGCGCCCTCCCTCCACGACCACGGCGCCATCTTGGCGATAATCAACCGCGTCTTCGACGCCGACTTCAAATGGATTGCCGGAAAATGCTAACGTCTGACCGCGCAAAATAAACCGGTCCTGGTCTTCCTTCATTGATCAACTCTGCCTTCATCGGGATGGCGCCGCCCGGCGTACCGTCAAATTCTCCCAGCGGCTATAACGGCTAATCTTGCAACTATCCATCGAATTAACGCGGGGAAGCCTCGCTCAGTTGCAAAATCTCCGCTGCAAGCGAAATTGCGATCACGCCCGGCTCCTTGCTGCTGGGCCCGCCAGCGCCAAGCGGGCAAATGAGTCTGACAAGAGCTGTCTCGCTCACGCCTAATTCGCCGAGGCGCTTTAGGAAACGGGCGCGCTTCGTCATCGACCCTATCAGCCCGAGATACCGAAACCGGCCACGCTTAAGAACCGAATAGCAAATCTTGAGGTCGAACGCATGGGAATAGCTCATCACTACATGAAACGCATCATCCGGCGCGTAAGCCACGGCGTCTTCGGGAGACACTGCGACCAGGCGTTTCACATGCGCGGGGATGCTATCCGGAAAGCGCGCAGCGTCGGTATCGACCCAGACGATTTCAACCGCCAGCCCCGCAAACACGCGCACAATCTCACGACCAACATGGCCGGCGCCATAGAGATAGATCGGCAGTCGTTGTTTGCGGACTGGTTCCAAAAACCACTCTTCGCCTTTCTGTGCGCCATGCGCCAAACCGTTCCGGCTACCTGGGTGCGCCATGAGCTTTTGAAACTCCTTACCGACAAAGCCCGGTGCAAAGTTGAGGTCGCCCGCATCAACAATATGGACAGCCGCCGAGCCGGAGATTACCGGCCTTGCAAAATAGCCCTCTTTCATATCAGCGAAGCTGGAAACAATATCGATCTCGTTGGGGCCATAGCGTTCAAACAACAGCCGCACCTGACCACCGCAACACTGGCCGAGTCGCGGTCCAAGCGGATAGGTTTTTGTATCTCGCAACCACGCAAGCTCTGTGTCGGAATTTGCCAACTGCCTGGCGTGAGCGATTGCATCATATTCCAACGCGCCGCCGCCTACCGTTCCGATCACTGCTTGCGCCGACACTACCATCGCAGCGCTGGTTTCGCGCGGCGTCGAGCCCTGAACATCGATGACTGTGACGCGAACAACAGGCCCGTTTCGTCGGAATTGTTCGCAAAGCTCTCCATGAGATAATTGCAACGCTAGCCCCAGCCGCCGGTTATGACCTGCAACATGCGTTCGGGCGTCGCCGGCGCATCAAGCGATGGATAGCACACGCGCCCCGTCGCACTCGCCGCCGCGTCAGACAGCGCCATCAAAACCGAAATGCCCAGCATTAGCGGCGGCTCGCCAACAGCTTTAGAGCGATAGATAGTTTCCTCGCGGTTTGCCCCGCGCTTCCAAATCGCAATTTTCATATCCGGTGCGCGGTCGGAAGCTGTCGGGATTTTGTAGGTAGAGGGAGCGTGGGTTTTCAATCGCCCTGCCTCATCCCACACCAGCTCTTCGCTCGTCAGCCACCCGGCGCCTTGTACAAAACCACCCTCAACCTGACCAAGATCAATCGCGGGATTGAGCGACTTACCAACATCATGGAGGATGTCTACACGCAACAAACGATGCTCACCGGTCAGGGGGTCAATGACGACTTCCGAGACCGCCGCACCATAAGCAAAATAGAAAAATGGCCGCCCAATTCCTGTGGCGCGATCCCATTCGATCTTCGGCGTTGCGTAAAATCCGGTCGCCGAAAGCGACACCCGCGCTAAATAAGCTTCAGCGATCAACTCATTGAACGTAAGCTCATTGTCGCCTATCCTGACGCCGCCGGGTCGAAACTCGACCTTGTCCCGCGCGATGCACCATTTAGACGATGCAAAGTCGACCAGACGTTTCTTGATTTTTGTGCACGCATCAAGCGCCGCCATGCCATTCAAATCTGTACCGGAGGACGCAGCCGTTGCGGAGGTATTGGGCGCCTTGCCGGTGTTGGTTGGCGTAATTTTTATCCGGTTGATATTAATCTGGAACGCTTCGGCGACAATCTGGGCGACCTTGATAAAAAGCCCCTGCCCCATCTCCGTGCCGCCATGATTGAGATGCACCGAGCCGTCGGAATAGACATGGACAAGCGCCGCCGCCTGATTGAGGTGGGTCTTTGTGAATGATATTCCAAATTTTACCGGGGTTAAAGCTATGCCGCGTTTCAACAGCGGTTGGCCGGCGTTCCATTCGGCAATCTCTGTACGCCGTGCTTGGTAATCTGATGAAACAACCAGCTCATCAACAATCTCACCAATGACGCAATCCTCGACCTTCATATGATAGGGGGTTACATTGCGGTCGCTCACTGTGTCTTTCTCAGCCGCATAAAAATTAATGCGGCGCACTTCCAGCGGGTCCTTGCCAAGCTTGAATGCAATCTCATCTATGACGCGTTCGATTGCGACCATCCCTTGTGGGCCACCAAAGCCGCGAAAGGCAGTGTTGGATACGGTATTGGTTTTACAGCGGTAGGAATTTATTTCGACATTTGCCAGATAATAACAATTGTCAGCGTGGAACATGGCTCTATCACAGATCGCCAGTGACAGATCTTGTGACCAGCCGCACCGCGCCGCCTGATCCATAATAATCGAATGGATGCGCCCATCATCGTCAAAGCCGACATGATAGCCTATCCGAAAATCATGTCGCTTGCCGGTCATGATCATATCTTCGTCACGGTCATATCGGACCTTTGCCGCCTGGCCAGTTAGTTTCGCAACCAACGCCGCCACTGCTGCGGGAAGGTTTCCGTTGGTCTCTTTGCCGCCAAAACCACCCCCCATGCGGCGCACCTCCACGGTCACCGCGTTAAAAGAAACGCCGAGCACGCCCGCGACTTTGTGTTGAATTTCGGTCGGGTGCTGCGACGAACAGTAGACCGTGACATCGCCATCCTCACCCGGTACAACCAACGCTGCTTGCCCCTCAAGATAGAAATGTTCCTGACCGCCAATATAAATTTGGCCTCCTATTTTATGGGGACTGGCCCTCATCGCGGCGCCGACGTCGCCGCGGGTCATTTTATAGGGCGTTTCTAGCCAGGATTTTGCACCCATCGCATCTTCGATGGTCAACAGCGCCGGCAGGTCTTCATAATCAATCTTAACCTTCGCCGCCGCCGCTCTAGCCGCATCAAGGCTCAATGCCGCAACAGCAAAAAGCGCTTGGCCTTCGCATTCTACAATCCCGCCCGCAGCCCCAATTGCAAATAATGGTTCATCGCTGATAATCGGGCCGATATCATTGACGCCGGGAATATCATCTCCCGATATTACCGCAACGACGCCCTCGCTTTCCCAGGCTGCGCAAAAATCAACCGCACCGATTTTGGCATGGGCGCACGTACTGATCACGACAAAGATGTGAAGGCAACCTTCCGGCATCGGAATGTCATCGACATATATAGCCTGTCCGGATGCATGCTTGAATGCACTGTCATGCACAACCGACGAGGAGACAGAGCCGCGAGATCTGCTGACGTTTTCGTCGGACGCCTGCCCAGAAATATTTGATTCGCCGTTCACAAGAATGTATTCCCATGACCGACGAGGCGCGTTTGTGTTAGCGGTGTCTCCATTTCAATAAAACACTTCAATAAAAGATTTTGCGCCACGCGAAGTCGGTAGTCTGCGCTCGCCCGCATATCACTTATTGGCGTAAAATCTTTGGTGAATTCCTGCATCGCCAATTCCACGGTCGGCCGGTCCCAACGCTTTCCAATCAGCGCCGCCTCAACGCTCAGCGCTCTTTTTGGCGTCGCAGCCATACCGCCAAATGCAATCCGGGCGGCGATGACCCTATCGTTCGACATTTTTATATTAAAACATCCGCACAAGGCTGAAATGTCTTGATCGAAGCGTTTGGATATTTTGTAACACTTCAATTCATTGGCGGCAGCGCTTAAGGGCACATGCACAGCTTCAATAAACTCGCCAGGTTTGCGGTCCTGGCGGCCATAGGCGAGGAAGAAATCTTCCAGCGACACTGTCCGCCTTTGCATCCCGTGGCGAAGAACTAACTTGGCGTCCAAAGCGATCAGCGCCGGCGGCATGTCCCCAATCGGCGAACCGTTCGCAATGTTGCCACCGATTGTCCCGGCATTGCGCACCTGAACCGCGCCGATCCGCCGAACAAGCTCGCCAAGGTCAGGATAGGCTTGCGCCAAAATACCAATCGCGCCCGAATAGGTAACGCAGGCGCCAATGATTAGTTCATGTTCGCTACGTTTGATCGATGTCAAATCACGCACACGATTTAGGAATATGACCTTTGGCAGGTTGCGGCGCGCTTTCGTCACCCACAAACCGACATCGGTTGCGCCGGATATGAGCGTTGCGCCGGGGTGCGCTGCGTAAACCTTCGCAAGCTGATCGCTGGTCGCCGGCAAAAATGCTCGCGCTGCGCCATGTTTAATTTCAACTAGCTCTTGGTGGTCCAACGAGCGCAATTGTTCTAGTTCCACACGGTCGTCTTCGCCCTGGTCAACCGCCTTTGCGACACATCCGATTTTCTCTGCTGCATGTAGTATCGGGCCATAGCCGGTGCAGCGACATAAATTTCCTGCCAAAACATCATTTGCAGCCGCTAATGGCAGCATGGTTCGATTGCGATAAGCCGTATAAAGCGACATCACAAAACCGGGCGTGCAAAACCCGCATTGGGAAGCGTCGCTGTCCATCATCGCCTGATGAACGCGATGCGGTGTATCGATGTCATGCGCCAAACCTTCAACGGTTGTAATCGATGCTCCCTCAAGGCTTGGCATGAACCGAATGCAGGCGTTGATCGCCTCGCGCTTTACGGTCCCATCGGCGCTCAGAGCACTGACATTCACCGTACATGCGCCACAGTCCCCCTCGGCACAGCCCTCTTTTGTGCCGCAAAGTTTTTCATCCTCACGCAAATACCTCAATAGCGTTTGCGTCGGCGCCACGCCGCGAAGAGTTTTCAACTCGCCATTCAGGTAAAACGATATCGTGTCGTGCATTTTTATTAGCTGCCGCGATAGGTTGAATAGCCATAGGGCGACACAAGTAGCGGTACATGATAATTTATATCTCCATCCGCAACGCCAAACCTTATCACCACGACATCGATAAATTTTGGCGTAGGCAGACTAAGACCAAGGGTATCGAAATAGTCACCGATATGAAACTCCAGCGCATACGCACCAGCAACAAAATCGCACCCGCTCAGCAATGGCTCATCACATCGCCCATCTCTATTGGTTGTAAGAGATCGTAATTTTGTCGCTGTTTGCTCCGCTTTATAAAGATCGATCCGCACTTGCGCCGCCGGCTTGCCGGCGCTGACATCGAGAATATGTGTCGTTAATTTTCCCAAAGTATTGTCGCCTTATTTAGAGAAAAGCCTTGTTGAGAACAATCGGGAGAGCGACGCGCGCTCTAAAGGCTTTCGTTCCAGTTGCTTTTATCCCCTCGCTTTACGCGATTTTACGACGAATGAGGATTTATTGCATCGCCATAAATTCAAAATCGGCTAAGAATCCTCTACAAACACGCCTGTCCAACAAGAATTTGCCAGTCAACTGTCATACGACCGCACAGCTTACCGCGCAACAGAGGTGTTCCTGGTCCTTGAAATTTTAAGTTTCAGTGCGCCGCAAGCTGGTCGGCCCAGCAGATCGGCGCGACGCCGCTTTCTTCCAGATAATGGTTGGCTTTCGAAAAATGCTTGCAGCCGAAAAACCCGCGATAGGCGGACAATGGCGACGGGTGGGGCGCGGTGAGAACCATATTGTCGCGCTGATTAATGAGGTCGATTTTGTTCTGCGCATGACTGCCCCACAACAAATAGACGATACCGCTCCGCTGCGCGCTCAGCTGCCGGATCGCACCGTCCGTGAACGCCTCCCACCCTCTTTTGGCGTGCGATGCGGCAAGTCCTTTTTCGACCGTTAGAACTGTATTCATGAGCAATACACCCTGTCGCGCCCAGTCATCGAGAACGCCCAGCGTCCGTAAATCACCGCCGAGATCGCTTTGTATTTCTGCAAAGATGTTCCTTAAAGAAGGCGGCAGTTTTTCGCCTGCGGGCACTGAGAATGAAAGGCCCATTGCCTGGTCCGGCCCGTGATATGGGTCCTGACCGAGGATCACAACTTTTGCCTTCGAAAATGGCGTCAGGTTAAACGCATTGAAAATTAAGTCTTTCGGCGGATAGATGATCGCCCCCTTTTCGGTCTCGGCACGCAAAAACGAAACCATCCGCCCATAGATAGGCCCTTCAAACTCGCCCTTTAAAGCGTCGCGCCAACCTCTATCGGAAATAGGTATATCGAAATCCGTCACAGCAGAATTCAGCACTCATCGCATAGCTTCACCTGATCCATTAGACCTATCCCTCGCTAAAACAAATTCCCTTGGATAATATTGAACCATCAAAGATGGAAATATTGTGTTTTAGGCTAAAACCGCGCACGGCGCACGCGCAACGATTGCATCTTCGATGCATTCCGGTCTAGTTTTGCCCATTGGCAACAGGGATTACTGTGACATGAGCGATGCTTTGAGCATTTATTTCGCCGGCGATCTATTCGATCATAAGGATCTGATCGGCAATGCGTTGCTGGCCTCTTATATCGAGCAGGAATCTTCCGGCCAGTACACATGTATTCTACCGCAAGACCTCGAACAGAGCAGCAATCGTAAAGAGCATATTCGCAACCAGGATTTGAAAATGGTCATGGAAGCTGATCTGGGCTTGTTTAACTTCGACGGCCCTGACCTTGATTCCGGCACGGTTGTTGAGTTCATTGTTGCCAAGCAGCTTGATATCCCGACCGTCATCTTGCGGTCTGATTTTCGTAACGCCGGAGACCAGGATGCGGGCGGCGATAGCTGGAACCTGATGTGCTCGTTTTATCCTCGTAACGAGGTCATTTCTGTGAACGGCATGGAGTGGTATCAGACAGCGCGTGGCGACAACCGCCCAGTTCAAGATACGATCGATACGTTATATACAAGGCTGGCGGCGCGTGTCATCGAAGGCTTTGACGCAGCCCACGCAATGCCCTCGCTTGCAACCGATCCGAAGCTTATCGAAAACCTTTATCAATGGGCGACTCGGTTCCCTGGCGCCGGGCTTCAGGAATTTATCGGCGACGAAAACTGGGTCACCGATATTATCGAGAAAAAGAAGCGTAAAGGGCTGTTTGAATAACCCAAAGTTTCACTACCTTTTCTGGGAGATAAACAAATGTTCGACGTCATCGTTGTCGGCAGCTACGTTCAGGACCTGGCTTTTAACACTGAAATTTTTCCAGCGCCCGGTGAGACGCGTATTGGCGCTTTCCGCACCGGTCCCGGCGGCAAAGGTTTCAACCAGGCCGTCGCCTGCAACCGCCTTGACATAAAAACACTCTTTATCGGCGCCGTAGGCGACGATATTTTCGCAAAAGGCGTGCGCGAATTTATCGCTTCAGAAGGGCTTTGCGCCGAGCTGCAAGTGTGCGCCGACCACCCCACCGGCGCGGCATCAATTGTTGTCAATGCTGACGGGCAGAACCTTATCGTTGTTGCGCTGGGCGCCAATGACCATTTGTCGTCAGATCATATCGGTGGATTCTCGGCTCAAATTTCCCAGGCGAAATACCTAGTCTGTCAGGTAGAAAATAATATCGCGGCAACTGAAGCGGCGATGAAGATTGCGCGCGAAGCGGGCGTGACAACAATCCTCAACCCCGCGCCGATTAATGACGGCTTGACGTGTGAGCTGGTTCAGCGCGCAGATATTCTGGCGCCGAATGAAACCGAATTTGTGTTTTTGATGAACACAGTTTTAGGCCACAACATCCCGAATGATTTTTGGCTCCAGAACGACGCCAGCATCCACCAGTTTTGCAGGCAATCTGGAGCGGCCACTGTTGTGCTGACTTTGGGCGATAAGGGCTGCTTTGTTTCGTTTGACGAAAATTCCGAAAACGCCCGCAACTCTAACGACGGCCCTTATTATCGCATCGGTGCAACCCACGTCGATGTCGTCGACACGACGGGCGCGGGCGATGCTTTCAATGGCGGGCTCGCCGCCGGGCTGGTGCGCTTTCCGGGCGAATTTCGAACCGCTATCGAATATGCAAATACCGTCGCCGGCCTATCCACCACAAAACCCGGCACGGCGCCGGCTATGCCTACGCTTAAAGAGGTTGAGGCGGTTTAGCCGCCAATCGGATGCCAGGTCGTTTTGGTTTCCTGCGTATCGATGATCTGATAGGGATCAGGCGCAATCGCTTCTTTGCGGATAATCACTCGCTTAATATTATTCGCTGCCTGCTCCTGGATCATTTTTATTTCACCGGCATCGTCGCCATTGGCAATAATCGCATTAACATTCATGTGCGAGGCAAAATGCTCTGCAAGCTCATTTCTGTAGCCGGAAAGTATATTGATGACGCCGGGCGGCACATCGGAAGAGTGCAGCACTTCGGCAAAACTGATCGCGCATAATGGGTTTTGCTGAGATGCCAAAGCAATTCCTGTGTTTCCACCAGCGATAACAGGCGAGATGGCTTCAACAAACCCTAGAAGCGCATTTTCTTGACCGGCAAGAATACTGACCACACCCACGGGTTCCAAAATAGAAAAATTGAAATGCGAGGACGCGACCGGATTCACGGCGCTAAACACCTGCTGATATTTATCCGTCCAGCCGGCATAATAAACCAGGCAATCAATCGCCGCAGTCACTTCGCGCGATGCGGCGCGCTTGTCCAGTCCCATGAGTTTAAGCTCGGTGACAAATTGCTCGGCGCGCGCCTCAAGCATTTCCGCAACCCGATATAAAATCTGACCGCGCAAGTATGCGCTGGCGCCCGCCCAACTGTTAAACGCTGCTCGCGCGGCCAGCACAGCTTCGCGAAAATCCTTGCGACTGGCGCGGCACATATTGGCGGCGATATTTCCCTTGGCGTCAGCCACGGTAAAATATCGACCGGATTCAGTTCGAGGAAACTTTCCGTTGATGTAAAGCTTATAGGTTTTTTCAACACTAAGCCGGGTAGATGTCGGTAGTTTTGCACGCCCACCGCTTGCAGATTTTGCAGCGCTCGGCGTCTTGCGCGACGGTGTGCTGTCGATGCTGCGCCCTTCGGCTTTTATGGTCTTATCCATGCTCGCTCGCCTCAAAATTAGTGCAGATCCAGATAGGCGGAAAGGCCATGCATTCCGCCCTCCCTGCCAACGCCGCTTTCTTTATAACCGCCAAAGGGCGAGGTGGGGTCGAACTTATTGAACGTATTTGCCCAAATAACGCCGGCGCGAATTTTGGCGCCAACACTAAAGATTTTTGCGCCTTTATCTGTCCATATGCCGCCCGACAATCCGTATTGCGTATTATTTGCCTTAGCGACCGCCTCATCGAGGGTACGGAAAGTTTGTATCGCAAGGACAGGGCCAAATATTTCTTCGCGGACAATCCGGTGCGACTGCGCAACATTAGTGAATAAAGTCGGCTGGCACCAATAGCCCTTGCTGGGTTTTTTGTCACCGCATTGAAACATCTCCGCGCCCTCTTCTTGCCCGAGCTCAAGATAGGCGTTGATGCGTTCTAATTGCGCCGCTGAGTTGATCGCGCCGATATCGGTGTTCTTGTCGAGCGGATCGCCGACGATCAACGTCTGCATACGCTCCTTCAGTTTGGCGATAACTTCGTCTGCGACGGATTCTTGAACCAACAACCGCGAACCGGCGCAACAGACATGGCCTTGGTTAAAAAAGATCGCATTGACAATGCCTTCAACGGCTTGATCTATGGCGGCGTCGGCAAAAATGATATTGGCCGCCTTACCGCCCAATTCCAGCGTGTATTTCTTATCTGTTCCGGCCAGCGCGCGTTGAATGATGCGACCGACATTGGTCGACCCTGTAAATGCAATCTTATTGACATCATCATGATTGACGATTGCCGCACCGGTTGAACCATCGCCGGTCAGGATATTGACGACGCCCGGCGGCAAGTCCGCCGCCTCAATCACCTCAGCCAGTTTTAACGCAGTCAACGGCGTTGTTTCCGCAGGTTTCAATACCACTGTATTGCCACACGCCAATGCCGGTGCAATTTTCCACGCCGCCATTAATAGCGGGAAGTTCCAAGGAATAATCTGACCGGCAACGCCAAGCGATTGCGGCGTTCTGCATGGGAACGCATAATCTAACTTATCCGCCCACCCCGCATAATAGAAAAAATGCGCCGCCGCGAGGGGAATATCAACATCGCGGGCCTCACGGATAGGCTTGCCGCCATCCATGGATTCAATCACCGCAAATTCACGGGCGCGTTCCTGAATGATGCGAGCGATACGATAAATATATTTACCGCGTTCGGCAGGCTTCATCTTCGACCAGACCGTGTCATAGGCGTCGCGCGCGGCTGTTACGGCCCGATCCACATCGGCGGCGCCAGCTTGCGCTACCCGTGCTAAAACCTTCTCATTGGCGGGGTTAATGGTGTCGAAATATTTGCCCGATTTCGGGGCTACAAATTTTCCGCCGATAAATAACTTATACTGGTCTTTAATGTGAACGTGATCTGTGCTCTCCGGCGCCGGAGAATATGCCCATCCGGTGTCGAAGTTTAATGTGTGGGGCGCGGTTCCCTTATTCATTGGGTCTAATCCTTCGAAAAATAGTCTTCAGACTGATAGATGCCTGTGCGCTGTTTTTGAAGCTGCATCAAAACATCGTTCGCCAGGCTGCTGGCGCCAAACCGGAACCAGTCCGGCGACATCCACGCCTCGCCCAAGGTTTCGCGCAGCATGACGAGATAATGAATCGCGAGCTTCGCCTTGGATATGCCGCCGGCGGGCTTCATACCCACCATCCGGCCGGTATCGTAATAATAATCCCGAATAGCCTGCAGCATCACCAGCGTCACCGGCATGGTCGCCGCCGGTTGAATTTTGCCCGTTGATGTTTTGATGAAATCGGCGCCGGCTTGCATCGCCAATAGGCTCGCATGGCGCACGCGATCTAGCGTGCCTAATTCACCGGTTTCCAAAATCACCTTAAGATGAGCATCACCGCAAGCTTCTTTGCAGGCGACAATTTCATCAAATACTTCCTGGTATTTCCCCTCCAGGAATTTTCCGCGCGAGATGACCATATCGATCTCATCAGCGCCCAGCCCAACGGCGAGTTTGATTTCCTCAAGCTTCACATCGCTTGGCGCCATACCGCTCGGAAAAGACGTCGCCACAGAGGCGACTTTGATGCCGCTGGCGCCAAGCGCTTTTTTCGCTTCCTCCACCATCATCGGGTAAACACACACTGCAGCGACATGGGGTATGTCTGGCAAAGTGTCGTGGAGGCGCATCGCCTTCTGACACAGCTGGCGGACTTTGCCGGGCGTATCCTGGCCCTCAAGGGTCGTCAGATCAATCTGGCTCAGAACCAGGTTGAGCGCCTCAACCTTTGACGCCTTCTTTATACTGCGCGAGCGAAAGCGCGCCACGCGCTCATCAACACCGACCTCATCAACGCGCGGTAAGTGGTCCGGTTTGGGCGCTGTCATTACTGTCGTCTCTGCCATTTGAGCCATTGTTTATAGGTATCATTATTCAGCTAACGCCCACAAGTGGCGGCATCCGTGACGCATGGTCTATCAGTCAAGATTGTCAAAAACCAGCAGCCACTGCCAATAATGTGGGGATTGAGGGAAACTGATACCGCATTATCCTTGCGACGTTGATATTTGTGGTTTTCGCTACCGGTTGGAGATGCTATTTGGAGCTCATATCGATGGCTTCAAGTCTTACGCCAACCATTACGTCAATCTACAATCTCAACTTTGCCAACGACATCACATGGCTCTCTACAAACCCTTGCCGTCATGATTTAGCTATGGAATTTCTGTATCGCGCCAATCGCATCCAATTTAGCTTTATATGAAGCTTCGGATTTTGTGGTGCCCCCGGTCACAATATGTTTTCAGAAAGTTAAACAGGCCCGGCAGCCCTATGCGCATGGGGTTCTAGCTTGAGGGAAAAATGTTGCTAGCGATCGTTCCTGCGCCGGTTCATTTTATTCACAGCATCGATCAAAACAATTCAAGATCGTTACTGACGGGCGGCGTTTCTGGCTCAACTTTTTCTTCAACCTGTGGGGCATCTGCAATTGGAATAAACAATTGCTGCACCCGGCCTGTATACGGCCAAAAATTTATGCGGCGCGCATTCTTGCCGCCAAGGCTTTCGCTAACGCAGTGAATATCTTCCGTCGCCAAAAAGCTACGGGCAAATTCAGCATTTTGTTGCCCAACATCTGATAAACCGGCCATTACAGATGCGCCGCCAAAAAGTTTAGCAACAAGCCGATTACGCTCTGCAAAGCGTTTCAATAACCCGTTGATAAGCAGCTCCATGGAATAGGCGCCATGGCTAAGGCTTCGCTCGTTGGCGAGACTTTTCCCGCCGGGTACAAGAAAATGATTCATGCCGCCGACACCCGCCACCGGGTCATACATGCACACCGCAACACAAGACCCCAAAAGTGTGGATAAAACTGCGTTATCCAGGTTGGTTACTTTGTATTGGCCCTGAAATACATTGAACTTGCGATCTTCTCCCGGCTCTGAGCGCTCTTCGTTGTGCGCTAGATTGGTAAATTTACTCATGCCGCAGCCTCAGCTTTGGTATTGCGGTCGCAGGCGCGCATGATCGCAGGTGCTACCCGCGACAGCGCGCATTGGCGCTGCACAGCCTTCATTTCAAACGCTACTCTCGGCATTCCGTAAATAACGCTTGAGCCTTCATCCTGGCCAATGGTCACGGCCCCAGATTCACGCATAGCGAGAAGACCGGCCGCGCCGTCCGCGCCCATACCAGTAAGAATAACGCCAACAGCACGCCTGCCAATCTTGGAAGTAACGCTATTGAAAAGTACGTCAACGGATGGTCTGTGACCACCCACCAACTCGTCTGCACGGAGACGGCAGACGTAAGCTCCCGTACCGCCAATAGAAAGATGCGTGGCGCCGCCCGGCGCAAGATAGACACGCCCAATCTCTAGCGGCGCACCATCTGTCGCCTCTTCCACTTTAGCCGCGCACAGGCTATCAAGTCGTTTTGCAAAACTGCATGTAAATAATGCCGGCATGTGTTGAACAATAACCGTTGGCGGGCAATTTTCGGGAAATCCCGACAAAACCTCCGTCAACGCCTCAACCCCCCCCGTCGAGGCGCCGATTGCAACGATTTTCTCATTTGGTTCGAATGTATCCAGACAGGCCTTATCCGAGCGCGTCTCACCCAATGGTTTCAAATTGGCTCTTGAGGCAACCTTTACCAACCCAGGCAGCTTTGCAAAGACTTCCGCAGCATTTCCACGGTCAGGCTTACCCAAGCAATCAATAGCGCCAAGGCTCATCGCTTTGATCGCCGCATCGGCGCCTTTATGAGTAAGCGTAGACACCATGATGACCGGCGTTGGTCGCAAGCGCATAATTTTTTCGAGAAACTCAATGCCGTTCATGCGCGGCATTTCAACATCAAGGGTTATGACATCTGGGTTGAGTGATTTTATCGCCTGTCGCGCCTCATAAGGGTCGCCAGCAGTTCCAACAACTTCAATTCCAGGATCTTTGTCGAGCGCGCGTGATATCAAACCGCGCATGATCGGCGAGTCATCAACAACGAGAACACGAATAGACATTATATTACCAGCCGCTTCTGACAGATATGAAAAGGGACGAAGCAAGTGGCGGCGCGCCTTCACATACCTGAAAGAGCGCCGCTTTACCTCACCGCCGAATTAAAAGTCTTGCCAATCTTCCTGGCTTGCTTCTGGTTCGACATGTAATGCCGCCGAGCCGTTAGTTGCAGAGGCAAATGATGCAGCGCGGCCTTGTTGTTCAGCAACCGTCTGCTTGGGCTTTGCTCCATTTTTCTTAGCTTTTTTATCACGTGACGGCGTCGCTCCTGTGCCGTTTGCCTTCGCATCGCCAATGTTGAAGTGAGCAACTTGGTTCATTAACTCATCTGAATCATTGGCCAGCGAATGACTTGCAGCTGTGGTTTGTTCAACCATCGACGCATTTTGTTGCGTCACCTGGTCCATTTTATTGACTGCCGTGTTCACTTCCGAAAGGCTCACCGACTGCTCTTTCGCAGAGGCGGCAATTTCGGAAACAAGGGTGCTGACACTCTCCACACGCTCGACAATTCCTGACAGTGCGGAACCTGCGCGGCCAACCAGCTCAACGCCGGATTCAACCTGTTGCGAACTCGACGTGATCAGACCCTTAATTTCTTTGGCCGCGTCAGACGACCTTTGCGCAAGGGCGCGCACTTCTTGCGCAACAACGGCAAACCCACGACCAGCGTCTCCTGCTCGCGCAGCCTCAACACCAGCATTGAGCGCCAACAGGTTGGTTTGGAAAGCGATATCGTCAATAACGCCAATGATCTGCGAGATTTGAACGGATGATTTTTCAATCTCGCCCATCGCCTCAACTGTCTCTTTGACAATTTCTCCACTTTCCTGGGCTTCTTTGCGCGCGTCAGTGGCGACTGAATTTGCTTCAATCGCGCCTTCCGCCGTTTGTTTCACCGTTGCCGTAATCTCATCAAGCGCAGCGGCGGTTTGCTCAAGCGTAGCCGCCTGATTTTCCGTGCGTTTTGACAAATCATCTGCAGCCGTGCTGATTTCTCCAGACCCGTGACGAATGCCTTCCACTGTAGTGACAATCGATCCCATCGTATTTTGTAATTTCGAGATCGCTTCATTGAAGTCACTACGAAGTTGTTCGTACTCGGCCGTAAAGGGCGTACCAATGTTATCGGTCAGGTCGCCATCTGAAAGCTTGCGTAAGCCGTTAGCTAGTGAGTCAACAACTAACTGCTGTGCTTTCGCCTTCTCACGACGCTCTTCCGCGTCTTTATTACGCTGGTTGACCACATCGGTGATATCGGACGCAAATTTGACCACTTTAAATGGCTTTCCTGAGCCATCCAGGATCGGATTGTATGACGCCTGTATCCAGACATCCGAGCCGTTTCTCCCAATGCGTTTGTACTCGCCCGATTGATATTCTCCGCGTTTCAGGGCCTCCCAGAAAGCCCGGTAATCTGGGCTGTTTTTTTGCTCTGGGTCGACGAAGATGCTGTGATGCTTGCCTTTGATTTCTTCGGCGCTGTAGCCAAGGGCGCCTAAGAAATTTTCGTTTGCTTCGACAACGTTGCCATCAAGAGTGAACTCAATTGTCGCTTGCGCGCGATCAAGGGCGGCGAGCATGCCGGCATTTAACCGGTCTGCTGTCACATCTGACCATTCAAGAACATTGCCGACATAATCGCCATTGGCATCGAATACGCCGCCGACGCTTAATGCGAACCTGAAATCTCCAATCGCAATATCGGTCTGGTATGGCAGGCGGGAAGGATCAGATAGCAACTGGCGTTGATGCGCCGGGTTTTTGTGGAATATGTCAATGCATGAACCAATGATTTGTTCCGCATTAAAGTTCGGCCAAAACTCCCGGAAAACATCTGCATTTTCCGACAGGAGTTTTTTGGTGGACTCATTGACATAAGTGACCATGAAGTCGCGGTCGATCATCATCATCGCAACCGATGACCCTGCAAACGCCGCGCTTTTAAAGGTTGCTTCGCGCGCTGCTTCTTCTGCTTCGGTTATGTCCGAAGCAAACTTAACGACTTTAAACGGTTTGCCCGCAGCATCCAGAATGGGGTTGTAGCTTGCCCGAAGCCAGATTTCGTTTCCACCTTTGCCAATACGCTTGAATTTTCCGGCACTGAAATCACCGCGGCGCAGACCATCCCACAACGCCTTATAGTCAGCGCTTGTTTTATACTCTGTTTCGACAAACATGGAGTGGTTCTGGCCCTTAATCTCATCCAGAGAATACCCAACGGTTTTGAGGAAATTCTCATTGGCGCCAACGATCGTGCCGTCGAGATTGAACTCAATGGTCGCTTGTGAAACTGAAAGCGCATCCAGCATGCCTGAGTTGAGACGATCGGCTGTCACATCCGCCCATTCCAGCGTCGCGCCGATATAGTTTCGATCTGCGTCAAAGACCCCGCTGACATTCAGCGAGAACTTGACCTCCCCCACTGTAATCTCGGTCTGGTAGGGAAGACGGGATGGGTCCGATAAGAGTTGACGCTGATGCGCCGGATTTTTGTGGAACATGTCGATACATGCGCCAACAACATTATCGGCATTAAAAGTCGGCCAAACCTCACGGAACGTATCCGTATTTGCCGCCAAAAGCTGCTTGGTCGCTTCATTCACATACGTAACGATGAAATCGCGGTCGACCATCATCATCGCAACCGATGAGCCGCCAAATGCAGAGCTTTTAAATAGCGCTTCGTGCGCCGCACCTTCGGTTTCAGTGATATCAGACGCAAACTTCACAATCTTAACTGGCTTGCCACTCTCATCGAGAATCGGATTATAGCTTGCCCGAAGCCAGATCTCTTTTCCGCCCTTGCCAATACGCTTAAATTTACCGGCGTTGAATTCACCGCGGCGCAGACCATCCCAAAATGATCTATAGTCGGCACTTGCTTTGTAGTCCGCCTCGACAAACATTGAGTGATTCTGGCCCTTGATTTCATTTAGAGCGTACCCAACCGTGGTGAGGAAGTTCTCGTTGGCGTCAACGATGGTTCCGTCGAGGTCAAATTCGATCGTTGCCTGGGAACGCTCAATCGCATCAAGCTTTGCCTTGCCGTCTGAAAGCATTTCACGAGCATTCTTAACTTCTTCGCGTTCAAGCGTGACACTTTTAAAAACTGCAGAAATTTCGTCGAAAATATCCGCCTTGTTTGCACCACCAGCAGAGGCCGACTGGTCGCTCTGGCGAATGGCTTGTGCTCGCTTTGACAAGTTGGAAATCTTTGCCAAAATTGGACGTGCAAAGAAGTATGAAAGAAATATACTTGCCAACGTCATTGTAACTGTTGCAAGAACTGGAAACAAAATGCCATTCCAACCTATAGTCG
This sequence comes from Hyphococcus sp., assembly GCA_021776455.1. Taxonomy (GTDB): domain Bacteria; phylum Pseudomonadota; class Alphaproteobacteria; order Caulobacterales; family Parvularculaceae; genus Hyphococcus. The sequence continues at coordinate 32,550 of JAJFFX010000008.1, read as the reverse complement.
CGCCATAAATCGGGCTAAACAATAGAAAGGAAATTGGCGGTGCGGCGATGAGTGCGAACTGGCGTTTGAGATTCATTTTGGATTTCTCCTTCAGGGGACGGACAATTTCATATACGACGCTACACCATATTGGTTAATTGGGGTTTACTACGAGCAATATCTATGAATATGCAAAAGCCGTTAAATGCAATAGTGCTCATAGCCAAACACGGCCTCATGACCCCAGACTGTGAACAACAAGCACACGTCCAGTAATGCATTGTTTCCGCGAAAAAATTGATCCGATTGCGTACTTTTAATAGATATTTTAGACTCTGGCGCCGCCTTACAAAAAAAGACAATCGTCAACGACCATGAGGGCTTGCTCATTAGGCGAATTATCTTGCTCGCCACGCAGCCGAGCCCTCAACTCACTCATAGTTAGGTTCTTCGCAGCATGGGTTGCATCAACACACCACTCCGGATGGACTTGCTGCACTACGGTCTTGAGAAATCTCGCAAGATCATGAATGGTTTGTGACACGCGATCTATATCTTGGACCTGGTAGATATCGCTAGGCAATTTCTCGCCGCCAATTATGAGCAACTCGCCTATTGGGCCCTGCAAATGATCGCTTATCACTGCAAGCCTGTCCAATTCTTGCTGGATAAAATCAAGAAGCAGACAGAGCTGTGCTTCTGGGCCGGAATTATCCACATCTTTTTCGACGGCTAACATTGGATCGGCTACTCTACTATTAATTTCAAATCGGGGGCGCGTCCACTAGTCCAGACGGCCGAATACTTCCTTGACGCAGCGTTGTAAATCTGTCGGGTTAAAGGGTTTTTTAAGATAATTATTCATCCCAAGCTGGCGCCCTTTATCGATCAAGGTTTGGTCCGGACTGCCTGAGACAAGAATAAAACCGATTTTCTGTGTTTTGGGGTCGCTGCGCAACGCTTTCAGCAATTCTAGCCCATTCATAGTCGGCATATTGTAATCGGACACAACAAGATGCACTGGGCTTTTTTTAATCGCACTAAGCGCGTCAGCTCCATTTTTTGCCGCACTGACATTAGTAATTCCGAGCTTATCAAAGCAATCATATATCAAACTGCGGCTCGTTGACATGTCGTCAACCACCATCACTCTCAATTTTTCTTTTAACGACATAGTTTTATCCTCTTACTTAGAAATACGCTCAAGGTTCCTGGGCTGATAAGAAAACGTAAAAATTATAGTCAACGTTCGCCGCCTGCTTTGTCTCGGTAGGCGGTCATTCCTTCCGAAGTGAACGCGGCAGCCGCCGGCCCAGTTACGCGCTCCGAATGACCGATAAACAGCCATCCACCCGGCGAAAGCACATTATAGAATTTCTGCCAAAGCTCTTGTTGTGTGTCCTCTTCAAAGTAAATCACAACATTACGGCAAAAAATAAAATCAAAAGCCCCTTTTACGGGCCATGGCTTTATTAGATTCAATGGCCGGAAGGTGATGAGTTTTTTTACAGTGTCGTTGACACACAACTCCTCACCAGAGCGACCAACTTTGTCAAAATACTTTTGCTTCAAATTCGTCGGAACAGGTTCAACATTTGATGTTCTGTAAACACCGTTTTGCGCCCTATCAAGAATATTTTTATCAATATCCGTCGCCAGAACTTTTATATCGTAAGACGCAGCGTCCGGCAAAAGAGACAACAGCGTTAACGCAATTGAATACGGCTCTTCGCCGCTAGAACAGGCCGAAGACCAAATGCGAACACGGCCCCCACGCTTGGCTTGAGCCAGCAGCGGCGGCAAGACAGTTGATTTTAAGATATCAAAATGGTGCGGCTCGCGAAAAAATCGCGTTACATTCGTTGTCAGCGCGTTTAGCATGTTGTTGCGCTCTTCAACACCTTCATCGCTTTTCACATATGCACAATATTCACGGAAGGTTTGTATGTTTTTAGCGCGCAGTCGCTTGGCGAGCCGAGAGTAAACTAGCGATACTTTTGACTCCGTCAGAGAAATGCCGGATGCATCTTTGATCAGCGTAGCTATCTGCTGAAAATCATCCGCCGTAAAAAGATACTCTCCCGGCGTGATCGCTTCCGTTTTGTTATGTCGCGGGACCGCTTGCATCACGCCGCAATTCCTTCAGCCGAAACTGCCGGCAGGACCGTGCTGAGATCAAGCAAGTTGATCATTCTTTCTTCCATCGCGAGCACGCCTTGAACGAAATCTCTCGCTGCGTCAGAAGACACATCCGGCGTCGGTTGAATTTTTTCCGTTAAAATCGTCAGGATGTCAGACACAGCATCAACGACCAGTCCGACTGCCTGCTCACCTATTTGCATAATAATAATAACATGTCGTGCGGACGGTTCCGTTGTCTCAAGACCAAGCCGCGAAGCAAGATCAACTACCGGAACTACCGAGCCCCGTAAATTAATCACGCCACGTACAAAAGGGGGCGTTAGCGGCAGAGATGTTTCTTTTGTCCAGCCGCGGATTTCTCGCACCGACATAATGTTCACGCAATATTCCTGATCGCCCACACAAAAAGCGACCAGCTCCAGCGCATCTTCACTCTTTTTAATTTCAGTATCAGACATGGCCTTACCCCGTTGCAGCTAGATTAGTTTCATGAAATAAACGCGCACTACCCTCGCGGGCGATAATTGAATCAACGTCGAGGATTAATGCAATTCTGCCGTCACCGAGGATTGTCGCTGCTGCGACGCTGGCGACATGGCCAAAATTTTCTTCTAGACTTTTGATAACGACCTGTCGTTGATCTTGAATTGTATCAACAATCACTGCGGCGCGTGCACCGTCCTCTGTTTCAACAGAAAGCACAACACCGTGCAGAGGGTCCACTGGTTCGTTTCGGTATCCCATTGAACGTCCGGCGTCTATCACCGGAATAAATTCACCACGGATAGATATGACTTTTGCTCCAGCGCCTAATTCATGGATATCTGATGGCGTTGGTTTTAATGTTTCAACAATCGCAGTGAGTGGGACGACCAATGTTTGGTCGGCGACTTCCACGACCATACCATCGAGAATAGCGAGCGTTAGCGGCAAGCTGATAGAAAATGTTGAGCCCTTGCCGGGTTTCGATGAAATCGATATTTTTCCGCCCACAGCCTGGATAGCGCGCTTAACAACATCCATACCGACGCCGCGGCCAGAAAGATTTGAAACCTTATCAACGGTCGAAAAGCCGGGCATAAAGAGTAAATTATCGACTTCGCTATCGGACAATTGCTCATCCGGACTGATAAGCCCTTTCTCGAGAGCAATTTTTTTGACACGCTCGCGATTTATTCCGGCGCCGTCATCCGAAACTTCAATCACAACACGGCCAGAACGGTGTGCAGCCGTGAGCGACACCGTGCCTTCAGCCGGCTTGCCATTTGCAATGCGCTCTTCGGCCGTTTCAAGGCCGTGATCAACCGCATTCCGAATCATATGGGTCAAGGGGTCCGCAAGACGTTCGACAACCGTTTTATCAACTTCGGTCATCTCACCTTCCATCACGAGGTGCACGGATTTTTTCGTTGCCCTGGCGGCTTCACGAACAATCCGCGACATTCTCTGAAACAAAGCTTTGACCGGTTGGGCGCGAATCGCCATAACGCTTTCTTGGATTTCCCGCGTTAGCTGTTTTAACTCCTCAAGCCCAGATTCAACCGAATCACCGCGTTCTAGACCGGCGTCGATTACGCCTTGGGTAAGCATCGCCTGATTGATCACCAACTCGCCGACGAGATTAACGAGACGGTCAATACGGCCAAGGTTGACCCGTATTGTCGCGTCACTGGTATCTTTTTCCGTCGACGCTTTGGCGGCAGCGGCTGGTTTCTGTTTATCTTTTTGTTCAGCTAGCTGAACAACATTGTCTTTGTTTGCAACTTCGTCTTCAGCGCTGGCGCTGGCGCCCTCAACATCTGTGGTCGCCACCTCTTCACCGGTCGGTGTTGCCTCATTATCAACTAGATCGGATTCTGTTGTATCGCTAGGCGCTTCATCGAGACTGATTTCGAGTTCACAATCGCCCTCAACAAACTCAAACACTTCCAGCAGCTCAGACTCGCTATGACTGGTATGCATCGTGATCGTCCAGGCAAGATACGCCCCCTCAGGGTCAAGTTCGTCGAGCGTCGGGATTTTCGATTCGTCGCACGCAACCTGCATCTCCCCCAAATCGGCCAGATTCCGCATCAGCAGAACGGTCTCGTTCCCGTTTGCATACAATTCCGGCTGCGGGCGAAATTTTATAGTGTAGCACTGAGTGTCTTCTGGCCCATCAAGGTCGCCAATTGCATCGTCAAGATCAAAATCCATACCGAGCGGCGCAAACGCAATATCCTCACCGACCGCCGCCGGTTCTTCTGATGCATCCGCCGATGCACCCACAAACGCAGATAGTTCTCCGACGAGGCCGGCGGTGCGTTCTTCGCCCAATTCTTCGTCTTTTTGGGCTGCGCCCACCAAATCCGCCAATACGTCTGACGATCGCAATAGTACGCTTAGAACGTCAGGCGTCGCTTCCAACCGATCTGCCCGAACCTCGTCCAGCGTCGTTTCAAAAATATGTGCAAACGCGACAAGTTTATCAAGCCCGAATGCTCCTGCACCGCCCTTGATTGAGTGTACCGCACGGAAAATAGCAGCGACCGTTTCTGAATCCCCCTCGCCGCTCTCCATATCCAGGAGGCCGCTCTCTAACTCACCGAGTAAATCATCGCATTCCTGAAAAAAGGTCTGCTTGATATCTGCCATTGAATCCACAGAAAGAACTCCCGATCTATTATGCTGCAACGCGTTTTATGGCGTCGATCAGCTTATCTTTATCAAATGGTTTAACGATCCAGCCGGTAGCGCCAGCATTTTTGGCGCGCATTTTTAGGTCCGTCGCCGATTCCGTTGTCAACACAAGGATCGGCGTTACGCGATGTTCAGTTGAACGCCTGACGCCTTCAATAAATCCGAAGCCGTCCATTACCGGCATATTGATATCCGTGATAATGACATTTGGAGTTACGCCCTGAAGCACCTCAAGACCATGTTCACCATCATCGGCTAGCGACACGTCGAACCCCGCGTCAGTCAAAGCCAAGCGCAACATTTCTCGCATTGTTCGCGAGTCATCAACGGCAAGCACACTTAATGGCATGGTTCACTCTCGTTTTTGTCAGATTGCGACAGGCAGACACCAAGATGAGTCGCCGCTTCAGAAAACGCTGAAGATTCGTCAAAGATTGCGATTGTATGACCAGCGACCGCCCAGGTTTTAACGGCGGACAGAAGAACCTGGAAGCACGGCGCGCCTATCCTCTCAACTTTGGATGCATCTATGACGACATTTTCACCGCGCAACCCCAACAGTTCATCAGTCAATGGAGCCGCTGCACGCAGATCGAGCACAGACGTGAGGACAATTCTGCCATCTTCTTTTTTACTATTTGGCATACTCAATGGCTTACCTTCCAAGAACAACGAATTCGTTCGTATGGTTACCGTCAGTACACCAAAACTAATACCAATCCTTTAAGCGATCTTCGTCATCATCAATTTGGTTGAGTTACGCCGCGCGCCAATCAGACAGTGGACAAAACCAAGCGATCCCATGGTTTCGCAACCACACACATACCCGGAAATTAACAAAACCTTTAATGTATACGAATAACCTTTAGAAGGTTTGTATTTTTGGGGAAACAATTCGATAAGCCACGCCCTGACACTCATTACATGAATGACGCTAAAGCTGCCTAACGCGACCAAGAAAACTGTTTGGCGGCGTTTCCAGGCTGAATTTGAGCGAGTTTGTTAAACTCTGCTGTGACGCGTGGACTACAATCCTTGTCCGGAAAATAATCGAGGAACTTGAAAAGGCTTGCGAAAACCAGGTGAATACTGGTTGATTCAAGCGGCTCAAAAAACCCTGCAGCCAGCCCCAAGGACAAACAGTTTGCTTTCCAAATTTCCCGTCGCCGGCCACCTGTAAATCGCAATATGCGCGGCTCAGCCAGAGGCGCGCCCTCGACCGATGACAGAAAGCTGGTGAGAGCAGTTTTATCGCTTATGAATTGGCTTGAACATACATACCCGTTGCCGGTACGGCCGCTGAAGCAGTATCTTCCATTGCACCCCGCATCTTGCGCTGTCGAAAGCGTGTATGGCGTTGCAAACTCTGCGCGCGGTGTTGGCGCCGCAAGTCACTCACGCCTTGGCGTGCGCCAGAATCGGCCCGGAGATATCAACGCCCAACACACGGCCGCCGGCTCCGACGAGATGGCCGCTGCCTCCATAACTTTCTGCCCAAAGGGCACAAGACTAACATCAATGATTTCCTGGAAACGCAGCCATTTCTCACCGCCTTCGCCGTTCCAGTACTCCTTCATATCGGTGTTGCCGCCTACTCATATCGTTGTCCCCTATTTAGCTCATTGAGCTAATGCTTCCAAAAATGAACATCAATAGTTGATTTTTGATCCTTAAATGCTCATAAATGGACATATGATTAACTGGGATAATCGTCGAATATTTCTCACGGTCGCACGCACTTCATCGCTTTCGAAAGCGGCGGAAGCTTTGGGCTTGAGCCGTTCCACAATCATGCGCCGGATAACGGTGTTAGAAGGGGAGCTGGGCGCGCGTCTATTCGAGCGGCTGCCGGAGGGATATTTTACCACTGAGGCTGGCGACGAAATGTTGCATTCTGCTGAGCGCATCGAAACAGAAACAAATGCAATAGATCGTCGAATATCTGGCCGCGACGCAGAACTGACAGGCAAGATTCGCATTGCCATCCCCGGCGTGCTTGCGACCCATCTTCTCATGCCTGACTTTACAGAATTTGCCCGAGCTAATCCAAGCATAAAGCTAGAGATCGCACCTAATTATGAAATGGTGGATTTGGCTAAACGGGAAGCTGATGTCGCCATCCGCGTTTCGAACAACCCCCCACAAGATTTGATTGGCCGTCGCGTTCTAACGATGGCGCGCGCAGCATATGTGAATAAGGAATATCTGCCGCATAATCAATCTGGTCGCAAGAAAATGCCTGCGCTCAGCTGGATAGGCTGGTCAGATGACCCGTCCTCTCAACAATGGATAAAAGAAACAGATTTTCCCGATGCGCCGGTTGGGTCGATCATTGAAGATCCGCATGCGACCCTCAACGCTATACGCGCAGGGTTAGGAATGGCGATCCTGCCCTGCTTCATGGGCGATGCGGCGACGGGAGTTTATAGGATGCCGCCAGGATCTCTTGTGCTGCAAATGAATATATGGGTTTTGACCCATGAGGACATGCGCAATACCGCACGCATCAGAAAGTTCACAAGTTTCATTGCGGATGCGTTACTACGTCATCGCACCCTTGTTGAAGGCAAAAAGACAAAAGCTTAAACCTCATCGACCTACAAGACCGCAGCAAAACGCTACTGGCCGACCCTTCTGCGAGCATAGAAAAGTTTATGCGTCGCCGCATTGTTGGGGTGTCCATAAATGAACATCATTTGTTCAAATATCGCCAGTTTCACCCAAATTTAAACTACCTATCTTTCCGAAAATAAGCCGCCCGACCCAGCAGTCGCACCGAGCGCTACGCGGTAATTTGGAGAACGAAAAATGGCCCTGGAACTTTATATCATTAGTGGAAGTCCGCATGCTTGGGCCGTGATGCTCGGCATGGAAATTAAAGAACTGAAATATGCAACGCACCGACTAGATCCGAGCAAGAAAGAACATAAGACAGATGCATATTTTGCACTCAACCCGTATGGAAAGGTTCCGGCACTTAAACACGACAACACGGTCATTTATGAATCGATCGCGATCCTCGCCTATATCGATCAGCTAAGCCCAAAAGGTTCCCTATTTGGTGTTACGCCTAAACAAATCGGCCTGATATGGCAGCGCGTATTTGAAATAACGAGTTACCTGCGCGCACCATTGGTTGACGATGTTGTGCGCCCGATATTTCAGGGCCGCTTCACAGATAACCCAAACAAGATTCACGAAATCTCCGTCAACGCACATACAGCCTTGACATGGGCGGAAGATATTTTTGCCGCCTCGCCATACCTTACAGGGAGCGAGATATCAGCGGCCGATGTTGTTCTTATGCCATATGTTCAGAGTTTTCTGAGAGCGACTGGCATGCCTTCTGCGAAATTATTGGGCGATGTTTTCTTGCCGCTCGTGAGTTCATTTCCAAATCTCGCCGCATGGGCAAAGCGGGTTGAGGCGTTGCCCGGCTATGACCGGGCCTACCCTCCACATTGGCGAGGCTGAGCTGACGGCGTTTTTGCCTCGTTCAAAAACGAGGTCCTTCAAACTTTCCCTACTCCTCCCATATTAGTTGAGACAACCCCATGAATTTTTTGACCCATTTTGCCCTCGCAGCACCGAGAACTTTCATCTGGGGCACTGTCGCGATCACATTCGTGCTCATGGCCTTGGTCGCGGCGCCAACATTGTCACCGCCTATCGCCCAATTCTTACAGCCCTTGTCAATCGATGCGGACCCCGAAAATATGCTTGTCTATGACGAACCGGTCCGAGTATTTAATCGGGAAAAGAAAGATACTTTCTCCCTATACGACCTAATAGTTATCGGCGTTGTAAATGATAATCACAAAGATGGCGTCTTCTCCGTCGCCTCGCTTTCAGACATCTACGATCTTGCGGAGTTCGCCAAGGACACCCAGTGGACCAACAAGCAGGGTGAGGTTGAGGGCGTCGTGCCGGTTGATCTTATCGCGCCATCTACGATGGAGGATGTTCGCCAGGCCGGCCCCGGCGCGGTCGACTTCAATTGGCTCATGGATGGGCCGCCGCAAACACAGGCCGAAGCACTAGATGTACGTGATCGATCGCTCAATCAGCCGATATTACACGGGAGCCTGATCTCGGAAGATGGCCGGTCGATAGCCCTTTATATCCCGATCACCTCAAAAGGCGTCAGCTATCGGGTCGCACAACAATTGCGTGAGCGGATCGCCAGTTACGACAGCGGAGATCAATATTGGATAACTGGATTGCCGGTCGCGCAAGATCAATTCGGTGTGGAGATGTTTATCCAGATGGGCATAACAACACCGCTAGCGACAGGCCTTTTGTTCTTTTTATTATGGTTTTTCTTTCGCAACCTAACACTGGTCGCCTCCCCAATCATGGTTGCGATGTTATCGGTCACCATCACGGTCTGCCTCTTGATCGCAACTGGGCACAGCATTCACATCATGACCTCAATGATACCGATATTCGTGATGCCAATCGCGGTTCTGGATTCCATCCACATCCTCTCAGAGTTCCATGACCGGTATCCAGAATTTCAGAACCGGCGCAAGACGGTCAAGCACGTAATGTCGAAACTGGCGCTGCCAATGTTCTTTACCTCAATCACAACGGGTATTGGATTCCTATCATTGAATTTTATGCCGATCCCGCCACTGCAAGCGTTTGGAACCTTTGTTGGTATAGGTGTTGTAGTTGCATGGCTCTTAACCGTAACCCTTATCCCCGCATATATTGTATTGATGCCAGAGCGGAAATTTAAAAATTTCGGCCTCAACAAAACTACTGATAGCAGGGAGCCAAGCTCATTTCTTCATGGCGCACTACCCGCTCTTGGCGCTGGCGCCATTCGGTATTCGCGCCCTATCTTATTGTTGATGATCCCCATCGCAGCATTAGCGTTTTACGGCGCAACACAGATTGTCGCCAACGACAACCCCGTCAAATGGTTCGGTAAAGAACACAATATTCGCCAGGCAGACGCGGTATTGAACAGCGCGTTTGGCGGCAGCTATATGGCGTATCTAGCGCTCGGGACCAACCAGGATACGGAGTCATTTGGCATATATATCGATGAACTGGAGGCGCGCATCCTAGCGCAAGACCTAGCCAAGCGGGACATGCTTGCTTTGCTAGTTAGAGAGATATCAAAAACCGTCACGTCACGCACCGATCTACTCTCCGCCCTCCTTGCTGATGTTGAAGAACGGTTGCGCAGCACGAAATCAGACGATGAGATTTCCGCATGGGAAGACACGCTCTCTTTTCTCGATACTGAGCGCGCGCAAACAGAAATTTTTAAAGACCCCGAAGTGCTAGCCTATATGAATAACCTCCAGACTTTTATCGAAAAGGATGCGGCGGTCGGGAAAAGTAATTCTGTGGTCGAAATCGTAAAGACCGTCTATCGAGAACTAATTTCCGGTGAAGAAGCCGATTATCGTATACCGGACAGCGGCGCTGGCGTTGCGCAAACGCTCATTACTTTTCAAAACAGCCACCGCCCCCACGATCTTTGGCACTATGTCACACCGGACTACCAGGAAGCTAATATCTGGGTACAGATGAAAAGCGGCGACAATCAAGACATGAGCCGCGTCGACGCACTGGTTGCGCAATATTTCGCCGACAATCCACCGCCCCGCAACCTAACCCATCAGTGGTTTGGATTAAACTACATCAATGTGGTCTGGCAGGATTACATAACCGTTGGCACGGCGAAAGCCTTAGCCGGTTCCTTTATCATCATCACATTGTTGCTGATGGTTCTGTTCAGATCTGTCTTGTGGGGATTGCTCGCTGTTGTTCCGCTCGGCTTTTCAATCGCTATGCTCTATGGCGGCATCGGGCTAGCCGGCAAGAGCCTTGATGCGCCAATTTCAATTCTTGGCGCAATCAGTCTCGGACTTGCTGTTGATTACGCAATTCATTTCGTGATGCGCAGCCGAGATATTGCCAAAGAACAGAGCAACTGGCCTGACACAGCACGTATAGTCTTCGGAGAGCCGGCGCGGGCTATCGCCCGAAATGTGCTCATTTTGGGTGTAGGGTTTTTGCCGCTGCTGATCGCCCCGCTCATTCCTTACAAAGTCGTCGGCGTAATGCTCTCCGGCATCCTCATTCTCGCCGGCATCGCCACCTTGATCATTCTTCCTGCCCTGATGAGCCTACTGGAAGGCCGTCTGTTTAACTTTCGTCCTGCTGGAGCAAATTCATGAAGTATTATTTTCTCATTGCCTTTGTGCTGTTGTCTTTCCCGATTTCTACGGCCCATGCGCAGGCGCCGAGCGCCATGGATATCGTCGTCAAAGCCGTCGAGGCGATGAATTACGCGGGTGGAGACGTCAAGGCGCGCATAGATATGCGTATCATTGATAGTCATGGTCGCGAGCGCATCCGGCAGATGACGATGTTGCGTAGAAACGAAACATCTGGCTACGGCCCTCAGAAATATTATGTGCTCTTCAGCCGACCGTCAGACGTCAAGGAAATGGTGTTCATGGCATGGAAAAATACAGACCGCGCCGATGACCGCTGGCTCTACCTGCCGGCGCTTGATCTCGTTAAGCGAATTGCTGCAAGCGATGAGCGCACGAGCTTTGTCGGGTCGCACTTTTTCTATGAGGATGTTTCCGGCCGCAACATTGATGAGGATCATCACGAATTCATTGAAGAAACAGATGAATACTATGTCATCAAAAGTACGCCAAAGACACCGGGCGACGTAGAGTTCACTAACTATACGAGCTGGGTGGACAAAACGACTTACCTACCCATACGCATAGAATATACAGGCCAGCGCGGCGAAGTATACCGAACTTTCTCGGTGCAAACCGTCGAGGTAATTCAAAACCATCCAACGATCATCGATGTCCAAATGGAAGACACAGCCATGGGCGGAAAAACCGTCCTCCATTATTCTGCCGTCAAATATTCCATAGGGATCAAAGAGAATGTTTTCTCCGAGCGATTTTTACGTCGCCCACCCCGGGAATATTTGAGATAACCGATGCGTGAATGCCTTTTATTGACCGCTGCATGGTTTGTGGTTGTTGGGAGCGCGGCGGCAAGCGAAGCCACAGAAGCGGCAGTAATGATACAGGCTGCAAGCCCCTCGAACGGAACAGATGAATTATATGGCGAAAAAAAGCCAACAATAATTGATGTTTATGGCTTTATCGATACGCGATTTGGCGTTCGCACCGGCAACGCAGTTATCGGCGACAAAGATATCAGTCTCGGTGAGATTCGACTGCAGTTGGAGACAAAACAATATGTAAGTCGGTTTACATTCAATTTCGCTGCTGACTTTTTGTTTGATCCTGTTGCCGATCGATATGCCGTCGATCTTGCTTCAGGCGGCAGCGCCATTGATCCTCGACTGATCAATGTGGAATTTAGTCCGGCAAATTTCATCGACATGAAAGTCGGCCGGCAAATCCTGACCTGGGGCACAGGTGATTTCATATTCATCAACGACTTATTCGCGAAAGACTGGGATTCATATTTTCTCGGACGCGATGTTGAATATCTAAAAGCGCCCGTCGATGCCGCGAAAGCATCATTTTTCTTTGACACTCTCAACATCGATGTCGTCTATACGCCCAAATTTGGCGCGGATCGGTTTGTCGATGGGCGTAGAGTCTCGTTCTTTGATCGCGCAACCAATGCGTTCCGCGGGAGGGACGACCCTCTCCTCTTTGATCGCCCAAATGACTGGTTTGAGGATGATGAAGTCGCCGCACGCGCCTATCGCTCAATCGGTGCTTTTGAGACCGCTCTTTATTATTACAACGGGTTTTGGAAAAGCCCGGCCGGACAAGACGCATTAGGTGGGCGGGCGACCTTTCCAAAATTGAGTGTTTATGGGGCAAGCCTCAGAGGGCCGCTGGCCGGGGGCATCGTCTGGGCCGAGGCCGGCTATTATGATAGCGCCTCTGACGCCGCATTAGATCCCCACATCCGAAACAGCGAGCTACGCTTTCTCGCCGGGTTTGAAAAAGAAATAGCAACAGAACTGACCGCAAGCATCCAGTACAATCTCGAGCGCAAACTGGACTATGACGATTATTTAAACGCTCTGCCGTCAGGCGCTATACAAGACGCACAAAATAAACACCTGGTGACATTGCGCCTCACGAAACTAGCGCTCCGACAAAACTTGGAATTATCCACATTCAACTTCTACTCGCCATCAGACAAGGACGGCTATGTTCGTTTCAATGCATCTTACAAGATATCGGATGAGTTACGCATAGAAGCCGGCGGCAATGTTTTTTACGGCGCAGAAAACCAAACATTTTTTTCGCAATTTCGAAATAACAATAACATATACGTTGCTATCCGACGAAGTCTTTGAATAATGCGAAATTTATTTCTAGGTTTTTCTTGCGTGAACGTTTCGCAAATGACTGAGTGCGCATCATCGAAATTACGAGCGAAGCGAATTTCCGCAAGATCATGAGGCGGATAATCTACGCGTGGCTGGTGCCTTGTATCCAGCCAGTTTCTTACGCCATAATAGCCCCTCTCGCCAAACACCCAGAAAATTGCGACACTTACTGATTCGATAGAGACAGATGGCATGCAATTTAAACGCCGAACATTGTTACAGGCCGCCACAGGTACAATCCTGACTTCCGCCACAAGCGGTTGCGCCATCATGGCGCCGAAACTTTTGTCCACCAAAGTGAAAGAGCCAATCATGGTGCAGACACCACAAAAACCGTTGATCATCGCCCATCGCGGCGCCCCTGGTTATCTCCCGGAACATACGCTCGCCGGATACCGCTTAGGCGCTGCGCTTGGGGCCGATTACATTGAGCCCGATCTTGTTTTCACAAAAGACGGACATTTGGTTGTGCGCCACGATCACTATTTATCAACCACCTCAGATATTTCTGATCACCCAGAATTTGCGGCACGGAAGACTGAAAAAATCGGTCATGACGGTGCCGATTGGTTCACAGAAGATTTTACCCTCGCTGAAATTAAAACCTTGCGAGCACGCCAGGCTATGCCGTTCCGTAGCCATGCAGCGGATGGCATGTTTGAAATTCCGACATTCGAGGAGGTGATTGCGCTTGCGCAGTCTGAAAGCAAAAAACTGGGCAGAACAATAGGCATTTATCCAGAAATGAAATCGCCCAGTTATTTTGCCGGCCTTGGCTATGATTATGCAACTGAAGTTCTCGGCGTATTGATGCGCGCCGGATGGGGTGAAAAAGACGCACCGGTATTTATTCAGTCGTTTGAAACACCAATATTAAAAGACCTCAGGACAAAAACCCAATTGCCGCTCATCTATCTCCTGGAATCAAAGAGCACCCTTCCCATGTCAGAAATCGCCGCGTTTGCGGATGGGATCGGGCCCTACAAAGGGTTGTTAGTCGATACTGATGGCAGGTCGAGCGGACTTATCGAAGAAACCCATGCGGCTGGCCTCAAAGTTCATCCATGGACCTTTCGAGCAGACCAGCTACCTGATGCCTTTCAGACCGCCCATGCCGAGTTTGAATTCTTCTTCAAACTCGGTGTCGATGGCGTCTTCACGGATTTTCCCGATGCGGCCTATGCGGCGCGGCTTGCAGGCATTGCCGTCCATTCTTAGTGATCGCGAAAATTATTCGCTCGCCATTTCCTCGCTCGCACCGAACTCATCAGTTGGCAAAGTCGGGTTGAGGTTGGCAAGAAATGACAGAAGCACCGGATTGACCGCCTTGGATTTTCGAAAATGCATCGCATGGTCGCCATTTTCGATAATCACCAGTTCCGCGTTCGCCGCCACCGCCGCAAATGCATCCGCGCTATCAATGTGAACGGTTTCATCTTTATCGCCAAAAATCGCAAGCATAGGAAAGCCTGCTTCTCCTGCAGTTTCGAAAATATCGTCTTGGTCGCGCAAAGGAAAATGGCGAAGAATATTCAGCATTGCCGGAAAATAACCGCAATACTCCGCCTGGATTAACGGATCTCCGAGAAGCGGGCCATCGCCACACTCATCGCAAGGCGGCTTCCACGGCGCCAACAACTGGCGCCGTCCGACAACACGCCAGAGCCACTCGCCGGCCATGGGCGTGCGTAAGATATTGGAAATCAGATCGTCGTCGCGACCATGCATTCTAAGCCCGGCCGGAACAATCAGCATCAGTCCCTTAATCTGGTCAGGGTGATGGCTTGCATAAAGCGTCGCCGCCATGCCGCCGGTGGATTGGCCCATGAGATAAAATGGTTTATCAACCTCCGTTGCAACCAACAATTCGCGCACTTCACGTTCAAAGAATGCCTGGTCATAACTCTCGGTTGGGCGATCAGAAAAGCCATGCCCAAACAGATCCGGCAACAGCACACGATATCCAGCAGCTGCAAGCGCTTCAGCGTTTTGAGCGAACATAAAATGAGGGATGTAAAGTCCATGTAACATGACGATAGTTTCGCCATTTGCAGCATCTGGTGCTGGCTCAACCCATACATAGTGGAGTTTTCCGCTCGTCAGCTCAGCGAACTGCCCCGGCGCACGGCTGCGCGCCCCATCATCAAACGCCTTGTCGCCCATCCCGATCCACACATAGGGAATGATAAGGGCCGCAACGATCACCGCCGCCAGGACTGTTACAGTTTTCTTGAACATATGGCCTCCCCGCGCTACGCACCTCAGCGTCAATGTACAGGGGGCAATATATCAGTGGCCACACAGAATTCCACTCCCATTTACACTTGCCTAGATTTGCGCCTCACCGCCCTTTCGCAAAAATCAAGAATTACCCTTAAGAGGTGAGCGTTTGTATTGCTATAGACGCCAATCTCCTGAAATATGGCTTGGCTGCCATATATTATTTGCTACACGAATTACGCATGCTGAACTTGAGGCCGGATGCTGGAGCTAAAATCCATCACTAAGCATGTACGCGGACAAGCGCATGTGGAGGATGTCAATCTTTCATTGGCGCCCGGCGAATTACATATATTGCTGGGCCCGACGCTTTCTGGAAAAACGACCTTGATGCGGTTGATGGCAGGTCTCGACAAACCCACTAGCGGCGAGATCGTCATGAATGGCAAAGCCGTAACCGGCGCTCCGGTGCGCAAACGAAACGTCGCCATGGTCTACCAGCAATTCGTCAACTACCCGTCATTAAGCGTTTATGAAAATATCGCTTCACCCTTGCGGGTACGCGGCGTCGCCAATCGAAAAATCAAGCAAAAAGTAAGCGCCACCGCCGAAATTCTCGGCATAAAAGAATTTTTGCGCCGGCGCCCGAGCGAACTTTCCGGCGGCCAGCAGCAGCGCGTCGCACTGGCCCGCGCTTTGGTCAAAGAAGCCCCACTCGTGTTGCTTGATGAGCCATTGGCTAATCTTGATTACAAACTTCGCGAAGAACTGCGCACAGAATTACCTCGGATTTTCAAAGGCGCCGGCGCAGTGATCATCTATGCAACTTCCGAGCCCGCCGAGGCTATGTTGATTGGTGACAGCGTTACATGCATGCATGAGGGTCGCATTATCAGTACAGGTGCTGCACGCATGCTATATGATAAACCAAACTCGCTTGTTACGGCCCAGATCATGAGTGATCCGCCGTTAAATACGATACGCATCAAGAAAAAAGGCGCTGTTCTGGAATTTGACAGCTACAGGCATTTGGATGCCGGGACTCACATGGACGCCCTGGCTGACGGGCCTTATGAAATCGGTCTGCGTGCGCATCACCTTGGCATTGGCGCGCCTACCGACAATGGCATAGAGGCGGTTGTGGCGACGACCGAAGTCACCGGGTCGGAAACAATGGTGCATGCAGAGTTTATGGGCGCGCGTTGGGTATCTTTGCTCCCTGGCGTCCACGCACTGAATGCGGGAGATAAAATCTCACTCAACCCCGACCCGGATAAGGTGTTTGTTTTCGATGAGACTGGCGTTCTTGTCGCCGCACCGGCGGGTTGACCGAAATGGCGCGGATCGATTTAAAAAATGTCGCCCATTCCTACGCTGCGACGCCATCATCAGAAAATGACTTCGCCCTTAAAAAGCTCAATGTCTGCTGGCAAGACGGTGGCGCTTATGCGCTTTTAGGGCCATCAGGGTGCGGAAAAACAACCCTCCTCAACATCATTTCAGGATTGCTACATCCGACTCAAGGGGCGGTTCTTTTTAACGGTACTGACATAACTTCAAGGTCACCCGAAGCGCGGAACATCGCACAAGTTTTTCAGTTTCCGGTCATCTACGACACGATGACGGTCTATCAAAACCTCGCCTTTCCTCTTCAAAACCGCAAAGTCCCTAAAGGCGAAATTGACGTCCGCGTTCGGCGCCTTGCCGAAATGTTGGAATTATCCAACTACCTGTCGCGCAGAGCCCGCGATTTATCTGCCGATGAAAAACAGAAAATATCCCTTGGACGGGGCCTTATCCGTGAGGACGTCGCCGCAATTTTATTTGATGAACCGCTTACGGTGATCGATCCGCAACTAAAACGGTCGCTCCGGTCCCAACTGAAACGGCTCCATGCTGAGTTCAACCATACCATGATATATGTCACCCATGACCAAACTGAAGCGCTGACATTCGCTGATCAGGTGATCGTCATGTCCGAAGGAGAAATTGTACAAACCGCATCGCCGCAAGAGTTGTTCGAGCGTCCCGCACATACTTTTGTCGGCCGATTTATCGGCTCGCCGGGAATGAATGTGCTGCCCTGCGCAATCGACAACACCCATGCCATTCTTGAGGGACACGCCATCAATATCGGCCGCGCCATCACCCTTCCCGCCGGCGCTGAACGCATCGAGTTTGGCGTGAGGCCTGAATTTGTCAAAATCAGCGATAGTAAGGACGCACTGCCGGTAACGGTTGAGGCGATTGAAGACGCCGGGCGTTATCGCATCGCGCGTTTACGGTTTCACGATTTACGACTTGCCGCGATCCTACCCGAGAGCGCGCCGCTACCCTCTGGAACTACTAGGATTATATTTGATACAGAAAATACACACTTATACGCCGATAGTCGCCTCGTGGAAAGACGAGCCTAACACTCATGCAAAAAACTCGTGACCATAAAGCATTGTGGCTCGTTGCGCCGGCATTATTGCTGGTGGCGTTTACGGCTGTCATCCCTTTAATGACCGTTGTTAATTATTCCGTACAGGATACGTTTGGGAATAACCAGTTTTTCTGGGTTGGCGCTGAATGGTATCGGGAAATTCTGCGATCAGATCGATTTCATGCCGCTTTCCTCAGGCAAATTGCATTTTCCGCCACAATTTTAGCGATTGAAATTCCGCTGGGCCTCGCCATTGCACTCACCATGCCTAAAAAAGGCCTTGGCGTTTCTGTTTGCCTTGTGTTGATGGCGCTGCCGCTTTTGATCCCGTGGAATGTGGTTGGTACGATCTGGCAAATTTTCGCACGGGTCGATATTGGTCTTCTCGGCCATACCCTGAACGGACTTGGCATTGATTACAACTACACGCAACGCGTCGGCGCCGCCTGGGCGACTCTCATCATCATGGATGTCTGGCATTGGACAAGTCTGGTGGTGCTGCTTTGTTATGCAGGACTGGCCGCTATCCCGCCTGCTTATTATCAAGCCGCGCGCATTGATGGCGCTTCGCGCTGGGCAGTATTTCGTTATATAGAGCTCCCCAAAATGAGCCGTGTTTTATTGATTGCCGTTCTACTGCGGTTCATGGACAGCTTCATGATCTATACAGAGCCGTTCGTCGTCACCGGCGGCGGCCCCGGCAACGCCACCACTTTTCTTTCCGTCGATCTCGTCAAAATGGCGATCGGCCAGTTTGATTTAGGGCCGGCTGCCGCCATGTCGGTGATTTACTTTCTCATCGTTATTTTGGTGTCATGGGCATTCTACACCATCATGACGCGTGATGATTTTGAATCATCCGGAGGCGCTCAATGAGTGCCTCCACAAAGAAATTTCACGCAAAATACTTTGCGCCAATGCTTTATATCATTTTCCTGATGACACCGATCTATTGGCTGTTGACCATGAGCCTTAAAACTAATCAGGAAATTCTCTCAACTTTTTCCCTTTGGCCAAAAACCCCGACCCTGGCGAATTACATTGTGATTTTCACCGATGCGTCGTGGTATTCCGGATACATCAATTCGATGATCTATGTGTCGATGAATACGGTTATTTCCGTGCTAGCGGCGCTACCGGCAGCGTATGCATTTTCGCGTCACCGATTCTTGGGCGACAAACACATATTCTTTTGGCTGCTAACCAACAAAATGGCGCCACCTGCGGTCTTCGCCCTGCCGTTCTTCCAGCTTTATTCATCGATCGGTCTTTTCGACACCCACATAGCAGTTGCTTTAGCCCACACACTTTTCAATATCCCGCTGGCAATTTGGATTTTAGAAGGCTTCATGTCCGGCGTGCCACGCGAGATTGATGAAACAGCTTATATTGACGGATATTCCTTCCCCAAGTTCTTTGTTAAAATTTTTACGCCGCTGATCGCAAGCGGCATCGGCGTTGCCGCATTCTTCTGTTTTATGTTTTCATGGGTCGAATTGCTCATTGCACGCACATTAACGTCCGTTGCAGCGAAACCAATCGCTGCGGTAATGACGCGAACTGTTTCCGCCTCTGGACTTGATTGGGGTGTTCTTGCGGCGGCGGGTATATTGACTATCCTTCCCGGCGCACTGGTCATCTGGTTTGTGCGCCATCACATCGCGCGTGGTTTTGCACTCGGCCGGGTATAGAATTAGGAGGCGGCAATGGACCTTTCATGGATGGCCTGGACGACGCCGACCGCACTATTTTTTTGCGCCATCGGATCCGTTCTTGCCTTGATGGCAGCCTTATATTTCTTGCGACCAGATGGGGCGGAGCCGCGCCCAGGACTATTTTTCCAGCTCGCTACCACGCGCGGCGACCGGTTGTTTATTTCCCTGTTAGGTAGCGCCTTTATTCATCTGGCATGGCTTGGCGCAACCGGGTATGATCTCAAATGGGCGGTCGTAGTTTCTCTGGCTTACGCCGCAATCGTTTTTCGGTGGGGGTGATCGGTATTGATTTTTATACCCAATATTCACTGCCGCACTTTATTATAAGGGGTTTGTTCATGCGATTAACATCCACTATAAAACACGCAGCCAGTGTTCTGACACTAGCAATCATCACCGCCAGTTCAGCGCAGGCAGATGTGGACGCCGCCCGCAAATGGATTGGCGAAGAATTTCAACCCTCGACCTTAAGCCAGGACGAGCAGCAGGCCGAGATGGCGTGGTTCATTAAGGCTGCCGAACCCTTCAAGGGAATGGAAATTAACGTCGTGTCGGAGACCATCGCCACGCATGAATATGAATCCAAAAAACTCGCCAAAGCATTTTTTGAAATCACTGGCATCAAGGTCAATCACGACCTCATCGGCGAAGGCGACGTTATTGAAAAGCTGCAAACCCAAATGCAGACCGGGCGCAATATTTACGATGCTTATGTCAATGATTCTGATTTGATCGGCACGCATTATCGTTACAAGCAGGTTGTCGCGCTGTCTGACTGGATGGCGGGCGAAGGCAAGGATGTTACCCTGCCGACGCTTGATCTTGGCGACTTCATCGGACGGTCTTTCACTACCGCGCCAGACGGGAAACTCTATCAGCTTCCAGACCAGCAATTCGCCAATCTTTACTGGTTTCGCTATGACTGGTTTACAGATCCAGATATCAAAGCTCGCTTCAAGGAAAAATATGGCTACGAGCTAGGCGTACCGGTAAATTGGTCTGCCTACGAAGATATTGCCAATTTTTTCACTAATGATGTGCGCGAAATCGGCGGCGTGCGCGTCTATGGTCACATGGACTACGGCAAGAAGGACCCATCTCTTGGTTGGCGCTTTACCGATGCGTGGCTCTCCATGGCCGGTGCGGGCGATATAGGCATCCCCAACGGTTTGCCTGTAGACGAGTGGGGCATTCGCGTTGATGGCTGCCGACCGGTCGGTTCATCGGTCTCACGCGGCGGCGCAACCAATGGCCCCGCTGCCGTTTACGCCGTGCAAAAATATATCGACTGGTTGAAAGCTTATGCGCCGCCGCAAGCTGCTGGCATGGTGTTTTCTGAAGCTGGCCCTGTGCCCGCGCAGGGCGCCATCGCTCAACAAATGTTCTGGTACACAGCCTTCACCGCCGACATGGTCAAACCAGGCCTGCCTGTTGTCGCAGAAGACGGTACGCCGAAATGGCGCATGGCCCCCTCGCCGCACGGCGCCTATTGGCAGGAGGGTCAAAAGCTCGGCTATCAGGACGCCGGGTCGTGGACATTGATGAAATCAACGCCGGTCAACCGACGCAAAGCCGCCTGGCTTTACGCGCAGTTTGTGGTTTCAAAAACTGTATCCTTAAAGAAAAGCCATGTCGGCCTGACCTTTATTCGAGAGTCAGACATACAGGATCAATCATTCACAGATCGTATGGCGGAGCTTGGTGGTCTGGTTGAATTTTACCGCTCGCCCGCCCGTCTCCAATGGTCGCCGACCGGCACGAATGTGCCGGACTACCCGAAACTCGCTCAACTTTGGTGGCAAAACATCGGCGACGCCGCCTCCGGCGCCAAGACCGCACAACAGGCCATGGACGCCCTCGCCGACGCACAAGATAGAATTTTATCGCGGCTGGAGCGCGCCGCAGTGCACGGCGAATGCGGACCGAAACTCAACAAGAAAACAAACCCTGCCGATTGGCTGGCGAAAGAAGGCTCGCCCAAGGCCAAGCTTGCCAATGAGCGCCCGGCGGCGAAAACCATCGACTATGACACGCTGGTTGAAAGTTGGCGTCAGTAGCCAGTTATCGACACCTGAATTTTACAGCCTTCCCACATAGGCTGCTTCAAAGATTCCACGGGCAGCAATTGCGTCGAACTTTACCGGGTTCGTCACCGCAGTCGGATCAAGTGCGGCCATTTCGGAAATTTTTTGTATCTGCGCATCATCAACGCCAAATTCTTGTAATGTGTGCGGAACGTTTATTTCTGACCTAAGGTCGATTAGCCATCTCATCAGCCCGTCAAATTTTCCATCTATCCCTAAGAAAGCCGATAGCCGTTCGATCTTTTCCTCAATAGCCTTACGGTTAAAAGCCAGCACATAAGGCATGATCACAGCATTGGTCATGCCATGATGTGTGTCATAGATGGCGCCAATCGGATGCGATAAGGAATGAATGGCGCCGAGCCCCTTTTGAAAGGCGACTGCGCCCATGGATGCCGCTACAAGCATCTTCGCGCGCGCCGTAATGTCTGCGCCGTCTTTGACGGCGTCGCTAAGCGTTTCTTTAACTAGCCGCATACCTTCAAGGGCAATCCCTTCCGATTGCGGATGAAATGTTGGCGCGCAATAGGCCTCCAGACAATGCGCAAATGCATCCAGCCCCACCCCCGCCGTCAAGATCGGCGGCATTCCGACAGTTAATTCGGGATCGGCAATCACGCATGCCGGCATCATCTGAGGGTGAAAAATAATTTTCTTCTCCAGCGTTTCTTCCATGACGATAACCGATGCGCGGCCAACTTCCGACCCGGTACCCGATGTTGTCGGCACAGCAATAACCGGCGCAATCACATCGCTGTCAGCGCGGCTCCACCAATCATCGACGTCTTCATATTCCCAAAGCACCCGTGACTGGCCGTGCAAAAAAGCTATCGTCTTGCCGCAATCAATCGCGCTGCCGCCGCCAAAGGCGATGACGCCGTCATGTCCGCCATCGCGAAAGATTTTGGTGCCGGCATCGACATTGGCGCCGGTTGGGTTTGGCTTAAGGTCTGAGAAGAGCGCAACACCCAAATCCGCCGCGCGACATTGCGCCAAGGCGTCCTCAACCATTGGAAATTTCGCAAGTACCGGGTCCGTCACTAACAAAGGCCAGCGCATGCCAACGCTCGCGCAAACATCCGCCAGCTCATTGATGCGGCCTGCGCCAAAACGAATTGATGTCGGATAACTCCAGTCAGCACGCATCTGCATAGTCAGGCGCCCTTTAGATTTGGTGTTTCAGATAAAATGACTTCGGCCGCGTCAGCGTGCTATAGCCGATTGACGACAGCGTCGCGCCGCGCCCCGTATTTTTAACGCCGGTCCAGGCCAATGCCGGGTCGAGATAGTCGCAGCGGTTCATGAAAACGGTCCCGGTTTCAATCTCGTCGCCAAGCTTTTGCGCGCAATCGAGATCTGCCGTCCAGATCGAAGCGCTCAACCCATAGGCGCTGTCGTTCATCAACCGAACAGCCTCATCATCGTCGCGCACTTTCATAATGCCGACGACCGGCCCGAAGGATTCTTCCATCATCA
The DNA here is from genome assembly GCA_021776455.1 of Hyphococcus sp. GTDB lineage: Bacteria > Pseudomonadota > Alphaproteobacteria > Caulobacterales > Parvularculaceae > Hyphococcus. The sequence goes on along the minus strand of JAJFFX010000008.1, from coordinate 9,456 downwards.
CCGCCATGGAATGGTCAACATCGATGAGCATCTGCGGCGCCATATAGGCCGAGCCTGGCGCCTCCAGTTCAAAATCCTTCACATCGATCAGCGCGCGGGCGCCGGAGTTCACTGCTGAATTGATTTGCCCGCGCACAAAATCTGCCGCCGCGGACTTCACCATCGGCCCAAGCATCGTCGCCTCTTCCAGCGGGTTGCCTAAGACGTAAGCTCGTGTGCGCTCTACAAAACCATCGACGAAATCCTGATAGATTTTGTCGCTCACATAGATGCGCTCAATCCCGCAACAACTTTGGCCTGAATTAAAATAGGCGCCGTCGACAAGGTTTTCGACCGCATTGTCAAGATCGGCATCCTCTCGCACATAAGCGGGGTCCTTGCCGCCGAGCTCCAACCCGACCCCCATAAATGTTGTCGCCGCCGCTCTAGAGATCGCCTTGCCGCCCGAGACCGAGCCGGTAAAGTTCACCTGGTCGATTTTATTGCTGGCGATCATTGCTGCGGATTGGTCATGGGTGAGAAATAGGTTTTTAAATACATCCTTTGGCAAGCCCGCCTTGTCACAAGCCGCCTGCAAGCGTTCTCCCACGCCAAGGGTTTGTCCGGCGTGTTTTAAGATAACGGCATTGCCCGCCATCAATGCTGGAATCAGCGAATTTACCGCTGTAAGATAGGGGTAATTCCACGGCGCAATAATAAAAACCACGCCCATGGGAACGCGCTGAATGAAACGGCGGGCGCCATCTATAGGCATCGGTTCAATCGACGCCAGCGCCTCCTCGGCAATGGCGATCATGTGGCGCGCGCGTTCCTCAAAGCCGCGTAACTCTCCTGCGCCGAACCGTACGGGACGGCCCATTTGCCATGCGAGCTCGGGCGTGATGTCCGCTTCCATGGCCAACACATTATTGACAATAGCGGTGCAATATTCTGCGCGCTCAGCGATAGAAAGGGCGGCCCAACCAGTTTGCGCATTGCGCGCAGCATCGAGCGCCGTTTCTATTTCTTGGCCGGTCGCCACCGGTCGTTCAAGATATACCGAGCCGTCAATCGGCGATATGCACCGTGTCATCTCTGTCATGCCGTGCGTCCGTTATGAGCGTTCAAATCCACGCTTCAACTCCCAATCCGTGACGCACCGGTCATATTCAGACTGCTCCCATCTCGCCGCATGCACATAGTGATTAATCACCCCGTCTCCAAAAGACGCGCGCAACATTTCCGACCGGTCAAGCGCCTCAGTCGCGGTGCGCAAAGTTGCGGGCACGGCGCGCAGATTGTCGTCGCCATAGGCGTCGCCGACAAAGCCCGGCGCCAATGTCATTTTCTTTTCAATGCCGTCAATACCGGCGGCGAGGAGTGCGGCTTTCGCCAAATATGGATTTAGATCGCCGCCGCCCACCCGGCATTCGCAGCGTATGGCCTTTGTCGCTTCGCCGCATAAACGAAAGCCAGCTGTACGGTTATCGCGTGACCACACCAACCGCGTCGGCGCAAATGTGCCTGCTTGAAATCGTTTATACGAGTTGATAAACGGCGCCAGAAAATACGTGATCTCCTCGCCATGAGCCAATAGCCCAGCCATAAACTGCCGCATCAATTCCGACATTCCGTATTCTGCGGTTTCATCAAAAAACAATGGCTTCTTACCCGCCTTGTCCCACAATGACATGTGAATGTGACAGCTGTTGCCGGCAAGTTCATGCTTCCACTTTGACATGAAGGTGATCGCCCGATCATGGTTGTGGGCGATTTCTTTCATACCGTTCTTCATGATAACATGACGGTCGGCCATGGTCAGCGCATCCGCATAGCGAACGTTTAGCTCCTGCTGGCCAGGGCCCCACTCTCCTTTGGAATTTTCCACCGGAATGCCGGCGCCCTGCATGCCATTGCGCATCGCGCGTAACACGGGCTCTTCCTTGGAGGTTTGCAGGATATGGTAATCCTCAATGAAGGCGCCGCTTGGTATTAAATCTTGAAAATGTTTATCCGCTGCAGAACCATAAGTTTCATGAAATAAATAAAACTCAAGCTCAGAAGCGGTCATCGCCGTCATGCCCATCGCTTCCAAACGCATGAGCTGGCTTTTGAGTATCGCCCGCGGGCTTATCGGCGCCGGCTTACCGGTGTGGTGGTCCAGAACATCGCAAAGAACCAGCGCCGTTCCCTCAAGCCAGGGAGTAATGCGCAGTGTGGAAAGATCAGGCTTTAAGATGAAATCGCCATAGCCTTTGTCCCAACCTGTCGCCTCATAGCCTGGCACAAGTTCCATTTCCATATCATTGGCGAGAAGATAATCACACGCATGGGTTTCCTCATACCCGCCATCAATAAAAAACGCCGCGTGAAACCGCTTGCCCATGAGCCGGCCTTGCATATCCGGAAAGCAAACGAGAACCGTATCAATGCGTTCTTTGCGAACTTCGCCGCGCAGCTCGTCTAGGGAAAGGAGACCCTTCATCAGATTTGTCCGTGGTTAGATTGTTTTGATATTGTACGCTGGTCCATTGCAAATTGTTCTTCGGGTGACAAAACAAGATGGCGTCTACCATGGGCGGCAAAATAAATAATGCCGACCGCGAACCACCCTGCGACGGCAAAGACACCGGCGCGATAGGTGGGATCACTGAGCTGATAATATAACGTAAGCAGAGCGATCAGTATCGTTGCCCATGCGCCGAGCGGCCCAAGCGGGCTGCGAAAAGGTCGCTCAATTGTAGGCATATTTTTGCGAAGCAACAGGAATGAAACTGCCTGCAACACATAAGAGAACATGGCGCCAAAAACAGCCATGTTTAACAATGTTCCACCGATGATACTTTCCCCACGCGCCGAGCCGGCCAGAAGCCATACCGTCATCATCACGGTAAGACCGACGGCCGAGCCGAAAATCATCGCCACATAAGGCGTTTTGCGCACGCCATGGGTGAGCGATAAGAATTGCGGGAAATACCCAGCGCGCGAGAGAGAATAAATCTGCCGACCCTTGGCGAAAATAATCGTGTGAAAAGACGCCACCAAGCCAATGACCGCCACCAAAGCGAGCAGTTTGGCAGTATTGCCGCCATAGATGGCGCGGAAGCCGTCCAGCAACGGCTCACCCGACTGACCAAGTGCATGTGAGCCAACGCCGATGACGCTAGCGTTCAAGAACAAGATTGCGAAGGCAGAGATGATCAGCGTGACCATGCCCGCTATAATGCCGCGTGGCATATCGCGTTTAGGGTCAACCGATTCCTCCGCCGCCAGCGGCAGCTGTTCTATCGCCAGAAATAACCAGACCGCAAAAGGCAGGGCCGCGAGCGCACCGGAAATACCAAACGGCAGAAACGGCCCGCCGCCGCCCTCCAGCTTTTCACCGTCAGCGCCAATATCTAGCGCCCATGCGTTGAAATCGATATTCGGCGCCGCTGAAAACCAGAATACGATTAAACAGGTCAGTGCCGCCAATGTGACAAGCAAGGTCACGCGAAAGGATAATTCAACACCGACGATATTTAACGTCACGAACAGCGCGTACCCTAAGAGCCAATAGACAGGTAAAACACTGTCCGGCGTTTCGAATATTCCGGAGAGATAAGACGATATAAAAAACACGATCACCGCAGGCGTGAGAATGAATTCGACATTCTCCGCCAGCCCCGTCACAAACCCGCCCCAAGGGCCCATGGCGGTTCTGGCGAAGGAATAAGCGCCGCCTGTATGAGGCAATGCCGGGCTCATTTCCGCGATGGAAAATGTCAGTCCGAGATACATCGTCATGATGATGACCGTGGCGATGAACATGCCGCCCCAACCGCCAACGCCGAGACCAAGATTCCAGCCCGAAAAATGCCCCGAAATGACGGCGCCGACGCCCAGCGCCCAAAGCGACCATACGCCTGCATATCGTTTCAGGCCGCGCTTTTCGAAATATCCCTCCTCAGGTCGCGCATAGACAACGCCGCCGTTTGTGTTTTCCGACATCTATTTCACCTGTACCTGGCTATTGGTCTTTCATATACTCTAGCGATGATTTTCCGTGGCGTCACACGGTTATTGCATATGCTTTGATTGCCGCGCCGCCCAACTCCTGGGTAGTTTAAAAGTATAATTTTCCAATGCCTAAAGGTGTGCTTCATGCTCACGAAGCGTTCAAAATTTACGGGAAGACTGGCCGCACTTAAGATAAATAGAGCTCATTAACAGCGGCGATATGCAACTATCGAAACATCCGCCGCTTTTGGCTACCCCCATATGCGTTCGGCAAACCAAAAACAGCCTATGGCAAAAATTGATACGCTCGCAATACGCTCAATGAAGCCCACCGGGATTGAATGAATTTGTCGAAGCCCCAGCATGAGACCAAAAAATCCAGCAAGCACAACAAATTGCGCAATTTCAACACCGATATTAAACCCTAGCAGGGGTGCAAATATTTCTGTCTGTAGAAAACTAAACTCCAGCAAGCCACCCGCAAAACCTGCGCCGTGCACAAGACCAAACGCTGCGGTTACAAACGGTAACAATTTTAAAGCCACCTCTCCAGACACGCGCGCCATAAAAAAAGTAAACATAGACAGCATAAACCCGGTTTTGAGAAGCAGCGCCCCGCCACCAAACGGCAGAGCAACGACAATCACCGCAAGAGCAGCAAATGAGGTCATCGCAAATTGACGATCAAGACCGTATCTCGCACCCGCCTCCAGCGCCGTTACCGCAATTGTAAAACCGATCATGGCCTCAACAAGCTGTGTGTTTGGCGAGATTATTCCTAAAGTCGCCAGCGCCAGCGATATTGTGTGCCCCAGAGTGAAGCCGGTGATGCAAAAGAGTGCGGTCCGCGGCGTCGTTGCGACGATCAGCAATGCCGCCAGAAAGACAATGTGATCGAAACCGGACAGAACGTGAAAAAACCCGACGCCGATAAATGCCCAAAGGCTGTGAGGAGCGGTTTCGGGACGAAGAATAAACGTGGAACGCCCTTCACGCAGCACCGTATCTGAAATTTCGCCCTCATAATCGACGCGCGCAATATGAATATGCGTCGCTGATACAACTTGAAACGCAGCAACCGTAACAATTGTATTTTTATCTGCAATAGTATGAGGGCAGACGAACCGACCCGAAACGCGCAATGTGCTTTTGTTCTGGCCGAGCGGCGCCATTTCGATGTTTTCGCATGACGTATTTCCTTGAGTGACACGTATGGTTTCGCGCAAATGCTCAATCAGCAGCGCCTGCAGATCATTCTCATCCGTATAAATCTGAGAAAGTTGTGTCACGCGCCTCGCATCGACAGCAAACATAACAGAGACTGATTGTTTACCGAAGGTCCAACTTGAAAAGGACTGACTACGGGTATGCGCCTCGGCAGGTCCACATAGAGCGATACAGACTATCGCAAGGATAGAAAATACGGCGCGCATCAATGGTCTGCTTCAGGATCAACTATTATTTTGATCCGCGCATTACGGCGCAATCGCGCAACATATTTTTCCAGCGCTTGCTCGTCACGGCGGCGCGACCATTCGACCTCAACACTATCCCTGACTTGCTCAAAAGGAAGCGGCGCGCCTTCATTTTTGCGAAGCCAGATGAAAAGATCGCCGCTGCTTGTCGTTATCGGCCCCGTAACCTCACCCTGCGTCATCTTCGCGATAGCGTCACGCACCGAACCGCCAAAGTAATCACTCACCTTTCCGAGCGGCGCCCGGGGTGCGACAGGGATGCGCTCCAGCTTGAAGGCGGCGCGAGCCTCTTCAAATGAGGCGCCGTTTTGCAAGGCGATCATAAATCCTTGCGACACACTCTCCCCAGATGCTCGCACAACATCAATCGTTACCAATCGGGGAGAAGAGAAAACTGTTTCTTCCGCTTCGTAGAAATCCCTGAGTTCATCTTCCTCCGGCTCGATTGACGGATTCAAAACCGTGACGGACCGGATTAACGCTTGGATCAGGTTCTTGCGAACCAAACGGTCATCGCGCCCAAGGTCTAGCCTCAACGCCTCTTGAACAATCAGCTCTTCATCAATCAGAATTTGCAGCGCGCGCATTTTATCTTCTGACGTCATTGATCGCGCCAAACCGGCCTGCATTGCGTCGCGTGCGCGAGCATATTCCGTATCGAGAATAGGATCGCCATTGACATATGCTACAGCGGCCATCTCACGCCGGTTGATTGATATGCCAAGCACCGAGAATAGCGCAGCGCCCAACGCCAGAAAAGCAACGATGGCGTAAGCAATCGTCGTCCGATTTGCGATTCGGCTATTGCTCATTGGCCGTTTCGACAGACGCCTTCGCCTGTGTTGAATAATTCAAATATATCGGCGAAGACCAAGCACGCACATCCTTCATGGATGTGCATTCTTTGTCGCCAGAACGCCAATCCCCATAACAAAGGGATGCCTTTATGCAGCTTCCTTCTTCATCGCGCTCGCATTGGACTGGCTCAGCATTAATCGTCGGGCGGGGTTCTTGTATGGCGCGCGCATAATAAAGCACGTCTCGCGCGCCAGTGACAAATTCGGGGTCGTCAAATTCAAATGAGCAGCCGGCCTCATCCGGCGTGCATTGGTGGACAAGAAACGGATCATCGATCAGATTCGCAATTTCTTCCTCAGCAGAGGTTTGCGGCCGGATTCGGACGATCTCAATACGTTCGATAAAGTTACGCAGATCGCTCGGGTTATAACATTCACCGGCGCAAAGACTTTGAATGCGATCCCGACCAAGTCCACCTACCGCAAAATCCGGACAACCCGGTTTTTGTTTGTACGACCCAACAGCCGTTACCTTGAATGTGCCGGAAGTAGACGCATCGACGGTTGCGCCCATTGGCGCTTCATTGCCATCCTGATCAACGCGATCAAACCATAGCAACATGCGCGGCCCTGAGGTGGCATATGTTTCACGCCGTTGAAGCGCATCCCAGATTTCTTCACGCGAGCGACCTGCGGCATGCACCGCGGCAAGACCGCCGGTTTGCCAGAAGCTTGATTGGCGCTCTAACTCCGTCAACTGAAAACCCGTAAGCGCCGTAAGTTCTTCGCGTGTTTTACGATAGATTGTGGAATCGGGCGCCGGCTCATCGCGGATAAATATTTTTCGAAACTTAGGGTCAACGACCCCGCCCGCTTCAGTATTTAGACGGCGGGCGATTTCTTTGTACCCAGTGCCCGGGCGCGCCCGGTGATTATCCGATGATGCAATAAAGCCCCAATTGAAGCGAGCAGGGTTTTCATCGTCGGCCACATCGTCGAAGTTAGATATCGCCAAGCCATATTGCACACTCGTTTTCGGGCGATGATGAAAAGGCGGCAGATAACAGTCAGTACATTGACCAGAATCAAGCCAGTCTTCTGGTGTTTCACTAGCAATCGCCAAATGATAAGCCACGCCCATGCTCGCGGCGGCGTCTCGCGCAGCCTGCGCTTTGATTGCGCAGACATCACTGCTGTTTCCTTCGCTGAGACAGCGCTGTTCAATAATTTCGCCCGCCCGAACGCAAGGCGGCGTAAATCCGTCTTGCCTTGGCGGGCATGCTGCAGAAATATCCGGTTTAATCTCAATAATATTTTGATAATCTCTATACTCTTCAGAATTGCCGTGGCCGGAATAGATTTCGATTAAACGAAATTTTTCAGGCTGGTGTTTAGGCGCGAGCTGTTTGTCCCAACTCGTACCTGGCGGCGTATAAAAACCCCATGAAGAACCGTGCGGTATGAGCAATGGGTCAAGCCCCTGGTCGCTCAGCTTTTCTATGAGGTTGCCAGGGAGCTTTGCTGACTCATAGCAGGCGAGCGGCAACTGGCTTGAAGGAATATTTGGATCACAATCAGGAACGTCGCGGATGTTTTTTAAAAACGTATTGAAGTCATAATAAGCATCCCTGTTTTTAAAATCCGCCATTGCGACAATGGGCGGTATTCCGGCTGCGTTAGTGCGTAGGGCTTGGGTGGCCGCCCCTTGCGCTGCAATCGGACGGGCGGCGACTTCATCATCATCGAGCCCAAGAAAAATTACATTTTTGTGTCCAAAATGTTCCGAAGGAACGCCGCCAACTTGTGTCCATTCAAAGCCTATCATCGAAACCAAATCAGGGTTTGTCTGATCAGTTGATTTGGCTTGGCACTGTCGCACAGATTGTTTGGTCTCCACCCATCGTTCCGGCGTTACAGCTTCCGCGTGGTCAGTAATCGCCCAGAAATCAATAGCCGAACAGTAGCGTGCATAATCACATGCGTCCGCAACCGGATGAACGCCTTTTCCGTGATTTAACGGCAACGCCCAGAGAAACGCATCCGTGGAATATGTCGAATGGACATGAAGATCACCGAACAGAACTTGTTTCGAACTATTGTCCGGCGCGAATGACTGGTCCGCATCACGCCGCGCAATAATAACCGGATCCGGCGTTGCATTTCCATGAATAACGCCAGCGCCTCGCTCCTGACCCAACATTCCAGATAAGACAGCGTGTGAAAAACCCTTCCAGCCAACAAAGCCAATAATCAACACTACCGCCGCAAATATGAATATGCGTCTCATGGCCGCCCCTCATTGCAAATTCCAATTAAACAGTATCGTGTTTTTTGTAGTTGTTGACTAAAAATAACAGAAAACCACGCTCAAAATCACGAATACGCGCGCGATTGGCCGTATCGCAACACACGCAAAACGACGGCTCCTACCGAAAACCGGATTCGGGTCCGGGCATATCTAACTCAAATTGCAGGCCGAAGCTCCAGGCATGCTGAGTTGGCTAAAATTTCTCATCGGATTGGTCCTGAGGATCGCACGTCCGCGAACGTTCTTGCTCGCGGAGAATGTAGCGCTTCGCCCGCAAATCATCATCCTCAGGCGACGGGCTCCGAAGCAACTAAGCCTCAGACGCAGTGATCGTCTTCTCCTTACATTGCTCAGCCAGCTATTTCCCGAAACCGTCATTCGTTGGCATCACTTAGGCTTTAGAGCTCTGTGGCGAACGAGATCGTGTTAGGGTAGGCGTTCAAATGGCTCGCAGGCTAAATACGGTTGCTGAAGAAATCGACCTTCGTTCCGGAGAATACATAAAACCCTTTGCTTATTACACATGGTCGGATGGGTATGGACGCAATAGTCCAGCCGCCACCTTAATTGAAAACCGTGGCGTATCCGCTGACATTCGACAAACTGTTATGACGGTCTATCATGATCAGCTTCACCTGAAATGGCCCGCAGGTCAGAGGGAATAGGCGTGTAACTTTGGTGATCGGCCGGGGGATTGCTTATACCGGCCCGTCGTCAATGTTGATTGTGACGGCGACATTTCTCAATGGTTCATTGTGTTACAAATTGAAGCTCATTCTTTTAGAAAATTCGAACGTACAATCATACATTCACGCAATCACACCCAAGTATTTTTACCCACTCCTTTGAACGATTATAGTGTTCGCAATCGGAATCGCGCACGCGGTGCGCATCATTG
>JAJFFX010000070.1 GCA_021776455.1 Hyphococcus sp. | reverse complement strand
ACGGCCGTGACTTTTACAAATCCCTGCCGTTCATTGATGAAGCCGCCGCGCTTAGTGTTAAGCAACTCCTCCAGAAATGGCGGGCACTGGTGATAGACAAATACGGATGAATTGACGCCGACGAGTGCCGGAGAATTCATGAACAATGGCAACTCGGCTTTAAAGTAACGCACGGCGCTCGCAAGCATGTCGTGCGTGACCTCTTCAACCTCGTCAACCTGGCCATTGAGCACCCATCGCGATGTTTCGATGCAGCCTTCACGAAATTTAATATCGCGATCACACACGGATTCAACGTCGGCCAAAAGACGAACGTACGCGTGATGATCGTCCAGTGTTTTTGAACACAAAATTAAATCGTCAACTGCGTTTTCATTTATACCCGCGGCATCAAGACCCCGCCGAATTTTATTCAACAGCCAGCGTCCTTGCCGGTTCGCCTTTTTGCGCGCTTTACCTTCTGGGTATCCGAGCGCCTCAAGCGTGAACCGTGAAGGGCCGTCCGGCACATAGACGTGAAATGCTCCAAAATTCTCCTTTGCCCAGGCAATTAGCGCTGTAATTTTTTGTTCCGAAAAATAACTATTGAACGGACTGACGCCGATTACGGCGTGTTCGCGCGCACTCAATATCTCCGCGCAAACGTGCGTTACGGGTTCTTCTTTCATACCCATCCTCAACTATTTTAGAATTTCATCGATTGGTTGAAGCGCACGGGCGTTTGCCTTGTTTGCAGTTTCACCACAAACAAGCCTTACCGGCGCCATTTTCAATGAGTTCAGGTGCGCGGAGGGTCTAATGCCGGTTTGACAATGCGCGTCGCGCCGGAGGTTTGATAGCTGTTGAACTTCGCAGTCGGCGCTGATCCGATAAACGCAAACGCAGCCGGACCGGTGCATTTGCAGGTAGTGCAGGAAACGGTTGCATCATCGCCGCAATCTTCATCGCCGTCTTCAGTTTCCTCTCGTGTGGCCTCATTGTGGTGATCACACCCAGACGAAGCCTGTGCATGGTTTTGCGAAGATGCCATAACTTCGGAGAGAATAGGAAACGAGGCGTTTACGGGCGCACTGGTCCACAGGAAAGCGAGCGTCGCGAACCATAGGATTAGTCGTTTGGTATTCTGACCGCGCCTCATAACGCCCATGATATGCCAGTTTTCGACGATAAGTTAGGGCTTCACAGAGTTGTGATCATTAGCGGCTGTGGGAGCATATTCTCTCGGGCGGTCTCTCGCAGTTGGACCCTTCACCAGCTCCTGCCTAGTTGTAACCCCTCAATCTGTCTCATTATCGCTGACGGGTTGCAGGTCAAGCAACTTTTATTCTTGGCTTTTGGTTTGCCTCATAAAGCTTATTTAAAAGCGGTAGCAAGGTGTTTCGGATACCTATCTTGCCTGCAGGCGCACGAGCGTGAATGAAAATTTATAATGATTTGTCAGGAATATTCAGCTAAGTACGGATTTGGATGATGACTCGATTTCAACATATGTTGCGGTTTTTGGCGATTTTTCTGGTCTCCGTTTGGGGAGCGTTAGGCGTTGTCGCGCAAGCTCACGCGGCGGAAGAAGACATCCACCACGCTATGCAACATGACGGCGCTGAGGAGGCTGTGTCCTCAAGCGATCAACCTGTCGACGAAGGGGCGGTCCACCCGGAGCATGCGGCGCATTGTCATTCCGGCGCTTGTCATTTTCATGTGATGGCGCGCGGCGCGTCAGGACCTGTCGCCACAGCAATAACGGTGATGCGCCTTACCCTTCCGCAAAATGACGTAGTCCAACAAACGGACCTCTCCTCTTTATTCCACCCTCCTCGAATCTGACTGCACGCGCGCCCTCGCGCGTTTTTTCAGTCAATAGATTCTAGAGGACAATGATCAATGAATATCAATATTTGTGGGCTCGCGCTCGCCATTCTGGCGGTGGCGCAAACTCCTACCGCCGCGCAATCACCGACCGCGGCGCCCGAGGGTGCCGAGCTACGGTTTTTTCTGGAAGACACGGCGCGCACGCATCCGCGTCTTGAAAGCGCCAGAGCTGAAGTCGAAGCGGTGGAAGCGCGCTCGCGCGCGCAATCGCGCCCGCTCTATAATCCCGAGATCGAAGGAGAGTATGGAAACAGCGAGGACGATGACAATGACCTGAAAGTCGTCACGCTTTCAAAGGCGTTTGACATCACCAACAAGCGCGCCAGCCGCGCGAAGGTCGGCCGGTTTGAAGCAGACGCCGCCAGCCTCGCATTTGAGGCGGGCAAACGGTCTCTTTACGCAGATCTTCTCGCCGCGCTTTCCGAATACCAGACGCGGAAATCTGTATTGGAGATTGCGAAAGCGCGGGCGGCCGGCGCTCGCGAATTCGCCGATATCGCCGCGAAACGTGCGAGCGCGGGCGACCTTGGCAAATCGGAATTATTGACGGCGCGGCTAACGCGTTCGCAGGCACTTGCGGAAGAAACCACGGTCCGAGGTGAATTCTCACTGGCGCGCCAACGTCTTGTAGGGCTCGTCGGAGAAGTACGCCCTACCTGGCCGACGCTCCCCGAGCCGCCCATGGCTATTCCGGCGATCGATCCCGCAAATGTCATGACATTGCCGGAGGTTCGCGCGGCGCGGGCGCGGTCGGAAGCGCTGCGCGCACAAATCCGGGTTGCTCAAAAGGAACGCGCGCCCGATCCAACAATCGGCGCCAGTTATGGTCAGGAAGGGTCAGCCGACTTTGTCGGCGTTCGGTTGTCTGTACCGATACCTGTTTTCAATTCCCGTAAATCGGAAGTCGTAGCAGCCCGTGCTGACAGGCTTGCTGCTGAATTGGCGATCCGCGATCAAATTCGCGCCGCAGAGGCGCGGCTAACGGAATCTGGCGCCCGATATGTCGTCTCTATGCGGACATGGAACGATTGGCGCAATACAGGCATCGGCGCTTTGGACGAACAACGCAGCGTGCTGCAACGCTTGTGGCGGTCGGGTGACATCAACGCCGTCGATTATCTTGTGCAGCTTGACCAGACTTATGACGCGGAACGCGCCGGTGTCGAGTTATTCGGATCGACCTGGGCGGCCTGGGCCGACTGGCTCGATGCCTCTGGAACATTATTTGAATGGATGGAGACTCTCTCGTGAATTCGTTTTTGAAAAACCCCTTAGTAATTATCATTGTTTTGGTTCTGATCATTGGCGCCGGCGCAATTTACGGCTGGCGCGCGATGAGCGCGGACAATGGCTCAGTAGTGGTAGAAACCCAAGAACCTGACGGCCATGGCGCTGAAGACAAAGAGCACGGAGAGGAAGAAGGCGAAGGACATGTCGAAATGACTGCCGCTGAGCGCAAGGAGCAGAATATTGAATCTATGATGCTCCAGCCGCGCCGGTTGTCGGGCGAAATTGTAGTTCCTGGTGAGATTACCGCCAACCGCTATAAAACCTCGCAGGTCACGCCTCGGATCAGCGCGCAGATCATCGCGCGAAGCGTTGTGCGGGGTCAGGACGTTGACGAAGGAACACCGCTTTTGACGTTGTCGAGCGTCGAAATGGCGCAAGCCCAAGGCATGCTCTTGATCTCAGACAAGGAATGGCGCCGCGTGCGCAATCTCGGCCGTAACGTCGTTTCCGAAAAACGGTATCTCGAAGCGGAAGTCGCGCGGCAGCAGGGATACGCAAAACTACTCTCCTATGGCATGGCCGAGGCAGAGATTACAGAGCTGTTGAAGGCCGATGACGCAAGCAGAGCGACGGGGCAATTTATTCTGTTTGCACCGCAGGCGGGCACAGTTGTTCGCGACGATTTCACGATCGGCGAATTCGTCGACCCTGGCGCCTTGCTGGTCGAGATCAGTGATGAGTCCACAGTGTGGGTGGAGGCGCGCCTCTCATCGGAGCAGGCCGCTCAAATTGAAGCCGGCGCTTCGGCGCGCGTGAAATCAGTCGAGAATCACTGGGAGCGTGGAACTGTTGTCCAGC
>JAJFFX010000069.1 GCA_021776455.1 Hyphococcus sp. | reverse complement strand
AGGCGTGGACGCCGCCCGCCGCCGCAGCGGCTGAGTAGGTCGCCGCTAGCCAGAAATTGGCGTTGCCGGTGTGCGCTGCACTGCCGGGAGCGCCAATATTAACCCTTTTTTAAGGTCCCGCTTCAGGCTATGGTTAATGCTGGTATGGCCGGGTTTGGCCCGGCATCCGTTCAGCGTGCAAGGGGTTTGCACCGCGGCGGATCAGCGTAGCGAGGGGTCGTCATGCGAAATTTACAGATCGAAGCATTGTTTGGGGGCGTTCTGGCGCTGGTGGTTTTGGGCGTTGCAATTTATGCGATTGCCAATACCAGTTTTGGCGGGCCTGGCGATAACGGTGTGAGCGAGCCAACGGTGGTGGCGATTAGCGGCGATCCGGTTGTGTTGACTGCATCTTCCGGCCAGGATCTGATTTGCGAATGTTACGACAGCGGTTTTAATCTTGCGGGGAAAGCAAAAGTCATCTCACCGGAATATCGCACCGGGTTTGAACAATGCCGCGCGCGCGGCGGGGTCGATGGCGGCGAGGCCTGGACTGCCGGATGGAACGCGCGCCTGTCGGCCAAACCCTATGAAGCGAGCTGCCGCGCCTATAAGCGCCGCAATTAGAGCGCCTATTTTGGCGCCAGCGCGCCGGCGACAATCCGGTATGGCCGGATTTCCACCTCTTCAAATAGCCCCACAAGCGCATAAGGATCGTTGTCGGCAAAGCTGTGCACGTCGCTTATCTCTGCGGCGGCGATGACGAACAAACTGCCGGCGGGATTATCTTCGCCGTCGAAAATCGGCCCGGCGAGCAGGATGCCGACATCGGCGCTGGCGACATAGGCCAAGTGTTCGGCGCGGGTTTTGAGGCGCAGCGCAAGGCTGTCTTGTCTATCGTGGCAAAACAAAACAAATTCGGGCATTATTTCGCCTCCGTTTTGAACGGTCGCGCCAATAGTTCGGCGATGATTTGATCGATTGTCTGCTCGCCGCGCACCAGCTTGGCGACCGCGGCGCAAATCGGCATTTCAATCCCGGCCTGATGCGCCAGCGCGGTCACCGCCTCGGCGCTCGCCACCCCTTCGCTGACCGTGTTGCGCTCGCCGAGTACGTCTTTAAGCGACCGGCCTTTGCCAAGCTCCAGTCCGAGCGACATGTTTCGCGATTGCGGCGAGGAGGCGGTCAAGATGAGGTCGCCGAGACCGGAAAGCCCCGCCATGGTCTGCGGTTTGGCGCCAAGAGCGACGCCGAGCCGTTGGAATTCGGCAAAACCGCGCGCAATCAACGCCGCGCGCGCGCTCTCGCCGAGATTGCGGCCGGCGACCGCGCCGGCGGCGATGGCGAGCACATTTTTGACAGCGCCGCCAAGTTCGGCGCCAACCAAATCATCCGACAGGTAGGGCCGGAAATGCGGCGCGCCTACGCTCGCGACCCATCGTTTGCCGAGCGCTGCATCGGCGGCGGCCAGTGTCACCGCCGTTGGCAACCCCATCGCGACATCGCGGGCAAAGCTTGGACCGGAAAGCACTGCGGGCCGCGCGGCAGGCCACTCCTGGCTCAACATATCGGTCATCAACAGGCCGGCGCCGCGTTCCACCCCCTTGGCGCAAAGTGCAATCGGCGCGTTTTTGGCGGCATGGGTCGCCAGGTCCGCGAGAACGGGGCGGCTGAACTGCACCGGCACGGCAAAAATGAACGCCTCGCTCTTGCTCGCTTGGGCTAAATCGCTGGTCGCGCCAAGCGCCGGAGAAAGGTCAATGCCAGATAGGAATTCGGTATTCTCATGGCCGCTCGCAATCGCCTCGACGACTGAAAGCTCCCGCGCCCACAGCACCGTATCGATACCGTTATGAGCACACAGATTAGCCAGCGCCGTTCCCCAAGCGCCGCCGCCGATAACCGCGATAGACGAAAAAGGCTCAGCTTTTTCCATGGACGCCTTGCAAAATGACGATTGAACAGTTTATATATTAGTCAGGCTTAGAAGAATTATCATATGCCGACTACAAATTTAGATGAAACCGCAAGACAGATCTTGGCTGCTGCAAGCCGCCGGTTTCTTCATTACGGCTATAAGAAAACGACCATGTCGGAGATTGCAGATGACTGCAACATGTCGTCCGGCAATCTCTATCGGTATTTTCCGTCAAAGCTCGATATCGCCGAAATGTTTGTCCGCGTCTTACGCGGCGAACAAGTCGATAATCTGCGCACAGTGCTCGACGCCCCCGGCCGCACCGCAGCGCAGAAGATGCGGGATTTCTTTCTGTTGAAGTTCAAGCTCGCCTATGAGCGGTTTCATGACAACGCCAAAGCCTTTGAGCTGTCCTCAGAGTTGATATTGGAGCGCCCGAAGGTCGCCCTGGAATGGGAAAACGCCGAGGGGCGTGTGCTTGGGGAAATCCTTAACGAGGGCAACGCCGATGGCAGCTTCGCCATAGACGATGTGCCGGCGATCACGAAGATTTTACAAAACGCCGCCTATCGCTTTACCAGCCCGGCGGTTTTTCACGAAAGCGGTGAAGAGATGCTCGCCGCCGAGCTAAACGGCGTCATTGACCTGGTTTTAGACGGGTTTGCCTGGCGTTCAGCGCATCGGGACCAGAGCAAGCCCAGCTCCGCCAGCAGCAGATTCTAGACATTTTTTCGCGTATATCGCCTCCTATATAGGTAGGTCTGGGAGTAATTTTTACCGATCCCGCGCTTAACCCATTGATATCACTTATTTTTAGTAAATCTATGGCATGAATTAGAAAAAACAGCATTGAAAAATGAATATTTACGATATCGTTCATTGACAATTCTTCAGTGACCTCCTATCTCCTTCTCATCGCCGCGGTGTTCTGAACGCAGGACTGCCGGGACGGAAAAACAAGAAACGATACGATCCAAAAGATCAGAATGAAAAGAGCTTGCGCCATGACTACTTCCTTTAAAGATTTCGCCCTCAAAGCCGCTATTTCCCTGACCCTTACAGGAATTCTCGGCGCCGCATTGTTCGGTTTTGCAGATTTCGCCACCGCTGGCGTCATCGCCTAACCGGCGGCCAAACCAGACCCCTGTCGCTGCGGTGGTTGTCCCCTCCCCTGTACGGACGCACCTCCCTAACCGCAGCGATTAAGAAGCGCGGAAACCGCCCCCCGGTTTCCGCGTCTTTTTTTTGTGCGGGTGCGAGAAATGTGGACTGTTGCTGTTGTTAAGCCGACCATGCACAAACCGTAATAGGACTGATTACATAAATAAGAACTAGCCATACCAGCCATACTTTGGCTTTAAACCTAAGGCTTTGCCCTCGGGGCTATTATCTTGAAGCTCCCAGCTGGGCGGGTAACGAACAATTTGGAAAATCGGATTACAACTGTGTTACGTACGTAGTTACGCAACACGGAGCCTGCGCGTATGGCCGCTTCAACCAGATTTTGTGTCGCCGTCCACATCTTGGCGTCGTTGGCGCTGCAGCGCGGTAAACCGGTCGCGTCGGAAGAAATTGCCGCTAGCGTCGGTACTAATCCTGCGGTGGTGCGACGTCTCCTGTCGGACCTTGCCAGCGCCGGGCTGACCCAGTCGCAACTTGGCAAGGGCGGCGGCGCGATGCTCGCGAAGGCTCCAAAGAAGATTTCCCTGTTAGAGATTTACCGCGCCATGGACGAGCCGGCCATCGTCGCGCCGCCGCGCAGCATGCCGAACCAGACCTGTCTGGTCGGCCGCAATGTTCAGCCGGCGTTGCGCCGGGTCACCGAGGCGGCTGAGGCGGCATTTTTTGCCACGCTGGCCGGCGCCAGCCTCAAACAGATCGTCAAGGACATCAAAGCCGACAGTATGGCCGCTTAAATTATCATGCTTTGGGGCCTTTGCGCCCGCCGCCAATCGCGGCGCCCTCAGGCGGCGGCGCCAGCGGCCAGCGCGCGCGGGGCGCCAAAGCCAGCGCTTCGGCAATCGGCGGCGCCAAATTCGCCGCTAGCCTTTCAGCCCCGGCCCAGGCGATCATTGCACCATTATCGGTGCAATATTGCACCGGCGGCGCAATCAGCGTCCAGCCGTTACGTTCACAAACCGAACCCAGCATTGATTTAACCACGCCATTCGCGGCGACCCCGCCAGCGATAACCAGCCTGTGGGAGCCTTCATCTGTAGGGGTAATCTCCATTGCCCGTTCGGTGCGCTGCGCCAGATGGCGCGCGGCGGCGTACTGAAACGATGCTGCAATATCGGCAATATCGCGCTTGTTCGGCGCGGTCATACTTTGTGTTGCCTCGCGCACAGCGGTTTTCAGGCCGGAAAACGAAAAATCACAGCCGGGCCGACGTTCCAATGGTTTTGGAAAGTCATACCGGTCGGCATGGCCCTTCACAGCGGCGGCCTCAATGCGCGGGCCGCCAGGTTGACCGAGGCCGAGCAGCTTTGCGGTTTTGTCGAAAGCCTCGCCGGCCGCATCATCGATCGTTGTGCCCAGGCGGCGATAATCTCCAAGCCCCGCAACCCAAATCAGCTGGGTATGGCCGCCGGAAATCAGGAGCAGCAGATAGGGAAACTCCGCCGTCTCGGTCAGCCGCGCCGACAGCGCATGGCCCTCGAGGTGATTGATGGCAATCAGCGGTTTTGAATGTGCAAGACATATTGCTTTTGCGGTGGTCAGTCCGACCATAACCCCGCCGACCAGCCCCGGCCCGGCGGTGGCGGCAATGGCGTCGATTTCATCGAATGAAAGCCCGGAGGCGCGGATTGCTTTTTCAATGGTGAGGTCGAGCCGCTCAACATGGCTGCGCGCGGCAATTTCCGGCACCACGCCGCCATAGGCGGCATGGTCGTCATAATCAGTCCAGACCTCATCAGACAAAATCCGGCAGCCGCCATCGCCGCCGCGGCAGACCACAGCGGCTGCGGTGTCGTCGCAACTTGTTTCAATCCCGAGAACGACCAAATCTTTATGTAACGCCGGGTCTTTATATGCGGATGGAACAGACAGCCTATGATACTCCGAGTGAATGAGCGCATGAACAGCCTCATCGCTATGAAAGCAAGGGTTACGCGCCTGATTTCATTGCTGGGGTATTAGTTCCGGGGATAAAACGAGTGCGGCGACAAAACGTCTTTGAGGGTAGTGGCGGCAAAGGACAATGATGCAAGTTTTGGTAACGCGCCCCGAACCGGATGCAAGCGAATTTGCAGCCCTGTGCCGGGAAAACGGACTGACGCCAGTATTATGCCCGCTGATGGACGTGGTTTTTGAGGATGCGGTGGTCGATTTAACCGGCATTGGCGCCCTTGCCTTTACCTCGGCCAATGGCGTGCGCGCTTTTGCTGCGAACAGCGCTGACAAAACCTTGCCGGTTTTTGCGGTTGGCGAGGCGACGGCTCAAACCGTCGCTGACGCCGGCTTTCGTGCGGTCAAAATCGCAGGCGGCGATGTCGAGGCGCTTGCCGGGTTGATTGCTGGCCATCGGCAAAGCATTTCCGGCGTGGTTTTGCATATTGCAGGGGCTGCACGGGCGGGCGACCTGATCGCGGCGTTGACCGCGCAACAAATCGCCGCGCGGCGAATGACGCTTTATGCTGCCAACGCGCGCGAGGCGCTGCCGCCGGGCGCCCTATCGCTGGCGCCGCCGGGCTGGGTCGCGCTATTCTCGCCGCGTATGGCGGCGCTATTTGCAAAGCTTGTCGAAAGTGCGGGAGAAGGCGAACGATTCGGTAATATGCGCGCGGCATGTTTGAGCGATGCGGTGGCCGAGGCGGCGGGCGCGATGGCGTGGGGGTCAGTCCATGTGGCGAAGGCGCGTAATTCTGCGGCGATGATCGATTTGATGAAGGACAATGCTTGAGGGCCAATCGCGCGACGCGTAACAAGGCTTCAAACGCCGGTGAGGCAAAAGACAGTAAATGACCGACGACAAAAAAACGCCTGAGGAAGACGCATCGCCGGAGGTCCCATCCGACGCAACGGCATCGATTCCGGAAGTGGAGGCTGAAATTGTCGGCGAGGATGAGGCGTCTCGGCTCGGCGCTGGCTTTGACGCTGGTGAAGAGACCGTCGCGGACGAGGTGATCGCAGACAAACCCGCCCCGACGCCGCCGAAATCATGGCTGACGCCAGGGGTTATTTTGTTTGCCGCCTTTGTCGGTATTATACTTGTTATTGTCTTCTGGCGCCTTCAGTCGGACGGCGAAGGCGTGACCCAAACGCCACGGCCTGTGGCGTCGCAAGACGGCGCGGCTCTTGAGGGCGATAAGGTAGAAGAAGCGCCGGACAGTACACAAAGCGCACCGCCTGAGGCGCAAAATGACGGCGTTGACCCAGAAAAAATAACCAATAATAGTGCATATCTAACAAAAGAATCTGTTAGCGAAGCCGTTGTCGGTCGTAATAATCAGCAGACGGATGGTCTGTCTTCGTTGCCGCTATCCGATGACGGGAAAATTAACGCCCAACCCCTGGGTGAGGACTTAAAAGATGCCCTCAAGGCTCCCAGAGAGGGCGCTGAACTGAATGCGGAGCGACCGCAGGATGCGCCGATGGCGTTTGAATTTGAGGCCGACGCGGCGCCGCCGGATGAGGCGCCCTCCGCAGACGCAGGCGCCGTAGACACAGCGGACGCTGCCGAAATAACGCATGAACCGGTTGTGCCGTTAGTTGAGGGGCGCGCTGTTTCCCCCGGCGCAGATACAACCAAAATCGAAAACGATATTGGTGCGCTAAAAGAGATGGTGCGTTCACAAACCGCAGAGATCGCCGCCGCCCTCGAAGACGAGCGCGTGCGCTCGGCGGCTCTGGAAGACGAAATAAAGGCGCTGCGTCAGGATTTTGCCGCCGCGCTAGATGAGCGCGATGCGCGCGCGGCGGCGCAATGGTCGTCGATCCAAGCAGATCTCGACAAAATCCAGAATGTCGACGGCATTCCTCCGGCGCAGCTTGCCGCCGGCATAGTGGCTTTGAGCGCGCTTGAGCGGGCGGTGAATGCGGGCGGGCCCTATGTGCGCGAACTGGACTTGCTTGCCGGGATCGCGCCGGATGCGCCGGCAATCCGCGCTTTGCGTCCTCACGCTGATAGCGGCGTACCGACGCTTTCCGTGCTACAAGAGGGTTTCGGCGCGGCGGCGCGCACCGGTCTGGCAGCCGCGGGGGTGGAAAAACACGGGGCTATTGTTGCGCGGTTGATGGGCCTCATCAGCGTTCGTCCCGCCAGTCCGGAAGCCGGCGACAATCCGGCGTCGATTATTTCCAGGGCCGAGAGCGCAGTTCGCCAAAACAACATACTTCGCGCCTTAGATGAGCTGGGCGCATTGCCAAAGCCCGCGCGCGAGGCAATGAGCGGGTGGCTGGTGCAGGCGCAAATACGGGTGGAGGCGGAGACGGCGGTTGCGGCGCTCGGCGCGCGCTTTACCAAAGTGAGCGGGAA
The DNA here is from genome assembly GCA_021776455.1 of Hyphococcus sp. Lineage (GTDB taxonomy): Bacteria > Pseudomonadota > Alphaproteobacteria > Caulobacterales > Parvularculaceae > Hyphococcus. The sequence continues at coordinate 1,183 of JAJFFX010000069.1, read as the reverse complement.
ATAGGCGACGCGTTATGATTCGTATATTAATCTTTTTACTGACGGTTGTTTTATTCGCTGGATCAATCACCTATTTTGCCAGCCTCGATAGCCGGATTGTGGGCGAGGCTTTTGGCTACAGGTTTGACGGGCCGTCGGGGTTGATTGTCGGCGCGTTGTTTGCGGCTTTCCTGGGTGTGATTTACATAACCCACAAGATCAAAGACATCATGGCGCTGCCGGCAAAGATCAAAGCCCGCGACAAAGAGGTCAGACGCAATCGCGGTATTGCCGCGCTCACAAGAGGGCTTGAAGCGGTTGCGGTCGGCGATGCGTCGGATGCGTCCCATCACGCAAAAGTCGCCCAGCGCCATCTTGATGATTTGGCGCTGACGCGCTTGCTTGGGGCGCAGGCCGCGCATTTGAGCGGTGATGAGGCGGCGGCGGGACAAGCCTATGCGGCGATGCTGGAAGCGCCGGAGACAGAATTTCTGGGCCTTAAGGGTCTCTACCTGCAGGCCATGGTCAAAGGTGACCGGGCGGCGGCGCGCGAACATGCCGAGCGGGCGTTTCACCTGCGCTCAAATGCGCGCTGGGCGTTTGACAGTGTCATTGAACTTGGGTTGGAACGTGGCGCCTGGGGCGAGACCCGCGACGTCATTGCGCGTGGCCGGCACAATAATCTGATTGCCGCCGACAAGGCCGCCCGCGCGACAGCTGCGCTGTTGACGGCGGATGCGTATGCGGCATTTCAGAGCGTCGACAAGAAAGTCGCACAAACAGATATTGAGACGGCGCTGAAATTGGCGCCTGCTTTTGCTCCTGCAGTCGTGCTCGGCGCCCGACTTTATAGTGAGGCAGGCAAATCCGGCAAAGCGGCAAAAGTTATTGAACTGGCTTTTACAGCGCAAACGCACCCTGCCTATGTAAAAATTTATGACAAGCTTTACACGGATGAAAGCGCTGAGAAGCGGGCGGAGCATTTGCGCAAGCTCGCCGCCAAGAACCCGTCTTGCCGTGAGGCAAAGCTTCTGGAGGCGCGCGCCGACAACCTCATTGCTGAATGGACCAGCGCCATCAAGACGCTGGAGCCGTTATTGACCGGCGCGCCGACGGCGTTGGAATATTCGCTGATGGCGAGCGCGGTCACCGGGCTTAGCGGCGAGGATGAGGCGCGTGTCTGGCTTGAGCGCGCCGCTGCCGC
>JAJFFX010000068.1 GCA_021776455.1 Hyphococcus sp. | reverse complement strand
AAACGTTTAAGTTGCTCGCTCCAGCGATAATGTTGGCAAACCATGCGCCGCGCCGCCATACCAAGCTGGCGGCGCTTATCACCATCTTCGAGCAGCGCCACAACTTCTTGCGCTATCATATCCGCTCTATCGGCCAAAATAATATCCTCCCCAACCGTCACCGCGAGGCCTGTGGCGGCGGCCGTCGTTGCAACCACAGGCTTTGCCATCGCCATCGCTTCGAGGACTTTGTTTTGTATTCCGCGCGCCACACGCAGCGGCGCAACGACAGTTTTTGCCTGACCGAGCCAGGGCCTGACATCGTCTACGCGGCCGGCAACGCTGATCCGGTTTTTCCCATCAAGCGCGCGGATGCGCCCGACTGGATTGGCGCCGACAATCGCAAACCGCGCATCCGGAACGGATTGTACGATAAGCGGCCAGACCGCCTCGGCAAAATATGCTGCCGCTTCAATATTTGCACGGTAATCCATCGCACCGATAAAAACCACGTCGGCAGGGGCCGGGAAGTCATCAAACGCAATCGCCGGGTCGAAATATTCCGTATCGACCCCATTTGACCACCAGGCTACGTCTTTTTTCAAATCACGACGGCGATTAAAAAGCGCCGCCTCCGCCGGCGTTATTGCAAAACTCATATCGGCCCAATTTGCAATCTCGGCTTCCGCACGCGCCAGCAGGCGCCCTTCTCGCGTAAATATCCAGCGAAGCGGCGGCAAAACGTCTTGCGCATATTGCCGCCATTTTTCAGAATCCGCGTCACAAAAGTCGATGATGCGCTTCCGGTCCGGCAAAGGTGTTGCAATATATTGCGCCATGCTTGAGGAGAAGACGACCTCAGCGACTAGCGGCCGCGCGCGCAATGCATCCACAGCCTGTTTCATCGCCTTGCTGCGGTAATAGGACATTGAAAGCGGCTCGCCGGTGAGATATCCGCTGAGTGATTTTGCTTTCGCCGCCTGCGGGTTGAGCGCGATCAGCGTCGCGCTGGCGCAAACAGAACGGAGAAACTCCACATGGGCAAAATCGCGGGCGTCATCAACAAAACAGGCAAGATGCACCGCGTGAGCTTGCGTCAAATGTTTCAACAACCGCCATGAACGAATTTTATCGCCCTTGTCCGGCGGATAAGGGATGCGGTGCGCGAGGAACAATATTTCTGATTTCCGACTCATGGAAAATTCCGCGCCAGCAATGGCCCCAGGGCGTTAGCGACCGGCAGCGGCAAGCGTCGCCATAATTGTGTAAGCTGCGCGAATTTCGGGTTTTTGGGATTTATGTTCGGAATGTCGTTCGCGGCAATCAGCTTGTACTGATAAATAATCGGCGTTGGCTCCGCTCCCCATAGTTTTTTAAAACGATAGGGGCCGGTATCAATTTTACTGCGCCCAAAATCAAATGTTTCAATCCCGCGCGCCACACAGAGGCGCATCAATTTCCAATAATGATACTCATGCGCGCGGGCGCCCCGCGCCAGCGCCGAGGCGCCGACATAATAGGGCAGGTAAGAATTCTTGAACCGGAAACTAAGAAGCGCTGCGGCTGGCGCTCCGTTCACCTCGACCACCGAAATATCTGTCTTGCCGGCGAAGACGCACAATAATTCATCGAGGAACCTTCTCGGAAAAACTGGCGTTCCATGATTGTGCAAAGAGGCTGCATAGAACCGGTAAAATTCATCCGCATCGCCATCGGTGCGTAACGATAATTGCCCGGCGGCCTCAGCGACGAGCGCCTTTCGAATTTCCGCCCTGCGGCGACGGCGGATGAGCTCGAGGTGCTCTTCCTCGTCGGCGGGCAACGACATCGTAAAATTTGCATAGGCGCCGGCCTTTTGGCGCCACCCGTTCAAAATTATATCGTTACTGCGAAACTCAACATATCGAACCTGCTGCGCTTCGCCGGCATCGACGACCGACGCTGCAAGCTTGGTGATAATTTCTTCATCGTCGCCCAACGGACCTCCGCCGACGGTAAACGCAGTTGATATGAATGAGCGGCCCAACAATGGCGCCTTGACGTCGATCACCGGAACAATGCCGACAACCTTTCCGGCGCGGCGTGCGATCAGATAATGCGCCTCATAGCTATAGGCCGCCTTAATGACTTCGCCCCAGCCATATAGGTGAAAAAATCCGCCGCCGGCGTGGCCTTCAACATAACGATCCCAATCCGGCGCATCCGACGGGGTCGCGCGGGTAATCTCAATCGGCGCTGCTGCGCTATCCGGCCCTATCATTTCTGCCCTGTTGGTCATGCCGCGCCGCCGACCCGCGCCAGGCCAAGCCCCTCGTCAATCCGCCGCCATGAAAAACTCCGCAGCACGTTATCGAGTTTTCGCGGCATCGTCTTCAGGTTTAAATAATGCCGAAACTTTGATTTTACAGATGCACTGTTGATGCGCGGCTGTTCAACGTCTAGCTCCCAGGGATGAATATAAAATATCACCGGCCCTTTCAATGTTGTAGCAGCGCGGCGTAACAGCAGTTTCGATGCGCCAAGCGGCGTTGCGCGAAACCAGCCGCCGCCAGCGCAGCTGACCCGCCGCCCGAGTATATTCACGGTCGCAACTGGCGCTTCGATCAACGCCGCTCCCTCAACCGGATGATATGGATTTTGATCCGCAGACGCATCTCCATAATGGTCATGTGCAATCGGATGCGTACTTGAGGAATAAGCATAACCGATTTCGGCAAGCGATTCATGCGCCCATGGCGTTCTACGATCAATCGAGAACCCTGGTGCGCGATACCCCCTCACCTCAACGCCGGCAATATCTTCTAAAAGCTTCTTAGCGTATGACGCCTCTTTGGCGAATTCATCGCGGCTCTGTTGATTGACTTTGGTATGATCATAGCCGTGGCTCGCCAACTCATGGCCGCGAGCAACGATCTCGCGGACCAGCGCAGGGTCGCGTTCGCCAATCCAGCCAAGCGTAAAGAACGTCGCTTTGGCGCCGTGTGCGTCAAACATATCAAGGACCGTGCGCGTCGCATCGCCTACCCTTAGCTGAAACCCATCCCAGCTGTCGCGTTTGATCACTTTGGAAAATGCCCAGACTTGAAAATAGTCCTCGACATCAACCGAAAGCGAAAAACCTCCCGAGTTTGGCTTTGAGGCTGTTTCTGGATTCATCATCTGGATCGCGGCGCCTGCCTGTTTGACACAACACGTTTTAACGCAACGCGCTGCGAATTTCGTCGAGCAAAATTTCCGCGCGAGAAAGACTTGCCGATACTGTCTCCCGGTTCTCGCCGCGCTTGTCATCCGCTTCACTCAAAGAACAGCGCACGCGTTGCATGCTGGCATGGGCCTGTTTTAGCTCACCGCGGGCCTCATCAATGGAGCGCGCAACCGTTTTGCGCCAGCCGCCCTTGCCTTTCGGCGAAGCCGGCGCCGCACCATCCGGGAGCGAGGTTGCTTCAAACGCATCAGCTTCATCGCCATTGCTAAATTTGTCGCCCACTGTCGCCGCCGCTATCGCAGACGCCACATCCTCAAGCGTTGCCGTTTGCGGCGCTCCGTTGCGTTTTGCGCGCAATCGGTCAAATACGTTTCGCGATCCGGCAGCGGGCGCCGCGAACATCCCCTTCGGCGCTCTGACCTTAGACAGAGCACGCTCAATAGGAATAGCCGCATCGTGATTGATCGCACGCACGCACGCTTCTTCCGTATCCTGATCATTTCGCTTAGCATCGCCCAGCTTTTCATCGCGCAATTCTGACACCACCGTCTCAACCACTGAAGCATTAACATCGTGGCGTTTTTCAAGCGCACAAAACAACATCAGCCGATTGCACAAAGTGTTGATGCGCCGCGGGCGGCCCCCCGTTTCAGCAAAGATTGCATCAATACCGTCGGCAGTAAAAACCGGATCCTCGCTCCAGCCGGCAACCGCAAGTCGATGAAGAATATATTCCTGGGTTTCCACGCGGGTCAGGTTTTCAAGGTGATAAGACGCAATCACCCTTTGCTTGAGCTGTTCCATATCCGGCGCCGACATCGCCTCGCGAAATTCCGGTTGGCCGACCAAGAACACCTGGAACAACGGCGTGCCGTCATAATCAATATTGGAAAGCATCCGCAATTCTTCGAGCGTTTCGCGCGGCAGATTTTGCGCTTCGTCCATAATCAGCAAAACCCGGCGGCCGCGATTTAACTGATCAAAAAGATAGTCCTCAAAGGCTTCCAACTGGCCGGTCCGCCCCTCGCCTTCGGCAACGATGCGAAATGCTGAAAGAATATGTCCTAGAAGCTCATCCGGCCCGACATTCGAAGTTAGAAGCTGCGCGGCGACAATATTGGAGCGGTTGAGCTGATCAAGCAGATGCCCGATCAACATGGTTTTGCCTGCGCCGACGGGCCCGGTAATAACAATAAAACCTTCGGCTTGTTTCAGACCATAGTGAAGATAGGCCATCGCTTTGTTATGGCTGCGGCTGCCAAAAAAATATCTCGGATCCGGATTGAGCTTGAAAGGCGCGCCCGACAACTGAAAATACTCTTCATACATAGTTTAAAATTCCAGCGTGGCTCCTAGTAAAACGGAGTTCTCGGAATATTCAAGCGTATCGATTGGAGAAAAGCGTTCACTGTGTGATAGTTCTGCGAATGCAGAGACGTTTTTATAAAGCCGGTAAGACCCGCCCAGGCGCCCGATAATCGTGTTTGTCAATCCGTTATTCGCGGCAAGTTCCGCACAGTCTACTACTGGGTCAAACAGAACATCGAGCGTGTCCAAACCAAAGACAATCGGGTTAGCTTCACATATAGAAGTTTCTATCGACGTATCGGCACGGCGATATTCTACATCGCCATAGCCGGTGATGCGGCGCGAAAGACGATGTCTGGCGCTAAACGACAGGCCATAGGATTCAATCTGGCGAAACCCGAAATCGCTGTCGTTGAGATTGGCGCTTAATGAAATTTCGGTACGATCATATACCGCCGACACCGCTACGGATGCACGGTCAGCGACGCTAATGCCGACGGTCTGCGCCGAGCGGCCGGACAATACGCCGGAATATCTGTTTGCCGCTTCGATCACTTCACGCGGCGAAATCTCCTCGCCTTCGCGCAATCGGTCGGCAAAATCCAACGTCCGGGTCTGCACGCTTCTGAATTGCGAACTGACCCCCTGCGCTCGTGTCTGGAACGAACGGCTGGCGCGTGCCGACAACGCGACGTGTTTTGTGAGTTTATAAGACACATCTGCGTCAACAAAATCGCCACCATAGCGCTCGCCATATTCAATCCTGGCCCTACCTCGCCGGTTTCCTTGTGCCGTAATGCCCGCGCGCCAGAAAAATCCGGAAAGTGCGTCATCATCAAAAAACAACGCCGCCGCCGCACTGGTGTCGACCTCATCGTAGCCAACTGCCCCGCTAAGCGAGAACCTATTGTCTAACGCGACCTGCGCTTCGGTGTACAGTGAGCCCTGTTCATATTCAAAATCCGGCAAATTGGCTGATCCGGATTCTGTGGTTTTGTTGGCGGAAGCGGAAGCGCGGATACGAACCCTGTCGAATGCAGCGCCAGTATCATAACTTGCAAATGCCTCATGAGACATTGAGTCATTCAGAGAGTTGCCGGCTAGAAAATTTGTCGCTGCGCCGGAATCATCAATAAAAACCTGCGCGAAGCGATAACGCGCCTCAACCGACGACTGGTCAGGCAGAGCGTGGTAGACATAGGGGCTTAGGGAATACGAGTGGACGTTTGCTTGCTGATTGCGTGCATTGTTCAGGTTTCGGGAAAATCGTGCATTGTCGCCAACAAGGTTGCGCGATGTTTGACCCGAAACATCAACATAAAGGTAATTGTCAGCAACCGTGACGGTAGCCGTCGCCCCGATATTCTGATTAACAACAAAATCACCGCGATCAATCAAGTATGAAAAATCAAGATCGCCCAACGCCAATGCCGTTAGGCGTTTAGTGCTGATGATTGCGCCGCCGGTCAGTACGGTTGAAAGAATATACTCATCATTCTTCAGCCCGTCCCGGCGTAGATTGATATTATCAGTATAGGTAGCACGCGTCGAGACAGCCGCCGCATAGCCGAGATAGTCAGATTTCATTTTCAACGGCGCCTCTGGCCCGTCAACCTGCCCGAACGCAGCGCCGCCCAGAACGCTGGCGCAAACGCCAGCCATAAGCACATTCTTCAAACCATGCTTAGTTTTTCGACCGATTTTATATCGCCCCATTGGAAACACCCTCCGTTCGCGCGCGTGGCGGCATCGTGCTTTGCATGTCGCCCCCCGGCCCATAATATTCATATGATCCATAATGTGATCCGCCCGCCCCGATCAAACACCGATTTAACATCAAGCTCACATTTGGGTTAATGTCGAGAAGTTCATCTATCGCCGATGCAACCGCAGGTTCAGGCGTTGCATTAGCCTCGACCACAAAGACGATTTCATCAACATATTTGGCGAGAACAACCGCTTCTGTGGTCGCCAGAACCGGCGGGGCGTCGATGATGACCAGCCGATCCGGCGTTTGCGTCGACAGTTCGGTCAACAGGCGCTGACAACCGTCGGTGGCGAACAGATCAGACGCGCGCTCAACCCGGCCGCCTTCGGCAAGGATCGACAGCGGCGCCTGGTCGGCGCGATATTGTAGCGAGCTGACGCTAAGCGACGGATCAAGAAGCTTGTCGGTCAACCCCGGACCTGCGGCCAGCCCGAAACGGTCACGCACCCTCGGACGTGGCACATCGGCGTCAACCAGCAATGTTTCGATCTGGTCTTCGAGCGCAAGGCTCAAGGCCAAGTTAGCGGCGCTGAAGGTTTTGCCTTCGCCGGCCCGCGCCGATGTCACCATGATCAGGTTGCGCTGGCGACCGGGCATGCGGTGCGACTGGCGCTCGCCGCTAGCGCGCAGGAAACCAATCCGGCGCAACAACCGCCGCTTGACGGCGCGCAGCTCAAGCGCCAGCTGGCTCGCCTTAGCGTCCGGGTGATAATAGCCAGCCTCGGCAAACTTGGCGTAATCAAGTTTGAAACCCTGCTCCGCAGCGATGTGCGTTTCGGCTTTCTTATTGTACTTCTTCGCGCGCCTCGCGGCAATTTTATGGACCGATCCGCCGGCCTTTTCAATCACACCCATCACAACGCCTCCCCATAGTTTGCCGATGCCGATATCTCAGCGTCCGGCGCCTCGGATGGCAATTTAAGCACAGTAACATAGGAATAAGCGCCGCCGACCAGCATCAGGCTGGCGGCGAAGGCGCCGAGTTTTCTGAGATCGCCGTAGCGTGCCGCCACGACAGCGGGGGATGGAACTTCGCTGATCGCGCCTAGCACCGGAAGACCAAACGCATCCTGCAATTCGCTGAGCTGGGTGTAGCTTTTGTCGAGCATGGTCATCAACCAGGCTGCGCCAGCACCGACGCCGGCGGCTATTCCCAAGACGCCAATAATCAGCAAGAGCCGTGGCGGGTCGACTGGCGTCAATGCCGCCTCGGGGCGCTCAAACACTTGATAATCGACGCCGCGCCCGGCGGCGCCGAGGTTTCTGGTGAGTTGAAGCCGGTCACGCCGGGCCAGCAATTCGTCATAGGTTTTTTGCGTCTGCTCGTATTCGCGGATGATTTGCTGCAGGCCCGCCTCCGCCGCTGGCGCCAACCCGGCGGTAAGATCGAGCGCTTCAAGCTCGCGGTGAAGTCTTTCCTCGCGTCCGCCAAGAACTGCGACAGTGTTTTGCGCGAGCCGTAACTCAGAACGCAAGCGCACATAGTCGGGATTGGATGACAAAGCGCCGCCGCCGCCACCCTCAAGCTGTGCAATCCGCGCAACCGCACCGCGTATGTCGGGGTGACTTTCTTCATATCGGCTGCGCAGATCGGCAAGTTCAACTTTAAGTTTGTCAAGCTCGTCGCCGGATCTTGTGCGTGGCGTCGCCGACATCAAATTCTGCAATGTGGTGATACGCCCCACTGTCCGCTCAAGCTCATCGCTGGCACGGGACAGTTCCTGCTGCTTTTGTTCGCGGCGGCGCGTCGCACTCAGCGTACCGGCCAGTTCGCTCGCATTGGCGCGGCGATAATTGGCGACGGCGCGTTCATTGGCGGTCAGTTTTTCTTCAAACGCCTCAATCTGAAGATTGAGGCGCCGCACCGCAGCCTCGCTTTCCAACAAGGTTGCGCCAAGATCCTGTTCGATCAGCATATTGAGAATAGCATCGACAACCGCCTGGGCCATCTCGGGGTTCGGGTTTTTGTAGGTGATCACAAAATACATATCGCGCGGGCTGTCGATTTTGATCTTTTGCGAAAGCACATTGATGAGGGCTTCCATCTTGGTGCGGCGCTCAATATCAGAGCGCGCCTCTATCGTCCGGTCCATCCCGGCGCGCAAAATCACCTCTTCAACATTCGGCCGCGTTAACAGCTGCAGCCGCATCACCTCAACCCGGCGCGAATAGTCCGGGCGCGCCGTAAATCCGTTCAGCACCGGCTCCAATATGGTCTCGGTCTGAACGAACACATGCGCGCGCGATTCATATTTATCCGGGATCAGCCAGACGGCGAACCAGCCAAGAAGCGCAATGACCCAGGCGACGGCGACGACACCCCATCGCCGTCGCCAAAGCCCATTTAAATGCCGGATTATCGGCCGTGGCAGATCCGAAAACTCAAACACTACGCGTCCTTTTCCACCCAAAAGCTACGTCGCTAAAACATGCTTTCGGGAATTAACACAACATCACCGGGCAGCATCGGCACATTTGCGGAGATGTTGCCTTTGCGCAGCAGGTCATCGAGGCGCAGACGATAGGAATTGCGATCCGCCCCCTTGCCGCGAATGAGCACAGCGCGATTGCCAGCGGCAAATTCCGTCAACCCGCCAACCGCGACCATAACGTCAAGCACAGTCATCCCCGCTTGATACGGCAATGCGACCGGCTTTTGCGCTTCTCCAAGAACACGCACTTGCTGTTCAAAGGTTGATGAGAAATTGCTGACGATGATCGTCACTTCCGGCGTTTTCACAAATCGTTTCAAAGAGGTTTCAAGGTCTGAGGCCAATTGCGTCGGCGTCTTGCCAGAGGCAACCATGTCCTCGACCAGCGGGGTTGAAATGCGCCCGTCCGGACGAACGGTAACCTTGGTTGAAAGCTCTTCCGCCCGCCACACGAAAATTTCAAGCTGGTCGAGCGGACCGATCACATAGTCCGGGGATGCGCCAGATGCGTCAGCCGCGGTTGCCGGAGCCGCCTGGAGTTTTTCTCCGCCGTCAATGACAGCGCAGCCAGCGATCAGAGCAGCGGCGGCGCCTAAAATAGCGATGCGGCAAATTTGGTAAATATCTGTCATGTTTTCTTCCTTAGGGTCTTCAGAATGCCGCCGTTTATCGGCGAACTCGTCAAAATCACTCGCCTAGCTTAGTGTCTCCGCAAATTCTTTGCCATGGCGCAACGGGGGGTTGCGAAAAGCTTTCCCGAAATTCATGAATCTCAATAAATTCAGTGAGTTGCGGTGTTAATCCTCAAGTGCGGAACAATTGTCGCAGCCCGGTTTGAGCGCCCTTTGATAATTGCCCGCCGCAATTGCACCAATCGGCTCCCGACAACCGCCGAATCATAGCGCTGGTTCCAATTTCACACATGATGATGTTAACGGCTGCCAATACCAAATAACGCCACGCGGATGGTCATCACAATAATGATGATGTCGAGCAGCGGGGAGAAATTTCGGATGTAGTAAAGGTCATAGCGAAGCTTTTCGCTGGCGCCTTCGACGGTCGCTGCATATTCATATTTCACCTGCGCCCAACCGGTAATACCGGGCTTGACGAGCTGGCGCGAACGGTAATGCGGGATGGCGCGTTCGAGCTCAACAACGAATTCCGGGCGCTCCGGCCGCGGACCGACAAAACTCATCTCTCCGCGAAGAACATTAATCGCCTGAGGGATTTCATCGATCCGGGTCTTGCGGATAAACCGACCGATGCGGGTGATCCGATCATCGTTAATGCGCGCATATTGCGGCCCGTCTTTTTCCGCATCCGTGCGCATCGAGCGGAATTTAAACACCTCGAAGATCTTACCATCCTTGCCGACGCGGCGTTGCCGGTAGAGCACCGGTCCGCAGCTGTCGAGCTTGATCGCCAGCGCCGTCAGCACCAGCAACGGCGTGAGAGTAACGATCAAGCCGAGGCTCAAAACCACATCGAGGGCGCGCTTGAATTGCGAAATATCATCACCGGATATCACCGCGGCGGCGCGACTGACCGCGCGCATATCAACCGTGTCGAGATCCAATGCGCCAGCATTCGCGCTTGGGCCTATGGGATTGTCGTGGGATTGCCGCAACAGAACCAGCGCTCGCGCCGATGGCGCCGCAGGATCGTCATACGCCACCTTCAGCAACCCCACCCTCACCAACCAAGGGCCGGCGCGGATCGTAATCAACGCCGCCAAAAGGGCCGCCATGATGCCGTAGATTATGACCATCTCCCCAACGCCTCCAACGCCGCGATGTTGGTTGCAAGCTGGAACAGCGCTTCTCTTGTCGGCTGTTTCAGTTTGGAACAACGCCCGAAACGAAGCAGTAAACGTGCCTAACGGTTCGTTAATGTTCTGACGGCGCAGCCGCTGAACGGCGCGCGCGGAATTCCTTAATCGGCGCGATATATGAATAGGTGCAGTGTTCCATTCCGGCGCGTCTGCCGGGTTATTTGTTTTAATGCGGGAGCCATGCGCTTTCTGGTTTTCACAACGCTCTATCCAAATGCGCAAATGCCCGCCCATGGCATTTTCGTTGAGAACCGTTTGCGCGCTTTTTTGCAGCGCCATAACGCTGATATTCGCGTCATTGCACCTGTTCCATGGTTTCCTTTCGGTCATAAGGCGTTTGGTAAGTACGGCCGCTGGGCGCGCACGCCCCATCGCGAGACCCGCCACGGGGTTGAGGTTTTCCACCCGCGCTATGTCATCCCGCCGAAAATCGGCATGGGCTACGCACCGCATGCATTGGCGCGTTGTTTTCGCGCCGCCATTCAAGAGGTGACGCAAGACGGTTGGGATTTCGATTTTATCGACGCGCATTATTTCTACCCCGACGGCGTCGCCGCAGCGATTGTGGCGAGACAAATCAGCAAGCCGCTGGTGATTACCGCCCGCGGCTCGGATATTACGCAGATTGCAAAACACCCGCAGCCGCGCGGGAAAATCCTCAAAGCGGCGCTCAGCGCGGATGCGATCATCACCGTTGCGGCTGCGCTGAAGGATGAGCTGGTTGCACTTGGCGCCCCGGCGCAAAAGATTCATGTGTTGCGTAACGGCGTTGACCTTCAAGCCTTCACCCCCGGCAACCGCAAGGATGCGCGTAAAGCGTTGGGCCTTTGCGGCCCGGTAATTGTCTCGGCCGGTCATCTTATCCCCCGCAAAGGCCATGACCTGGTGATTGACGCGCTCGGGAAAATTCCCGATGCGACACTGTTGATCGCCGGTGATGGCGCGGCGCGGATGCAGCTTGAGCGCCAGGCGAAACGTGCAGGGCTCGCCGCGCGCGTGAGATTTCTCGGAGCCGTCGCGCCGGAAAAAATGCCGGAGGTTTATCGCGCCGCCGATATTTTGGTGCTCGCTTCTTCGCGCGAGGGCTGGCCGAATGTGTTGCTGGAAGCGATGGCTTGCGGCGCACCATGCGTCGCCACCGATGTTGGCGGTGTGGGGGAAGTTATTCGCGCGCCCGCCGCTGGACGGGTTGTCGGTGAGCGGACGCCGGACGCAATAGCCCGTGAAATCAACATCCTTCTCGCCAATCCACCGGACGCCGCGCAGACGCGGGGCTATGCGGCGCGCTATTCCTGGGACGAGACCACTGACGCGATGGCGACAATCGCCGCCGAATTGTCGGAGAAATCGCGCGCGGCGGGCGCGACCGTAATAACGCCGATGGCGCCCGCGCAAGGCGCCTATCGGCCCAGGCTGCTTGTTACAGTGGATACGGAAGAACAATTCGACTGGTCCGACTTCCGCCCCGACACGCACCGCATTTGCGCCACCGCCGATATCGACCGCTTCCAGATTGTCTGCGCCGAGGCTGGCGCTAAGCCGCTCTATCTCCTTACCTATCCGCTGTTGAAAAACCTGAATGTCGCCCGCTATTTTCGTGACCTGAAAGACCGTGGCGCCGCCGATTGCGGGTTGCACCTCCATCAATGGGTGACGCCGCCGGGGGCAAATTTTTCGGGCGCCTATTTCTCGTTTCAAAAAAACCTGCCGCGCGGTCTCCATCTCGCCAAGCTCTCCGTCTTGGCTGACGCTTATGAGACCGCCTTTGGCGAGCGCGCATGCACCCATCGCGCCGGGCGTTATGGCTTTGCTGCGCCGGATTACGATCTCCTTGGCGCCGCTGGCGTCCGGTTTGATTTCAGCCCCAACGCCGGATTTGATTTCACCGCAGCTGGCGGGTCCGATTTTTCGAGTTTTTCCAACCGTCCGTTCACAGTCGATGCAGCAGGACGTACGATCTTCGTCACTCCGGTCAGTGGCGCACGCGCCTTGCGCCGAAGCCGGTTGTTCATGAGCCAAGAGAAGGCGGCGCCAGGCTTTGCCGGCGCAACGCCCAAGCCTTCGCGCCTCACCGTTCCCTTGCGGCTGTCGCCGGAAGGCGCGCGGCTGGGCGACCTTAAAGCCCTCACCAAACGGCTGCTCGCCGACAAAACCCCGGTCATCACATTTACCCTTCATTCAACAAGCCTAACCGTTGGCGCCAATGCTTATGCAAAGGACGCCGCCGCCGTCGCGGATGTTCTGCACGTAACGCAGCGCTATCTCGCCTGGTTTCGCGACCAAATCGGCGGCGACATCATCTCGCTCGCCGACCTTGCCGCACTCTATGAGAACGCCGGCCAAAATCGCCGCGCTTAACACGCCGTTAAGCATAAGGGCGGTAATTTTTGTCCCGTATCTTCGTGCAAAGGACACCGGCTCATGATTTTCGAGGATTTCGCCCGCATTCTGTTCGGCCTCATCGCCGTTATCGGCATGATCGGCATCGCCGCCTTCGCCGCTAAAAAGGCGGGCCTCGCCACAGCATCTGGCGGCTTTGTCCGCAAGCGCCGGCTGGCCGTTGTGGAAAACCTGGCGCTGGACGGACGGCGGCGTCTCGCGATTATCAAATGTGACGGTGCGGAACATCTTATCGTTCTCGGCGCCAATAATGAGACCGTGATTGCGCACAATCTCGATGGCGTAACGGACAAAGGGGAAGACGCACAAGCGCCCGCCGAAAATCCGTTTGCGACGATGTCGGACCTGGTGAAAAAATTCCGGCCCGCCAGCAACCGGCTCGCCGACAACCAGCTCGCTGGCAAAGACGCCGCCTAAAGATTTGGCGCCTTACGCTAACGCAATTAGAAAACGCAACGTCGTTTGCATTGCGGTTTTTACCGGAATGAGCGGGATTTGTGGCGGATAAAAACATGTCTCGGGTAGCACTCCTTTCAAGTCAGAACTTCACTCGAAAGGCATGATAGGACCGCCAGGATCCGTGAGGATAACTTTTCACCAAATATAGGATTCCTTGAAGACTACCCTCTCAGGGTTGTAAAATCAAAGAATCGATTCGTGTTGTGGTTGTGTGCTTTCGGCCATTAATATCGTCATCCCGTGTGCTGTGCGGCACGCAGTGACGCGCTGCTAGCACGGGATCGTTAAAAGCATATATCTACCTCACCGCACAAAATCCCGGACCAGCGCAGCAACACTTCGTGTTGCAACGCATCCGGGATGACGGGTTTGGGGCACAAAAAGTGTAGGCGGTTTTTGTGAACACGCTCTAATATCGAGACAACCGCTCAATTAACAGGTCGAAAAAGCCGTCTCGATGGACGCTATGGGCCCATTCCACATTGGCACGCAGCCCGGTAACGCCCCAAAAATCTACAGCGGTATGGCCCATCGTCAATTCAGAATCTGTTTCCACACGAACATTACAGGACTTCAATTCAAATAATTCCGGCTGTAATAAATAAGCAATCGTACACGGATCGTGCAATGGCGCGCCTTGCGCTCGATATTTTTGCGCATCGTAGCGCCCAAAAAAAGCGAGCATTCCGTGGGATGCTTTTGCGACGCGGTTATCCAGTTTTGCAATGCGCTCCAGCACGTTGGGCGAGGTGAAGACCTGATGGGTCACATCCAAACCAAATGCGACAATGGGCCGACCACACTCAAACACAATCTTGGCGGCATGGGGGTCAACAAAGATATTGAATTCCGCGGAGGGCGTAATATTCCCCCCCTCTTTCATAGCGCCGCCCATCACGACAATTTCGTGAATTTTGGGTAATATCGTGGGCTCACGCAAAATTGCGGATGCAATATTCGTTAAAGGCCCGGTTGCAACAATCGTAATTTCGTCGTCGGCCGCTGACAGCAGCGTATCAACAATAAAATCGACGGCGTCTTTGGGTTCCAATTTCGTTCTTGGGCTGAAAATATCTATACCGTCAATGCCGTCGCGCCCGTGTACATGTTCCGCCGTCAGCCCGACATTCGTCAAAGGCTTATCGCGCCCGGCAAACATCGGAACTTTTTCGTTGCCAACAATATCACTCAAAATACACATGTTGCGTTGGGTTTTCTCCAAAGGCACATTCCCCGCTACGGCGCAAACGCCGAGAATATTTAATTCTTCCGGCGAGGCAAAAGCCAAAAACAACATAAGCGCGTCGTCCTGACCCGGATCGCAATCAATAATGACTTTTCGTTGCATGTTCGTCTGTCCTATTAGGGGTGGTTTCATTCAGTCCAGCATCTGACCACAAAGGGATGTAGCATGGACAGGCCCATACGGAATAGAATTTTCAAAAAGCCTAAATATGCAACGCCCGCCCAAGCGTTCTGAGCGCGGCTTCCTGAAACGCTTCGCCTTGCGTCGGGTGGGCGTGGATTGTGCCGGCAATGTCTTCGAGCGCCGCGCCCATTTCCAGCGCCAGTCCGAATGTCGCGGCCAGCTCTGAAACGCCCCCGCCGACCGCCTGTATGCCGAGCACCAGATGATTATCCGCGCGCGCAACGATCCGCACAAAACCGTCCTCAGATTCCATGGTCATCGCCCGGCCATTGGCGGCGAAAGGAAAGCTCTGTGTAATGATTTCATAGCCAGCTTCGCTCGCCTCATCCGGCAACAAGCCGGCAGAGACAATCTCCGGGTCTGTAAAACACACCGCCGCGATGGCGACCTTGTCCCACACCCGGTTCTCTCCGGCGATAATTTCTGCAACCATTTCCCCCTGCGCCATCGCGCGGTGCGCCAGCATCGGCTCGCCGGTGACATCGCCAATGGCGTAAATCCCGCTCATCGAAGTGCGGCATTGCTCGTCAATCTTAAGAAAGCGCCCGTCCATATCGAGGACGAGATTGTCACGGCCCCAACCTTCAGTGAGTGGGCTTCGGCCCACCGTCACCAGGATTTTATCGGCTTTGATGGTCTCTGCCTTGCCGTCGGCGGTCTCAATCTGAAGGCCGGTCTTGCCAGCGCCCTTGGCTTTCACACCAAGCATAACGTTGATACCGAGCGCCTTCATCTTTTTCGCCACCGGCCGGGTTAGCGCCTTGTCATAGAGCGGCAAAATCCGGTCCAACGCCTCAACCACCGTCACCTTCGAGCCGAGCTTCGCAAATGCGATCCCAAGCTCAAGACCAATATAGCCGGCGCCGACAATGGCGAGCGCCTTCGGCGGCGCCTCCAGATCGAGCGCCTCGGTCGAGGAGATGATATTGCCGCCAAAGGGCAAAAACGGTAGCTCGACCGGCGCGGAACCGGTTGCGATGATGATGTTTTCCGCACGGATGGTTTGAACGCCGTCTTCGGTTCTCACTTCAACGGTCCTGCCGTCGATAAAAGTCGCCCAGCCGGAAATCGTGCGGACTTTGTTCTTCTTCAACAGGCCGCTGACGCCGCCGGTGAGGCGCTTGACGATCCCATCTTTCCACACGACTGATTTTTTGAGGTCAATTTCCGGCTTGGCGACCTTAACGCCAATCGGCGAACCAGCCGCGAAATGGGTTGCCTTTTCAAATTCATCCGCAACATGAATGATCGCCTTGGACGGAATGCAGCCAACATTGAGACAAGTCCCGCCATGAGCCGCCGCCTCGACGATCACCGTATCGAGCCCGAGCTGTCCGGCCCTGATAGCCGCAACATAACCGCCCGGCCCGGCGCCAATGACGAGTAATTTGCAGTCGATGATAGGCATTGTTTCAATATTCCTTCAACTTAAACCCGCTCATCCCCGCGAAAGCGGGGACCCAGAAAAAAGAACATGGACCCCCGCTTTCGCGGGGATGAGCGGAGATTGTTTACATATTTGAATGGAACCCCATTCAATCAATAAAAATCATCGCCGGGTTTTCCAGCAGTTCCTTGAGCCGCTGCACGAACACCGCCGCATCCCAGCCGTCGATGACGCGATGGTCGAAACTCGACGACAGGTTCATAACCTTGCGTGGGCTAAACTCCTGCCCGTCCCATTTCGCCAGCACCTGCATCTTGTTGACGCCAACGATGGCGACTTCCGGGTGGTTGATGACCGGCGTCGTGACGATGCCGCCCATGGCGCCAAGCGAGGTGATGGTGATGGTGGAACCGGACAGCTCTTCGCGAGTCGCTTTGCCGCTGCGTGCGGCTTCTGAAAGCCGTGTAACTTCTGCGGCGCAATCCCAAAGGTCGCGCGCTTCGACATGATGCGCCACCGGCACCATCAGGCCGCCCGGCGTTTGCGCGGCGACGCCGATATGAACGCCGCCATGCTGGTGAACGATCCCGGCTTCATCATCATAGATCGCGTTGATTTGCGGCTGCTCAGCGACCGCCTTGGCGATTGCGCGCATCAAAAATGGCAACACCGTCAGCTTCGCACGACCTTCTTTGCGCGTCGCATTCAACTGTCCACGTAACTCTTCAAGCGCGGTCATGTCGATTTCCTCGACATAGGTGATATGGGCGATGCGCGACTTCGCGGTCGCCATTTTCTCGGCGATCTTGCGGCGTAAACCAAGCATGGGAACATCAGTGACGCCAGTCTTGCGGACATAGCCCCCGCCGCGGGCCTGGGTCTCGCCGCCACTCTCGAAATAAGCATCGAGATCGGCGTTGGAAATCCGCCCCGCCGGCCCCGCACCATGGACGCGGCGCAAATCTATCCCGGCATCCGCCGCACGCTTGCGCACTGCCGGCGAGGCCAGGGGTTTGTCACCCTCCGCACGCGGAGCGCCGGAAGGGGACGGTGTAGGAACGGTTTTTTGCTCCCCCACTGGTGGGGGAGCTGTCGGCGTAGCCGACTGAGGGGGCTTTTGCCCATTAGCCTTAATCGCCACCCCCCCTCCGTCGCCTTCGGCGCCACCTCCCCCGTGAACGGGGGAGGAAGAAGTCGCCTCCGTTGTCGCCGTTTCCTCAACCACTTCCCCCGACTTAACATTACCCGGCCCATCTACCTCAAGGCGAATAAGCGGCGATCCGACAGCCAATATATCGCCGACCTTGGCCGCCTGCCAAATGACTTTGCCTTCCACCGGCGAGGGAATTTCAACTGTCGCCTTGTCGGTCATTACCGCGGCCAAAACCTCGTCTTCGCGGACATTGGCGCCGATCGCGGCCATCCACTCAACCAGCTCCGCCTCGGCGACGCCTTCGCCGACATCGGGCAGCTTGATAATGTGTTCGCCCATTATGCAGCCTCCATCACTTTCCGCAGCGCATCGCCAACGCGTTTGGGTCCCGGGAAATATTCCCATTCATGCGCGTGGGGGTATGGCGTATCATAGCCCGTAACGCGGATCACCGGCGCCTGGAGATGGTAAAAACATCCCTCCATCACCACCGCCATTAATTCGGCGCCAAAGCCGCAGGTCTTGGTCGCTTCATGGACGATGACGCAACGCCCGGTCTTGGCGACCGAGGCCTCAATCGTTTCCATATCGAGCGGCAAAATCGTTCGCAGGTCAATAATTTCTGCATCAACCCCGGTCTCTTTCGCCGCCGCCTCAGCGACATAAACCATTGTGCCATAGGCGAGGATCGTCACTTCCGCGCCTTCGCGACGCACTACCGCCTTGCCGAGCGGAACAGTGAAATGGCCCTCCGGCACATCGCCCAGTTCATGCTTAGACCACGGCGTCACCGGGCGATTATGATGGCCGTCAAACGGGCCGTTATATAGCCGCTTCGGCTCCAGAAACATCACCGGATCGTCATCTTCAATCGATGCAATCAACAAGCCCTTGGCGTCATAAGGGTTTGACGGAATGACGGTTTTAATGCCGGAAATATGCGCAAACAACGCTTCGGGGCTTTGCGAATGCGTCTGCCCGCCAAAGATGCCGCCGCCGGTCGGCATTCGCACCACCATCGGCACAGTGAAATCATTCCCGGAGCGATAGCGAATACGCGACGCTTCCGAGGCAATCTGGTCATAACCCGGATATACATAGTCCGCGAACTGAATTTCAACGCATGGACGCAGGCCATAGGCCGCCATCCCGACCGCCGCGCCGACAATGCCGCTTTCATTGATCGGACTGTCAAAACAGCGCTGGGGTCCGAATTTTTCCTGCAGGCCTTGCGTGCAACGGAAGACGCCGCCAAAAAACCCGACGTCCTCACCGAAGACAACGACATTATCGTCGCGCTCCATAGCATTTTCCATGGCGCTGCGGATCGACTGTATCATGGTCATGCGCGCCATGATCAGACCCCCGCTTCCTGGCGTTGACGACGAAGATGCAGCGGCATTTCCTTATAGACATCGTCAAACATCGAGGCCGGCGTCGAATGCGGCCCATCATGGAGGGTGCCGTTCTTTTCGGCGAGCTTTTGCGCTTCGGCGATTTCTATCTCAATGCGCTCGCGCGCCTGAACATGCTGCGCTTGCGACCACACGCCTTTGGCGATGAGGTGGTTCTTAAGCCGTTCAATAGGATCGCCGAGCGGCCAGGCGCTGGATTCTTCTTTTGGTCTGTAGGCGGATGGATCGTCTGAGGTTGAGTGCCCGCCGACGCGATAGGTGACGTGCTCAATCAGCGTCGGCCCATGCCCAGCGCGGGCGCGGTCTACCGCCCATTTGGAAACTGCGTAAACGGCGAGATAGTCATTGCCGTCAACGCGCAGCGCCGGAATGCCGAACCCTAACCCACGCGAGGCGAAGGTCGCCGCTTTGCCGCGGGCAATGCCCTGAAAGGTTGAAATCGCCCATTGATTGTTGACGATGTTCAACACCACCGGCGCACGGTAAGTTGAGGCGAAGACCAGCGCTGAATGAAAATCCGATTCCGCTGTCGAACCGTCGCCAATCCAACTTGCGGCAATCTTGGTGTCGCCTTTGATCGCCGACGCCATCGCCCAGCCGACGCCTTGGATGAATTGCGTTGCGAGATTGCCAGAAACTGTGAAAAAGCCGTTTTCTTTCGACGTATACATAATCGGCAGCTGTCGCCCCATTAACGGGTCGGCGGCGTTTGAGTATATCTGGTTCATCATGTCGACTACCGGATAGTCCGTCGACAGAAGAAGTCCCTGCTGGCGATAGGTTGGGAAATTCATGTCGCCGGGCCGCAGCGCTTTTTGAAATGCGCAGGCAATCGCTTCTTCGCCCAGGGCTTGCATATAAAAGCTGGTCTTGCCCTGGCGCTGCGCCATTAACATACGTGCGTCGAACGCACGCACGCGCAACATATCCTCAAGGCCGACTTTCAGCTGGTCGTCGCTCAACAAACCGGCCCACGGACCTACCGCCTCGCCGTTGCGGTTTAAGACCCGGATGATGGTGTAAGCGAGATCGCGAATATCGCCAGCCTCAACGTCGATTTCCGGCCGCGATGCGGCGCCGGCCTTGGGGATCGGAACGTCGGAGAAGTCCGGCGTGTCGCCGGGACGGAACTCAGGTTCCGGCACATAGAGAGATAACGCCTTGTCTCCGCTCTTGGGCTTGTCGGGGCTCATGGGCATCTCCGGCTGGTGGAGTTCGCGCTTCCGGCGCGCGAAACCCTTGTTTTTTCGAATTCTTCTTGGGAGTCGGCGCGCTTTTGAGGAGGATGTAATCCACCGAAGCGGGCTGTGGCAATGGCCGAAAATGAGACTCGGGAAAAAGAGCGCGGGTGGTTTTAAGGGCGGTGCATCGAGGCGGATTGTGCCAAGTTTAGTTCGATACTTAGCATAAAAAATGGCGGCGTTTTTACAAAATTGCCGCCACAGGGCTGGCGCAACAGATTATGTCACCGAGGCTGGCTGATCTGGCATCCAGAAACCGCCCCAAAAGCCGTCCATCCGCGTAAGCCTCTCGGACGGCCATACATGAAAGGCCGCGCCAAAAGGTCCGGTTGGACTCAGCGCACCCTAGAGCTGTTGGATATTAATCTGAGTCAGACAAACGGCTCTAGAGTTTCGTTTTATCGCGTTTTTTTAATGGAAAACCGGACCCACTCTTCCTAAAAACGCTCTAGCTGGACTTGCCTGCGCCATTTCGATCTAACGAGATACCGGCAGTGGAAGCGGATACGCCGGTTGGATGCAATGCTGGATCTTGGACCGACAGATATTTTGATCGCCGATCAGCTGGCGCAATTGGTCAGAGTTATTGCGCCTGGCGACACGCCATACCTGTTTCAAAGAATTGATGAAACCGGCCGCCTGCTCAATCTCACCGATGATTATGTATCGGGCGGCTATCTGGTTTTAGTGTTCGTCCCCGACCTCACGGGCGAGCCCGCCGCGAGTGAGCTGCGGGCATTTGAACAACGCGCAGCATCCTTTGAGGCGGCCAACGCTAAGGTTGTTATCATTACCGCGCAAAGCAACGCCCGCGCCAACCGCGAGGCCAAGCGCCGGCTTGGAATTTCATTTCCGGTGCTTGGCGATCCTGGAGGTTTTGCATTTGCCGCATACGGACTTCACAAGCGCGGAATGGTAGTAACGCCGACGCAGATGCGCAGCGTCGTTATCTCGCCTTATCGCCAGATTAGGCGCTATTGGGACATTGAAATGAAAAATCAGCACGCGGAAAATGCCGAAACGCTCATCAAGCAAGCCAAGCTTGCTGAGGAGACTTCCTGGGCCGCGCCGCACCCGCCGGTGCTGATCACGCCGCAAGTCTTCTCAAGTGAAGAGTGCGTCGATTTAATCAGCGCGTTTAAAACCAATGGCGCGTTACAAATTTTACCGCCAAAGCCTACGACCAATCCTGACGGCGTGAAAATTCCGGTCTACGAATATGACCGCCAGGACCGCATCGACCATCTCATTACCGACCCCAAACTGCTGGCGTTCATCGATGAGCGGCTGAAGCAGCGGGTATACCCGGCGATCAGGCGAGCTTTTGCGTTCGCTGTAACGCGCCGTGAAAATCTGCAGATCGCACGATATGCCGGCGCCAGAAGCGGCGTCGAGATCGGGCATCGCGACAATGTCAGTGCGATGACCCATCGACGATTTGCGTTGTCAGTGAGTTTGAATGACGACTATGAGGGCGGGTCGATCGCGTTTCGGGAATATTCCGATAAAGGCTATCGGCTGCCGGCCGGCACAGCGCTGATCTTTTCCTCGTCCCTGCTACATGAAGTTGCAGAAACAACGCAAGGCGTGCGCTACAACTTGCTGTCACATTTCTACAATGACGCATCCGCAACAGAGGCCGGGCGACGTTAGCTAAGCGCCGCCCATTCTTCTTCGGTCAGGACTTTAACACCCAAGCTTTCAGCCTTTTTCAACTTCGACCCGGCGCCCGGACCGGCGACCAGATAATCGGTCTTGGCCGAGATCGAGCCTGACACTTTGGCGCCAAGGCTCTGCGCACGCGCCTTGGCTTCATCGCGGGTCATAGTCTCTAACGTGCCGGTGAAGACGACGGTTTTACCGGCGACCGGGCTTTGCGTATTCGCCGCTTCAGCAGCGAGCGGCGTTACTTCTGCCAGCAGCCGGTCGACGGCGGCACGGTTGTGTTCTTCGTCAAAGAAATCAATCACCCCTTGCGCCACCAGTGCGCCAATCCCGTCTATCGACAGCATGTCCTGGTAGGTCTCGCTCTCCTGATCGCGGGCATTGACCGCCGCATCATAAAACGCCGCTACATTGCCATAATGGCTGGCGAACAGCCGCGCATTGGTCTCTCCGACATGGCGAATGCCGAGCGCATTGATAAACCGCGCCGATGAAATCTCTCGTTTGGCGTCGATCCCGTCGAATAGATTTTCGATCGATTTTACATTCGTCGCGACCGACTTGCCTTCTTTATCCAGATAAAGGTCGCCGTTTTTCGTCTTTTTATAGGTATAAAGATTAATCTTGCCGGCCTCCTGACGTAAGCGGAGTGTGAAAATATCGGCGGGTTCGGTGATGATTTCCTGTTCAAAGAACGAGATAATTTGTTTCTCACCGAGGCCTTCAATATCGAAAGCGCGGCGCGAAATGAAATGTTTGAGCCGCTCCACTGCCTGCGCCGGACAGACAAGCCCGCCGGTGCAGCGCCGGTCGACATCAGCTTTACCGCTCACCGGATTGACTTCATTGATGGCGTGAGAGTCGCAGATCGGGCAGCAGTCCGGAAATTTAAACTTCCGCGCGCCTTTTTTGCGTTTCGACTTTACGACCTCCACTACCTGAGGAATGACATCGCCAGCGCGCTGAATGACGACCCAATCGCCTTTGCGGATATCCTTACGTTCGATCTCGTCGGCGTTGTGGAGCGTTGCGTTGGAGACGACAACACCGCCTACCGTCACCGGCTTAAGGCGCGCAACAGGCGTCAGCTTACCGGTCCGGCCGACCTGTATCTCGATGTCTTCCAGAACGGTTGTCGCCTTTTCCGCCGGAAACTTATGCGCGATCGCCCAGCGTGGATGGCGCGACACGAAGCCAAGCCGCGCCTGGTAATCGAGCCGGTCAACTTTGTAAACCACACCGTCAATGTCATAGCCAAGCGAGGCGCGCTGTTGTTCAATC
>JAJFFX010000067.1 GCA_021776455.1 Hyphococcus sp. | reverse complement strand
CGTGGTTTTCCCGGCGTCAATATGCGCCATGATCCCGAAGTTGCGATAGTCCTCAATTTTATGCGAACGCGGCATGTCAGCGAGCCTTTACCCGGTTGAATTCGTTTACCAACGATAATGCGAAAATGCCCGGTTGGCCTCAGCCATACGGTGCGTGTCTTCGCGTTTTTTAACGGCGGCGCCGCGATTTTGCGCGGCATCCATAATTTCATTCGACAGCCTGTCGACCATCGTCGTTTCATTGCGTGTGCGCGCCGCGCCAATAATCCAGCGCATGGCGAGCGCCTGCTTGCGGTCCGGACGAACTTCAACCGGCACCTGGTAGGTCGCGCCGCCGACCCGGCGCGAACGCACTTCGAGAGCAGGCGTTACATTGTCGAGCGCTTCTTTAAACAGCTCCACCGGCTGGCGGCGCATTTTTTCTTCGATGCGATTAAGCGCACCGTATACGATCTTTTCTGCGGCTGGCTTCTTCCCGTCAATCATGACGTAGTTCATAAATTTCGACAGTGTCTTATCGCCGAATTTAGGATCGGGATGAACAACTCGTTTTTCTGCGCGGTGACGTCGTGACATTGCTCTTAACCCTATTTCGGACGCTTGGCGCCGTATTTCGAACGACGTTGTCTACGATCTTTGACGCCCTGCGTATCCAGAACGCCGCGAATAACGTGATAGCGAACGCCCGGAAGGTCTTTCACGCGCCCGCCCCGAATCAGAACAACAGAGTGCTCTTGAAGATTGTGCCCCTCGCCAGGGATATAACCGATCACTTCATAGCCGTTGGTGAGACGAATCTTTGCAACCTTGCGAAGCGCAGAGTTAGGTTTCTTAGGAGTCGTTGTATAAACACGCGTGCAAACCCCCCGCTTTTGCGGGTTGGCTTCAAGCGCCGGGACTTTATTAATCCGTCGCTTCGGTTTCCGCGGCTTGCGGATCAGTTGCTGAATAGTCGGCATTCGATCTCCTGGCCTTAATCCTAACGCGTATAAAACGCGGCATTTTTCGCGTTTCCGGGCGATATACCCATGACGCAAATGAGCGGGTCCGCATCTGGCGGAACGCCGCTCCATGAAAACTTGACTATCGTCGGCTAAGATTGGCTGCGTTTCAGAAATGTCCCTGCGAACACACCTGACGGCCAGCCGTCCTGTGGCGCACTAACTAGCCCCGCGAATCCGCGTGGTCAATAGAGTTTGCGGGGTTTTTGAAGATTTTTTAAGGCTTTGTGGGCAACGGTTTGGCAACCTAACGTCCCGCCCCTCCCCGCCAGGCAGATTATGAAATGAATAAGCCGGTTATTTGAGGAATTGCCGTGATTTTTCATTCATTTGGCGCTGAACAGCCTCTCTTAAGCCACGTAGAGGCAGCCGGCGGCTAATGATATCGAGCCCCGTCAACACAAACCCATAGTGCTGTAGAACCACCCTCAACCGGCCAATCCGGTTGCCGACCTGAAGTTTCGTCTGTTCAAACCGGTTAGGGATGATCACTTTATAGCCGGATAGCTCATATCCGCGCGCCTGGAGCATTGCTCCCACCTTACCTTCCACCAGACCTACACCGTGCTCGGACTGTAGCCGCCGCCACTGGTTCACCAGCGCCATATCAGGTGCGCCATAGGTGGAATTTTCAGGATAGGTGAGCATTTTCGTATCATAGGGAACGCCCATAAAAGCGCATAATGGCGTTAAGGCGCGTTCCGCGTCGGTAATGATGTCCTCATTCTTCAGCGTGTAGATCTTATCCGCATCAATCAGCCCCTTTAGCTTTTCAAAGGACCGTTCCGAATCAATCCAATGGTCAACGCCGTGATAGACATTTCCCGCCCACCCCATACTGATGGATGACCGCGCAACGTCACGCGGATCACGTAATAGATGGACATAACGCGCGTCAGGAAAGATGTCCGGAATCCGCTCAAAATTGCGATGGATATTAATCGACAACACTTTGCCCGGCTTCCTGACGCCGGCGACAAGTGATTTTACCAGGCCAACATAATTTAGCCTCTCATCTATCGGCAGACCGGTAGCGCAAAATATCCGATTGAGCAGAAGAAATTTTCTGTAGGCCTCAACATCGCGCTTGCCGTTTTTGCCGGTCGGGCATTCAAACAAAAAATCCATCTCGCCGGGATTAGTCATTTGCGAGTGATGCTTAAGCATCAGGCGTAAAAGCGTTGTCCCAGAGCGAAGCGCACCACATACAAAAGTGATTTGTTGCTCATCCCCGGCTGATATCGGACCGGTCTTATCGTGTGGCACTAGGCTCATTCATTTCACCGTCAACAATTGATCCAAAATTTGGGCTGCTTTCAAAATGAATGCAACGCCCAGGCGGCGCGACCCCCACTTTGCTTGTCCTCGTGGGGGCAATGCAAAATCTAACAAAAACGGCGGCCCGAAGGCCGCCGTTAAGAAGAGTGTCAGGGCTCGCTATTATTGTGTTGCATCAACACTCGGCTCAGCAGTCGCTTCAATACCCGGCTCAACGCTAGGCTCAGCATTCTCTTCAAACACTGGCGCCGCGAGCTCTTCGGCTGGCGGCAGCGCCGCCGCCGCGACCTTCTCACGCTCGGCGATCAACTCAGCATCGCGGCGTTCGGCCTCGACCTGACGGCGTGACATCGCGCAGCCAGTACCGGCTGGGATGAGGCGACCGACGATCACGTTCTCTTTCAGGCCTTCAAGCGCATCGATCTTGCCGTTAACTGCAGCATCTGTAAGCACCCGCGTCGTCTCCTGGAACGAGGCTGCGGAGATGAAGGAGCGGGTCTGCAACGAAGCTTTGGTGATGCCGAGCAGGACCGGTTGCGCCTTTGCCGGCGTCTTGCCTTGATTGTCCAGCTTTTCGTTCATCTCCTGGAATTCGAGCTTGTCGACTTGCTCTTCTTTCAGGAACAGAGAATCGCCTGGATCGGTAACTTCGACTTTCTGCAACATCTGGCGGACAATCACTTCGATGTGTTTGTCATTAATCGGCACGCCTTGGAGCCGATAGACTTCCTGGATCTCGTCAATCAGGAAGTCGGCAAGCGCTTCGATGCCCATAATCTGGAGAATATCATGCGGCGCCGGGTTGCCATCCATAAGATATTCGCCCTTGGCGATAAAATCTCCGTCCTGAACAGCAATATGCTTGCCTTTGGGAACAAGGTAATCTGAAGGCTCAAGGCTCTCATCGGTCGGAATAATCTTGATACGGCGTTTATTTTTATAATCGCGGCCGAACTCAACCTTGCCGTCAACATTGGCGATGATCGCGTGGTCTTTCGGTCGGCGCGCTTCAAACAGTTCCGCCACACGCGGCAGACCGCCGGTGATGTCTCTGGTTTTAGCGCCCTCCGTCGGGATCCTCGCTACCGCATCTCCCGCCGCGATCTTGACGCCATCCTCAACCGACAACACCGCCCCGACCGGCAGGACATAACGCGCCTCGCCGCCGGACGACAGCGTACTAATTTCATCGGCGTCATTAACGATGATAATCGATGGCTTCATGTCGGCAGCGCGAGGATTTGTACGCCAATCGGTGACGACGCGACTGGCGATGCCAGTCGCTTCGTCGGCGACAACTTGCATGGAATAGCCTTCCTGCAAGTCCTCAAATTTCGCCGTTCCGGAAAGTTCCGTCAGGATCGGGATCGTATAGGGGTCCCAGTCCGCCAGGCGTTGTCCTCGGGTGACGGGTCCGCCGTCTTTAACACGCAGTTTCGCGCCATAAGAGACTTTGTACGACGCATGCTCTTTGCCGTCCAATCCGATAATCTTGACCACGGTGTTGCGCCCCATGACCACGATATCGCCAGCGGTGTTTACGACCGGCTCACGTCCTTCAATCTTAACCGTGCCTTCGTGGCTCGCTTCAATGAACGAAGTATCGCCAACCTGCGCCGTGCCGCCAACGTGGAATGTCCGCATCGTCAACTGCGTGCCCGGCTCGCCGATCGATTGCGCCGCAATGACGCCGACCGCCTCGCCAATATTAACGTGCGTACCGCGCGCAAGATCGCGACCATAACACATGCCGCAAATGCCTGACTTGGCGTCGCAAGTCAGGACCGAACGCGCGCGCACTGTCTGAACGCCGGCGCCTTCAATTTCTTCCGCTTGCGCTTCATCAACTTCATCGCCGGCCTTGCCGACCAGTTCACCGCTTTCCGGGCGCCGGATATCTTCAAGCAGCGTGCGCCCCAGAATAACCTGGCTTAGCGGCACGATGATTTCACCGCCGCGGACAACCGCTTCGACGGTAATGCCGTTTTCAGTGCCGCAATTTACCTCGCGAACGATGCAATCCTGCGCAACGTCTACGAGGCGCCGGGTCAGATAGCCGGAGTTTGCGGTTTTAAGCGCGGTGTCGGCCAAACCTTTCCGCGCCCCGTGCGTGGAGTTGAAGTATTCGAGAACCGTCAGTCCTTCTTTAAAGTTCGAGGTAATCGGCGTTTCAATGATTTCCCCAGATGGCTTGGCCATCAGTCCGCGCATAGCGCCAAGCTGACGCATTTGAGTCGGCGAACCGCGCGCGCCGGAGTGGGACATCATGTAAATCGAATTCGGCTCAAGCTGACGCTTGGATTCTGGATCGAATTTAGTCTCAGAAATTTCACTCATCATCTCATCGGCGATTTTGTCGGTGCATTTCGCCCAGGCGTCGATGACTTTGTTGTATTTCTCGCCGCGTGTGATCAGGCCCTCAGCATATTGCTGCTCGAACTCACCAACGAGATTGCGCGTGCCTTCCACCATCTTACGTTTGGCCTGCGGGATCACCACATCGTCCTTGCCGAAGGAAATCCCGGCTTTGCAAGCTTCCTTAAAGCCGAGACCCATCATGTGGTCAGCGAAGATTACTGTCTTCTTTTGACCGCAATGGCGATAAACAATGTCGATGAGCCCCTGAATGGTTTTCTTGGTCAAAAGCTGATTGATCACCGAAAACGGCACATTGGAATCGCGCGGCAGGACCTGCGCAACCATCATCCGCCCTGGCGTAGTTTCAACCAGCTGGCGAAGCGGATCGCCGTTCTCATCAACAGTATCCCAGCGCGCCTTGATCTTTGAGTGCAGCGTTACGGCGCCGGCTTCGAGCGCATGTTCAATTTCCGACATCGTCCCGAGGATTTTGCCCTCGCCCGGCTCACCTTCTTTGTCCATGGTG
>JAJFFX010000066.1 GCA_021776455.1 Hyphococcus sp. | reverse complement strand
GTCTTAATTGCACAGCGTCATTTAATTGCGCAGAGTCATTTCGTTT
The DNA here is from genome assembly GCA_021776455.1 of Hyphococcus sp. Classification (GTDB taxonomy): domain Bacteria; phylum Pseudomonadota; class Alphaproteobacteria; order Caulobacterales; family Parvularculaceae; genus Hyphococcus. Next base: position 50,161 of record JAJFFX010000066.1, on the reverse strand, counting down.
TCTGCAGCGACGCGCTCGAAATTCTCTTCGGAATTACGAAGGCGATATTGGTAGTGGGCGCCATTGGACGGCAGGAGCGCAATGATTTCATAACCTGCGCTGGCGTTTTTGGCATAACCAAAGCCGCGCGAAAGGCTCACGGTCTGTCCTATTTCATACCGGTGGGCGCTATCATTATCGACCATGGTCCTCTCGCTGAAACACATACGGAGCGCCGGTTAACCAGCGCCCCGTATGCGATTTAGTTTAAAGTCAGCTGACTTTAAGAGACGTCGCAGATGTCTTGCCACGGTCTTCAGTCAGCTCAAAGCTAACGGTCTGACCATCGTCGAGACTACGGATGCCGGCAGTTTCAAGCGCAGTTGCATGTACAAATACGTCTTTTCCGCCTTCATCCGGTGCGATGAAGCCATAACCTTTTTGTGGGTTGTACCATTTTACGGTTCCAGTAGCCATTTTTATCTCCTTTTCAGACATGGCGTTGAAGGGTTAGGCGCGTGCCCGGCCCCGAGGATAAGCTGCCGATGTTGAGAGGAGTGTAGAAAGCTTGGAGTACAGGCCTAATAGACGGCCCTCGATCATTGGCGCAGGACACATTTGGGCCATCAGACGCCAAATTGCAAGGTCTATCTCCCGGTGAAAGAAAACCGCCCAAAACATGCGGTCTCTGGGGGGTGGTTTGGCGTTTCACCCTGTGGAAAAACCACGCTGGGAGCTGAAACCGCTAAATCCTATAGCCGCTCGGCCATCGTTCGGGTCTGGCCCCGCCCTGCAATTGCCCCAAACTTGGCTCCCACTCCACGCCCGTGTTAGGGTGTTGCGTTGCGTTTGTTTCATCCAAATGGGGACTACAAACATGAACAAGATATTCTTACCCGCCCTCGCCGCCGTCACAATCACCGCCTCGCCAACACTCGGCCAGGACACTCCGCAAGCCTTGCAAGATGCATTTGTCGCCAGCATTAACGCAGAAGACGCAGACGCGGTCGGCGCTCTTTATACGCAAAACGCATATAGCTACGGACCTGATGGGTCGGTCTCGCACGGGCCAAAAGCAATAGCGGATGGGTGGGCCGCCTTCTTCGTCGCTTTTGACGGTTTCTCCATCACCCTTGAACAGCAAGGTGAAATGCACAAAGGCAAGATCGCCGGCGCATGGGGATTATGGACTATGTCGGCGATGCCGGTCGGTGGCGGCGACGAGGTCGTCTGGCGCGGGCGTTACACTGACATTTCGAAGAAGACCGGTGACGGTTGGCGCTACGTTGCCGATCATGCATCACCGGTCGCGGCGGACGAGCCTTCCGAGAGCGCCGGGGAATAGATCCGGCATCGCATCCTGGCTTCTTCCTTCTCACGGAAGAAGCTGAGGCTGCCGCGCTCAAGGAAGTCGATATCCTCTGAAACCGCTTGCTTACCGTTAGTGAAAGAGACGATTGCCGCCTCATCAAGCGCCGGGCGCGAATACAAATTTTCTAGACACCCAAAACATGACGGGCGGCAAGATGATGATTACCGCTGCGAAGGCTATCATGTAATGCAACTGCAATAAATTGACGGTGACAGCGAAGACTAAGGTATTCAATGCGAGCCCGACTAAAGCGGCAATAAAAAACTTCAGCGCGGCCGCGACATGACCCTGGCTAGAGCGGAACGAAAAATAATAATGCCCAACATAAGAGATCGAAAACGCGCCAAGAAATGCGCCAGCATTGGCCAACGTTGGGTGAAGGCCGCCGCCTAGCACCAAAAAATTCAACGCCAGCCCGTGAATAAGGCTTGCAACGACGCCAACCCCTGCAAAACGTATAAACGCCGACGCCATGCGGCGGTCTGTAAATACCCTACCAACGAGATCCAGCGCGCCGGTGCGGCCCTGTGAGGCTCTCTTAGCTGCATTCATTGTAGTGGCTTTCGCTCATCAGACTTACCGGGCTTTTTATTTCGTCAAACAACCGCGCCAAAAACACTCCGAGATCGCCAAGAATGAAAAACCGCACCGGCCCAAAATGCAAGGCCCGCCATTATTTTATTGGGGCGCCCTGCCGTGAGGTCAAGAGACCAGGAGGCCATCTGGAGCCCTGTTGGAGCTTGGCCGCTAGACCGCAGCCCTTAATTTGCAGCATTTTCGCCCTTCAATTCAACGTGACTTCGCAAAATTCACCTTGCCTCGGCGCGCCTGACGCGCAACAATCAACGTTATAAAATCTTTATGAAGAGGATGCGCTATGGTCACCCATATGGATACGCATCAGGTTGCAGCGAATGACGCCGCAGTTCATAGTACACACGATATTACGGTGCGCGCGCTAAAATTTAGTGATCTGATTGATTGTTTGAAGCTTGGGCTTGAAGATTTCAAAGCCAAACCCAGCCATATATTCGTACTCGGATTAATTTACCCGACCGGGGCCGCGCTCGCCTTCGGGTATGCGCTTGGCCGCGATGTGCTTCCGCTGGCGTTCCCGGTGGCGGCAGGGCTTGCATTGTTGGGGCCGTTCGCTGCGATCATTCTTTATGAAATCAGCCGCCGGCGCGAACAGGGCCAAAGTTTTGCCTGGAGCGATATTGGCGATGTGTTCGAGCGCGCCTCAAGCTGGAGCGTCGGCGTCATTATGATTGCACTGGTCGCCGTCTTCGGCGTCTGGCTGGTGATTGCACAAACCATATTTGACGCAACCCTCGGGGTTGGGGGCTATATCGAGCCAACAGCGTTTATCGGTCAGGTTTTGACAACGCCGGAAGGCTGGACGCTGATCGTGCTCGGCAACGCCGCCGGTTTTGTCTTTGCTGCGGTCGTTCTTGCAACCAATGTCGTCTCGTTCCCGATGTTGCTGGACCGCGATGTCGGCGCGGCGGCCGCCGTCGCAACGTCGCTCCGCGTCGCTGCAAAGAGCCCGGTGACGATCGCTCTTTGGGGGCTGATCATTGTCGGCTCCATGGCCGCTGGCGCGGCGGCGCTCCTGGTCGGGCTCGGCGTTGTCGTCCCGGTGCTAGGCCACGCAACCTGGCATCTCTACCGCAAGGCGGTGGCGCCGTAAGGCGCGACTACTCTATAGCGTCGTGTCTTTCCTCTTAATCGCCCGGTGGGCTAGTGGTTCGCCGCTATCGACGCCAACCCTCCTTGCAAAAGCCCCCAGCCAACGCCGCGTATGGCGACATCGTAAGCCGCAGGCGCGGCGCCGCCCGGAACGATGAAGAACCACCAGAATGCAGCATAGGCGGCGACGCAGGCGATCAGACCGACGAAAAGACCGGTCAGCATGGCGCTGAAGCGCTTCAGTCCAGCTATTTTCAAAACGCCATAACTCAGCACGAAGGGCGCAACACCGGTCATCAGTACAAGGATTGCTACCGAATGGGCATAGTCAACATTAAATTCCGGCGGCGCGGCAACCGAATATTTATACCAGCTATAGAAGGCGAGAAAAATCACATAGACGACAATCGCAATCCGACCTAACGACATGAACGACGCTCCCTGGTGTTTTCCGGACCCTATCACAAATACGACCGCCGCCCAAAGAACGCGCCGCAGACCGTCGCGCCAGAACAACACTTCGCCGCATGCTTTCTATTTGGCGTTCAGGTCGACGTTCAACATCCAGCGAACGTCGAACCTGTCCTTGCACATCCCGAAAAAACAGCCCCCATAACGTCTCGTTCATCTCCATGCCTATCTCACCATCCACAGCAAGCTTTGAAATCACCTCATCCGCTTCGGCTTTCGTTTTGGGTGAGTACGAGATTGCAAAATCATTACCGGGTTTACCGGCGCGCCAAAGCTGACGCGCATCACGGTATGACGCACACCATAACATGCCGGACAAGCTTGAGGAGACTGCGCAGAACAGTTGCGCTTGCGCCATGAAACGATATCGTTTGCGCGTGTTTATGAACAATCGGACCTCGCGAATATGGAAAAATCTGACTTGCAAGCTTCCGACCTCGCCAACAAGGTCGGCGCAGATTACCTGCCGGGTCTGCTCGGCTTAAAGTTCACCGGCTTCGGCGAGCACTGGATTGAGGCGGAGGTTGAAATTCGTAAGGCGCTGATGGCGCCCAACGGCTTTCTCCATGCCGGCGCTGTTGTTACACTCGCCGATAGCGCTTGCGGCTATGGCTGTGTGCGCGCCCTGCCTGAGGGTGCGGTGGGGTTCACAACGATCGAATTAAAAACCAATTTTGTCGGCACCGCGCGGGACGGCGTCATCGCTTGTCGCGCTGAGGCCCATCACCTCGGCCGCACAACGCAACTTTGGGATGCGCGCGTGACCCATGCCGAGACCGATAAAACGATTGCCCTATTTCGCTGTACACAGATGGTATTATGGCCAAAAACATGATAACTCGCGCGACCTCTAAGAGAGGAGCGCATGACCCAATCGCTGGACTTTGACGCAACTCGCCTGCCCTGCCCGCATATGGGCGCATCGCATGAGGCGTGGCGCAAATCTTTGCGCAGTTTCGTCGATGCTGAGATTGCGCCCTATGTCAACGAATGGGATGAGGCCGGCGCGTTTCCACGCGGCTTACATAAAAAAGCAGCTTCGGTCGGGCTGATCGGACTTGGCTTTCCGGAAAAATTTGGCGGCGTTAAAGAGGGGATCGATGTTTTTCATTCGATCATCGCGTCGGAAGAACTATCGCGTGGCGGCTCTGGCGGGCTCGTCGCCGGGCTGATGACCCATGGCATCGGCCTGCCGCCGATTATTGCGCTCGGCTCCGATGAGATTAAGCAACGCATCGCGCCGCCAGTGCTCGCCGGTGAAAAGCTCATTGCCCTCGCCGTCACCGAACCCGGCGGCGGCTCCGATGTCGCCAACATCAAAACCAAAGCAACCCGCAAGGGCGACCGCTACATCGTCAATGGCGAGAAAACTTTCATCACCACCGGCTGCCGCGCGGATTTTCTGACCGTCGCGGTGCGCACCGGCGCCGATGGCGCCGGCGGCATCTCCTTCCTGTTGATCGAGGCCGACCGCCCTGGCGTCACGCGTACGCGGCTTGCTAAAATGGGCTGGTGGATGTCCGACACCGCGAGCATTCACTTTGATGATGTTGAAGTTCCGGCGAACAATCTTATTGGTCAGGAAAATGCAGGCTTTGCCGGGATTGTAACGAACTTCAATCACGAACGGCTAACGATGGCGGCGCAGGCGATCGCTTTTTCACGGGTCTGCATTGAGGACGCTGCGGCCTGGGCGCGTGAGCGCCAGACATTCGGCAAACCGCTGGCGAAACATCAGGTCATCCGCCACAAATTTTCTGAAATGGTCCGCATGGTGAACGCCTCCACTGCCTATCTCGACAATTGCGCCTGGCAAGTGCAAAACGGCGCTGCGCCGATTGCCGAGCTATCGCTTCTGAAAGTGCAGGCGACGCGCTGCATGGAGTTTTGCGCGCGCGAAGCCATGCAAATTCTCGGCGGCGCCGGGTTCATGCGCGGGCAACGCATTGAGCGCATCTATCGCGAGGTCCGGGTGATGGCGATTGGCGGCGGTTCGGAAGAGATCATGAACGACCTCGCCGCAAGACAGATGGGGCTTTGATTTTAGCGCTGCATCCGCGGCTTGCACAAATGCCCCCGCCTGTCATAGCGTGGTCAAACATTTCAAGGAACACTTTATGCCGAGCCTTAAAGACATTAAATCCCGTATGCGTCTGCCGGTAATTGGCGCGCCGATGTTTATCGTTTCAACGCCGAAGCTGGTGATCGCCCAATGCAAGGCCGGCGTTATCGGCTCGTTCCCTTCGCTGAATGCGCGCCCCGCCGAGACCCTCGACGAATGGCTGACGGAGATCAAGGAAACGCTCGCCCGCCATGATGACGAGCATCCGGACCAGCCGTCTGCGCCCTATGCGGTCAACCAGATTGTCCACCGTTCCAACGACCGGCTGATGCACGATGTTGAAGCTTGTGTCCGTCATGAGGTTCCGATTGTGATATGTTCCCTCGGCGCGCGCGAGGAAGTTTATGAGGCGATCCATTCTTATGGCGGAATTGTCCTCCACGATGTTATCAACAATAAGTTTGCGCAAAAAGCGATCTCCAAGGGCGCGGACGGGTTGATTTGCGTCGCCGCCGGCGCTGGCGGTCATGCGGGTGTGCTATCGCCCTTTGCCCTGGTGCAGGAGATTCGCGAATGGTTCGACGGCCCGCTCGCTTTGTCGGGATGCATTGCGCGTGGCCAGTCCGTGCTGGCCGCCGAAGCCATGGGCGCCGATTTCGGCTATATCGGCTCGGCGTTTATCGCCACCGAAGAGGCCAACGCCAATGACGCCTATAAACAGGCCATCGTCGAGGCTCACGCCGACGATATTGTCTATACGAACTATTTTTCCGGCGTCCATGGCAATTATCTCAAACCCTCCATCGCCAAAGCTGGCCTTGACCCGGACAACCTCCCCGCATCCGACCCGTCGAAAATGGATTTCAAATCCGCCGGCGAAGGGACAAAGAAAGTCTGGAAAGACATCTGGGGCTGTGGCCAGGGCATCGGCGCGGTCACCAATGTCCAGACCACCGCGCAATTTGTTGACGCGCTCGCAGAGGAATATGATGGCGCGAAGGCGGCGCTTTGCGGGTAATAATGTTTGCATCTATATGAATTTACATTCCGCTCCTTCCCGCGAAAGCGGGAATCCAGCCAAGCAAAACTGGGTCCCCGCTTTCGCGGGGATGAGCGGTGTTTAATGCATTAAGTGCAAGCCACAAATCTCATCATCTGTCAGATCATCAATCGAGCATGCGTCACTCAAACCAAAGCGGTTGAATAACTCCGCGCGGGCGGTTCTCAGACGCGGCAAATAGGCGTAGCGTCGTCTCGTAATCATCCGCGAGCGCGCCTCATGAGAAATCGCCTTTGTAAAATCGTCGCCACTGTCGGCCCGGCGAGCTCTTCGCCGTCGATGTTGCGGCTTATTCATGACGCAGGCGTTGATATTTTTCGCCTCAATATGAGCCATGGCGCCCATGACAAGCTGGCGCGCGTGGCTGAGGCTATTCGCGACATCGAGAAAGAAACCGGCACGCCCTTGGGGCTATTCGCCGATTTGCAAGGGCCGAAGATCCGCACTGGCGACTTTGCCGCCGGCTCTATCAAGCTGCGCTATGGCGACGAGTACCGGCTGGTGTTCGCCAAAGAGTCGAATGACGAAAACACCATCCCGATCCCACATAAGGAACTCCTCGATGTGCTGGAGTCGGGCGATATTTTGAAGCTCGACGACGGCAAGCTGCAACTCACTATCGCCAGCCGCACCGCACATCATCTCATCGCCAGAGCCGATACGCCGGGCGAATTAAAAAACCGCAAAGGCATCAATGTTCCGACACGGGCGCTGCCGATTTCAGCGCTCACCGACAAGGACCGCAAAGATCTCGAATTCGCGCTTGGGCTTGGCGTTGATTATATCGCGCTCTCCTTTGTGCAAAAGCCGAGCGACGTGGAAGAGGCAAAGGCCCTCATCCGTGGACGCGCCGGGATTATTTCAAAGATTGAAAAACCGACTGCGGTTGAGTTTCTCGACGAAATCATCGAACAGTCGGACGCGATTATGGTGGCGCGCGGCGATCTTGGCGTTGAATGCGCGCCGGAAGATGTGCCGCTGATGCAGCGGCGTATTATCCGCACCTGCCGCCGCGCAGGCAAGCCCGTGATTGTCGCAACCCACATGCTGGAATCGATGGTCGAGTCGATTGCGCCGACCCGCGCGGAGGCATCGGACGTTTCAACCGCGGTTTATCAGGGCGCCGATGCGGTGATGCTATCGGCGGAAACCGCGGTCGGACGCCATCCGCCAACCGCGGTGGCCATCATGGACCGGATCATCAGCGCGACGGAACGCGACGATGAAAGCGGCAGCTATAAAATCGATCAGCCTGAGGATCTAACCTACACGACCGCCGATGCGATCACACTGTCGGCGCGGCGCATCGCCGAATTGCTTGATTGCAAATTTGCGCTCGCCTACACCAAAACCGGGTCGACCGCGCGACGGCTGTCGCGCGACCGGCCACACTGTCCGGTGATCGCCGCAACCCCCGACGCAAATGTCGCGCGTCAGCTGGCGCTCTATTGGGGCGTCTGGCCGGTGGTCACCGAAGACATCTCGCATTTCCACGAAATGATCGAAAAAGCCGACACGCTCGCCAAAAACCATGGCGGTAAGGACGGCGAACGGATCATCATCCTCGCGGGCTATCCGTTTGGCCGGCGCGGCAAGACCAACACGCTGAAGATAAGCCGGATTGGCGGAATTGAAAACTAAGAGACGACTGATGACGGACCAAACCCGCGCGTTTGACTATGAGATTGACGGCAAAACCTATGAAGCGGTGTTGGCGAGCCCGGATGGTTCAGCGCGGCCAGGTGTTCTCGTCTGTCACACATGGGCGGGGCGGTCTGAGTTTGAGGTTGATAAAGCAAAGGCGCTGGCGGCGCTCGGTTACACCGGCATCGCCATCGACCTTTACGGCAAGGGCGTATTTGGTGCGACCACGGAAGAAAACAGGGATTGCTAACGCCCATCCTTGAAGACCGTGAGATGTTGCGCGCGAAACTTCTCACCACCCTAGACATTGTAAAGCAACAAGCCGAGGTCGACGCCACGAAAATCGCCGCCATCGGGTTTTGTTTTGGCGGGCTTAGCGTTCTCAATATCGCCCGGACCGGCGCCGACATTAAGGGCGTTGTCAGCATCCATGGCCTCCTCGGCAAACCCGGCAATGCTACCGGCGCGAAGATCAAATCGAAGGTGCTTGTTTTGCACGGCTGGGATGACCCGCTGGTTCCGCCCGACGACGTCGTCGCGTTTACAAAAGAAATGACCGAGGCCGGCGTCGACTGGCAGCTCCACGCCTATGGCGGAACCATGCACGCGTTCACCCACCCGGAAGCCAACGATCCCAATCACGGCATGGCCTACAGCGCCGACGCCGACCGGCGGTCATGGACCGCGATGGCGAATTTTCTGGAAGAAGTTTTTACGTAACACCGGTTTAAACACACGGGAGACAAGCCCTTTGCAATCACGCCGAGAGCATATCGCCTTCTTCAGCGGCTATGAGGACCCGACCGTCAACATTACAACGCTTGTCGCCTGCCCGGACTTTGTGTCGAAAGCGAAGGCGCACGATGTCCCGCCCTTCGCCGCGCTCTTGTTCGCGATTGCCGAAGCGAGCCTTTGTGTTGAGAATTTTCGTTGGCGCCTTCGCGGCGGCGAGCCTGTTGAGGTCACGCAGCTCAAGACCGGCCATACGGTGCTTGACAAAAACAACAATCTAAACTTTTCAGAAATCGAGCATTCTGACGACTTCGACACGTTTGTACGCCGCTATATTGAAGACCGCGAGATCGCACACGCCGCAACCTCTCTTCGTTTGAGCGAACCCGAAGATCGCGATCATCTATATGTAACCTGCACGCCGTGGCTTTACTTCACGGCGTTTGAGCACCCGGTCGCCCGATATAGCGACGCCTCAATCCCGAACATCGCTGTCGGGCAATTCAAACTTCAAGATGGGGGTGTTTGCTTCCCGCTGGCGGTTCAGGCCCATCACGGGCTTGTGGACGGGCTACATATTCATCAGTTGACCGAGAAAATAACCGACGGCGTGGGCGCGCTGTTTTGACGGCGCCCCATCCTTGTCGCATAACTTTCATACAATCCGTTTACAGCTCAAACGATGAAACGGCCAAACGCTAAATATCGCAGTATTTTCATTTCTGACATCCATCTCGGGTCGAGGGGATGTCAGGCCGAAGCATTGTGTGAGTTCCTAAAAGCTAACACATGTGAAAAACTATATCTGGTCGGAGATATTATTGATGGTTGGCAGCTGCGAAAGAAGTGGTTCTGGCCTCAAGCGCATACGAATGTCGTCCGCCGCATCCTGACCGCATCCAAACGAAATACCGAAGTCATTTACATCATCGGCAATCATGATGAGTTTTTGCGAACCTTCCTTCATTTCCATGTTAGCTTCGGTCATATAGCAATTAAAAATCAGCATGCCCATACTGGCGCCGACGGGAGAACCTACCTCGTCGTGCATGGCGATATGTTTGACGGCTTGATGCGTGCTAACCGCAAGTGGCTCATGTTCCTGGGCGATTCTATCTATAATAGTTTGCTTTGGGCTAATATAAAGCTCAACAGTATTCGTCGACGAATAGGCCTGCCTTATTGGTCGCTCTCAAAAGCGCTCAAGACACGCACCAAACGCACCTTGAACTACATCCATAATTTCGAAGAACATGTCGCCGATTACTGTCTCCGCAAAGGCTATGACGGAGTGATCTGCGGTCATATCCATGTTGCTGAGATGCGCGACATCAAAGGTATTCGTTACATGAATGACGGCGATTGGGTCGAGTCCTGCACCGCCCTCGCCGAACACCATGACGGGCATTGGGAAATTGTAGAACACCAACCGTCCATCATGGTGGAAGAAACACACACTCGACTATCCGCTCTGGAACCGGTTGGATAATCCGACGCCCTCACAATTCCATGAACTCCTGTCAGCTGTTTTTGTCCAATCCCCGCAACAACAAATCGCGCGCCTCATTGATCTTCGCCGCCAGATAGTCCGTACCGCCCTTATCGGGGTGGATTTGCGCAATCAGTTTTTTGTGCGCGGCTTTAACGTCGCCCACTGTTGCGTCGGCAGGTATGCCCAGCACCGACAGCGCTTCGCCATGGGTCATGGATTTGGCGGGCGGCGCAATGCGGCCTTCCGTTTCATCACCAATGGTTTTTCCACGCCAGGTCTCTATCGCCATCACGCCACCGACTGCGACCAACACCATAAAGGCAAGCGGCCATAGTTTGGCGGCGAACAGCGCCGCGGCAAGGCCGAACCAGACCACAAGCTTCATCAAGGTGATGTTCCGGGTCTCCTCGCCGCCGCCGCGCGCCAGACGCAGCAACAGCCAGCCCGCGCCAAGGCCGGCCGCAAGAAGGGCAATGATACCAAACGACATGGGCCACCGATTGATCCGCGTGAGCCAACCTAGCATGTTTCCAGCGTAAAACCGATGCGCCCTTGTGCGGCTACGCGGCTTGTTCTTCCATCGCCGGCTGCGGCAGGTCTAGGGAGGCGACCAGCGAACGGATTTCGAGCCGCGCGGTGATGTGGCTCATGGTCGACAGCCGTACCGGCGCGTCGCGTCCGCCAAGGTCCAGTAGCGTCAGTCCCATCGGAAACAGCTCGCGGTAAATCACCCGGTCGCCAAAACCGCGCGCCAGACGAAAGCCAATCCGCGCGGCGAGATCTTCCAGCTTGTCGCCCATGTTTTTCTTGTTGCGCGCCCGCGTCGCCGAGAGCCGGTTGCGGATCACCACCCAGTCGATGCCGCCGGCAACGCCAGACATCGCGCGCGCCTTGCGCGCCTCCCAAACCATCTCGCTATAAAGGCTCGGTCCGGTAATGCGGTTGGTTTCAGGATCAATCCGCGCCAGCAGATCGAAGTCAACGAAGCTATCATTGAGCGGCGTCAGGATGGTGTCAGCGTGCATATGCGCCAGCCGCGACAGGTGGGTGTCGGCGCCGGGACAGTCGATGATGGCAAAATCGCATCCCTCTAGAGTCGACAGAGCCGACTGCAAATTTTCGGTTTCCTGCGCCCGCGCCTCCTCGCGGCTGTCGAGCGATGACGGCCTGACCTCCGACAGCAGCGGGAACACCAATGTCTGGCCTTTAATGTCGGCGAATTTTTGCCGGTTTTCGAGATACCGCGTCAGGCTGCGCTGGCGCAGATCAAGGTCTACCGCCCCGACCTTATGCCCGGCCTTCACGAGCGCAACAATCAGATGCATGGCCGTGGTGGATTTCCCCGACCCGCCCTTTTCGTTCCCCAAAACAATCACATGCGTCATTAAACAATAACCCCAAAGCCCTTAACGGACCAAAACACAACACTTTCACGGATTTTGCTTACCTTGAGGAAAGCAAACCACAGATATACTGGAGATTGCTCCGATTCTGGAAACTAAGGCGAGCATAATGATCAAGGCGGCGGCCTTTGTGTTGATCACGATTTTGGCGACGGGCCCTGCCCGCGCCGATATCGAGCTGAGTCCGTTGCGTCATGTGCTGACCAACAAGACCCGCGTCGCGTCCTTTACCCTGTCCAATCCCTCCACCCGCATTATCGACGGACGCGTGACCTGGGTCGATCTTTCCGCAACGCAAACCGGCTACGCGCCGGCGGATGCGCAAGCCCGCACCAGGTTGAGCGCGGCTCCCTATCTCACGCTCACACCGGCGCAGTTTCGGCTGGAGCCTGGCGGCCGTATAGAGGTGACTGTGCGCCTCAAAAACGGCGCCCGCCCGCCACCGGGAGAGCGGCGCTCGCATTTGCTGATAGAGACTGGCGCCGCACGCACGCTGATTCGTAAAGCTTCCTCCGGTCTGCAAGCTGATATTAGCGCCGGCGTTTCCGTACCTGTGCTCCTGCGCGGTAAGGGGCATGGATCTGCAGTCGTCTCTGAAACCAAATTGCTACGCGATTCTGATGGGCTGTTATTAATTTCCACCGTTATTGAGCCCACCGGCGGCCATTCCACCTATGGGCGGCTGACGGCGACATTTCTGTCCGCGACGCCCGGCGCAAAGCCAGAACGGCTTGGCGTTCGCGACAATGTCACCGGATACACGGATACGCCGCGCCGCTTGATCGAGATCCCGCTTGGTTTCTTTTCGCTTGGCGAGGGTGAGCTAACACTGCGCTATGAGGGCGGCGGCGAATATGCCGGGCGCGTCTTCGATAAACGCACTTTCACAATTACGCCGCCGAAGTAACACCAAAGTGTAAAATGAGCCCTTCGTTTTGCACTTTTGCAAGACCGACTGGCCGCCGCACCCTACGGCGCGAAAGTCTGCCTAGCGCTTGAACGCATGGGCGGTCACCCCTTGACCGTTAGAATAAGCTTTATCCGTTTTCCAGCAACTGCAGGCGCTTGCCATTAAATCCGGACACGGAACAAAATAGACCTTTTTGCTTAAGACTTGCGCAAAGTGCAGCTGCCTTTTCCTGCGATGAGAAGCCGCCGCCGATCAATCTTAGAAAAACGCCTTTTTCCTTCAGCCGCACTTGTTCAATGCGCGGCTCTAGCAGGCCAAGTTCGTCGGGGTTTTGCCGCTGCAATTTGCGCCATCCCTCACGCGCTTCGACCGTCTTGCGGTATGAAGCAAGATGAACGCCGAACAATACGCTGGCAGTTTCAATATCGCCGCCAGCCTCATTTTCAAAAACGGCATCCGTGGAAGCAAAAGTCGGCTGCACCAGGCGCGGCGCCGGCGCCACAGGGGCTGCGCCATTGGCAATCACCGAGCCGTCCGCCGCTTCAACGACAGCCGCGCCTGTAGCGGCGCCGTCTCGTAGTTTGAGTTCAGCATTTGCCAGCGCCGTTGCATCGGCAAGGTTCGCTGCATCATCCGCCGCAGTTTCGTCTTCGTCATTTGTGGCCAGCTTGTCGTTCTCGCGCTGCAATTCCTCCAGCTGACTGGCGAGCCGCTCCTTGTCTGATTTCAATTGGGCAACCTCGATCTCAAGCTCGGCGGTGCGCAGCTCCGCTGCTTGAAAGGCGCCGTCAAGATCGGCCTTCGCAGCCCCCCTGCCGCCGGTCAGGGTTGAGCATGCGGAAAGCAAGAGCATGAGAGCAGAGATACGCAACACATTATGCGGTAACGCCAAGGCCGTCTCCATTTGAATTGCACGCCGCCGATATCGGTGTCGCACACACGTTCCGGCTGGATCATAGGCCGCAATTCGGCCGAGGCAAATCCTATTGCGCGGCCCACGGTGATTAGGTGGAAATTACGCCGCGCTATAAAGGCTACGCCGCCATAAGCGGACGCATCGCCGCACCGCCGCCAAACGCCAACAGCCGCAGCATCAGCGCTGGCGGCGAATCAGTTTCATGTTTTCCAAAATGGCGCCCGCTATCTGCTGGCTTGATCCAGGCTCACTCGGCAACACGCAGTCGGGCAAGATCGCGCGCGCGCTGGCGTTTCAGGTCATGACGGGCCGAACGCTTCACCAGAATATATAAGATGAAATAACACATCGCCGCACCGACAGCAGAGAGCCATAGCGGCAGGTTTTCAAAGATCGCGGCAAAGCGGTCATAGCTTAGTCCCAACGCCTCCGCGAGGCCGGGCGCCTCCTGGCCGAGCAACAAGACCACGCCCATCGCGGTTAGCCCGAGCGCCAGCATGCCGGCGAGAATGACCCCGATGGTTACGCCCATATCGGCATGTTCTTCAGTCTTGGAAATAATCATCTTCGACGGATCGCCGGAGAGCGCTTGCGTTGCAGAAAATAGAGCTCTGGTGCGCGCGGCTTTTTCTTCCGGCGTCAGCGCCTTTTTCTGGTCCTTGCGCAACTCATCAAAATTTACCAGTGGCTTAGCGTTCAAAACCGCATCAGAAATGTAGTCCGGCTCGCATTCCCGCGCCGGATAGACATCCGAGGTCGGCACGACAAGCGATGCATCCGTCGGCATCAGGAACAATGATTTTTCCGCCGCGCGCCGGCGCACCAGACCGTCCAGCGTTACCAGCTCGTTGCTGATAAAGGCTTTGTTCCACATCTCGAAGGCGTTGGCGGCGCCGATCTTGTCGCCGGCATTGAGCTTGCGCAGCACCGTCGAGCGCTTCCAGTTTTCCTCGCCGATGTTAAAAATAAGCGAGACCAGCGCATCATGTTCGTTCTGATTAAGCGGCGCGCGGACGCTATCGCCGAGCAATTGTTCAATCGGCTGTACATCGTCCCTCAACAGACGTTCAGCATCGCCCTCCGTCACGCTCATGCCGTGACGGGCTGAGGAGACATGACCATAGCCAACGGTCCACTGCTCACTCGGCGCATAATGCGCCGACATGCGCAGGCCCTCGTAGCCCTTGATCAGATTAAGACCGGTCTCTCCCGTCCGCATCGACCCCTCAAAACCCCTCTTACCTCACCAACCATAACACAATCGCTGCGCGGGCCAGTACCCCGCCAAGCTCTGCATTAACCAATTAAATAGCACGCCATGCCGGGATTGGGTAGCCGCCGGGCGGCCCGGAAACCGCCAGAACCGCCACCGGGGCGTCAGTGTGTCAAAACTGCACATCGCCCGATACAGCTCTGATTCGGGGCGGATCTGAGACAATTATCGCTGAAAGACGCGCTTCAAAAACCCGAGAAAAGCCTGCAACGGGTTGGAAACAAGAGATAATCCCTGCCCCACACGCCCGGCCAAGCTTGGCATGAGACTTGGGAGGTTTACCCCCGCATGGCCCACTTGCGCTCCACGGCCATGCGTCTCGAAACCGACTTTCCACGGATTTTGGGGAAACCGGAGCGCTAGAGGTCAGGGTTTTGTTATGATGGGCAACGGCTTAGCCAATATCGTCGCCGCATTGATCGTCGCCATCGCCATCGTCTGGACTGGTGGGTTTGGCGGCCGGTCAGGACCGGCAGAAGACGATTATGATGCATGGATGGCGCGCGCCGTCGGCGATATCCGCAACGATATTGTCGTCAATTGCGGATGCTGCGGCGACGAAGGCCAGCGGAGGGCCGCCTCCAAGTCTTTTTGACGGCCCGCCCCGTTCCGATCCGCATCGCCGGTTATAATCCGGCGCCGCCGATCGAAGCCGGGCGGGTTCCGGCAACACCGCAAGAAGCGCCGGTAAGTACGGGCGCACCGGGCGTTCGCGCGCCGACCGCGCCGCCGCCATTCGCGCCGCCATTTTTCGGCTCGCCGCCGATCCTCGTCCCGCCGATTTTCATTCCTCCGGGCGAGCCGCCTTGCGATCCTGAAGTGGATCCCGATTGTGACGAACCAATGCCGCCGCCCGTCGATCCGCCAGAACCGCCGGAGCCGCCGGAGCCGCCAACCGACGTGCCCGAACCTGGCGCGCTCATCCTTCTCCTCACCGGGGCCATCATCAGCTGGGCCTATGGTCGGCCCCGGGCAGCCCAGCCCGCAATGATCAGGGTACAGAAGTAACAATTGCGAAACCAGCATGAAAATAGCGGGCGCTTTGTCCCGTTATTTTTTATTAAATTTGCCCAGAACTAGAGCCAATTTCCGGCATGGAACAAGCGACCAACAATACGGTCATTCGCTGGGTTATTATGAGAGGCGACTTTTCGCCAATTCTGTTGAAAAACTATTTTGAGGTCATCGTGGATCAAAGCGCATGGCCGATTGATTCAAAATTCTCATTGCAAGTGGTACTTTGATTCAAATTGTGCGCCCTTCAAGTTAGAAACCATCAGCCGTATACAGAGAAAACTACTCAGTTTCGAGTTTTTCAACAGAATTCGCCAATGGCCTACACTTCTGATCATCCGGGACCTGCCGTGCCGGACACGACCCGAATGCGGGCATTGCGTCGACTTGATCTGCAGCCCGATAGACGCCAACATTGGCTTGGACGCGGTGTTTCTCATCAGTCGTCTGACAGTGATCTCGCCGCGTTGCGACCAGTTCCGGGAGAGTACGCTTTGAAGCGAATCGAGTCCTTATTGATATCTGTCTTGTTGGCGTTCGGCGTTAGCGGTACCGCCGCTGGCCAGACAACCGAAGCCACCAGCGCTCCAACCGAGATCAAGAAGGTTTCGCGACCGATGGTGTGGCAACCGGGGCCCGACGGCAACCAGACGCCCCTATGGCCCGAGAGTCTCGCCATTCAGCCCCCCGAGTCCGACAGGCCCGAAGAGGTCGGCAACGGCTCCAAGCTGGTTGCGGGACGCCCTTGGACTTGGGCGACCTATGTCTCCCGTCCGACCATGACGATCTACCCGCCCAAGGGGAAAAATACCCACGCAGCGATCTTGGTATTACCGGGTGGCGGGTACAAAGCCGTGGCCATGGATCTTGAAGGAACGGAGATTTGCGACTGGATTACGAAGCAGGGCATAACCTGCATCCTCTTGAAATACCGGGTTCCGCAAGCGTGGCGTCACGGCGAGGACCATGTCGAGCAAGCGCCCAAGGTGCAGCTTCCCCTGCAAGACGCGCAGCGTGCGATGGGTTTGCTACGACACCGCGCCTCCTCTTACGACATCGCTCCCGACAAGATCGGCGTTATCGGTTTTTCTGCCGGCGGACACCTCGCCGCGGCGGTGAGCAACGCGGAGAAGCGCACTTACGAACCGGTAGACGCGGCTGATCGGGAGTCTTCGCGACCTGACTTCGCGATCCTACAATATCCGGGACATCTTTGGGATGAGAGCAGCCCCAAGACGGGTCTCAAGCTTTCTCCGTGGGTCGAAATCAGCGCGGACGCCCCGCCAACCTTGTTGATCCACGCCATGAACGATCCCACCGACAATATCCGGCATTCCATGGCTTATGGTCTGGCTTTGAACGACGCGGGCGTTCCGGTCGACATGCGCTTCTATGCCAAGGGTGGTCACGCGTTCGGGATGCGCCCGACGTCTGATCCTATCACCACGCAATGGCCTGAGCTCGTCGTGAAATGGCTGCAAAACATCAACGTGTTATGAAACGCGGGCTTGCGCGTAGTGGTCGTCGACGCTGGCTGGTCGATACATTCATACAGGGATACAAACAGCCAGTTTGTGACCAACGAACGATACAATTGGAATCAGCGACGCCTCAAGCTGGAGCTGCTCCGGTGGTACACTTTCCGCAACGTTGGTTGCAGGTTGATCAGTGCGGTTGTTCTGGGATGGCGGAACGCAAGAGGCGACATCGAAGATGGTCGCTAAGGAGATTACGGTGCGCGATATCATTTGGAGTCCTCTCCAGTCCTTGGAAACCGTACCGCAAGCGGGTCGTTCAAAAAAGATTATCTTAAGAAGCAAGCGAAACTTCAACGGGATCAAATAGTTGAACTGAGTGTCTTTCTTTTGGCGCCTTAAGACATAATCTAGTATGCACTCGACCGTCGCTTAAGGGCCAACTCCTGCCCTTCGCAGAGATTTCGCGACTGTCTTGAAAACGCCAAAGGTGACCGATCGCGCCCGTTCCGATTGAAGGGCATTTGCGACTGTTCGGCATTGTTCTATAAATTTTTCTTGAAGCCAAAGGCAGAGCCGCCCATCTATGGGGCCGTGGTCAATCAGCATTGCTCGGTTTGTGGTATTGTGCGTTCTTTGCGGTCCCCACCCGCATCATCGTGACTTTGGAGAGTTTCAATGGCGGCGGAACCGGCGACAAGTACGCTCCACGCACAAGCGGATCTTGATCGCGGATCGACATTCGCGTCCGAGCTTGAGCAGGACCGCGCCCATCGCGAAAAATCACGCAGCACAAAACCACTGCGACGGCTGGCGCCCTTCATATTAAAGTATCCGGGCCTGTTGGGTGCTTTTGCAATTTTTCTGGTGCTCGCCTCAGGGCTGACCCTGTTATTACCTGCCGCCTTTCGGCTGGTGGTGGATTGCGGGTTTTCCGGGACAACGCCGTCCGAGATTTGCACACGCTTTACGCTTGGGGACCAGCTTGCGGGGGTCTTTGGCGCGGGGATTGTCGTTGCGCTTTTACTCGGCGTTGCGAGCGCGCTGCGGTATTATTTTATCAGCCGTCTCGGCGAGCGGGTCGTCGCCGATCTGCGTCGTGCGGTTTACGATCATCTCTTGACCCTAAGTCCCGGCTTTTACGCCAACACCCGCACCGGCGAAGTTTTGTCCCGTCTGACAACGGATACGACCCTGATCCAGACCGTGGTTGGGTCGTCTATTTCGATTGCCTTGCGGACCATGGCGACAACATCCGGCGCGCTTATTTTGATGGTGGTGGTCAGCTGGAAGCTCGCCTTGATGGTGTTGGCGGTTGGCCCCCTCATCCTCGGACCGATCATGCTGTTTGGGCGGCGGGTCCAGAGGCTTTCGCGTAGCGGTCAAGATAGCCTCGCCAACGCTTCGGCGCGGGCGAGCGAAAGTCTGCGCGCGGTTGAAACGGTTCAAGCCTTCACCCGTGAAAAAGAAGAACAGGCGAATTTTGGAAACGCCGTGGAGGAGACCTTCAACGTCGCCATCAAGCGGGTGCGCGTTCGCGCGGTGATGACGGGGGTGATTTTTTCTTTTGTCCTTGCAGGATTGATCAGTGTTTTGTGGTTTGGCGCCGTGCAGGTGCAAAATGGCTCAATTACGCCGGGCGCCATGACACAATTTGTTATGTATGCGTTTGTCGCCGTGAGCGGCGTTGGGATGCTGACGGAAACATATGCGGAAATGATGCGCGCCGCTGGCGCTACTGAGCGGTTAATGGAATTGCTGAGCGCAAAGTCCGACATCACAGCGCCGGCGCATTCTAAAACGCTAAACGAGCCTATTCGCGGAGAGATTGCATTCGAAAATGTCGTTTTCAGCTACCCGGCGCGCCCGGATACGGCCGCAATTAGCGGCGTCTCCCTCCAGATAACACCCGGCCAGACCGTCGCCCTTGTGGGTCCGTCCGGGGCTGGAAAAAGCACGATGTATCAATTGCTCTTGCGATTTTATGATCCGCAAGGCGGCGCCATCAAGATTGATGGCGTCGATATTAAAGACCTCGACCCCCATGCGTTGCGCAGCGTTCTTTCGGTCGTTCAACAAAATGCTCCATTATTTGCAGGTTCTACGGCGGACAATATTCGGTTTGGCCGGCCGGCGGCGAGCGACGGTGAAGTTCGCGCCGCAGCAATCGCTGCAAATGCTGATGATTTTATTACAGCCTTACCGGAAGGCTATGACACCCAGCTTGGCGAGGGCGCAGCGACACTTTCGGGTGGGCAGCGCCAACGCATTGCGATTGCCCGCGCGATCCTGCGCGATGCGCCTGTCCTGTTGCTGGATGAGGCAACCAGCGCGCTCGACTCTGAAAGCGAACACGCCATTCAGGGCGCCTTTGAAACCATATCCGCCAATCGTACAACCCTTGTGATCGCCCACCGGCTTGCAACGGTTCTGAAAGCGGATGTCATTGCGGTCATGGAGAACGGTCAGATTGTTGATCAGGGTACGCATCACGAACTGCTCGCAAGGGGTGGACTTTATGCCCGCCTCGCCGATCTGCAATTTAGCGCACAATCGCAAGCGGCGGAATAAGAGCCGTTAGCCAACCGTATGTGAACGCATTTTCCCGACGTTCAGACGGCGCCAAAAAATGCGCTCAACGCCCTCTTGGCCATCGCCTCTTGCGCCCCTACCCTTGACAACAATTCGATGATTAGCTAAATATCTATTCATGAGCAGTGTCTTCAAGGCCCTATCAGATCCAACGCGGCGGCGCGTGCTGGAATTGCTGCGCACCGGCCCGATGAGCGCGGGTGAGCTGGCCGCTGAGTTCAACGTTTCAAAACCGACGATGTCGGCGCATTTCGCGGTGCTGCGCGAGGCCGATCTTGTGGCGTCAGAAAAACACGGCAAATCGGTCGTCTACCAACTGAAAATGTCGGTGCTTGAAGACGCGCTTTTGAGCTTTGCTCAGACCTTTGGCTGGGAGCTTCAAAATAGTGAAAAGGCGGCGGCGCAGCTTTCTGGCCAGGAGGTTATCAACAAATGAGTACGGAAAATCATGTGAACAAAAACGGTAAGACAACAGCGCTCCTCATCGGAGGGCTAGTGGCGGCCGTTCTTGCTTTCGCTCTGGCAAAGGAATTTGGCGTTATTGACGGCAGCCTCGCAAAGCGTGTTGTGGGTATGCTTTTTGGCGCCATTTTGATCGTAGCAGGAAATTTTTTACCAAAGATTGTTCAGCCCTTCAACGCACCCTCTCGCAACATGGCTAAGACGAAAGCTGTAGAACGGTTTGCCGGCCGGACATTCGTTCTGGCGGGAATAATTTATATCGCCGTATGGGTGCTCGCGCGCCCGGAACACGCCATGCTTATTTCTTCCGCCATCGGTCTTATTGCTTTTGCAGTCGTTGGCATGGTTTGCGTGAGGATCGCTTTTAACGCGCCGTCCGGGAATCCAACAGAAAAAGACCCTGCGACTGGCCAATCCTCTTTCGCCAGCCTTACGACATTATTGTTTATCTTCCATGCCCTTGCCTGGGTGTTTGCCATGTTCTTCGTAGATTCAATCTGGGGCGACAAAGCCGCACCATGGATGGTGATCGGGTTTGTCATCGCAAATGGCCTTTTAGCCTCGGGACGAACGATATTCCGACCCAACAAATAACCGGAAAGGGGCGAAAAAATGACACTGCAAGACCAAGCCATATATCCATTAAAAATCGCCGGGCTCGGCGTCTTCGGCCTTGCCGCCGTGAACTGGTATTATTCGCCAGGCAGCGCGCTCGTCTGGGGCGGCGTCATGGCAATGGTCGTGGGTAGCGCCGCAGCCTTATTCATGATGTCGCGGTCTTCCGGCGACGATAAAGAAATCCGTATCCGAAACATCAGGCGGGGTCTTTTCGGCGCATCTTTAATGCTGGGAACCGCGCTAGCGTTCGCGCTGGCAAAAGACCTAGGGATCATCAACGACAATATCGCTGGAAGGCTCGCAGGCGTCATTACCGGCGCCATTTTGATCATCACAGGAAACAACTTGCCGAAAACCATACGTTCGCTGGCGGCGCAAAAATGCAACCCGGCCAGGGTCATTACGGCGGAACGGTTCTTAGGTTTTACACTTGTTTTAGCCGGTTTTACCTATGGCGCTGTGTGGCTGTTTGCGCCGCTCGATCCCGCACAGACTTTTTCGTTCCTGATTGGCGCTGTGGTGCTGGCGCTGGCGATCATCATCCACTTCTGGGCGACGCGCGGCGCGCAGGCCGGCAATAAACAACACACCAATTAGGAGATATCTAATATGGCTAAGCTGCAAATATTGAACGCCCTGTTTTGGGCCATCGCTATGATCCTCGCTGCATATCTGTGGCGGGATGCGCCTTGGGCTGATCAACTCACAATGTGGATGATCGTTGGATACTTCGTCGTCAATGGCCTTATGATAAAGATTATTTCCAGAAAGAAATCTCAGTCCGGCGAATAAGCGTCCTTAACAAAAACGCATACGCTCCGCTAAACGATATCAGGAAATCAAGGAAACGCCCGTGAAACAAGACTCCACAGGCAGAAGTAAAGAAACAGCCATCGGCATTGGGCTTTCGATTGGAATGTCGTTTGGCGTTGCGTTCGGCGCGCTGATGGGAGATGTCGGGCTTGGGCTCGTTATCGGCATGGTCGTTGGCATGATGGCGGGCGCGGCAATGGCCTCAAGGCAATAACCAACCCTGACACGCGAATGCGCCCCGCGCGCCTTACAACAGCACCGCGGCCGCCAGCCCTAAAAACACAAAGAAACCGACAATATCGGTCACCGTCGTCACAAACACCGCTGACGAGACCGCCGGGTCGGCGCCGGCGCGTTGCAACCCGATGGGCACGAGTATGCCGGCAAGGCCCGCAGCGAACAGATTGACAACCATCGCTACGCCGACGACCAGCCCGAGACGGATAGCGTCTGGTTGCTCGCCCCAGCCGGAGAAGAAATACCATGCGCCGGCAAGCGCGCCCATGATCACCGCGAAAATCACCCCGTTGGCGAAGCCGACCAGCGCCTCGCGGGTGATAATCCGCGCGGCATTGGATGCGGTTAAGTCTTTCGTCGCCAGCGAACGCACGACTACGGTCAGCGTCTGCGTGCCGGCATTGCCGCCCATCGAGGCTACGATCGGCATTAAAATCGCCAGCGCAACGATTTGTTCCAGCGCCGCATCATAAAGCGCGATCACCAGCGAGGCGACAATTGCGGTCAGGAGATTGACCGCCAGCCATGAAAACCGCGAGCGCACGGTCTCAATCACGGTGTCGGACAGTCCGGTATCGGCCTCAACGCCGCCCAGTGCGAGCATGTCTTCCTGGGTTTCCTCGCGCACCATCTCGACCACGTCATCGACCGTGATCATCCCGACAAGGCGCTCGGAGGCGTCGATGACCGGCGATGAAATGAGGTTATACTGCTCGAACAGATAGGCGACTTCCTCCTGGTCCATGGTCACCGGGATTTTGCGCAAATCGCCGCCAATCATGATGTCTTCAATCACAGTGTCGCGCGGCGATTTCAAAATTGTCGCAAGCGGCACGGCGCCGACCGGCTTGAACGCCGGATTGACGACAAAGACTTCGTAGAACTGCTCGGGCAATTCCTCGGCGCCGCGCATCCGGTCGATGATCTGACCGACCGTCCAGTAGCCGGGCGTCGCAAAGAACTCGCGTTGCATCAAACGGCCGGCAGTGTCCTCGGCGTAATCGAGTGCGGCGCGCAAGGCGAGGCGCTCTTCGAGCGGCACTTCGGCGAGAATTTCCGCGCGGCGTTCTTCGTTGAGGTCCTCCAGAACGAACGCGGCGTCGTCAGTGTCGAGTTCGGCGACCGCTTTGGCAACCCGCTGCGGGCCCATTGCCGCCACCACACTTGTGCGCAAGTCATCGTCAAGCTCAGCCAGAACATCCGGCGGCACCGCGCCGCCCAGCATCTCGATCAGCACCGCGCGCTCTTCCAGCCGCAGCAGCCCGATCAGGTCGGCGATGTCTGCGGGGTGAAGGTCTTTGGTGAGAAATTCAAACCCCAGCGCGTCGCGGTTATCGATAATATCAGAGATCGACCGGACAAATTCCGGTGATAGCGTCTGGTCTTCGGCGAACTGCGCATCGTCGCCATCTCCGGCCGGGCGATCCGCATCAGGACGGTCGGATTTATTGGCGTGCGATGCATCGTTCATAAAACACCCCTCGCCTCAAAAAAATCGCAGATCAGGAATTGCAGTACTGCTAGGACAGGCCTTTTGCCAATGCAAGCATGGAGAAATGATTAATCGCGGAAATTGAAAATGCCGCTCAAAATCACCGCCACCGTGATCGCCCACAGGACGGCGGTGATTTTGGTGGCGAGCCAGGCCTTGTTTTTTAAGTCCGGTTTGACCGGCGCGCCGGGATCGGCGCCTTTAACGCCGTCGTCTTCGGCCTCCCAGCGGCTCTCGACACCGCGCGGCAACACCGCCAGAAACGCCACCCACCACCAAACGATAAAAATAACGACAGCACCGGCGATAGTCATGTCTCATCCTATGATTTGCGATTGGGCGGCGTTGGACCGCTCTGGAGTTTAGCGGGACAATGATGGGATGTCTAAGTGTCTGTCTCAAAAAGAAGTACGCATTATCAGTGTTGTCATCACCGGGCTTGTCCCGGTGATCCAGATATTTTCTGCTATTTGCAACCTGGATTGCCGGAACAAGTCCGGCAATGACACAAGGGAGGTTTCATCTGCGCTAACGGTTGAAATGACTCAATTCGTTATGGAACACGCACTAAGCAAGACCAAAGGGGCATGGAGCCAATGTCTTAGTTTGGGCGGACGATCACCCAGTGTCGCTGCGGCGAATTCACCCAGATTCACCGCGATATCAGCTCATGTGACCTTTTTAGCCTTCCGCCACCCAATCTGGACGTTGAAACATTCATTTCCTCTCAAAAAACACAGCGTTGACCGATTTTCCGTTGAAACTTGGAAATCAAACGCCAATTATCGCCCGCCAAGAACAACGAATGCGTAGAAACATTGTATCGAGAAAACGCCAGCAACTGGGTTTATAAAGCGTGCGGGGATGTTAACCGCATTGAGGCCTATTTTTCAGGCGTCGCCTTTGCGCCCCATCGCCACGACACCTATACAATTGGGATAACGCTTGAGGGCGTTCAGAGCTTTGATTATCGGGGCGCTGCGCGCCACTCGCTGCCCGGCGGCATGGTTGTTCTTCATCCGGATGAACTGCACGACGGGCGCGCCGGTACGGATGCCGGCTTCCGGTACCGGTCGATTTATATAGAGCCGCCATTGATTCAATCTGCCTTGGGTGGAAAACGCCTGCCCTTTATCGATGATGGCGTTTCTTCAGACCAAAGACTTTTTGATGTCGTCCTGCCATTACTGGAAGCCTACGACCAGCCCTTTGAAACGCTCGAATATCAAGACGCGCTATATGATCTGGCAACAGTGCTGGATGAGGTCAGTGGCGCTGAAAAATCGATCAAAATCTTCAACTCTCGCGCGGCTGAAACGGCCCGCCAGTATATTCTTGAACGCCTGGATCAAGGAATATCGATGGAAGATCTGGAGCGCGCGACAGGTCACGATCGATGGCAATTGTCGCGCGACTTTAGAGAGATGTTCGGAACCAGCCCGCATCGCTATCAGATTATGCGCAGGTTGGACAAAGCCCGCAATATGTTATTCGCGGGCAAGTCCATAGCCGATACCGCAACCGCATGCGACTTTTCCGATCAAAGCCACTTCACGCGCCACTTCAAAAAAGCCTTTGGCGTTACGCCAAAACGGTGGGTTCACAACCTTGGCCACCATCACCACACGCCGCGCACAAACGTTCTATAAAACGCCCCGGCCTACTGGGTAAGATGGGTGCATTATGTCCAATATTCTAAAATCCAGAAACCTGATCGCCGCCATTGAACTTGTCGGCTTTGTCGTCTTTGCTTTGACTTTGAAAAAATTATTGGACCCTTACATCTGGCGTTATGCAGGGCCGGTAACGATGTTGACGACGATCACGTTGCTGACCACCTATATGCGGATACGACGCGAGACATGGGCAGGCATGGGGCTCATCGCGCTTCCCGGCGTCAGAGCTAAACTTATGCTCATCCCCAAAACCCTTTTGGCATTTGTCGCATTCGCTATCGCTGTTGCGACCGCTATGTTTGGCGGCCAGGCTTTGGGCCTCGAATTCATGTCGGAAATGCCCGAAGGCGTTGAGGAACGCTGGGGCGACATCAAGGGAAATTTACCGCTTTATCTTTTGTGGGTAGGAATCGCCTGGACGTCGGCGGCGTTCGGTGAAGAAATGTTCTTCCGCGGCTTTATCATTACCCGGCTGCAATCAGTTTTTAGCGGCGTCAAATTCGCATCCATCATCGCCGTGATCGGCGCCGCCGCGTTTTTTGGCTATGTCCATATGTATTATCAGGGCATGCGCGGCTTTGTGACGACGGGCGCCATTGGGATAGCCTTCGGCGCCACATTTTTGCTGATGAAGCGAAACCTCTACCCGGTTATTTTGGTGCATGGCATCGTCGATACGCTTGGCTTTACCGCGCGGTTTATGGATTGGGAGACTTGAGGCGCGTGTTGAGCTAGGCGCTGGCTTCGTTTGCCCCCAGGAGAAGACTTTAACGAGGAGGTCCCACATGCCTGTCCAATTACTCGCAAGCAAACTTCTCTTGCCTCGGCGTATCGTGGTGTTCGCACTCGCGGGTTTGTTGATATTCTACCATGCCACTACAATATATCACTTTTACGCGGATGTTGGAATCAGCGGTCATTCTGCATTTGAAAACGTGCAACCCCTTCTTCGCATCGTGATAATAATAAGTTTATCGCTTGTCATATTAGGTGTGCGAAGCGCCCTTTGGGGGATGTGGGCAGGCATTTCTGCGCTCATTCTCACGCAGTACTGGGCCCATTTCGGATTGCAGACCGTGGATTTCACTGAAGGCAGGTCTGGGTTTTCCTATCTTCGAGGGTTCATATTCCCGACGATACTGACTTTGATAGTCCCAACGCGACCGGAGCGACAAATATCATAACTAAGCGCGCCAACGGTGGTCATCTTCACGACAAGACACACCCGCTTGTCACCCTAAACGATGTATCTGCGTTTGAATGATCGGACGTTTGCCCCAGTTGCGGTCGAAATAGACCCGTGCGGTGCGCTTGACCGTCAGCTCTACGGCTTCGTCGTCGAGGCGCTTTTGTTCGGGCATCGCGAGGATGGCGTCTTCGATTTTTTCAGCGAGGATGGCGTCATCTTGGATCGCGGCGCCAACGCTTGAGAGCTGCGCATTACCGGTGAGCGCGTGGCGTTTGTCGAGGGCGATAGACACCACGAGGACGCCCGCATGGGAGAGCTTTTTGCGCTCGCGCATGGGCGCTGCGCCCTCCGCCATCAAAATATCTCCGTCAAGATAGATGCGCCCGGCCGGCACTTCGTCGATCACTTCCGGTCCGTCCGGCGCCAGACGAATAAGATCGCCATTGCGCGGCGCCAGCGCCTCTTCAACGCCGAGTTCATAGGCAAGATCGGCGTGCTCTTCGAGATGGCGCGCCTCGCCGTGAACCGGGATTGAAATTGTCGGCCGCGCCCAGCCATACATGGCTTTGAGTTCATCACGGCAAGGATGACCGGAGACGTGGATGAACTCATCCTTCTCGGTAATGATATGTACGCCGAGATCGACCAGGTCATTTTGCAGCGTATAAATCTCGCGCTCATTGCCGGGAATAATCTTCGACGAAAAAATAACCGTATCGCCATCGCCAAGCACCAGGTCGCGGTGATCGCCTCTGGCAATGCGCGCCAGCGCCGCGCGCGGCTCGCCCTGACTGCCGGTACACAGATAAAGCACGTTCTGGCGCGGCAAGTGACCGGCGTCTTTGGGTTCGACAAAAGACATGTGCTCGGGCAGCAACCCGGTCTCGCGCGCCGCCTCGACGATGCGCAACATCGACCGGCCAAGCAGGCAGACGCTGCGATCCGCGGCGGCCGCCGCCTCGCATATCGACACCACCCGCGACAGGTTGGACGCAAATGTCGTCACTGCAACGCGGCCCTCTTGCTTCTTGATTAACTCGATCAGCGATTTTCTCACCGCGCCTTCAGAACCAGACGTCCCAGGAGACAACACATTGGTGGAATCGCAGACCATCGCCAGCAACCCATCATCGCCAAGCTTTTCGATGGTGCTCGAATCGACCAGCGGCCCAAGGGTCGGCGCCGGATCAATTTTCCAGTCGCCGGTGTGCAGAACGGTCCCAAGTTCGGTGCGCAAGATGACGCCGCTCGGCTCCGGGATCGAATGGGTAAGCGTGACATATTCAATGTCGAACGGGCCAAGCTCGAAGCGCTCATTCATGTCGATGATGTTAAGCTCAATCCCCGGCCAGCCCTGCTCGGCGAGCTTGCGGGCGACCAGCGCGGCGGTGAACGGCGTTGCATAGACCGGACAACCGAACTTGGGCGCCAACAGCGCCACGGCGCCGATATGGTCCTCATGGCCATGGGTCAGCAACAAGCCGTGCAGCGCCTCTTTTTCTTCGAGAATATAGGATGGGTCCGGACAAATTATGTCAACGCCCGGCGTTGACAGATTGCCGAACATCACCCCGCAATCGATCATCAGCCATTGCCGGTTGGCCGGCCGGCCGAACCCGTAAAGGTTCATATTCATGCCAATTTCGCCGGACCCGCCAAGCGGCAAAAACACCAATTCGTTATGTGACATCAGGGTTTTGTCCCAGCAGCTTTGAGGCGACGGTAAACTTCGTGCAGGCCGCGGATCGTCAGGTCAGGGTCAAAAATGTCGACCGCGCTGGTCGCGCCTTCAAACAGGGCGGCGATACCGCCGGTCGCCACCACTTTTATCGGTTCGGGATATTCCGATTTGATGCGCGCAATCAGCCCGTCAATCAAACTGACATAGCCCCAGAAGACGCCGGACTGCATCGCACCGACGGTGTCGCCGCCGATGACTTTTTCGGGTCGTTCTATCGCCACGCGCGGCAGCTGCGCGGCGGCCTCGTGTAGCGCCTGCATGGAAAGGTTGATGCCCGGCGCAATCACCCCGCCCTCAAAACCGCCATCAGCGCCAATGATATCAAAATTGGTCGCAGTGCCGCTATCGACAACGATCAGCGGCCCGCCATGGGCGGTAAACGCGCCAACCGCATTGACCAGCCGGTCAGCGCCGGCCTCGGACGGTTTAGGGATCCTGACCTCAACGCCCGGAATGTTGCCCGAACCCACCACGAAAGGCTCCTTGCCAAAATACCGCCGCGAAAGGTTGCGAAAATGGAACATCGATTGCGGCACCACATTGGAGATCACGCAATCGTTAACGTCGCTGAGCTTAAAATCCGCCATCGCCATCAGTTGCGACAGCCACACCGCATATTCATCCGCCGTGCGCGTCGACGAGGTCGAGGTGCGCCACACCGCAGCCACATCGGCGCCCTCGTATAGCGCAATAACCGAATTGGTGTTGCCGACATCAATGGCTAAAAGCATGTGCGCTCGCTGTGTTGTGTTGGGCGATCAAAAAAACACGTCGCCAGCGCTGATGATCCGCTTTTCCGCGCCAGACTGCAATATCAAGGCGCCGCTTTCGTCGATGCCTTCAAACACCCCCGACAGCTCCTCATTCGGCAGGCGGACGGTAATCACCTCGCCGATCCCCCTTGCACGCGTCAACCACAACTGGCGGATGTTGGCGAACCCGTTTGTCCGCCAGTCTTTCATATAGGCCCAAAAATGATGGTCGATGCGCGCGGCAAGGTCAGCCGGCGACGGCGCCTTATCGGTATGGTCCACAAGCCGCGCCGTCGGATACGCGGCATCCATCGGCGCCGATACAATATTGACGCCGATCCCGACCGCCAGCAGCGTCGCGCTGTCGCGGCCAATATGTTCCAGCAGAATGCCCGCCGCCTTGGCGCCGTCGATGAGAATGTCATTGGGCCATTTGAAGGCGAGCTTTTCGGGGTCAACATATTCATCCAGCGCCGAGGCGACGGCGAGCGCGGCAATGAACGATATCTGCCCAAGCTGAGCGGGGGCGGTTTGCGGCTTGAACGCCAGCGTGCCGGAAAAATCCCCGATTGCCTGGCTCCAGGCGCGGCCCTGGCGGCCATAGCCCGCAGTCTGGCGCAGGGCGATATACCAACGCGGTCCCGGCTCGCCGAGGTCCGCACGACGACGCGCCTCAAGGCTGGTGGAATCAAGGATTTCAAAGATGTCGAGATAGGCGCCTGAGCGAAGTCTCGCCATGCGTTAAAACAGCGCCGCGGCTGCGCGGCCCGCAAACTCGGTCAGCCGTCCCATGAAAACGGTCAGCACCGGGAACATTAAAATTGCCGAACCCCAGGCCGCAAACTGCAAAACCGGACTGGCATCGCGCTCAAACGGCTCGGCGGCTTCATCGAACCACATGAACCAGACAATGCGCAGATAATAATAAGCCGACACCGCGCTGGCGAAAACGCCGACAATCGCCAGCCAGATCAGCCCGGCATCTACCGCCGCGAAGAACACATACCATTTCCCGAAGAACCCGGCGGTCGGCGGCACGCCCGCAAGCGAGAACAGCAACACCGTTAAAATGATCGCCAGCGGCATATTGGTTTTGGTGAGCCCGGAAAGGTCAGAGATATTTTCCGTCATCCCGCCGCGCCGGCGCATCATCAAAATGCAAGCAAAGGCGCCAATCGTCATCGCCACATAGATCGCCATATAGATGAGCACGGATTTGACGCCCTGCGCCGTTCCCGCCGAGAGGCCGATCAGCGCATAGCCCATATGGCCAATCGAAGAATAGGCCATCAGCCGTTTGATATTGGATTGCGGGATCGCCGAGAAGGCGCCGACCGCCATTGAGGCGACGGCGATCATCGCAAGCACCGGCTGCCAGTCACCCAGAGCACCGTGGAAAGACGAGACCAAGACGCGCGCGAACAACGCCATGCCCGCAAGCTTGGGCGCGGCCGCGAAAAACGCCGTCACCGGCGTCGGCGCGCCTTCATAAACATCAGGCGTCCACATATGGAAGGGCGCGGCGGAGACTTTAAAGGCGAGACCGGATATTAAAAACACCAGGCCAACGATAAGCCCGACATTGGCGCCTTCCATTGACGCGATACGGGCAATTTCCTCAAACGAGGTTGAGCCGGTAAAGCCGTATATCAACGATGCGCCATACAAAAGAAGACAGCTTGATAAAGCGCCGAGGACGAAATATTTCAGCCCCGCCTCTGTGGACCGGTGGCTGTCGCGTTTAAACGCGGCGAGAATATAGAGCGCTAAGCTCTGGGTCTCAACGCCCATATAGAGCGAGATGAGATCGGTCGCCGACACCATCAGCGACATGCCGAAGACGGCGAGCACGATCAGCACCGGATATTCAAATCGGCGCAATTTTTCGCCTGCGAAAAACTGGTCGGACATCAAGATTGCGAGCGCGGCGACCAGATAAATAATCACCTTGCAGAAGGTCGAGAAGGCGTCGATACGAAAGGCGCCGTCAAACAACGACGCCGTCGGCGCGGTTGGCGAGAACAACACCACCAAGACGGCGACCAGCAACAGCGCGACGCAACCATAGCCAATCTGCTTGGCGGATTTATCGCCGATGAACACGCCGGTAATCAGCAGCACCATCGCGCCGAGCACCAGCACAAGCTCCGGCGCGGCGAAAGACAGGGTTTCGAATATGCCCATTACCGCAACGCTCCCGCCGCCAGCGCAGCATCATAATTGTCCATCAGCAAATCAACCGCAGGCGAGAACACGTCAAGCGCCGGGCTTGGATTAACGCCAAGATAAAGCGCAAACGCCATCAACGCGCCGAGAGATAAAAGTTCACGCCGGTCGACATCGGGGATCGACATCAAAGCCGGCTTCACCAACTCGCCATACATCACCTCGCGGAACAGCCGCAATGCGTAAGCCGCCGATAGGATGACGCCAAAGGTCGCGAAAAACGCAATCCAGCTATTGACCTTGAACGCGCCGACAAGGGCGAGAATCTCGCCGATAAAGCCACTGGTGCCCGGAAGCCCGACATTGGCAAGCGTGAAGAACAAAAACAAAAATGCATAAAGCGGCATGCGATGCACCAGCCCGCCATAGGCTGCAATCTCGCGCGTATGCATGCGCTTATAGACAACGCCAACACACAAAAAGAGCGCGCCGGAGATGAAGCCGTGGCTCAGCATCTGGAACAGACCGCCCTCAATCCCCTGCTTGGTGGCGGTGAAAATCCCCATGGTGACAAAGCCCATATGCGCCACCGATGAATAGGCGATAAGCTTTTTCATATCTTCCTGCGCCAGCGCAACAAGGGAGGTGTAAATGATCGCGATGATCGACAGGGCGTAAATGAACGGTGCAAAATCGGCGCTAGCGAGCGGGAACATTGGCAGCGAGAACCGCAAAAATCCGTAGCCGCCCATTTTCAATAGGATCGCCGCCAGAACGATAGACCCCGCGGTCGGCGCCTGAACATGCGCGTCCGGCAGCCAGGTATGAAACGGCCACATCGGCATCTTCACCGCAAAAGAAGCAAAAAAGGCGAGCCACAACCATTTCTGCGCACCGGCGGGGAAATCAAATTGTTGCAAGGCGACAATGTCGGTGGTGCCGGCTTGCGCATACATCCACGCCATCGCCACCAGGAGGAACAGCGAGCCGATCAGCGTGTAGAGGAAAAACTTCAGCGCCGCATAAACCCGGCTCGGCAATGTAAAGCCGGCGAATTCTTTTGTGCCTTTAGAGCCCCAAACGCCGATGATTAAAAACATCGGGATCAGGCTACCCTCGAAGAAGACATAAAACAGAAACAAATCCAGCGAAACGAAAACGCCAATCATCAAGGTTTCCAAAACCAGAAACGCAATCATGTAATCGGCGACGCGCGACTTGATAGAATCCCACGAAGCGAGAATGCAGATCGGCATGATAAAGGTCGTCAACAAGACGAACAGGATTGAAATCCCGTCAACGCCGAGCTTGTAGGAGATGCCGCCGCCGAGCCAGGCAGTTTCCTCAACCAGCTGGAAGCCGGCCAGCGAGCGGTCGTAGAGCGCAAAAACGCCGAGTGAAATCAGAAAGGCGCCAACGGTAAAGGCGAGCGCGATCATCCGCGCATTGCGCTCGACCTGTTCAAGGTCCGGACCGACAATGACGCCGTCATCGTTCTTCTTCGCCATCATCCGTGAGGCGACGATGAACAAGGCGCCGATCATCGGCGCGAATGTTAACAAGGAAAGCCAGGGCTGGGCGGCGGTCATTGGCCGCCCCCTGCCCGGATCAGCACGAAGGTTATGAAGACCGCGATGCCGATCAACATGGCGAAGGCGTAGTGATAGAGGTAGCCGCTCTGGAGTTTAACAATGCGCCGCGCGCCCGCCGCCACGGCCGCAGCAATGCCGTCGGGGCCGACCGCGTCAATGGTTTTGCCGTCGCCCTCAAGCCAGAACAGCCGGCCAATCCGGAACGCCGGCTTGACCAAGAGGAAGTCGTAGATCTCATCGAAATACCATTTGTTCTTGAGGAAGCCGTAAATCATCCCGCCTTCGCGCAACAGGCCCGGCCGCAACGGATCACCGCGCAGATAATGATTGGCGGCGATAAGTGCGCCAGACAACATCGCCAGGAACGGCGCCCATAAGACCCAGCCCGGAACATGATGGCCGCCGCCCTCGCCTTCGGCGCCAGCGTCTTCTCCATGCGCCGACGCCTCAACGGGAGCGTCATGCGTCGTTTCATCCGCACCCGCATGGTCAACGCTTGCCGCGCCTTCGACATGCTCGGCGGTTTTGAAGTAGAGCGCATCACCCCAGAACGCTTGCTTGTTGTTGCCGACAAACTGACCGTAAAACGCCATGCCGACGACCAGCGCGCCGATCGCCAACGGGATCAATGGCGCCATCATCGCATCAGGCACGGCATGGGGGTGTTTCCTGACCTCTTCCGGCGCCCGGCTCGGCCCCCAAAAGGTGAGGAAAATAAGCCGCCAGGAATAAAACGCAGTCATCACCGCAGCCAGCAACCCAAGCACAAAAGCAAAATAGCCGAACGCGCGGCCAACCTCGCCAGCCGCGAAGGCGCCTTCGATAATCATATCCTTGGAGACGAACCCGGCAGCGCCAAATGGCGCGCCGAAGAGAAAGACCCCTGGAATGCCAACGCCGGTAATCGCAATCGTGCCGATCACCATCAAAATATGCGTGAATGGCAGGGCGATGCGCACCCCGCCCATTTTCTTGATGTCCTGCTCGTGATGCATGGCGATGATCACCGCGCCGGAGCCTAAGAACAACAGCGCTTTAAAGAACGCATGGGTGAACAGATGAAACATCGCCGCGTCATAGGCGCCGACGCCGGCGGCGAAAAACATATAGCCAAGCTGCGAGCAGGTTGAATAGGCGATGATTTTTTTGATGTCGTCCTGAAGCAGGGCCACAGTCGCGGCAAAAAACGCCGTCACCGCGCCGACCAGCGTCACCATCGCGGCCGCGTTCGGCGCATATTCGTAAATCACCGAACAGCGCGAGACCAGATAGACGCCGGCGGTGACCATGGTCGCGGCGTGGATCAGCGCCGACACCGGGGTCGGGCCTTCCATTGCATCCGGCAACCAGGTGTGGAGGAAAAACTGCGCCGACTTGCCCATCGCGCCGATGAACAACAACACGCCGATCACCGTCAGCGCATGCCAGTTATGGCCCAGAAAATTGATGCTCAGTTCCTGAATAGGCGCGCCGGCGGTCTGGCCGAAGGGGGTAATTTCTGCGTTTGCGGCGACCGCATTGAACACCGTATCAAACTCGACCGAGCCGAACACATAAAACACCGCGACAATGCCGAGCGCGAAACCAAAATCGCCGACCCGATTGACGATAAACGCCTTGATCGCCGCATCATTGGCCGACTTCTTCTTAAACCAGAAACCGATCAATAAATAAGACGCGAGCCCGACGCCCTCCCAACCGAAGAACAGTTGCAGGAAGTTATCGGCGGTCACCAACGTCAACATCGCAAACGTGAACAGCGACAGGTAAGCAAAGAACCGCGACTGCTCGCCATACTCTTTCATGTAGCCCATGGAATACCAATGGACGAGGAACGAGACCGAGTTCACCACCACCAGCATCACCGCCGACAACGCATCAAGCCGCACCGCCCATACCGCTTTGAAGCCGCCCGATGAAATCCAGGTGAACAACTCTATGGTGCGCACGCCGCCGCCATCGTCGCCCATCAGCGAGGTGACGTCGAACAACAAAAACCATGCGATCACCGCTGCGATCAGCAACAGGCCCGTCGTCAACAGCTCCGCCGCCCGTGGCCCAATAGCGCGCCCGACCGGCATCGCCAGCATCGCGCCGAACAGGGGCAGTAAGACGACAAAAGATTCCATTAATGCGGGGCCCTAGTTCTTCATCAAGCTGGCGTCGTCAACGGCGATGTCGCCGCGATTGCGGAAGAACGCAACGAGAATGGCAAGCCCCACCGCGGCTTCCGCCGCCGCCACCGTCAACACCATAAAGGCGAAGACCTGGCCGGTGAGGTCGCCAAGAAACTGTGAGAACGCCACCAGATTGATGTTGACCGCCAATAACATCAACTCAATCGACATCAAGATGACGATGACGTTTTTGCGATTGAGAAATATGCCCGCCATGCCGATCGCGAACACTATCGCAGCGACGGACAGATAAGCGCCAAGCCCAACCTCAAAATCTACCATTAAACGAACGCCTCTATGAAAGCCCCTGGCCGGTTGGAATATCGACAAGCTCAACACCGTCTTCACGCTTGCGCCCAATCTGAGCGGCGGCATCCTGCTTTTTGACCCCCTCGCGCGTGCGGAAGGTCAGAACAATCGCGCCAATCATCGCCACCAGAAGGATGATCCCGGCGATCTGAAAATAGTGCACGTAGTCGGTGTAAAGAATGAGGCCCATAGCCTCGATATTGGTCGGTCCGTTCGGATCGGCGACCGTCTGCGCCGCGGTCGGCGAGGGATGGGCGAGCGCCAGGTCCGCATCGGACGGAAACGCCCAGACCGAGACCACCATAATTAGCTCGACAACGACAAGCACCGCCACTGCGCCGCCAATCGGCAGATATTGCAGGAAGTCCTGCTTCAACTCGACAAAATCCACATCGAGCATCATCACTACGAACAAAAACAAAACCGCAACCGCGCCGACATAAACCACCACCAGCACCATCGCCAGATATTCAGCGCCCATCAGCACGAACAGGCCGGCAGCGGCAATGAAGGTGGAGATCAAGAACAGCACCGAATGGACCGGGTTCTTGGAGGCCACCACCATCAACGCCGAAGCGATGATCGTGAAGGAGAAGACCAAAAAGGCAAATCCGGCAATCGACATAAGAAACGCTTAGCGCAACCTTTGAAAATTTCGATACTCGGTGGAACAAGAATGGCTGGAACAACGCCGGATGACGCTGCATGACGGGCATTCGCACGGCCCGCAATGCGACTCACACGCACGCACGAAATCCGCTGCGTTTTAAACGCCTTGGCGAGGCTTTGCAAAGGGTTGAGGCGGGTTATTTCAGAGGTATTTCGATGGCCTAGAGGGCGGCGACGGAACTTTGGCGTTGATGTTTTTTGATGGTGTCGAAGCCCCCTTCGACCGCTTCGCGGCCACTTCCCCCATAAATGGGGGAAGAAAGAGTGTGCGGCATGCAAGGCATAATTCCTCCCCCGTAAAACGGGGGAGGTGTCCCGAAGGGACGGAGGGGGGGCTTGCATCCGGAATAAACCACCCAATCCTCACAACCGCCACACGAATCGAATCTTCAAAAAAACAACCCTGGGAGGGTAGTTGGCCATAAAACCTATATTTGGTGAAAAGTTATCCTCACGGGTTTGGGCGGCCTTACACTCTCTTCCAACGTCGATATGCGGCCAACCCGATAGGCGATTAGCTCCCAGCAAGGGGACATCGCAACATCCAGAAAGGCACTTACGGCGTTCATGCGCAGGGAACGTAAAGTTCGTCTGCGTGGGCTATTTGACATTGTGAATCCTTGCGCCGTTGTCGGTCCCATTCCGTTGGCTGTCGCGGCGCGGACCCTCTCGCCCCCGGCGCTCAACAGAGTGAAACGCCCGGCCCGAAAACCGCGGCCAATTTTTTGGGCCGGCGTTTTGCCGCCTGCGGAGGAGATATGGAAGAGAGAATTCGTCATCCCGGATGCGACGCAGCACCCGCGCGCGAAGGCGCGCAATTTATGATTCGACCGCCTTCGCGGTCGGGGTGCTGCTTCGCTGGTCCGGGATCGCTCGCAGTAGGTTGAACACGCCGATAGCGATCCCGGACCAGCAGTGCATCACTGCGTGCTGCAATGCATCCGGGATGACGGCGATGAGATAGATTTTACTTTGAGCGTCTTTACCGATACGGCGCATCAAGCTCGAGGTTCTTGGCGATCTCACGCTCCCAGCGGTCGCCGTTTTCGAGCAGGCGGTCCTTGTTGTAGAACAGCTCCTCGCGGGTCTCGGTCGCATATTCGAAGTTCGGGCCTTCGACAATGGCGTCAACCGGACAGGCCTCCTGACAAAAACCGCAATAGATGCATTTCGTCATGTCGATATCGTAGCGGGTGGTCCGACGTGAGCCATCATCGCGCGGTTCGGCTTCAATCGTGATCGCCTGCGCTGGACAAATCGCTTCGCAAAGCTTGCAGGCGATGCAGCGCTCCTCGCCATTGGGATAGCGCCGGAGCGCATGTTCGCCGCGAAAGCGGGGCGACAAAGGCCCCTTCTCAAACGGATAGTTCAAGGTCGATTTCGGGCGAATGAAATATTTCAACGCCAGCCAGAAAGCGCTGAGAAAATCCTTCAGCATGAAGCCGTTCAGCGCCTGGACCACCCGCGACATCTAGTTTCTCCAGCTCTGGAAATGGGCCGCAAGATCCGGCGCCATAATCAACACGCCCGCCACCAGCATCACCCAAAACAGCGACAGCGGCAAAAAGAACTTCCAGCCAATGCGCATCAACTGATCATAACGATAGCGGGGCACAATTGCCTTCACCATCGCGAACAGGAAGAAGAAGAACACAATCTTGGCGCCAAACCAGAACACCGGAACGCTGTCCAGCGGCGCCCACGGGATCGGCGAATGCCAGCCGCCGAAGAACAAGATCGTCAACATCGCACACATCAAGACGATATTGAGATATTCGCCGATCATAAACAGGAGATAGAGCGTCGAGGAATATTCCACCTGATAGCCGGCGACCAGTTCCGATTCCGCTTCGGGTAAGTCGAACGGCGGCCGGTTCGTTTCCGCCAGCGCCGAGATGAAGAAGACAACGAACATCGGGAACAGTGGAATGAAATGCCAGTTCAAAAACCCGGCGCCGCGAGCCTGACTGGAGACAATGTCGGTGAGGTTTGCCGAGCCGACCAGCAACAGGACAGTGATGATCACAAAGCCGATCGAGACTTCGTAGGAGACCATCTGCGCCGCCGAGCGCAAGGCGCCAAGAAACGAATATTTCGAGTTCGACGCCCAGCCGCCCATGATGATGCCGTAAACGCCGAGCGAGGAGACCGCAAACAGGTACAAAATCCCGACATTGATATCGGAGACCACCAGCCCCGGCCCCACCGGAATGACCGCCCAGCCGACGAAGGCGAGGACGAACGAGATCATTGGCGCGAGGATGAAGATGGTCCGGTCCGCCGCCGCCGGGATCACAATTTCCTTGAACACGAATTTGAAGAAGTCGGCGAAAGATTGAAGCAGGCCAAACGGCCCAACCACATTCGGGCCTTTCCTCATCATTACCGCCGCCCAGACTTTACGGTCAAACCACAGCAGAAACGCCAGCGCCAACAACAGGACAATCATTAGAGCGAGGGTTTGCAACGCGGTCGGGACCAGCCAGGCCAGCCAGCCGGCATCGCTCGGGCGGGTCGAAAGAAAGGTCCACAATTCGCTCATGTCCCGCGTCATAACGGGGATCGCCGCGCTAGTCACGGGGGTTCTTATGCAAAACGGCCGCAATTTCGATTTGAATTGCGACCGCTATGCCGGAGCGATGATGGACGCGCTTATTTGACCTTGATGTCGGCCAGAAATCCACTGCTCTTCTCAACCCGCGCGGGTGAGCCATAAACGGTAATCGAACCGATGCCGCCAACGCTGGCGTCCACCGACTGCGAGGCATAAACCTTCGCCTCACCGACGCCGGAAACACGGACGTCAACATCGGCGCATTTAAGGTCTGCGGCGTCAAGTTCGCCAACACCGGAAACGCTGGCGGTGAGCCCATTGCAGGTCCCGGCAACATCGATTTCACCGACGCCCGCCAGACGCAAGGTAAAATCGTCCGCCGCCACGCCATCGACATCGACATCAGCGACGCCGGCGACTTTAATCGCGTTCAGCGCCGGCAGGCTGATTTGCGCGGTCAGGCCCATATTGCGCCAGCGGCGTTTGCCGCCCCGCAGCTCTTCCTGCGTCAAGTGCAATACCCCGCGCTCAACCACAACATCCGCACGCGCCATTTCTTCCTCAGCGCCAGAAAGCGTCACGGAAAAATCCGGGCCGACGCGGATATCGACTTCATAAACGCCGCCAATATCGATTTCGTTGAAGCCCGCAATTTCATAGTTTTGAGTAATGTCGTTACCCTTGTCGCGCTCGCCAATATCGGTGATATCGCCAAACGCCATATAGGCCGCGCCGCCGGCAATACCGACCGCAAGCACCAGCCCAATCAAAATACCAAAAATCAGTTTCATGTCTCGCCTCCCATCTAACCCAATCAAAACCTAGCAAATAGAGCGAATGCTGCAAATGCCGCTAGTCGCAGTGCGAAGGCGGACGGTCGTATTTTTTGCACGCCAGTGCTCTATCCGGCTCGCATCCTTCGCGACGCGAATCTTTCGGTTCGCTCCACAGGATAAGGGTGGCCTATTATCGGCAACACCCCCCTCATTGTGAGGAACAAATAACAATATCAATGGCCTTTGCGTCGCGAAGGGCGAGCCGCAAGCATAGGGTTTATCAATCTGAGCTTACGCACGCCGGACGAGATCGGGGTGGGCGCAAAAAGACGATGGCAAAATGCAACAGTTCATATCGAACGCATCTTGCTATAGCGTCATCAGTGTACGGTAATATCGGCGAACATGCTGGAGGATTTTTGCACGTTTTTCGGCCCGCCATAAACATCGATATCGCCCATACCGGAAACGCGCGCATCGACTGTATCGCTGGCAAACACAGAAGCATCACCGACGCCAGAAACTGCAATATCGACCGAGCGGCATTCCAACGCCTCGGCGTCAAGATCACCGACGCCGGAAACTTTTGCGTCCAAGGCGCCGCATTCGCCGGACAGCTCCATCTCGCCTACGCCGGAAATTTCAAGCGCAAATTTTTCTGCATCGATGTCCGCAACAGACCCATCAACCACGCCCGAAACCTCAAGCCCGACAAGGCTCGGCAAAGTAATCTTCGCATTGACGCCATGGTGATTATTGTGCTTGCGGCGTTCGCTGCGTTTGGCTTTGCGCTGGTCAAGGTAGAGAACGCCGTCTTCAACCGTTGCTTCCACCCGCGCCATTTCATGGTCAGGGCCGGACAATTTTATGGAAAAATCTTTGCCAATCTGAACATCAAGCTCATAAACGCCGGAAATATCGATCCGATCAAAACCGGCGAGATCAAAATTTTTGCTGACGATCGCATCGTCATCTTTCGCGAGCGCCGCGCCAGCGGCGGCGAGCACGAAAATGCCGACGCCCATCACCGCATATCTGGTTGCTGCAAATTGTTTCATAGCTGCCTCCCTAATAATGCGACGTTTGTAACATTATGTGGACGGATTGATAGGTCGGTTCACCGCAAAAGCGCCGCAGCCTGTCGCTTTGCATAACGCGGGGGGTCAGTGAAGCCGGCGCAGATTGCCGACCGTCTGCTCTTCGGCGCGCTCAACCGCCCGCCATAACGGCGTCATCCGGCGGCCGAAATCGATAGCGATAAAAAGGCCTGCCGCGATGACCGCAATAATTAGCGCCATCTCCGGCGCGCCAGCATTCGGCAGGCTGAACAATGTGATCAATGAAATCGCGATAACGCCGATGGAGGCGGCCAGATACGGCCAGACACTGCGTCGCTTGACTTTTTCGAGCGCCTTGAACAGCGACGTAACGATCAGCGCGCCGGCAAGAAATCCGATCAGAAACACCATAATGCAGAGGGTAAGCGACCTTAAGATCAGCGCCAAGAGATTTGGCGCAGAAAGCGCGCCGGCAAAGAACAGCCCCGTAAGATCCAGCACAAAAAAGATCGACCCGGCAAGCGCGGCGCCGCTGACAATCGCCGCCACCAGATGTTCGAACGCGACGTTAGCGCGGATTTCTTCAACAAATTGCGCCGGGTCTTTTTCCATAAGGGTGGGCTAACCTATTCAGCCGCGATCGTGTTCACGCCGGCAACCATCGCAGAACATTCCGCCATCGTTTGCGATGCGCGCGCTATCGGGTTGGTCAGATAATAATCTGCAATCGGACAGACAAATCCGGCCTCGTTCATCGCCGCCTCGGTCCCGACAGCGGAGACGTCAAAGCCGCCATCATCGCCGCCGATCTGATCAATGCGGCCAAGCGAGGGCGCATCGGCGATCATCGCCCGGCGCAGTGCGAACAGATCATCGTAAGGCAGCCGATGCCCGATATAATCCGACAGGGCGCGGATAATCGCCCAGTCCTCGCGCGCCTGGCCCGGCGGGAACGAAGCGCGATTGGCCATTTGCGCGCGGCCCTCAGTGTTGATGTAAATCGCGCTCTGCTCGGTATAGGCCGCACCCGGGAAGATCACATCCGCATGGCGCGCGCCGGCGTCGCCGTGACTGCCCTGATAAATAACAAACGCGCCGTTGAGCTGTTTTGTATCAAACTCATCGGCGCCGAGATTATAGACAACGTCGATCTCGCGCGCGCCGCACCCAGCGACAATGCCGGCAAAGTCCTTGCCGCCCTCTCCCGGTAAAAACCCAAGGTCGAGCGCGCCAACCCGCGAGGCTGCGTTGTGGAGAACATTAAACCCGTTCCAGTCCGCACTGACCGCGCCGACCGCATCCGCCAGCTTTGCTGCCGCGTGCAACACCGCCGCGCCATCGCTGCGCGATAACGCGCCGGCGCCGATAATGATCGCCGGGCGCTTGGCCAATTTCAAAGTTTGGAAAAATTCGCCCTCGCCTTTGGCCAGCGTCTCAAGCGTTGCCGGTCCAGCGCCGAGATAATCATAGTCGTAAGTAAGCTCAGGTTTCTCGCCGATGAGGCCAATATTGATATCGAGATCAGCAAGCCAGGCTTTGCGGATGCGGGCATTGACCATCGGCGCTTCCTTGCGCGGATGGGTTCCCACCAGGAGGATTGCGTCGGCGTGCTCAAGATTAGCAATGCCGGTGTTGAACAGATAAGAGCGCCTGTCGTTATTTCCATTATTGGCGCCGATTTTAGCGCCGTCCTGACGACAATCGAGATGCGGCGCGCCGATGGCGCCCATCAGATCTTTCAACGCTTTGACCGCTTCGCTCGGCGCCAGATCGCCGACCAGAGCGGCGACTTTTTCGCCGCGCGTATTTTTAAGTTTTTCCGCCGCCGCTCCAAAGGCTTCTTCCCAGCTTACCGGTTGAAGCTTGCCGTCCTTGCGCAAATAGGGGCGATCCAGGCGCTGGCGCTTCAATCCATCCCAGACAAAACGGGTCTTGTCGGCGATCCATTCTTCATTGACCTGTTCATGCAGCACGGGGAGAATACGCAACACTTCGCGCCCGCGCGCATCAATGCGAATGTTCGAACCGACCGCATCCATCACGTCAATCGATTGCGTCTTGCGCAACTCCCATGGCCGCGCATTGAACGCATAAGGCTTAGACGTCAGCGCGCCGACCGGGCACACATCGATCAAATTGCCGGTCAACTCGCTCAGCACCGCTTTTTCAAGATAGGTCGTGATCTCCGCATTCTCACCGCGATTGACCAGGCCCAAATCGTCAACGCCGGCAATTTCTGTCGCGAACCGAACGCAGCGCGTGCATTGAATACACCGTGTCATGACGGTTTTAATAAGCGGGCCCATATGTTTTTCTTCGACCGCGCGTTTGTTTTCTGCATAGCGCGAACCGTCGCGGCCATAGGCCATTGCCTGGTCCTGCAAATCGCACTCGCCGCCCTGATCGCAAATCGGGCAATCGAGCGGATGGTTGATCAGCAAAAACTCCATCACCCCTTCGCGGGCTTTTTTCACCATTGGCGTGTTCGTGAACAACTCCGGCGGTTGGCCGTCAGGACCGGGGCGCAGGTCGCGGACATTTTGTGCACAAGAGGCGGTGGGTTTGGGCGGGCCGCCTTTAACCTCGATAAGGCACATACGGCAATTGCCGGCGACCGACAGACGCTCGTGGTAACAAAATCGCGGGATCTCCTCGCCGGCCGCTTCGCAAGCCTGTAACAGCGTCAAATTAGAGGGAACTTCGATTTCCCGGTCATTGACCTTGATGATGCGTTTATCGCTCATTGCCACGGCTCTTCCTTGGGTTTTTGCGGGCGCATGTATCTAGGCGTTGTTCACCAGCGCGAGCGGCTTCCTTAGCGGTATTTTCCGACGCTTTCCAGAGCCGCAACGCGGCATGAGGAGATTTTTGAGAGCACGATACGCTGCCAACGCCGTTGACCAAGCCCACCCATGGAC
Organism: Hyphococcus sp.; assembly: GCA_021776455.1. Taxonomy (GTDB): domain Bacteria; phylum Pseudomonadota; class Alphaproteobacteria; order Caulobacterales; family Parvularculaceae; genus Hyphococcus. The sequence goes on along the minus strand of JAJFFX010000066.1, from coordinate 6,878 downwards.
GCCATCAAGCCCCTTGCGAGTCGTGATTTAATATTTCGGTCCGATATCGACAAAAATCCTGTTGGTCAGAATAATCTGCGACGCAATCGTTTTGCGAAATGCAGTAAGGGCGTTTCAATGAGCTGATGCGTCGCTTCTGCAGCAATCAGGGCGATCCCTATCAACAACGGCAGCATCACAATATTATCTAACGGACCCTCCTGCGCCGCCAGCGCCCATATCCTCCCCGCGGCGCTAAGGCTTAGAACGTGCGTGAGATATAGCGCATATGATTGATCGCCGACCCACACCAATGCCCGGCTGAAGGTTTTGCCCGCGCACTCTGCACCTGCGGCGCCATAAACGATCAGTGACACGGCAGGTGTAAAACTTGCCGCCCTTGGCCAGCTTTCCCAAAACACCGGCCCAAGCTGCAAAGAGAAAAAACAAGCTGCGACAAATAGCACTAAGCCTGTCAGCAACGCGAGCAACCAATACCGACCGGTAAAACGATGCAAGGCCAGTGCAGTCAACGCCCCGCCCAAGAACTCAAAACTAAGCGGATGAGACAGAACACGCAAAACCGGCCCATGCGCCCCCGCCCCAGCAAAAAAAGCAGCAAGCACAAACGCACCCCACGCCATCAACCCCCATAAACGAATATGCGGCGGCGAAAACACCAATACGGCAAAAATCAGATAAAAATACATTTCGTGGATCAACGTCCAACCCACGGCAAGCAAGGGATAGGATTGCGCAGGCCACAATGCAAAGGAACGCACTAGGGAAACATTAGCATTACTGACAAAAACGAACTCTGGACGGAGTATCCACACGGAAAGAACCGCCAGGCTGACAAGCCAGTAGAGTGGGTAAATACGCGCTCCGCGGGCAAACAGAAAGGATGTGGCGCTCCGCAAACCGCTCGGTTTGTTCCACGCCACATAAACCATCACAAAGCCGGAAATGGCGAAAAATAGATCGACGCCAGAAAACCCGACATTGAAAAAATCACCAAGCAACCGGTCTCCCGCATATTTGCGCTCGACCGTCATCAAATGCGACAACACCACCGCCAGCACAGCAATACCACGCAGCGCTTGAATATTTTCAAGACGCAAAGGTTGAGGAGCCGTCGTCATACCTTACGCTTAGCTGGATTAATGAGCACAGGGAATGTCCTGAATGAAGATAATAGCGAGACTGTGCATGCGCCGTCGCGCGTTTCGTCTCATCCGTTTTCCATCATTTTTTGCTGTCCAACGCCGCCTCGATCTTGCTCAACTGGCCACGCACATCACTGACAAAGCCTTCCAGTCTTTGGCTGGCTAACTTTGCGCTCTCCTGGGCCAGGCTAAATCGCGAAACCGTAGTTGCGGTGCGCTGAAATTCTTGATGCAGGATTTCAATCCGGCCTTCAATCGCGGCTAATGACGCAAGAACCCTCGCCTGTCCATGCTCCAGTCGATCCAGACGCTGTTCCAGCGATGGTATATCGGTCATCGCAAGCACACTCCTCTCGCTGTTGTCATGATTTTTTCCTATATCCAGCCTGCTTCATGCATATTCTCCCGAGCTTTGACGCTTTCGTTTCATGATGAATTCTGGGTCTGCATGGTTGCCGACCATAAACAAATAATCATGCACTTTTTCAAAACCGTAGCGCTTATAGAGCCGTTGCGCGCCATGGTTTTGTGAATAGACGCTGAGATAAATAGGATCGTATCGAGCCTCTAGCCAAGCCAGCACATGGCCTAGGAGACGCTGCCCCAGCCCGGCCCCGCGCGCAGCCTCGCTTACATAGAGCCGCAATAGCTCGCCGGAATTGTCCGGCATATCCGGCGCCGGCAGGCGGCAGGGACCGGCGACGGCGTAGCCGACCGCCTCTCCGCCCGGGTCGCGCGCCAGCCAAACCGCGCTTTGATTATCGATAATGAGATCGCGATATGTTTTGGCGGAATGTTTCTCGGTCAGAAACAGGCGAACATCTTCAGGCTTATAAAGATGGCCAAAGGTTCGCGAGAAAGTTGCGGCGCCAAGATCGGCCAACGTCACGGCGAGCGCCGGGTCAGTAATCTCCGCGATTGAAATCATTTCGCAAGCCGTTCTCATCTTCCGCACGCTTTCACTTAACAAACCAAACGGTTGCCATTTTAAACCGCGTGCGACTCCACGGCTCTGCTTGGCAACACCCTACGATAATCTAGAACCCCTATATAAAACAACGCCCGGCGTCATTGCCGCCGGGCGTTGGGAATTCAACTTTGGAGACAAGGCCAGCTTAAAGAACGCGTTCTTTCAGGTCTTTTGCAACACGGAAAGCGACTTTTTTCGCCGCTTTGATGCGGATGCGCTCGCCAGTTGCCGGGTTGCGGCCCCAACGGGCGGCGCGTTTTCTGACCTGCATGATGCCAAGGCCAGGAATACGCAGCTTTTTGCCTTTTTTGAGGTGTCCGCCCATGCGGTCGACGAAACTGCTGAGGAATTCTTCAGCCTGTTTTTTCGGCATTTCGTAAGCTTCCGATAGCTCCGCCGCCAAATGTTTCAGCGTCAGCGTATCCGGCAGCGCTTTTTTAGCTGCTGCTTTTTTCGCTGGAGCCTTACGGGCCGGCGCTTTTTTCGCAGCCGCTCTTTTAGCGGGCGCTTTCTTCGCAGCAGCCTTCTTGGCCGGGGCTTTTTTCTTCGCCGGGGCTTTCTTCTTCGCAGTTTTACGTTTTACGGCCATTACTCGATCCTTTTTGGTTTCGACTCAATAAACGCCAGACGCCGACAGAATCACGAGAATCGCTGCGGCACAAGCACTTTTGCGTATTGGCACAAAGCAGATTCCGCGTCGATGTGCAAATTTATTGAGTTACTCCGCCGCAACGCGCGCCATCGCGACGGGACCGCGGTCGGCGCGATAGTCGTTGATGCGCTCTTCGATTTCGTGCCGGAAGTGACGGATCAGCCCCTGCACCGGCCAGGCGGCGGCGTCGCCCAGCGCGCAAATCGTGTGGCCTTCGATCTGTGTTGAAACTTCCAGCAGTTTGTCGATTTCTTCCGTCGTCGAATGGCCTGTCGCCATCCGCTCCAGCACACGCCACATCCAGCCCGTGCCCTCACGGCAGGGCGTGCACTGACCGCAGCTTTCATGTTTGTAGAAATAGCTAATCCGCGCAATCGCGCGGACAATGTCGGTGGATTTGTCCATTACGATTACGGCCGCCGTGCCAAGCCCGGAGCGCACATCTTTCAGCGCGTCAAAATCCATCAGCACATCGTCACAAATTTCACGCGGCAATAACGGCACCGACGAGCCGCCGGGGATCACCGCTTTCAGATTGTCCCAGCCGCCGCGGACGCCGCCGCAATGCGTATCAATCAATTGCCTCAGCGGAATAGACATCGTCTCTTCAACATTACACGGCCGCTCCACATGACCGGAAATGCAAAATACTTTCGTACCTTTGTTATTGTCGCGGCCGAATTTCTGGAACCAGTCGGCGCCGCGACGCAGTATGGTCGGCGCCACCGCAATCGATTCGACATTGTTGACCGTAGTCGGACAGCCATAAAGTCCGGCCCCGGCGGGAAAGGGCGGCTTCAGGCGCGGCTGGCCTTTTTTGCCTTCAAGGCTTTCGAGCAATGCGGTTTCTTCGCCGCAAATATAGGCGCCCGCGCCATGATGAACGTAGAGGTCGAAATCCCAACCGGAACCCGCGGCGTCTTTGCCAAGCAGTCCGGCCGCATAAGCCTCGTCAATGGCGCCCTGAAGATTGTTGCGCTCATCGACATATTCGCCGCGCACATAAATATAACAGGCATTAGCCTTCATCGCGTAAGAAGCGATCAGACAGCCCTCGATCAGAAGATGCGGGTCATGGCGCATCATCTCGCGGTCCTTGCAGGTGCCGGGCTCGGACTCATCGGCGTTCACAACAAGATAATGCGGGCGCTCGCCAACCTCCTTGGGCATGAACGACCATTTAAGCCCGGTCGGAAAGCCGGCGCCGCCGCGCCCGCGCAAACCAGAGTCCTTCAGTTGCTGAATAATCCAGTCCGGCCCCATACGGATGATGTCAGCCGTACCGTTCCAGGCGCCGCGCTTTTTCGCCTCTTCCAGCCGCCAGTCATGAAGGCCATAGAGATTGGTGAAAATTCGGTCTTTATCTTCGAGCATTTCTCTTACCATCTCTGCCGCGTGTGACCCGCGATCAAAACCCTGCAAAAACCCATAACGGCGCTAACACTACTATGCCAATCCCGGCCACCATCAATCCGGCATTTTCAAACCCGGAAACGTATAATCCAGCGCCTGCCGCCAACAATGCCAAACCAGCAAAAAACATAACCCAAAGCATACGTTGTTTTACCTTAGGCCCGCTTTCCGGATTCTCCGGATCAAGCTCAGGAATGTAATGCGGGCTTTGATTTTGTTCTTCAGACATCGCTGTTCCCGGCCGAATTGGGCCTCACCTTCATCGCCTCGCCATGGGCCCTCGACCAGCGCAGAAACATTGGCGCAAAAATCACCGTTGAGCCAATGACCCCGCCAACAAGATGGATCAACTTGCCGGTATAGAGGTAAACGCCAACCACCGCCATCAACACAAAGCCCTCAATGATTGCAATATTGATCAGGCCTTTGATCGCGTCTTTTCGCTTCTGGTTGTCGAGCATATTCATTTCAATACTACATCTTCCTCATCCTGAGGTGCGAGCCGTAAGGCGAGCCTCGAAGGATGGGCCGCAAGCGCAGGGCTCGCAGCATATCCTTCGAGGCAATCGCTGTGCGATTGCACCTCAGGATGAGGGGTTTGCTTTTTGCCTAACATTGACGCATCACTCCGCCGGCGCAGCAGGCGCAGAGTTCGGGATTTCTTTCAGGGGTTCCGCGCGGCTGCCGTCATAGAGCGACGTATCGGTAAGCGTCGTGTTGTCGCCTTCCGGGTCGGATGTATGGCGCTGGGCGTTTTGCGTGCCCGGTTTCACCTCTTCGCCGCGGCGCAATTTGCCGAGCAGGTCTTCAAATTTCTCCGGCGTCAAATCTTCGTAATAATGATCGCTATCGCTGGTTGAAATTTGCACCATCGGCGCGTTGCAGCAGGCGCCGAGACATTCGACCTCAAGCCAGGACAGCTTGCCGTCATCGGAAACGTGGTTTTCCGGTCCGATGACTTTTTTCGCCACCTCGCGCAGGTCATGGGCGCCGCGCAGCACGCACGGGGTGGTGCCGCAGAGCTGGACGTAAAATGCGCCAACCGGCGCGAGATTGAACATCGTATAGAAGGTCGCAACCTCGTAGACGCGGATATAAGGCATATCGAGCTGGCGCGCGATCGCCTCCATCATCGCGATAGAAATCCATCCCGCCTGCTTCTGGCCGCGCCAGAGGAAGGGAATGACACAGGAATTTTCGCGCCCTTCAGGATATTTTTTGAGTTGGCTATCGCACCAGGTCTGGTTTTCGGCAGTCCATTCGAAGGACGCCGGCTGGTCTTTGGCTGGTTTGCGGCTCGCCATAGTGCTGATCTCCTCGCGGGAGCGTGTCGCCCAAAGGGCCCGGCCCGCCTATACCTTATGATTCATGAAACACACATACTTGATTGGCCGCGAAACGAAAGGGCCTTGTTGCCGCGCTGCGGGGAGGCTTTGGAGAAAAGGAGCCCCCTTCGACCGCTTCGCGGCCACTTCCCCCGCCCGCGCGCGAATGCGCGCGAACTATGATTCGACCGCCTTCGCGGTCGGGCGGGGGAAGAAGCTTGCCACAAGCTCAACCTAATATTCCTCCCCCGTTTACGGGGGAGGTGTCACGAAGTGACGGAGGGGGTTTCCCGATAGAAAAAACCGCGCCCAAAATGAATGAGTGAAAATTCAGAGCCAAAAAAACAAACGCGGGCGGTTTTGCGCCGCCCGTGTTTGCATCATTTGTCCCTGTCCGGCCGAATAGCGGGTCATATATTTGATCATGTTCTATCGCGCGGGTGGGGACTCATGATCTGTCTAAGCTTGGCTTCTTTCGAAATTTTGCTCCGTGTTCGGTTTACCAAATCGATGCAGATACCGGGAGGGGGACTTAGTATCTACAAGGAGTATCGAACGCTATCTTAACGCCGTGGTCAATGTGAAAATGCATTAACCATATTCACGATTTAATACATTGTTAACAAAGGTAAACAAAGCCTTAATGTGAAGGGCGTAAACGGCTACGGGTGCGAAAGAAATGGCCGCCGGTGTGGAGCTATCGTCTGTTTCATCGCACAAATTAATCCGGCGTTTCAAAACCCTCAAACGCCGCCGCGAGCAGGCGTTCCACCACGCTTGCCATCAGATAGGCAGAACTGGTGAAAAAGCCCGGCCCCCAGAGCAACATGTTGGCGAGATAAATGTTTTTTGCGCCAATTGCCTTGAAATTTTTCATATCCACCGCGGCGCCATGGGCGATGGCGCCGGCGCATGCATAGGGCGCAAGCAAGCGTTCGGCGACAAGGTTTTTTATCAACGCCGGCTGACCGGCGCCCGCAACCATGCGATCTACACCGCCGGTCGCATTCACTACAATGCTCGCGCATTCGACGCCATGCGCATGGTGAATAGTTAAATCGCCCTCCTCCCCCGGCCGCACTTCGCGAACGCCTCGGATCACGCGAAGGCGCCCGGCGCTGTGCAACGCCAACAGCTTTTGCGCCGTCGACGCCGGACAGGCCGCCGCATAACACAGCGCCGCGGTTTCGACTTTTGCGCGATAGAGTTTTTCCGCCTCAGCGCTCAACAAATTTTCTGCAAACGCGTCCCAAATATCCATCATCGCATCTTGGGCGAAATCTACCAGGAAATTGCCGGCGCCGGGTTTTGGCGGCGCTGTCGCGGCATGGATCGCCGCCCCTAGCAGCGCGCCGGCGCGGGTGTCGACCTCT
>JAJFFX010000065.1 GCA_021776455.1 Hyphococcus sp. | reverse complement strand
GTCCCAGGCGGTTTCCAGATTACGGTGTTGCACCGGCGTCAGCGCGCCATCGACAATCACCAGCCCCGGACGCGGGTCTGAGGCGTCCAGCTGCGCGCGTATCTCATCAACCTTGCCGCCGCCGATCAGCGTCGCAGGCCGCGGCCGATTAACCGGGGTAACTTTGGTATCGACGACGCACAGATTTATAGCCGCCGCAAGGCCAGCGGCTTCTTCCAGCCGCGCCTCTGGCAAGCGTGCGTCTACCGCGCCTTTCAGCGCCGGGTGAATGATGATTACAGATTCTTGATCCGCCACAGGCGCCATTTATTCTTCGTCGCTATCGCCGTCCCAAAGCGTGACCGGCTGTTGGGGCATTACCGTCGAAATTGCATGCTTGTAAACGAGTTGCACATGGCCGTCGCGCTTCAGCAAAACACAAAAGTTATCAAACCAGCTGACGATGCCTTGCAGCTTGACGCCGTTCACAAGAAAGATCGTGACCGGGGTTTTTGATTTGCGGACGTGATTGAGGAAAGTGTCCTGAAGGTTTTGTTTTTTGTCGGTCATTGGGGCTGCACTCCGCCTCGTTGTTATATTTTTGCAATGCAGCATCATTGTGGCCGCTGAATGGGCCTGAGGCAACCGAAATCAGCCCCTTTTGTCCCCGGAAACGCGGCGGGCCCGCTCCTTATAGGCTTCACGAAGGCGCAAGGCGATGCGGCCAGGCGCCCCGTCGCCAATTTTGACGCCGTCAATTTGCACAACCGGCGTCACCAAACTTGTTGCAGATGTCATAAACGCCTCTGCGGCCTTTTGCGCTTCCCCGACGCTGAAGGCGCGCTCCTCAACCTTGATCTGTAAATCCCGGGCGCAGGCAAGCGCCGTCTCGCGGGTGATGCCGCCGAGAATGTCATGCCCCTTCGGATGGGTGACGAGGACGCCGTCAGCGGTGACAATCCAGGCGTTGGTGGACGAACCCTCCGTCACTCTTCCATCGCGCACTAGCCAGGTTTCAGTCGCGCTCGCCTCAACCGCAGCTTGCTTGGCCAGCACATTCGGCAACAGGGAAATCGACTTGATATCGACCCTCCCCCAGCGAATATCCGGCGCCGTAATCACGCGAACGCCTTTTGCCGCCTGCGCATCGCTTTGATCCAGATCAAACCGCCGCGCAGTCATGATCAGGGCGGGCGCAATGTCGTCTTCTGGGAACGGATGGTTACGAGGCGCGACACCGCGCGTGATCTGAATATAGACCAGCGCATCACCCAGCCGGTTCCGGCGCAACACTTCGTTCATGACGACTTTCAGAGAAGCCACGCTCATCGGCATCCGAATGTGCAGTGCGCCAAGCGAGCGTTCCATCCGCGCAAGATGGCCCTCCATATCCCAATAGCGCCCGCCAATGACGAGACAGACTTCATATATTCCGTCCGCGAACTGATAGCCGCGATCATCGATATGCACCATAGCTTGCGCGTGCAGACCATATTGGCCGTTAAAATATGCAATTTTCGGCATGGTTTAAAGAAATCTCCAAAACACTCGATTGAGTAAAGCAAGCGCCACCGCCGCCTCAAGCCTGCCGAGGATCATCGCGACCAGGAGCAGCCACCGGGTCGGCCCATCAAAAATCGCATAACCGTCCCCCGCCCCTTCTGCAAGCTGCAGCAACGGGCCGGCATTGGCGAGCGCAGCCGTCGCCGCCGCCGCCGCGATTTCAAATGAGTGACCGTCGAACGACAGCGCCACGACCAGCGCCGCCAACGTCATCGTAAACACTAAAAAATGTATCCACACACCAAGCTCGTTGACGACCCGGCGGCTACCGAAAATAGCGCTCGGCGCGATAAGCCGGCGGACCTCCTCACGCGCGCGGCGCATAATCACCAGCCAGCGCAAAATTTTAAACCCGCCCGCCGTCGATACCGCCGCGCCGCCGATAATCGCCGTGACCATGGCCGCGATCAAGGGCGGCGCTTCGCCAATAACATAGCCGTTGGTCGACAACAGCGAGGCGGCGTTAAAGATCTGCGGCGCCGCCAACAACACATCGCCCGCCCCGGCGAGAACCCAAAACATTATCCCGACAACAAAAAGAATGACCAAATAGGCGCCAGTTTCAACATCGCGCACGCGTTCCCTCGCCCCGCGAGCAATGCGGGCGATCAGCACAAAATTGGCGCCGCTGAAAACCAGAACGAAGAACAACACGCCGCTGACGGCAGGCGCATAAGCGCCGACGCCGCCGGCATTTGGCAGGAACCCGCCCGACGCCACGCCCGACAGCGCCATGATCACCGCATCGAACGCTGGTGCGCCAGCGATGGCGAGACAGAAAAGCGCAAACAGCGTCGCCATCGCATAGACTGAAGCAAACGCTTTGACTGCATTGTGCAATGGGCGAAGGTAAGATGCGTCATCACCACGCGAGAATGGCGGCAGCAACGTATCGATGCCAATAAAGGCTGGGCGGATAAAAATCGCCGCAGCAATAGTGATCGACGCCAACCCGCCAAGCCACTGCAACTCCGCGCGCCACAACATCCCTGCCGGGCTGGCGATAGCTTGGCTATTGGAAAGCCAGCCGCCGGTCGTCGTAATCGCGCTTACGGCTTCAAAATAAGCGTCAGCATAGGCGAGCGATCCCATGGCGAAAGGAATGGCTGCAAATGCGGGAATTAGCGCCCACCATAACAAGATGATAATTAGGGCGCCGCGAAAGTCTGTCGGCGGACGATTGCCGATACTCGCCACATAGGCGCCGCCGCCCGCCAATAACGCCGCCGTCACGCCGAAAAGATAGGCCCCGGCGCTGTCTTCGCCGCCAGTCAACGCCATCATCATCGGCGCGATCATCGCCGCGCCAAGCACCAGCAACATGGCCGACAGTCCGCGAAGAATGCTTGTCAGGCCCATGCTGCGCCGTCCCTGGCCCGGTTGTTTGGGGCCCGCCTGTCCGAGCGGTTAAAAATATTCAATGCTGACACGAAACATCTGTTCGACGTCTTTGACGTTCTCGCGCATCGACATCAAGACAATACGGTCTCCGGCATTGATGACCGTGTCGCCGGTTGGCATTTGCACCTTGCCATTGCGCAACACCGCGCCAATCATAACGCCTTCAGGCAGGTTCGCCTCGCGCAGCGGCTTATTGACAAGCGGCGAGGTTTCAAGCGCCACCGCATCGACCAGTTCGGCCGCGCCGTCGGAAAGAGAATAAACCCCTTTGATGCGCCCACGCCGCACATGCTGCAAAATTGTCGAGATCGTTGTCGCCCTCGGGTCGATAAATCTGTCAATGCCGACCGATTCGCAAACCGGGCCGTAATCGCTATCGTTGATCAACGCTAACGAACCGCGCCCGCCTTCACGCTTGGCGACGACGGAAGCTAAAATATTTACCTGATCATTGTCGGTCACCGCAACAACGGTTTTCGCCTTGCTGACGCCCGCCTCGCGCAGGATCGACCGGTCAAGCCCGTCGCCAAGAAGAACAATGGTGCGCTCCAGCTCTTCCGCCAGAAACTCCGCGCGCTTGCGGTCGCGCTCAATGATGCGGATTTTCATCGCGCCCAGTTTTTCCAGGCCCTTGGCGACGAACAGGCCGATATTGCCACCGCCGATGATAATCACGCGGCGGGCTCTGCTGGCCGCCTCACCCATAATTTCCAATGCGCGCTGAACGTCGTTGCGGTCAGCAATAAAATAAATCTGATCGCCAGCCTCCAGTTGGTCGCCGGCATGGGCGCGCCACATTCTCCCGCCGCGCTTGATAGCAACGATGGTGATTTTCAGGTCAGGAAAAAGTTCCGCAACCTGGCGCAACGGCGTGTTGATGATCGCGCAATCTTCACGAAGCTTGACACCGACCGCCCAGATCCGTCCATCGGCAAACGAGGTCACTTCAAACGCACCCGGCGTCGACATCCGGCGCATAATCGCTTCAGAAACCTCGCGCTCCGGCGAGATGATGACGTCAATCGGCATATGTTTGCGGGCGTACAGATCGGAATATTTCGGGTCGAGATACGCTTGAGCCCGCACCCGGGCGATTTTTGTCGGCACGTTAAAAAGCGTGTGCGCAATCTGACAGGCGATCATATTGACCTCGTCAGAATAGGTCACTGCGATCACCATATCGGCCTCGCGCGCGCCCGCCTGTTCTAAAATTTCAGGGTATGCGCCATTACCGACGACGCCGCGCACATCAAGGCGTTCAGCGACCGTGCGGATCAGCTCTTTCGACTGATCAATCACCGTAACTTCGTTGTCCTCGCGAGAAAGCCGGCGGGCGATGCCAACCCCCACGCGCCCGGCGCCGCAAACGATCACTCTCATGATCTGAAGATCCTTAAATTTCGGCGCTCTTGATTAAGCGCTCTCTGCTCTGGCCTGTCCGCTTACGCCTAACGCTTTCAGCTTACGATGCAATGCTGAGCGTTCCATACCAATAAACGCCGACGTGCGCGAAATATTACCGCCAAACCGGTTGATCTGGGCAATTAAATATTCTCGCTCAAATCGCTCGCGGGCGTCTCGCAACGGCAGGGATATGATTTGCTCAAGTCCCTCTCCCGCCGGTATCGAAAGGCCGGCGTCCATCACCTCGGACGGCAAATGTTCGCAAGTGATTTGGATCTCCGGGTCGCGGTCCATCAAAATCAGGGTCCGCTCAATAACATTGCGCAATTGGCGGACATTGCCAGGCCAATGATAGGTCTGCAGCGCCGCCATCGCCTCAGGCGAGAACGGCCGCTTCGGCAAGCCGGAGGTGCGCGCTATCCGGTCAACAAAATAGACCGCGAGCGCCGACACATCCTCGCGCCGTTCATCAAGCCCTGGCGCTGTAACAGAAACGACATTGAGACGGTGAAAAAGGTCTTCCCGGAACCGCCCGTTCGCAGCCTCCGCCAGCAGGTCTTTGGACGAGGTGGAGATAATGCGCACATCAACCGATACCGAATTCTCGCCGCCGACGCGTTTGAAGCGCTGATCGACCAGAACCCGGAGAATTTTGCCTTGTGTCTCCAGCGGCATGTCGCCGATCTCATCGAACATTAAAGTGCCGCCATGGGCCTTTTCCATCAGCCCGGTCATCCGCGGCGCACCGTCCTCCCCCTCTATGCCGAATAATTCCTGTTCCATCCGCTCGGGCGCAATCGACGCCGCGCTGGCGACAACAAACGCCATATCGGTGCGGCCTGATGAGGAGTGGATCAGCCGCGCAATCATTTCTTTGCCCGAGCCAGGCGGACCGGCAATCAGCACCCGAGAGCGCGCATCGGCGACCCGCTCAATGATCCCACGAAGCGCTGTCACCGCCGATGACGACCCGATCAGACCCCAATCCGGCGCGCGGGCGCGCAATTCGGTATTTTCGCGCTGCAGCCTGGCCGCCTCAAGCGCGCGGTTTACCACCAATATAAGCCGGTCCGCGTTGAATGGTTTTTCGACAAAGTCATAAGCGCCCTTCTTAATGGCGGCGACCGCTGTTTCAATCGTTCCGTGTCCGGAAATAATAACAACCGGGAGGTCAGGGTGAATTCTCTTCAACTCCTCCAAAATCTCAATACCGTCCATAGTCGAGTTTTGCAGCCAAACATCAAGGATAACGAGCGCCGGCATCCGGTCGCGTACGGCGGAGAGCGCCGATGTTGCGTCAGCGGCGGATCGCGGACTAAATCCCTCATCTTCAAGAATTCCCGAAACCAGCTCGCGAATGTCTTCTTCATCGTCGACGACAAGAATATCAATACTCATGGGTATTCACTCTTTTCACTTTTCTACTCAGCCGCCGCAGGACTACTCGCGACCGCCGTTACTTCGTCGGCGCACGGCAAGGTCATCGTGATCCGCGCGCCGCTTCTTCCTAAAAGTCCGTCATCTGAAAAATCTAATGATCCGCTGTGATCTTCTGCTACTTTCTTAACAATCGCGAGACCGAGGCCGGTGCCTTTTGTTCGCGTCGTCATATAAGGTTCGGTAAGGCGGTGGCGTTCCGCCTCGGGCAGACCGACGCCATTGTCGATGACGTGAATTTTGGAAACGCCGCCATCGACGGTGATTTCAACCTTGACCTTGCCGGGTGTTGCGTCATCCGTATCAGCAAGCCGCGCGGTGACCGCTTCACCCGCATTCTTCAACAGATTGGAAAACGCCTGGACTAGCAGCCGGCCGTCACATTCGGCAATTACCGGCATATCCGGCGCTTCAATGATGAATTCAATCTCGGGGAAAGTCACTTTCTGCGGGAATACAGCCGCTTTCACCAGTTCGCGTAAATCTTCCCGGCCGATGACTGGCTTGGGCATCCGCGCAAAAGACGAAAACTCATCAACCATGCGGCCAATGTCATTGACCTGCCGGATGATCGTTTCTGTACATTTGTCAAAAACCTCCGGCGTCGACGTCACCTCATTGAGATATTTCCGGCGCAAGCGCTCGGCTGATAACTGAATCGGCGTGAGCGGGTTTTTAATCTCATGTGCGATGCGGCGCGCGACATCCCCCCAGGCAGCGTTGCGCTGGGCGGAAATGAGTTGGGTGATATCGTCAAATGTGGCAACGAAGCGTTTGCGCCCATCGACTACATCCTTCACGATACGGACATTCAGCGTCTGCATACGCCCATGATGCGTTAAATTGATTTGATCGCCGACCTCGGCAAATGACGACGCTGCGGATGCTTCAAGAAGGTCACATAGCTCCGGCATAACGGTTTTAATATTCTGACCGGTGAGCCGGTTGGCGTCTTCGCCGATAAGCTCTGCCGCTGACTTGTTTGCAATCGTAATCCGGCCGCCCTCGGCAAGGCCGATAACGCCCGCCGAAACCCCCGACAGGACCGCCTCGGTAAATCGCCGGCGTTCATCAAACTGCCGGTTGGTGTCAATAAGGTCGTCGCGCTGGGTCTGCAACTGCGCGGTCATATGGTTCATGGAGCGGGCGAGAACGCCAAGCTCGCCGTCATTCTGGTGCACTTCAACACGCGCATCAAGCGCGCCGCCGGAGACCCGCCCGGCCATATCCACAAGCCGCGTGATCGGTTGCACCAAACGCGTCGCCGCCCATAGCGCCAGCCAGATAGCCCCGAAAAGGATAATCACCGCAAGCACGATATAGCCAAGCAGGAAGACCCGCTCGAGCCGCGCGCGGCCCAACTTTGCATCCTCCCAATCGGCGACGACATTGCGCGTCGCGACCAGACGCCCGGCGGTTCTAGCGTCAATCGAGCGATAGGCGATCAGCGTGCCGCCGTCATAATAGGCAAGCCCCAGCGCGCCGACAAAAATATCAAACTTTGAAGCATCGTTGACGCCAAAGAAAAACACCTCCCCTGGCAGGTTTGCGGACCGGACTTTTTCAAGATTTTCCGCCAATGGCAGATTGTAACTTCCGGGCTCAATCTCAGCGCGGATCATGATGCGCATGTCGCCGTCGATCAGATAGAGCGCTGAAAGCCCGCGCACCTGGGCTTGTGCAAATAGATACCGCCGGAAACTGATCGGCGTGTCGGTAAACCCGAGGCCCGCCTCTTCCTGACGGCTGATGTCAAAGGCAATCTCGCGCATGGTTTGTTCATGCTCAACCCGGCGCATATCAACGATGCCATTGGCGAGATCGCGCGCGGTATTTTGGTAATTATCAATCCGTTCACTGAAGACATCGTTGAGGCTGGTGCGCAAAATGGTAAAGGCAAATAGAAACGCGACAATCGCCGGGACAACCGCAAGCGCGGAGAAAATGCCAACAAGCTGAAGATGGGTGCGCGAACCAGCAAGCTGGTTGCGGCGTTCCGACAACACATGCCACAGTCGCACGCCGATCAGGATCGCAAAGCCCGCGGCAATGACAATATTGCCAACCACCATCGACGTCAGGAAAGCGCGGTCGACGCGCTCGACCAGCGGCGACATCAAAAACCAGGTCGTCAGAAAGGCAACGCCGCCCGCACCGAACAGAGCCGCGGCGGCGGTTGTATTCGACAACGCCCATTGCGGCAGAAAACGCCCGGCGCCGCGCGCACTGGGTGCTGCACTGCTTGCTTTGTCTGCGATGTGATCTTCTAAACCCAACTCACCGTCCTACAGGATCTCAAAATTTCACCACCCCCGGATGCGCGTATCTTCGCAAAGAGGCCCGCCCCAAGTCAGTGGCGCAATAACCATCGGCAACCACTGCAAGCCACGAACCACGGGGGATGCTGCGTCTATTGTTGCAAAAAATCAACACAAATGTTGCTAAAATGAAACAGTCAGTAATACGCCGTGTAGGTCAGGCGGCGAAGTGTTCGAGCGCGGCGTCATCGCGCTCGAAGAACGCACTCAGCGCCTCGGCAACCCGCTCCGGCCCAGCGATCCGACAAATAGCCGCCCGGAAGGCCCGCCGCAGCGCTGGATCGACATCAATCGGCGCATGGTCAACATAGGCGGCAAGGTGTTTTCGCGCCATCCTGACGCCGAGCGGGGCGCCATAATGGGCGATGGTCTCGCGATAATGCATCAGCGCTGCGTCTTTCTGGGCTTCCAGCGACGGCGGCGTCATCGGCGCGCCTGCCGCCAGCGCTCTCGCCACCGCGCCGGCAAGCCATGGTTTGCCGATCATCGCGCGCCCGACCATCACGCCGTCCGCGCCAGACTGGGACAGTGCGCTGCGCGCGGTCACGTCATCGACGATATCGCCATTAACGATAACCGGGACGCTCACCGCCTCCTTAACCGCACGCACCGCGGACCAGTCCGCCGCGCCGGTAAAAAACTGGCAGCGCGTGCGGCCATGGACAGTGATCATCTGAACGCCGGCGCTTTGCGCCTTTGCGGCAAGCTCAGCCGCGTTCAGGCAATCATGGTCCCAGCCGAGCCGCATCTTCAGCGTTACCGGCTTCGACGTCGCCGCCACCGTCGCCTCAATCAGCCGTAGGGCGTGGTCCGGATCGCGCATCAGCGCCGAACCGGAGGCCGCGCCGGTCACCTGCCGCGACGGACAGCCCATATTGATATCGATGATATCGGCGCCGGCAGCCTCGGCGAGTCTTGCGCCTTGCGCCATCCATTGCGCTTCTCGCCCGGCAAGTTGGATCACCAAAGGGAAGATAGCGCCGTCACTCGCAGTGCGGCGCACCACATCCGGGCGCGCCCGCGCCAGCTCAATGCTGGCGACCATTTCCGAAACAACCATCCCCGCGCCAAGCCGCGCCGCCGCCCGCCGAAACGGCAAATCGCTGACGCCGGACATCGGCGCTGCGACCACAGCGTTGGAAAGGTTTATGCCGCTGATTGAAAACATTCTTCTTATGTGTCCTTGGCTTGCTCGGTGTTTAGCCGTTAAACCAACAGCTTACAAATGAGTTTGCACATGGAAAAGCTGGAAACGATCGCCATTATCGTCGCTGCCGGGCGCGGCGCGCGGGCTGGAGCCGGCGGACCGAAGCAATATCGCATGCTTGGGCAGCGGGCGGTGATTGCCTGGACGGCGGAGGCATTTTTGAGCCATGGCGACATCGATGCGGTGCGCATCATCATTCATCGTGACGACCACAATGCGTATGAAACGGCGATGGGCGGGCTGCTGGCGCATCCCAAACTCATGCCACCGGTCGATGGCGGCGTAGAGCGTCAGGATTCGGTGCGCATCGGCGTTGAAAGCCTTGAGGCGGACGCCCCTGCTTATGTTCTCATTCACGATGCGGCGCGGCCTTTCATTGATGCCCTGGCCATCGCCCGCGTCATCGCCGCGTTGCAAACCCATGACGGGGCGATCGCCGCCCTACCGATGCACGACACGATCAAGCGAGCGGGCAAGAGCGCCGGAGCCGATGCGCTGATCGAAGCCACCGTGCCGCGCAACGAGTTGTGGCGGGCGCAAACGCCGCAAGGATTTCATTTTGACAAAATCCTGGGCGCCCATCGCGCCGCCCAAGGCAAGGTTCTGACTGACGACGCCGCGGTCGCGGAAGCTGCACACATGCGCGTCGCGCTGGTCGCCGGTTCACCGGACAATATGAAAATCACCCAGGCGGAAGATTTTGGCATGGCCGAAATTCTGCTGCGACGGAAAGTGAATGAGATGGAATATCGCACCGGTCACGGCTTTGATGTCCACGCCTTTGAAGATGGGAACGCCGTCATTCTTTGCGGCGTTGAAATCCCCCATGACAAAAAGCTCAAAGGCCATTCCGACGCCGACGCCGGCATGCACGCGCTCACCGACGCTATTCTCGGCGCCATCGGCGAAGGCGATATCGGCGATCACTTCCCGCCCTCCGACCCGCAATGGAAAGGCGTTGCGTCCAGTGTTTTCCTGGCCAAGGCGCGCGACCTCGTCGCCGAGCGCGCAGGCCGCATCACCCATTGCGACGTCACGCTGATTTGCGAAGCGCCAAAAATTGGCCCCCATCGCGAAAAAATGTGCGCAGCGCTGGCTGCCATCTTGCGGATCGAAAATTCGCGCATATCTGTTAAGGCGACAACGACGGAACAATTGGGCTTTACCGGCAGGCGCGAAGGCATTGCGGCGATGGCGACGGCAAGCGTAGCAGTACCGGTTTAATTATTCCCCCTCATGAAAGATCAAGACTATGCGTGAGATAATGCGGACAAACGATCCAGCCCTTATTTCTTTTGTCGAAAGCGTCCTGAAAGAAGGCAACGTAAACTACATGGTCGCTGACCAAAACATCAGTATATTGGAGGGGTCAATCGGTGTTTTCCCACGCCGTATTTTGGTGACGCCCGATCACGAGGAAATAGCCCGCGACCTGCTTAACGATGCCGAAATCGGCGATAGCCTTCTTCCTGAAATCACTTCGAACTAAGTCCATAGGCTTATGACGACAACTGAATTGATCCGCACACTTTCTTCTTCAATCATCAACGTCGCAACAAAAAGCGGTGTTATGGTCGCCGCCGCGGAATCTTGCACTGGCGGGATGATCACCGCGGCGCTGACGGATGTGTCCGGCTCGTCCGCCGTGGTGGACCGCGGCTTCGTTACCTATACCAATGAAGCCAAGCACGAGATGCTCGGCGTGCCGGTGGAACTGATCAATAAGCATGGCGCGGTCAGCCAGGAAGTCGCTGGCGCCATGGCCGCTGGCGCGCTGCAACACTCGCGCGCCGACATCGCGGTTTCGGTTACCGGCATCGCCGGGCCGACCGGTGGCAGCGCTTCAAAGCCGGTCGGTCTGGTGTGGTTCGGCCTCGCACGACGCGGAGACGACGTTCAAACCGAGAAACATATTTTCGAGGCCAAGTCGCGTGATTTCGTCAGGACCGAGGCCGCTCAAAAAGCCTTGCAGCTCATCTTCGACGCACTCGATTGACGTTTGATGGACGCGGATTTCAACGCGGCCGCGACTTGAACAGACATCGATCAGAAATATTGACCAACTCCCGCGCGCCATCATCCAGCGTCACCGAAACGAAATTGTCCGCATAGTCATCCGCCACCGCCACCACGACATTCGCGATCCCAAATCGGTTTTTCATATTCGACAAAGACGGCCGCCAGCGCACGCTAAACACATGCTGCCCCTGCGCGCCGCGATAATTTCTCCATGTTCGCGCTCCTGTCGCGCAGGCATATGCATTCCAGTGCGCGAAATAGATCTCCTCGGAAATTTTATACCGCTCAATGAAATCTTCCTGCGCGCGTTTCAATGCCTCATAGCGCTTGCGCAATTTTTCTCGCGCCCGCGCGCCAAGCGGTTTTTCCTTGGCGAAGAAGATGTCGATGTAACGATCAAAACTGCGCGGCGCAGTCGAGCCATGCCAGCCAATATCGGCACCCTCCAACAGGACTTTCCTGTTCGCTGCGACAAAGAGATAATTGGCGCAGCTCGAATAACACTTCCCGGTGACAATCAGATCAAAACCATGCGCCGACACCCTATCGGCAATATTGATTGCGCTTGCGACCGACCCGCCGGCGCTATCGACAACAACTGCAATATGACGAGGCGCAGGTCTGAGATGACGCGTGACGGCCTGCGCCATCACACTGTCGATCTCGCCCGACAGGCACAGCACGTCGCGACCTTTAAACGAAGCGAGCGATACTGACCCGCCATCCTTGCAGCTCTTGGCAATCTGGCGCGCCTCAAACAACGCACCATCAAGAGCCAGCGCCGGCAGCGACAAGACGCCGACAAGCGCAACCCAAAACCCGAAAATGCAATGACGGAATGTCATCGAAGCCTTCGATTGTAAGAACTGAGACGCCTTCACTGCGCACCGCCATAAAGATCATCAGCGCGGGCGACAAACGCCTCGCTCATGCGCGCAAACGCCTTTTCAAAAACAACGCGCGCCGTTGATTGCAAGAGAATGTTGCGAAATTCAAATGCGATAAAAAAGTGAATGGTCGAACCGCCGTCGGGTTTATCTTCAAACCGCCACTGATTGTGCAGCCGCCGGAATGGACCATCAATGTAAATCACGTCGATCATCTTGTCCGCAGCGTTCAAGGCGACGCCGCTTTTAAAGCGTTCACGAAAAACCTTGTAGGAGACAATCATCTCAGCGCGCAGCTTTCCTCCCGCTTCAGACAGGTCCCTGTTGAGAACACGAAGGGCAATACACCAGGGCAAAAACTCCGGGTACCTCTCAACATCAGCGACCAGATCATACATCTGCGCCGCGCTATAGGGAACGTCCGCACTGGTGGTCCGCGACGTCATCCGGCGACCTTTGCGGATCTAGCAGTTTGAAAATTCAGCCGCCGATCAACAAATGTGAGCCTCGCGAAGCTGCCATAACGGCCCCGACGCCAATCAGCATCGACGATGGCGAGGTCAAATAATTTATGCAGGCTCATGGCGCTATCAAATTCAAAATACAGAGGCTCAAAACGATAAATCTCGCCAGATTCTTAAGCGATTGAAATAGGAAGCTCAATGCGCCCGCCACTCGATAAGGGAGCCTGCACGCCTCGTCCCATGCCCGTGCTGTGGAAAAATAGTGCTTTGCCGTTAGCGCGAGAAAAGCCATGGTAACCCATGGTTGTATATAAAACAACAATACAACCCTTACTGCGGGGCGGCGGCAATGACGCATAAAGACAAACTGAGTTTTCAGAACATAACCA
Organism: Hyphococcus sp.; assembly: GCA_021776455.1. Lineage (GTDB taxonomy): Bacteria > Pseudomonadota > Alphaproteobacteria > Caulobacterales > Parvularculaceae > Hyphococcus. The sequence goes on along the minus strand of JAJFFX010000065.1, from coordinate 50,912 downwards.
TAGTCAAGGTTGCAAAAAGCGCCGGTGAAACACCGCCCAAGACATCGGACAATCGCCTTTTTCATATTACGATTGCAATTTTGGGGACACTCGTCGTGCTCGGTATTGGATATGCCGCCGGTGTGCGGGCGGGCTATTTTTCAGCGCCGCAATATTTGTGTTGCTTCGGCGTTTTGGAACTCAACCTTGATCTCGAATTGTAAGAGACAAGGCGTTCAAGAGCGCCTCCCGAAAAAATTCCACCGCTAATGAGTTATCGAAACGCCGCAGGAGGCAACCATGAACGCCAGAAATTTAATTCTTTCGATTGTTACGCTGTTCGCCACAGCCTGCACCCACAAAGTCGCCGTTGATGACATTGTGGTGCGCAATCAGCGCATCGGTGGACCGCAACAACCGACACTTAACGAGCGTAAAAAAATCGCCGCAGAGACTTGCGAAGTACAATTTGAATATGATCGGCAAAACTATCTGTCCGCCGTCCAGTCCATTATTTCCAAGACCGCCGCCTATCCGAACATCACCGGCGTGCCGCTTGAGCGTTTCCGCGCTGAAATCAACGCCAGCTACAATACCGTCGTAATGCGTTGTAAAACCCATACACACTGTCTGGAAGTTAAACTCTACGACGAAGCCGGTTGCTATATGGCGGCAAGCGACCGAAAGGACGCCGAACGGCGATTTTCGGATTTGGCCGAACGATTGCGCGAGATTGAACGCAGTTACGACAAGAAGCTCTCAGGTCATAAGCGAACAAAACCAGCCACCAAGGTCAATGTTCAGACCACCGTCACACAAAAAAATGATCAGAGCCAGACCAATGACGTGCAAGTTGGCGATGATATCGCAGACCAGGATATACTGATTTTGTGTGGAGATGCGGCGAACTTGCTCGACCGGAGATGCCGCGAGCAATAAGGCGCGCTAGCGCGCCGCGCGCGCCGCTTTCAGTTTTGCGAAATCTTCACCAGCATGATGTGATGACCGCGTCAGCGGCGAAGCGGAGACCATTAAAAACCCTTTTGCGCGCGCTATGGCCTCATAGGACTTGAACTCGTCGGGATGGACGAACCGGTCGACCGGCGCATGCTTGCGCGTCGGCTGGAGATATTGGCCAATGGTGATGAAATCAACGCCAGCCGAACGCATGTCGTCCATCACTTGCATCACCTCGCTGCGGTCTTCGCCGAGACCAACCATGATGCCGGACTTTGTAAAAATCTGCAGATTGCGCTCTTTGACCTTTTCAAGCAGCCGCAGAGAATGAAAATAGCGCGCGCCCGGACGGATAGAAAGATAGAGCCGCGGCGCCGTTTCAAGATTGTGGTTGAAGACATCGGGATTGGAATCGATGACGATCTCCGCCGCACCGTCCTTGCGTAAAAAATCCGGTGTCAAAATTTCAATCGTCGTTGCGGGTGAGCCGGCCCGGATCGCACGCACCACCTTGGCGAAATGTTCCGCACCGCCATCGGCGAGATCGTCGCGGTCAACCGAGGTGATGACAACGTGCTTCAAACCCATTTCAGCAACCGCATCGGCGACATGGCCTGGCTCTGATGGATCAAGCGGTCCCGGCAGGCCGGTCTTTACATTGCAGAACGCGCAAGCCCTGGTGCAAGTGTCGCCCATAATCATCATGGTCGCATGTTTTTTGTCCCAGCACTCGCCAATATTCGGACACGCCGCCTCTTCGCAAACCGTATGAAGGTTTCGCGAGCGGACAATTTTGCGGGTCTCGGCGTAGCCTTTAGAGACCGGCGCCTTGACGCGAATCCAGTCCGGCTTGCGCAATATCGGGCTATCGGCGCGCGCTTGCTTTTCAGGATGACGCGGGCGCGACGGTTCACGCTTCGGGCCGCCATTGGGGGTGTCGATCAGGGTCGCCATGCACCGTCATGTAGCAGCGGCGCCAAACGAATGTAAGGGGCCGAATACGCCTCAAAAACGGCTAAAGCAGGCGCTCAACCATCTCCACCAACTCATCGAAGGGGCGGTGAATGAGCGAGCCGTCGAGCGGCTCTCCGAGCGCGACATTGACGGCCTCCCAGGATTCAATCGAGCCAATCACGGGCGGCTGGCCGGTGCTGGCGAGTTTTGAGCCCTCGGTGGTGAATTTGACAACCGCGCGCGAGACCGGCAGGCGCAGCCACCGCCACACCCGGCGATGCAGCTCGCCATCGCAATAAAGCGCCCAGCGCGGATCAGCGCCGTCATTGGATATGTCGAAGAATAAGGTCTTCAGATCGCCCGCATCCGCCATAGCGATGACGCCGTGGTCATATTCAAAAAACCGTGGGCTGCGACCGTTGCTGAGAAAGGACGATTCGCCAAACCCGCAGCGCAAATCGGCGATGGCGCGCTTTTTGGCGCGCGCGAGGGTTTGAAATTCAGCGACAATGTTCGGCCATTCCTGCTTGCCTATAAAACAGATGCCGCCGCCGACAATCGCGAAAATCATAGCCGTAATCTGCAGCGCGGATACGGTCCCCTCGCCTTGATATACAAATGCCATCGCCACCGGCGCAATCAACGCAAACGCCGCCGCAATCGGTCGCTTAAAGCCTATCAAATCATCGCGCGCATAATCATTCACATTGTCGAGAAACGCAGCATCAGTTTTAAGCCTTGCGGTGACGGGAACGGGGATTGCAACGCGGGCAGTCGACAACATTATTTACATCTCCAACAAAACCAGCAGAAAAAAGACTGCGCTGCAGGGCTTGCCGTCGGCTTAACTCTTAACGGTCAAATTGAATCGTATTTTCGTAGATTTGCCGCCAAATCCGCTAAAAACCTCGCCCCTATCCAAGCCTTAATGAGCAACGACATCTTATTTAGTCACATCCGCACTGCGGTGCGGCGCAAAACCTTACGGATGGAAAAATTGGTGATCACCCGATCAACGCCCGGAAGCCTGGTGAGTATATCGGCGTGGATACGTTCATAGTCAGCGCCGTCACGGCAAAGAATGCGAAGCAAGTAATCTGAAAGACCCGCCATCAGATAACATTCCATTATCTCGCGATGTAGCAACACGGCTTTTTCAAAGGCGGACAGTGTCGCCTGCCGCTGATTTTTCAATGTCGCATGAACAAACACGGATGTTTCCATCCCCAGCTTGCGCTCATCAACAATAACGACCTGTTGCGCGATAACGCCCGACCGACGCAATTCTTTGACGCGCTTGTGGCAGGCCGACGGCGAAAGCCCCACTCGCTCGCCCAGCTCCGTAAAAGGCGTTTGACCATCTTCCTGAAGGACATTCAAAATGGCGGCGTCAAACTCATCCATAAATTCGAACCCTATTCGTTAAATAGTTCAGTGTTGGAAATATTATTCGTCGTTTTAACATCAACTCGACAAAATATCAAACCTATCCACAAAAAAGAGAATAGAATGCGCCGAAACTGTCTGGAGGAGGAATTCATGCAGGTAGGCGTCCCTAAGGAAATCAAAAACTCGGAATTTCGCGTCGGCCTGACGCCGGGCAGCGTTCGCGAATATGTCGCCAATGGTCATCACGTTCTGGTCGAGGCCGGCGCCGGCGCCGGCATTAAGGTCAGCGATAGTGATTATCAGGCCGTCGGCGCAAAGATCGCGCCCGACGCCAAGACGGTTTTTGCAACCAGCGACATGATCGTGAAGGTGAAAGAACCGCAGCCGAGCGAATGGGCGCAGCTGCGTGATGGACAAATTCTTTATACCTATCTTCACCTGGCGCCCGATCCGAACCAGGCGCGCGGATTGATAGAGTCTGGCGTGACGGCGGTGGCTTATGAAACAGTAACCGACGCTTTTGGCGGTCTGCCATTGCTGGCGCCCATGAGCGAAGTTGCGGGCCGGCTTTCCGTTCAGGCCGGCGCCTATGCGCTCACTGCGCATCAGGGCGGGCGTGGGCTTCTTATGGGCGGTGTTCCGGGCGTCCTTCCGGCGAAAGTTGTGGTCATCGGCGGCGGCGTGGTCGGCACGCATGCAGCGCGCATGGCCGTCGGCCTCGGTGCAGACGTGACCATTCTGGAATGCAACCATCGTCGGCTGACCGAGCTTGACGATCTCTTCGAGGGCCGCGCCAAGACACGCTACTCAACTTTTGAAGCCCTGGAAGACGAAACCAAAAACGCCGACGTCGTCGTTGGCGCTGTGTTGATCCCCGGCGCCAGCGCGCCGAAACTGGTGACCCGCGACATGTTGAAAAGCATGAAAGAAGGCGCCGTCCTTGTCGATGTTGCGATTGACCAGGGCGGGTGTTTTGAAACCTCAAAGGCGACGACCCACGAAGACCCGACCTATGTGGTCGACGGGGTGTTGCATTATTGCGTTGCCAATATGCCGGGCGCAGTGCCGTTGACCTCATCCCACGCGCTTAATAATGCAACGCTGCAATATGGTTTACAGCTCGCCAATAAGGGACTCGACGCCTTGAGAGACGACCCGCATTTGCGCAATGGCCTTAATGTTCATCGTGGCAAGGTCACCTATAAGGCCGTCGCCGAGGCATTGAATGTACCCTTCACGAGCGCTGAAGGCGCGCTCGCCTGAACCCTGGAGCATCGGCCCGGAGCTAATTTGTGCGGTGCACGGTTGTAAATTCTGCGTGAACTCCCCATTTGCGGGGCGATCACACGTTAATTGTTACGTCATAGTAAGAGTTTCAGGCCTATCGGGAAGAAGCCGAAAGGTTGCTATTGCACTGCAACAGCGTGCATAAAGACGGGAGGAGAGACTGATCATGATTAAACTAGTGACCGCTGCCATGGCTGCTGGGACGCTCTGCATAACCAGTGCAGCTGCTGGCCCGCTGCTGGGCGGATCGATGATGGCGAGCCAATCCACCCCCGAGAAGACTGCGTCTCACGAAAATAGAGGCATCCTGGCCTATTTCGTTGAACAGCTTTCAGTCTCGATCACCAGTGCGGCGCGAACCGTTGGGTTTTCGGCGGAAGAGCCCGAAGACCGTGGCACGCCCTATTCTGATGACAATTGTGACGCTGAACCGGCAGATGAGAGTGAACCCGAAGACGATAAATCACAGAAATTCGAGCAAGCCGGTCCAGAACCCATCTATTTTGGTTTTTAAACTTCTTTACATCCCCCAAGTAGCACTCACGCGCCGCAACATTGTTGCGGCGCGCTTTTTATGATGCGCGGCGCTTTCGCCCGGCGATGAATTGAACATCACTGACGATCTGTCTTCTTCCCTTTTTCATCACCACCATAATCAGGCCTGTGAACGAAAATAACAGGCCGGCGGCGGAGAACGCTTTAATCAGGGGGGTATTGAAATCCTTTCGGTCTACATAATCCATAATATGCAGCATCCAGAAGAAATCATAAATACGCCAGATATCGTTGCGGCGGGAAATGACGCGGCCAGTCTCTGGCGAAATATAAAGTCGCGTATGCAAACGATCATTAAAATCGGCGCGCCATACCGGTTGCTTGCCACGGTATTCGTGTGGCGCATCGGTCATCAGCGTTAACCGTTCAATTTTTCCGGCGCCGACATAATCAGCTTCCGCCACTTCGCGTACGGGTTTTTCTGTAAGCGGCGTAATGCGTTCCCCGGTCGCGGCGTCAAATAATGCGCGTTCGTTGACGCCTTCGGCTTCATAAACCGGACGGCCAAGAAAGTGACGCAACGAAACAGTGATGGCGCCGTCAATCTGAGCGATCACACCGCCGGGCGAGGCGTAACCTTTGGCTTCCAGTTCCGGCGCTGGCGAGGAAAATGCGGAGCGTTCGCCGCGCACAAGATCAAGGTGGAACCAGGTCATAACAACGCCGCTCAACATCCAGATAAACACCTGAATACCAAGTAACAAACCGGCCCAAAGGTGAAGTTTCTGGACCAACCTTGTGAACGTCACGGCGACGCCTTGATATCCGAAGCGGCAAGCGGTGTGGTCAGGAGCGTACGAAACGCGCCCCAACGGTCCTGGTCCCCAACGGCATTGCGACGTACGTAGTCTTCAACCAGGTCGCGCCCAATATTATAATTGATGACGTAACCACGATAGGTATCGATAAACCGCACGCCTTGCTCGGCGCGTTCGCGCGACTGAAGGCCGAATTCCATCGACATTTGGATCGCCTTTTCGCGATCAATGTCGCCGTCAAGATAAGCGCGCGCGATATGGTTGCGTGAGTGGGATAGTTTGCGGCGCGCTTTGTTCAACCGATCCAGTTTTTCCGCATCCTCCGGATTAAGGCCCGCCAATGGAAACAGGACATCGCGCTCGAATATAATTTTTTCATCGCCCGGAAAGGCCAGTTCAATCCCATAATTGGCCGAACCCTCCGCTGTCACTGAGAGTGGTGCGAACAGGGGGTAGACGGAATATTCGACCCATCCGTTTCCATTCAGGAAATCGCGCTCAAGCATCACATTCCAAGTATGATGGCCCGGATAACCTTCATGGCAACCGAGATCGACTGCGCGGTCGATAATAGTCGGAAAGTCTGTATTGACCTGGATCAGACTTTCATAGTCGCCCTGATACCAGTTGTACCCGCTCCAGGGTTGGTCCGTAACGAACTCAAGGCGAAAGCGTTCATTGTCGGGCAGATCATAATGCGCCAGCGTCCGCTTGCGGCATTCTGCGATAGCGGCGTTAAATACCGTTAGCAGCTTGTCTTCGGAAATCGCAAGGGAGCTGCGAAATGCATCTACGCGCTCATGCAGCGGCGCGTCACCAGGTAAAAGCGCAGAGATTTCAGCAAGTGCTACATAAAATTCGCCGACATCATATTGCGGCGCGACGGCGTCATAAAGTAGCCGTGTTTCTTCATCGAATGGATAAAAATTCCCTTGCGCTATTTGAATACGCGCAACACTGGCGCGGACTAGTTTCTCGAGCATGGCGCCGCGCAAACTCGGCGTATCGGCATTGGCGCGGGAAACGCTGATCAACAAGGCTTGCGCGTCGGCGGCGACCTCTTCAATGGGCCGTGCTTCGCGAACCGCTGCATCCGCCCATTCTTTGGGTCCATGATAGGCGTCAACAAACGCCGGATCGTGAACGCCGATAGCAAGCGTAAGTTTTACAAATGCTTCCGCCAGATCATCGAGGGGGACAGAGGCGCCTTCGTTTTCCACAACGTTATCCGCCGCGTCCCTTGCTGGTGAGACGACGGAAATTTCTTGCGATTGGGTTTCATCAGTTTCGCCGCCGCAAGCCGCGAGCAGGAAACAGGCGATAGCGGCGGCGAAATATTTCATCTTAAACTCTTATGCCGGCGTGCCGGAAAAGGTGGATGAGCCGAAGGCGCCGAGCTTGACGGAGCCGGAAAGGTTGCCGCCTTCTTCCTTGCCTTCAAATTCGAGCGTGATCGGCATTGGCGAGGTCACTTTCGCATGCCACTTCAAAACGTCGCCCTCAACAGCGCCGTTCTCAATCGGGGCGTTGCCCGAAGAACCCGACATCTCGCCGGTCAGCGCATCGCCGTCCTGTTTGAGGGTTAAAACACCGGTCTGGTCGCCCATGGGCGTTTTGATCGTCATGTTCCATTTGCCGTCGACTGCCATCAGTTTCTCCTGTTCAGTCCCACTAAAGGGATGGCCAATAAAATTCCGGGCAGACCTTAGCGAATGCGGGCTACTGTGCAAGGGTCGGGTGCAGATGCTTTGACTGCGCCAGCCTTTCCAACATGCTGATGCAGCAACATTAAATCATGCCGAGCGGAACCGTATTATGGCGGCGGCGCTAACGCCCTCTGCGCTATCTATTGTCCCGCCGCCAGACCTCCATGGCCTGCGAGATGGTGAAGGTCTCACGATATTTGGGCGAATCCGAAGGACGCGGCGGGCGGTCCGCCACAAGCGACATGATTTCAGCAAGCTTGTTATGGGCCGCGCCAGACTGACCGGCGCCAACATAGGCGTGAAGCTCAACCAGCGAATCCGAAAGCGGATCATCGGCGCGAATGACGAAATAGGGCTCGTCCTCGGCGAGATCGCTATAGCAATCGAACTGGGACGGATTGGCTTTAGATCCTGTGGGCGCGGTCATGGGATGGCATCCTTGTGCTTCATCAACCTATCAGCTGATTCGGATCTTTTCAGATTAAGCTTCGCCATTGATAAAACGACGCAATTGGTAACGAGACTCCGTCTTAAAATGCATCCCAACAACAATCATATCTGGGTTGCTTTCGCGGCCTATGATAAATGCGTCGCCAATTTCTTCAATAAGATATGCCATAGCTGGATTGAAGCGGCGGTAGGACCAATTCAGTTCTTCAATTATCTTTCGAGAGTTAAATCTATCACTTTCCAAGGCTTTGGCAGCCAATGACTTTGCATCTTCATATGGGTCAGTTTTAAAATTAGAAATTGGATCAAACAGCCAAAAAAGCGGATATTCTTGTGTCACCATAGTTTGCACGGTTGGGCCTTTTGATAACAACTCAAAGTGTAGCAGCGCACCCACGCTATCCTCTATTTCATATTTTGAAGTTTCCGGGAGGATCATGTGGATATCTTCGATAGTATAAAGATTGCTGCAACGTCGTCCATTTTCCGAAGCATTGGCAAGATAAAGCGCTACATCGGACGCCGTTTCTGAAAGACGAATTGCTGGGAATATTGCCTCGACTATGAGGTTGAGATCATCATTTGTTTTTTGCCGCCAGGCATTCCATTCTTTGTCAATTACTTCGGGATGAGTAACGCTGTAAATTGCTTCAAGCAAAGATCCGATGCCGGGAAACATGAGGTTTCCACTCGCACTAATCCCGGCATTTAATATTCGACGCGCTAACAGCCGTTTCGTGTTAGGCATCTTAATGAAGTCCTAGTTATCCAAAAAGCTCCGCAGCTTCCTTGATCGGCTCGGGTGTTTCAGCTTCCTGAGCGCCTTGGCTTCAATCTGGCGGATGCGTTCGCGCGTTACCGAGAATTGCTGGCCAACCTCTTCGAGCGTGTGGTCGGTGTTCATGCCGATTCCGAAGCGCATGCGCAACACGCGCTCCTCGCGCGGCGTGAGGCTCGCCAGAACCCGCGTCGTTGTCTCACGCAGGTTTGACTGGATCGCCGCATCAATCGGCAGAATGGTGGTTTTGTCTTCGATGAAGTCGCCGAGATGTGAGTCCTCTTCGTCGCCAATCGGAGTTTCGAGCGAGATCGGCTCCTTGGCGATTTTCATCACCTTACGGACTTTCTCCAGCGGCATAGAGAGTTTTTCAGCCAATTCTTCCGGCGTCGGCTCACGGCCAATCTCGTGCAACATCTGGCGCGAGGTGCGGACAATCTTGTTGATGGTCTCAATCATATGCACCGGAATGCGGATGGTGCGTGCCTGATCGGCGATTGAGCGTGTTATCGCCTGGCGGATCCACCAGGTCGCATAGGTCGAAAATTTGTAGCCGCGGCGATACTCAAACTTATCAACCGCCTTCATCAGGCCGATATTGCCTTCCTGAATGAGGTCGAGAAACTGCAGACCACGGTTGGTGTATTTCTTGGCGATAGAAATCACCAGACGCAGATTGGCCTCAACCATTTCCTTCTTGGCGATGCGCGCCTCGCGCTCGCCTTTTTGCACGGTCGAGACAATGCGCCGGAAGTCCTGCACGGTGAGGCCGGTCTCGGTCGCCAGATTGCCGATCTCCTCGCGGATCATCAATACCTGCTTGCCGGCTTTGGTGACAAAATTCTGCCAGCCCTTGCCCGTTTTTTTCGAAATCCGGTCAAACCAGTCAGGGTCGAGTTCGGCGCCGATATAGTCGGCCAGAAATTCACGGCGGTTAACGCCGTAACTATCGCCAAGCCGCACCAGCTTGCCTTCAAGCGCCATCAGCCGCCGGTTGATGTCATATATCTGCTCGACTAGCGCCTCGATACGTTGATTGTTGAGCCGCACTGAGCGCACCCGGTCGACAATATCGCGCTGAAGTTTTTTGAAGCGTCGGGTCTGCGATGCGGTGAGGTCGTCGCCCTTCAATTGCTCCTCGATCATAATGTCCTGGAGCCGGCGGAGCTTTTTGTAGTCGGATGAGATATCGTCAAAGGTCATCATCACGCCATCGCGCAACTCCGCCTCCATTGCCGAAAGCGAGAGCGCGCCTTCGTCGAAATCTTCCTCATCATCTTCAGCGGTTTCAGCCTTTTCGGCCTCTTCCTTGTGAACCCGCTCTGCGATCTCAGGCTGGGTCATGTCGGGGCGCGATTCCGGTCCCCCGCCATAGGTCGCGTCAAGGTCGATAATATCGCGCAACAGCACCCGACCCTCGGTCAACTCATCGCGCCAGACCGTAATCGCCTCAAAGGTCAGGGAGCTTTCACACAAAGCGCGGATCATCGTTTCGCGGCCGGCTTCGATGCGCTTTGCAATCGCAATCTCGCCCTCGCGCGACAATAGCTCCACTGTCCCCATTTCACGCAAATACATGCGTACCGGATCATCGGTGCGGTCCGCGGACGAACTTGTGTTGGTGGTGATGACGCCGGTTTTCTTTGCGTCCTTGGTCGCCAGCGCTTTTGATTTCGGCGCCGCTGCTTCGGGCGCCTCTTCGTCGTCGTCTTCATTCTCAACGAGATTGATGCCCATTTCCGAAAGCTGGGCCATGATGTCTTCAATTTTTTCCGAGGAGACTTCTTCAGATGGCAAAACCTTGTTCAACTCGTCATAGGTGACATAGCCGCGGGCCTTGGCTGACTTGAGCAGCTTTTTGACATGGGCGTCGGAGAGATCGAGGATCGGGCCATCACCCGGCTCTACCGTTTCCACCTGTTTTTTCGCCGCTGCTTTTTTCGCCATGTTTTTGTAAACCTTTACCGGTTGAACTTCTTATCAACGCTTTGTTTCATGCGCTCCAGCGCATCATCAAAACGCTTAGGCGAATCGTCATTGTCCAACACATTTTGTTCGCTTGCCTTGTTCGTATTGACCAGTTCTTCTCGCGCCGCTGCGGCCGCTTTCCAGCTTTCGTCGCCATCCGTGAATATCTGAGACGCCGAACGCACAACCTCCTGTTTGAGAGTGGATTCAAACAGGTGAAGGGCCAGAGCATTCCTAAATCCCTGCTCTGCTTCGTCAATCTCAGTGTCGGGGCGGAGGAATCGGTGTTTCGAGAGCTCAGGGTCATTCAAAACCCGCTCCATAGAACCTGCCGCGCCGGTTCCGCTGAGATGGCTCCTCAGCCCTGCGCTGTCAAGGCCGGGATCCAACGAAATTGCCGATAAAACCTCGCTTAGAAGACCTTTTAAGCCGGGATCGGCAAGTTCGAGGTCAAAAAACGCCGTTTCCTGGCGTTCTATCAGCGCCGGATGGTTGATCGCCGCGAGGATCAGCGAAGCCTCACGGCTCCATAGCAAGGGCGCGCCGCGGCGCTTTAGCCCCGGGCTCGGGCGTGCAGGCTCTACAAAACGGAAGCCCTGGCCGCGCTGATTCGCTCCCCAATTGCGGTTTCGCCCCTGCCCTCCCGCGCCTTCGCCTCCCCGCCATCCACCGCCGGAACGCTGGGCGCCTTTGCGCGGTGGCGGGGCGAACCGCTCATCAAGCCGGCGGGCGAACTCGGTCCCATAGGCGCCGCGCACGTCGTTGTCGACGATGGTCTTAACCAGCCCGCGCAAATGCGCCTTCAACGCCGCGCGGCGTTCCGGCGTATCGAGCGGGCGCACCTGGATCTCTCGGTCCCACAACACATCGACCAGTGGCAGGGTCTCGTTTAAAATTTTGCTGAACGCCGCCGCACCCTCAGATCGTATGACATCATCCGGGTCCTGACCTTCCGGCAGGAAGGCGAACGATAACGACTTGCCGGGCTTGATCAGCGGCAGAGCGCGATCAATCGCGCGATGTGCAGCCGCGACGCCGGCCTTATCTCCGTCAAAACACAATACCGGCTCGTCCGAAACGCGCCACAACAGCGTAAGCTGATCTTCTGTAAGCGCCGTACCAAGCGGCGCAACGCCATGCTTAAACCCCGCGCCCCAAAGCGCAATGACATCCATATAGCCTTCGCAAACCATTAGCGGCGCCTTGGCGTCCGCCGCCGCCATGCGTGCAGCGTTGAAATTATAAAGCACCGAGCCTTTGTGAAACAGCGGCGTCGCCGGCGAGTTGAGATATTTTGCACGCGCCTCCGGGTCGAGGGTTCGCCCGCCAAAGGCGATCACCCGGTCGCGCGCACCGGTAATCGGAAACATGATCCGGTTACGGAAACGGTCAAAGCTCGCCGAGCCGTCTTCCGGTTTGATAATCAGCCCGGCCTCGATCAAAACATCTTCAGCAAACCCCTTATTGATCAAAAAATCCTTGAGCCCACCGCGCCCAGACGGCGCAAAGCCGATATTGAATTGTGTGATCTGATCTTCGCTGACTTCGCGGCCGCGCAAATAGTCCATTGCATGACGGCCATCATTGCGCTGCAACATAGCGGCGAAATATTGCGCCGCGCCGGCGCAGGCTTCCGCCAAGCCTTGCGCGCGTTGAGCCTTGGCGGCGTCGCCAGGGGTTTCCACCGGCAACGGCAATCCCGCCTCTTCCGCCAGCCTTTCGACGGCTTCGTGAAAGGTCAGCCGCTGGGTTTCCTGCAAAAAAGAGATGACGTCGCCATGCTTGCTCGACGAAAAACAGTGGTAAAAGCCTTTTTGGTCGTTGACGAAAAAGGACGGCGTTTTCTCTTTCGTAAATGGAGAAAGCCCAGCCCATTCATTACCTTGCTTCTTTAGCTTCACGTAACGCCCGATAACATCGGAAGGCCGAAGGCGGGCCTTCAGCTCGTCAAGAAAGTCTGGTGTGAAGCGTGCCATCAGGCGCTACGGCCTCCAAAAAATAAGCCCTTCAATATGCCGCAATAGCGTAAGCTCAAAGGGCATTGCGGACTTGGATGACAATAAATCCGTATTTTGGCACAGACACCCAAAGATATTTGTCCCCAGATGGATATCGCTCAATCTGATGATTGTCCCGGCGTCGCCATTTTGCTAACTTTCTCGGGCGGCGGGGGGAGCGGTTTCGGAACAACCTCTCCTAAGAGGGTATGGCCAACCACAGGACAGAGCTACGGAGAGGGGCGGCGCTTTGGCAAATCATGACGTGTTCATATCTTATTCGCGCGAAGATCGCCCGAAGGTAGAGAAGATCGCCCACGCGCTCAATCAGCGCGGATTGCGGGTATGGTGGGACCCGGAAATCAAAACTGGCGCCGGATTTCGTCAGGAAATTGGCGATGCGCTCAACAGCACGCGGTCAGTCATCGTCATGTGGTCGCGCTATTCGGTAGCCTCGCGTTTTGTTGCTGACGAGGCTGACGAAGGCGCGGCGCGCGAGATATTGTTCCCTGCCCTGATCGATAATGTCGATATCCCGCTCGGCTTTCGGCAAATCCAAACCGCTGACCTGACCCATTGGCGCGGCAATCTCAACGATAATGCATTCAAAGCCTTTATCAGCGCTGTCGGCGACGGCGCCGCGAATGCGCGTGGAGCGCCGGACCGCCGACCGCAACCGGCGCCCGCGTCGCCGGAGCCGGCCGCTGAAGCGCCTCCCAAAAAACAAAAGAAACCAAAACCACCCAAACGCGCGAAACAGCCAAAGGCCCCCAAAAGCGCCTACACGACAACCGGCTCCAAACGGCGTCTGGCGTTGTTTGCGCAGGCGATCTTTATGGCGGCGCTGATTGCCGCTGCCTTTGGCGCCCTCGCCTATACATCGGATTTTGTATTCGCCGCCTACCGGCCGTTTTTCGTCGGCGCCATGGGCATTTTAGCGTTTTTATCCCGCTACGGAACATTGGAGGCCGACCGCGCCGCCGGCGCCGCATCGCTTGCACTGTTGCCGCGCTCTTATATGGCGCTGATCCTGTTTTCCCTGATCGCCAGCGCCCCACTTATCCTTGAGGGCCGGATTTACGCCGCCGCGCTTGAAGGGGTTCAGGTCAAAGGCATCGAAGGCGCTGATATCAACGGCGTCACGCTCGACGACGCCGGCACGCGTCTCCTCACTTCCTCCGACGATTCCACGGTGAAACTTTGGGATGCGACCACCGGCGTGGAGCTGGCGGAATATACGCTGCACGAAAACTGGGTTTGGGATGCGGACTTTTCGCCAGACGGTAAATTCGCCGTCTCCGCCTCGCGCGATTTGAGCGCCGACATCTGGTCGACATCGAACGCCAAGCGCATTCGCCAGCTTAAAGGCCACGCGAGCAGCATTCGCGACGCGGCCTGGTCGCCTGACGGCTCGGCAATCGCGACTTCCAGCAACGACAAGACGATCATCATCTGGGATCCTGACACCGGTGAGGCGGTGCGAACGCTATCCGGACATACAGACCGCGTCGCCGCGATTGACTTCAGTCCCGATGGAGAAAAGCTCGTCTCAGCCTCCAGAGATGGCACTGTCCGCTTATGGAATTGGCGCAACGGAGGGCGCATCTCAACGCTCTCAATTGGCGGGGAAGGCAACGCTGTTGCGTTTTCCAATGACGGCTCCATGTTCGCCGCCGCCGCCGACAATGGTAAAATTCGCATCTGGCGCACGAAAAGCCGTGACCGCCTCGCCACATTCAACCACGGCGCCGCCAAAGCTTTCGGCGTTGCATTCGCAAATAATGACAAGACGCTGGCGACCAGCGGCATCGATCCGGTGATCCGTCTATGGAACATCGCCGACCAGACGCTGATCGCCGAACTTGAAGGCCATCGCGACGCCAGCCGCGCACTCGATTCCTCCAGCGATGGCGCAATCATCGTCAGCGGCTCGCGCGATAACACCGCGCGCATATGGGATGCGGTCACCGGCGAGGAGCTGGTCACTATGGGGCACATCAGTTCAGCGATTGATCTGCCGATGGCGATCGACACGCCGCCGGTGTTTGTGTCCTCGCAGGCGCCGGTCCCGGTTGATTTCAACAAACACCCCCAAGAGGCCGCATACCTTCTTGGCAAAGGCGTTCTAATCGCTGCGGTGCTGCTGCTAGCCGCCCTCATCATCAAGGGTGTTTTGTGGGTGGTGAAAGCCCGCGCCATCGCCCGCACAGTTGTGGTGACGGCGCTGTTTGCTGTATCCGCCTATGTCGGCCTGTTGATCGCCTCGGCGCTGCCGGCTGAAGCGCTCGCCCTGTGGCTAACGCTGGCCTTTGTGCCGGCAACGATATTTGCCCTGTTGCGATGGATATGGCGGGCGACGATCTTGCGCAACTTCAGCCGACGGACACGCAAAGCCGGTTAGCTGCACTCAAAGTCGGTCTCGGAAACAGCGTGGCACTGCGGCGGGAACCCGCGCGCGCGCCAATAGGCTGTTAGTCCAAGGTCTTCCGCAAGCTGTTTAAACTGCGCCGAGTGACGGTAGTGGGCGAATTGCGGCAACCACAAATCCTCATAATCATTGTCGAAGGTGTCAACATTGATTTTATCATACGCCCGCAACGCCAACATGAGGTTGGTTTTGTCGGCCACATCGACATTTGTCTCGCCGCCCCAGGCCGTAAAGATTTCCAACCGATCGGGCGGCTGGTTCACAGGGTCTTCCAGTGCGCTTATATAGTCTTTATGCGGAAAACCCGCCCGCCAATTAACCATCCGGGATGCAGCAAACGCCATTATGCGGTCACCGCGTTCTAAGAAAATCGGAATATAGGCATCAAAACCGCCAAAATAATTGACCTCCGCATTCGCGCTCGCATCGGCCATCGCCGTATCATTATTGCCCAAAAAGAGATTGGCCGCTGACCGATAGCGGCGGCACAAATGCCGCGCTTCATCTACGTCCAGACAGGCGTTAAACGCATTGATCGCATCTTCCGCCGCACCGACGGAAATATAGTTCATACCCAGCCACTGCCACGCACTAGCGTTTTTCGGGTCTCGCTCAACCGCCTTGTTCAGGTTGTCGAAAGATTCCACCCACGGCGTTGGATAATGCGTCCGGTAAGTCAAACCAATGACGGCGTAGGGCATTGACAAGTCCGGGTCCAATTCGAGCGCTTTTTTGTTGGCGGCAAGCGCCAGCGCGGAATAATCACGGTCCAAAATACTATAGCTCGACGCAACACCGTAAACGGCCGCAAGTCCTTCCCAGCCTTTCGCAAAGGCCGGGTCCATATCGACGGCTTGTTCAAACAAGCGCAGACTTTCTTTCACGTTGGCTTTGCCACGCGCGGCAAACAGCTTACGTGCTTTCAGATAGGTGTCATAAGCGCTCATATTCCGGGTGGCGGTTTTGATGTTGACCGCCGCGCTTTCCTTCATACCAAGCTGATTGCGCAGCTCAACGACAACAGCTGTCGCTATTTCTTCCTGGATACGAAACAGGTCCGACAATTGTCGGTCATAGGTTTCAGACCACAAATGCCGGTCGTCGCGTGCATCGATAAGCTGAGCAGTAATTTTAACGGTGGCGCCCATCTTGCGGACACTGCCCTCGAGGACATGATTGACTTTTAAGCGCTCGGCAATGTCTCCCACGCTGAGCGCTTCGTTTTTAAGGGCGAAGGACGAAGTGCGCGAGGCAACCTTAAGCCCGTCGACATGAACCAGAACATTGAGGAGCTCTTCCGACAGTCCGTCCGCGAAATATTCCTGATTGCCCTCCGGTGACATATCGACAAAGGGCAGGACGGCGATTGAAATCTCTGCTGGCGCCGGCAGGGGGCCCCGCACCTCAGTAAAAATCAATTCCCCATTAGGCTCGAAAGCGGGATGGATGACGAAAACATAAATCATAGCTGCAAGCGCCAACGCCGCCGCAGCGCCTGCCATGTAGGCCGGCTCGGTTTTGAATTTTGCAATCAGGGATTTCGGCGTCGCGGTTTCAAACACAGGCGCTGCGCCGCCAGTAAGTTCGGCGACGGCGTTCAGAACTGATTGCACCTCGGCGGCGGCCTGATCGCCTTTCCATTTCTGGAAGTCGATCACCTGATATTGACGAAATCCCAGCGGCGCTTCGCAATCGGACAGACAGATCGGGATTAACCTTCCTTTGTCACGAGCGAAAACCGCTTCGTCCTTAACCCAGTCAGATTGGTTGGCGTCAGGCGACCAGGCAACGATGATGGCGTCGGCTTTAACAAGCTGCGCCTCGATATCCTTGGCGAAGGACGCCCCGCCGCGAATATGACGATCCCACCAAACCGAGTGGCCCGCCGCCTCCAATGTGGCAGCCAGCTTCTCAATCGCTTCGCGGTCGGCCCGCGAATAGCTAATGAACAGGTGCGCCATAGTTCCCAACCCGCAGCAGGCCTGATGCGATCATTCTCACGACATCGGCCCATTTTCGCGACGATCTATAGAGCAAATAACAACCCTTGGCACAGAAATCGGTTGAAACCCTTGCCTATTGGCGGGAAAAAGCGCACGTCGCGCCTCATGATGCAACGCACAATCCCGCTCCGCAATATCGCCATTATCGCCCATGTCGATCATGGCAAGACAACGCTCGTCGACGAGATGCTGCGCCAATCAGGCGCCGTGCGCAAAGGTTCGGAGATGGCCGAGCGCGCCATGGACTCCAATGACATCGAACGTGAGCGCGGGATCACCATTCTCGCCAAGTGCACCAGCGTGCTGTGGGAAGACCCCGGCCGCGAAGGCGGGCAATCAAAAAGTCACACACCCGTACGCATCAACATCGTCGATACGCCTGGACATGCCGACTTTGGCGGCGAAGTTGAGCGCATCCTGTCAATGGTTGATGGTTGCCTCCTACTGATTGACGCCGCCGAAGGGCCGATGCCGCAAACCAAATTCGTTTTGTCAAAGGCGCTGGCGCTTGGCCTCCGGCCAATTGTCGTCCTCAATAAAGTCGACCGGCCATCAGCGGAACCGGACAAGGCTCTTGATGCAGCCTTCGATCTGTTCGCCGCGCTTGGCGCCAATGACGACCAGCTCGACTTCCCGGTGCTGTATGCTGCGGGCCGCGATGGTTGGGCGGCGTTGACACTGGATGATCAACGCGAAAATTTACAACCGCTGTTTGAGACCGTCGTCGCGCATGTGCCGGCGCCGAAATTTAGCGCAGGAGCGGACAATGACGCCGCCGAGGCGCCGTTCCGCATGCTGGCGACAACATTAGAGGCAGACCCCTATCTTGGGCGCCTACTCACGGGGCGGATTGTTTCCGGGCGCGCCAAGGCGGGCGCTTCCATAAAAGCGCTATCGCGGGACGGAAAGCATATCGAGCAAGCGCGCGTATCCAAAGTGCTGGCTTTTCGCGGCCTCAAGCGTCAGCCGGTCGATGAGGCGCTGCCGGGCGACATCGTCACGCTTGCCGGATTCTCTGAAGCCTCGGTCTCCGACACGCTTTGCGATCTTGCTGTGACCGAAGCGCTGCCGGCGCAGCCAATCGATCCGCCGACCCTGTCGGTAACTATCTCCGCCAATGACTCACCGTTGGCAGGTCGCGAGGGCTCCAAGGTGCAATCGCGCGTCATCCGCGAGCGGCTGTTGCGTCAGGCCGAAGGTGATGTTGCAATTTCCGTGACTGAAGCTGCGTCTCGTGACGCGTTTGAAGTTGCCGGACGCGGCGAATTACAGCTTGGCGTCCTAATCGAGAATATGCGCCGGGAAGACTTTGAAGTCGCCGTCTCGCGTCCGCGCGTCGTTACCCGCATGGATGATGATGGCGTGCTGCTGGAACCGATTGAGGAAGTCGTCGTCGATGTAGACGATGAATATTCTGGCGTTGTGATTGAAAAACTATCGCAACGCAAAGCCGAACTTGCCGAAATGAAACCAGCAGGCGCCGGCAAGACCCGCCTCACCATGCATGCGCCAGCACGCGCGATGATCGGCTACCATGGCGAATTCCTGACCGACACCCGCGGCACCGGCGTCATCAACCGGTCCTATCTTAAACACGCGCCGTATAAAGGCGCCATTGAAGGCCGGCGCAATGGCGTCCTCATCTCCAATGGCGACGGCGCGGCGGTGCCATTTGCAATATGGAACCTGGAAGAGCGCGGCGTGATGTTCATCGCGCCCGGAGACAAAGTTTATGAAGGCATGATTGTCGGTGAGAACGCCAAACCCAACGACCTCGACGTCAATCCTTTAAAAGCCAAACAGCTCACCAATATCCGCGCCGCCGGCAAGGACGAAGCCGTGCGCCTCACAACGCCGCGGCGCCTGACGTTGGAACAGGCGATTTCCTATATTGACGATGACGAATTGGTCGAAGTCACGCCAAAGTCCATTCGTATGCGGAAAATTGCCTTAAAACCACACTTACGAAAACGCCGCGCGAAAGCCGAACGCGAAGCGGGCTGAGAACTGTAGCCGTCGGCGCAATTTGGAAAACCACTTGTCTATACCTCTAACCAATGATGTCCCGTAAATTAATCAAGATGCCGACTTGCGCTGCAACCCAACATAACGGTCGCTGACCCGTTGATCCAAAAAACATGAGCTGGCAGATAGATCACGCGCGCACCGAAAAATACCCAAGCGCCAATGATCGCGTATTGCCCATTCACGCCAGCCATATGAACCACGAATAACGCTGCTGCAAATTGCGGAAATATACCAAGCAAATTATGGTGGGAACGGACAATGCGCCCACTCAAGCCGGTTACCGTTTGCGCTTCATAACGCGCACTGAGCACCCAAGCCGGCAATCCCCACGATTGCAACTTCCATGACGTCCTTGATCTAAAGCTGGAAAAATACAAACCGAATTCAAGCGCCGTATTACACCACTAGGTAAGCGCTTCTTTCACCAGTTTTCCGGCGCGGCCGAAATCCATTTCGCCAGTATGGCGCTCTTTGAGCGCGGACATGCATTTACCCATATCCTTAAGGCCTGCCGCTTCATATTCCTTGATCACATCCGCCACCGCAGCTTTAATTTCGTCGTCGGAAAGCTGTCGCGGCAGAAACTCGCGCACCACGATAATCTCGTTGCGCTCCTGCTCGGCAAGCTCAGGGCGGCACCCTTTTTCAAAGGCGGCCGCGCTTTCCTCGCGCTGCTTGACCATCTTGGCGAGGATGGAGAGAATTTCCTCCTGCGTCGCGCCATTGCAGCGGTCTTCCCCGCGGGCGGCAATGTCGCGGTCTTTTATCGCCGCATTGATGAGCCGCAGCGTCGCCACGCGAAGCTTGTCGTCTCTGGCTTTCATGGCTGTTTTTAGGGCGGTGTCGATTTGCTCTCTGAGCATCAGTATTTTTCCAAAAGCTTTTGCGCGCCAGTTCTAAATTTGCGCCACTAGCAGAAGTTTAAATCTATAAGATTGTTTTGGTTGGGTAAATTCCGTCTCATCCGTTGTTGACCCAATCGGCGCGCTCGCATAGCTTCGCGCCAATTTGCGCCGGCTAAAACCGCAATCGCCAGTCCCGCCGCGCCGCTGGCGCAAGACGCCAGAACTAAAAAGAGATATGCCTTCGTGAAAATTAGTCAAGCACCTCTGCCGAGCCCCACCGCCGCGCTGATTTTGGCCGATGGAACAGCGCTTTACGGAGAAGGGCTGGGGGCTGTTGGCGAGGCTGTCGGCGAGGTCTGTTTCAATACCGCAATGACCGGCTATCAGGAGATTTTGACTGACCCGTCTTATGCGGCCCAAATCATCACCTTCACCTTCCCGCATATTGGCAATGTCGGCGTCAATGCGGACGACGTAGAAAATGCATCGCCCGCCGCCGCCATCGCCGCACGCGGCGCCGTCTTTCGCGCCAATGTGACCAGCCCGTCAAGCTATCGCGCACAACTCGACCTTGGCGCGTGGTTGCGACGCCGCGGCATTATCGCCATCGCTGGTATCGACACCCGAGCGCTCACCGCCATGATTCGCGAGCAAGGCATGCCTCATGGCGTGATCGCGCATAACCCGGCGGGCGTGTTTGATGTCGAGGCGTTGGCCGCGCGCGCCAAAGCATGGCCCGGTCTCGACGGACGCGACCTCGCCAAAGAAGTCACGACGCCGCAATCTTACAACCATGATGAGACCGGCTGGGTTTGGCCGGATGGTTACGGTGCGCAAAATGAACGCGGCCCGCAAATTGTCGTCATCGATTACGGCGTTAAGCGAAACATCTTGCGCCGCCTCGCCAGCGAAGGCTGCCGCGTTAAAGTTGTGACGGCGACGGCGAGCTATGACGATATTATGCGAGACAAGCCCGACGGCGTTGTTCTCTCCAACGGACCCGGCGACCCGGCAGCGACCGCGCAATATGCAGCGCCCGTCATCCGTAAACTGATTGAAAACAACGTGCCGATCCTCGGCATTTGCCTTGGCCACCAGATTTTAGCCCTCGCCGCCGGCGCCAAAACAAAAAAAATGACCCAGGGCCATCACGGCGCCAATCACCCGGTCAAAGACCTCACCACCGGCAA
This sequence comes from Hyphococcus sp., assembly GCA_021776455.1. Lineage (GTDB taxonomy): Bacteria > Pseudomonadota > Alphaproteobacteria > Caulobacterales > Parvularculaceae > Hyphococcus. The sequence continues at coordinate 29,640 of JAJFFX010000065.1, read as the reverse complement.
GGTCGAAATCGTATCCATGAACCACGGCTTTACCGTCGATAGCGACAGCCTGCCCGACAACGTCATTGAAACCCATATCTCGCTGTTTGACGGATCAAATTCCGGCCTGGCGCTGAAGGACGCGCCGGCAATATCGGTCCAGCACCACCCGGAAGCCTCACCGGGCCCCGAGGACAGTTTTTATATTTTCAGAAGGTTTGTGGAGGGGTTGAAGGCGGCGTGAACATTTCTGAGTTATCATTCTTAGAACTAAAACAAGTATGCCTCAAAGCAATTGAGCTTACCAGCAAGCATAAAAACGAAAATCACGACCCGATTATGGGACCAAGTATAAATATTGTTATTGGCAACTCATCACCATGGCTAATAGCCAAAGCGCTAGAGGGTTTGAAAGATGATGAACTGGTCAGCTTTCCAATCAGTTTGCCTTTTCGGGCGCAAATAACAGCAAAAGGACTCTCCGAAGTTGAATCAGAGACATTCAAAGAAGCTCTTGAATTATATGATTACAGAGTGTCGTTTGAAACTCCCGATGTACATCACGATAGCATCGGCATATTAACTGTATATGTAACTGATCGATATCTGATGACGATAGGAGATCCTGACCCAATCCATCAGAATACAAAAACTTCAGACCTCCACGTTTTTGCGTCTGATCGTTTTGTTTCCGTTAGAGACAATCAAGAACCATTTGATAGGCTTGAAAAATCACTTGACGATATCGTCGCCGAGTTTGCGAGAGATCATGGGAAGAATAACTCATACAAAAGTGATGAAGCGCGTTGGCTAACGACCACAATTAGGGCAGTACAAGCTCAAATTGATGAAGGCACAGTATCATATAAATTGCTACGTGACGGCTTGAAAGAACGGCTCGAAGCTTCTCAAAAATTCTTCTCGGTATTGCCTGGAATTAAACTGCTGATTGACGAAGCGATAAAGGCCATTCGTACTTTGTTGGATATGTTCTGATAATATATTTTTCTCGATGTGCCTTACGAAACTATCTCACACCTCCACGCCACGTCCCTCGCGCCAACAAACCGCCCGATGCGTTCCAGTTCCGCATCCAGTTTGCGCCGGCGCGCGTTGGTCGCCTTCACGCCCCTCTCCCACCAGATATTATCGATGGAAAGCGTTCCCTTCTTGCGGTCAGCCTTGGCTTCGATGCGGCCAATAAAGCGCTCGCCTTCCAGCATTGGATAGACATAGTAGCCATACTGACGTTTGGCGGCGGGCGTGAACATTTCTACGCGATATTCAAAACCGAACAACCGCTCAAGGCGCGCCCGGTCGCGGATGACCGGGTCAAACGGGTTTAAAATCCGCAGCCTTGAGGTCGCAGGCTTTAACGCCGCCAGCCGCTCTTCAATATCGCCCGCTGCAAGCGCTTTGTATGCGCCGCCGTCAGCCGTTGTGATTTCAACATCGATCAGTTTTTTGCGGGTCTTCTTGGTCCAGGCTTTAACTTCGCCAAGACCAACAGCGTCCCAGAACCGTTGCAGGTCGCCCTCGCTGGCGAAACCAAGACGCTCAAGGGCGTTTGAGCAAAGCCAGTTCACTTGCCGGGTGTCGCTCATCGATTTGGTTCGGTGTGCGTGGGGGATCACCTTATCGGCGATATCATAGTGTTTGATAAAGTTCTTGCGATGACAGGTCGCCAGGACGCCCGCATACCAGTAAAAATCGAGCGCAATCTTGTGCGGCGGGCGGGCCCAGGCATGGCTGGATTTTGATTTCGCCCGCACTTCAAAATCACGCGTCGAGAGCGGCCCATCTTCCGCCACGCGCTTCAATATTTTTTCGCGCTCGCGCTTTGACGGCATCAATTCGTACCAGCCGCTGTCTTCCACCCGAGCGCGCATGCGCTCAAATTGTCGGCGCCAATAGGGATAAAACGCTATCGGCAACACCGAGGCGTCATGGGTGAAATGTTCAAACACCATGCGGCTTTGCATCAACTGATCGAGCATTGGCTCACGGTAATTCTGATTGCGCGACCATAAAATATGATCGTGGGCGCGCGCGATGATGCGGATTGTATCAAGCTGAACAAATCCGAGGCGTTCAATGATCTCCGCGAGCCCCGCCTGATCGAGTGTACCGATCGGGGTTTCCAACAAACCCTGTCGGTCCAGCCATAGCCGGCGCGCATCGCGATTGGAGATTTTCAAGGTCACTGTTCGAGCACGCTTCCGGAATTTTGATTAGGTAATCGACATAACGCCGGCAACCGAACTGCCAAAAATCATTTTCATGACGTCCACAAAGCCTTAAGTCTCTTCCTATGGCAAATCAAAACCTGCAAGAGCTGTTTCAAAAAATCACCGATAAGGGCTTTACTAAAGCGTCCGGCTTTAAAATCCGAGATTTTCAGGAAGGCAAGGTGACTCTGGAAGTCACTCCGAAAGAAGAGCTGGCGCAGTTTCTCGGCTATGTTCACGCAGGCGTCGTGACAGGCCTTGCGGACCATGCTGCAGGCGCGGCTTATGCATCAGTACTGTCCGATAGTCGGTCATGCATGACGATAGAGTTGAAAATTAATTTTATGAAACCAGCCCAAGGCGAGATGCTTGCGGCGGAGGCTACCGTCATTTCAGCAGGCAATACAATCGGTGTGGTTCAATCCAACGTTTATGGTGAGACCGGGGACGTCCGCAGCTTGTGTGCAACCGCACTCATCACACTCCGGGCGGTTACCATCAAGGCCTGATGGCCTGAGTTGACGCCCATGCAAACGAGCGCTAGCCAAAGCCCATGACAGACAGCCAAGCCAAACCGCCCTTTCAGATCCGCGTCGTTCCCGTGACGCCGTTGCAGCAAAATTGTTCAATCATCAAGGCGCCCTCCGGCAAAGCCGCAGTGGTCGATCCCGGCGGCGAGGCCGATAAAATTTTAAAAGCGGCTGAAGAGTTTGGCGCGACCATCGAACATATCTGGCTGACCCATGGGCATCTTGATCATGCCGGCGGTGCGGAGGCCCTAAAACGCAAAACCGGCGCACCGATCACCGGACCGCATCAGGACGACACATTTTGGCTTGATGAGATCGCAGCACAATGGGCCCAATATGGCCACCCCGGCATGGGCGAGAATTGCGCGCCCGACACATGGCTGAAGGATGGCGACACGCTTGACCTCGACGGCATCGAATTCAACGTCGTCACGACGCCCGGCCACACGCCCGGGCATGTCGTCATCTATCATCAAGGCGCGAAAATTGCCTTTGTCGGGGATGTTCTGTTCGCCGGATCAATCGGGCGCACCGACTTCCCGCAGAGCGACCACCAGGCCCTGATCGATTCCATCACCAAAAAGCTGTGGCCGCTCGGGTCCGAGATGCAGTTTGTGCCCGGCCACGGGCCGGTCTCAACATTCGGACACGAACGCCAAACCAATCCCTTTGTCGGCGACAGTGTTACCGGCTATCAGGGTGCGGAGCAAAAGCCAGGCGATGCAATCGATCAAAAGCTCGCCAAGCGCTGGCAATAGGTTCGATGGCAAATCTGCCTACCGGTCATACGCGTCTTTCAATCGTAGCCACTCCATACTGTATGAAAAACCGCCCTCATCGCGGCCTTTCGGTACGATATCGAGAAGGCGATAGGCGCCCATAAGGTTTTCCAGCCCACGGCCATAGGCGGAATAGGTGTGATAAATTCCGCCATCATCGCCTTTTGCAAAAACGCTTACACCCGGCGCCTCCCGGCACGGGAAACCCTGCTCGCGATAATTATAATACGCTTTACCGTCCAGCTCTTCATCTGTGAAAGAAACCAGAAAATCGTGGTTGAAATCTGACGCCGCAGATGAGAGCCAATTAAAGCCCCATCCCATTCGCTCCTTGAAAGACAGAAGTTTGTCAATCGGCGCTTTGGATATGATGGCAAATGCAACATCGCGCTGGGCAATGTGAACAGCGGATGGGTCCAGGTGATCGGCGATGAACGAGCAGGATTTGCACCCTGCCTCCCATTCCGGATCAAACATGAAATGATAGATGATGAGTTGGTCTTTGTCCTCAAACAAGTCTTTCAGACCAACCTGACCCGCCTGCCCTTCAAACACATAGTCTTTGCCAATCTCGACCCAAGGCATTGCCATCCGCTGGCGTGTCAGCACATCGCGGGCGCGCGAGGCTTGCTTTTCTTTCGCCAGCAAGCCGAGACGCGCCTTGAGCCACTCATCTCTTGAGGCTATTTGACCGATTTTCATGACCACTCCTTTATTCGCAGATATATATTATCAACTCACCACTTTACGCATGCGCGCCAGGTGATCGTCCCATCCGCTGTCGTGATTGGCGGCCATTCCGAAAGCGTCCTCTTCGACCTTTTCCCACCCATCATGGACAAGCGTTAAAATCGTACCACCCATGACTTTCTCCAGCGTCCAACTGCAGGTCGTCTCAACGCCTCTCAGGTGATCATGGGTAAATGTATGCACGAGCCGTTCGGGTTTTTTCATTTCAAGGACCTTTCCCCAGCAAAGTCTGTCGCCTTCCTTGCCATGGGAGTTATTCTGAAGAACCCAGTCACCGCCTTCGGATAACGCGCCGCCGCCACGATGAAACCATTCCGCAAGCCGGTCCGGGTCTGTCAGAAATTTCCACACATGTTCCGGCGGCGCTTTCAAAAACAGGGTCTTTACGATTTTCATTCCACTCATTTTTTGTCCTCCACGACAGTTTTGAGTTTGGCGAGGCGTTCATCCCAGAAGCCATCAAAATAGTTGAGCCAGTCCGAAGCGGTTTTCAGCGCTTGCGGGTTGAGCCGGTTGATCCGCTCACGGCCTTTAACTTCAACACTGATCAATCCACCGTCTTCGAGAATGCGCAGATGCTTTGCGATCGCCGGACGGGTAATGTCAAAGGCGGCGGCAATATCGCCGACAGGCCGCGCGCCAGCGGCGAGCATCGATATAATCTCACGCCGAGTCGGATCGGCGAGCGCTCTGAAGACGGGTTGGACGGGTGCAGATTCGATCACAACATAAAACCTTATGGTTTCATGTTATAGGGAACCTTTTGGTATCATGTCAACAGCTAACCTTCTTGCCAATTCCGCGACGGCCTAATTTACGCCGCAGATTGAGACTCAAATAGTTTCTGCATCACCCGGCCAATGATTTTGTCGTCTTGCAACAAATGTGGCGGATGCAGCATGTGCGCGATCTCTACCGAGAGACGATGAATTTCCGGGTCGTCGTTGCCGAGTAATTTAAGCCCTCTGGAAAAGGCCGCGATCTGCTCAAAATTTTCCGGCCGCTCACCCGTGACCTCGGGAAATGCCAGATCATCATAGGAGGCCATCGTCCAGGCTGCACCGCTAGCATTCATCGCCGCGTCAAAATAGTCTTCACAAAAATCACCGTCCAAGCCATTTTTGTCAAGCGCAGCGGCAAGACCAAGCGCATGAAATACAGCGACCGACATGCCTTGGCCAAGGGTCGGATTAACGCTGGCAATCGTATCGCCAAGCGGCGCCAGATGTTGCGGGAAGGCCGGCATCTGATCGTAATGACGCCAGTTCGTGGTCGGAATTTTATAACTGTGCAAATCGCCGATCAGCTCAGCGCCTTCCATCATCTCATAAAACTCTGGCGCCGCCAGCATGCGCGCATAGTCAAAGAAACCTTCAAGCTCCAACGGCGGCTCGACTGCGCCCCGGCCGCCAAGCGATATGATCCATTCGCCATTCTCAATCGGAGAAACCAATCCATAGCGCCGGTCCGGAGACGATGGGCGCACCATGATCGCTTTGGCTTCCTCACCCGCCGCCTGCGCTTTTTTGAACCGGCCAGTAACATAAGACATTGCTATGCCGAGCACCGATTCCGGCGCCTCGCCGAAACCGTTTTTAAGCAGATCGCGCGGCAATGCGCCGCCGCGACCGCGCGCATCGACCACCAGATCGGCAGTCATCTCCTGCTCGCCTTTAATCAGCACGCCGCGAACGCAACCCTTTTCAATCGATAGTCCGGTCACGCTTGTCCCGGTTTGTATCGCAACATTATCAAATTCCAGAACCCGCTTGCGCATCACCGCTTCATAGGCCGGACGGCTCATCTGCAAGACCGAGAGGCCAAGCGGACGGTTGACGCGCCAGCTGCCAAAATCATAAATACCGAAATTTTTACCGACATCGATTTTGACCGCCCCGGCGCTCAAAAATGCATCGCACAAGCCCGGCATCAGCTGCTCAAGACCCAATTCTCCGCCGTGAAGCAGAGTGTGGATATGGGCGCCTTGAGCGGCCCCCCTGCGGACGCAGTCGCCTAACTGTTGGTCTTTTTCTAATATGACAACCCGGTCAAACCGGGGCGCTAGCGCCGCTGCAGCTGCCAGGCCGCCGATCCCGGCGCCTGCAACAATTGCAGAAGAACCGCATTTTCCATCATACGCCAAAATCAAACCTCCCCTCGGCCGCCAGCCTGATTGTTTTATGGCGCCCAAATACAACTATTTGTTTAAGGATTTCTGGCTTTAAAACGCATCTTTCTAGCCTTGTTCGGCTTTCCCTTTTGGCCCGCATCCCATAAAACACCGCTTTAACCGACATCTGATTCCGTGCCCGCGCCATGCAAGGCTTCTCGCCAGCCTTCATCACGGGATCGGGCTTGCGCGAGTAAATATGCCGAAACGTAGCGACATAGATTCAATTCTAATTATCGGCGCAGGGCCTATCGTCATCGGCCAGGCTTGCGAGTTCGATTATTCCGGCGTGCAAGCAGTAAAAGCGCTGAAGGAAGAAGGCTACCGGGTGATCCTGGTGAATTCCAATCCGGCGACCATCATGACCGATCCGGAGCTTGCCGACGCCACCTATATCGAGCCGGTAACGCCGGAATTTGTCGAGATGGTAATCGCGCGCGAGCGCCCCGACGCGGTGTTGCCGACCATGGGCGGGCAAACCGCACTTAACTGCGCCCTCGATCTTGAGCGCACCGGCGTGTTGGAGAAATACGGCGTTGAAATGATCGGCGCGCGCGCCGAGGTAATCGAAAAAGCGGAAGACCGTAAAAAATTTCGCACGGCGATGGAAAAGATCGGCCTTGATAATCCGCGCTCGGTTATCGCCGCCTCGCTGCCGATTAAGGATGAGCACGGCGAGACCATCGGTTATGACCGCGCCGCCGGCGTCGCGACGGCGCTCAGCGCAATAGACGAGATTGGCCTGCCGGTGATCATCCGCCCGGCCTTTACGCTTGGCGGCGCCGGCGGCGGCGTTGCTTATAATCGCGAAGAGTTTGAACATTTCGTGCGTTCAGGCATTGACGCCTCCCCGGTCGGGCAGGTGTTGATCGATGAAAGCCTGATCGGTTGGAAAGAATTTGAGATGGAGGTTGTCCGCGACAAGGCGGATAATTGCATCATCGTGTGCTCGATTGAAAACGTCGATCCGATGGGCGTTCACACCGGTGATTCCATTACCATCGCCCCGGCGCTGACGCTGACCGACAAGGAAATGCAGATCATGCGCAACGCCTCAATCGCGGTGATGCGCGAGATCGGGGTGGAGACCGGCGGGTCCAATGTTCAGTTCGCAATCAATCCCGATACAGGCCGCCTCGTTGTCATTGAAATGAACCCGCGCGTGTCACGCTCATCGGCGCTGGCGTCAAAGGCAACCGGTTTTCCGATTGCCCGGGTCGCAGCAAAACTTGCTGTCGGCTACACGCTCGACGAACTCGACAACGACATTACCGGCGCAACGCCGGCCTCGTTCGAGCCGACCATCGACTATGTCGTCACCAAGATACCGCGCTTTGCATTTGAGAAATTTCCGGGCGCTGAGGCGGTGCTCTCAACGGCGATGAAATCAGTTGGCGAGGCGATGGCGATAGGCCGGACGTTTCACGAGTCGTTGCAAAAGGCGTTGCGTTCGTTGGAAACCGGGCTTTGCGGCCTTGATCCGATTAATGTTCCCGGTCTTGACGAGGGCGATGACGTCAACGCCTTTCGGGCGGCGCTGGCGGCGCCGACGCCGGACCGGTTGCGGGTTGCCGCCGAGGCGCTGCGTCATGGGCTGCCAATCGAACAGGTGCGTGCGATCACGCGATATGATCCATGGATCCTCGACCGTATTGACGAAATTGTTGCAGAGGAAAAAACCGTCGCCCGCGACGGCCTCCCAGACAACCCTGAGCGGTTGCGAATGTTAAAATCGATGGGCTTTTCCGACAAGCGGCTCGCTCAGCTTTGCGGCGGCGACGAGAAAGACGTGCGTGCGCATCGGCGCGCGCGCAGCGTACGGCCGGTCTATAAACGCATAGACAGCTGCGCGGCGGAGTTTGCAGCAAAAACGCCTTATATGTATTCTGCATACGAACCGCCCTTTGACGATGCGCCGACATGCGAATCACGCCCCAGCGACCGCAAAAAGGTAATCATTCTCGGCGGCGGTCCGAATCGGATCGGTCAGGGCATCGAGTTTGACTATTGTTGTTGTCACGCAGCCTTTGCCCTCGCCGATATCGGTGTTGAATCGATTATGGTCAATTGCAATCCGGAGACCGTATCAACCGATTACGACACATCGGACCGGCTTTATTTTGAACCCCTGACGGCGGAAGACGTTCTGGAGATCATTGAAAAGGAACAAGCCTCAGGCGAGTTGCTTGGCGTCATCGTCCAATATGGCGGGCAAACGCCCCTTAAGCTTGCTGAAACGCTTGAACGCGAGGGCATCCCGATTCTTGGAACACCCTACGATTCCATCGACCTTGCAGAAGACCGTAAGCGTTTTCAAAAACTGGTTATGCAGCTGGGCCTGTTGCAACCTAAAAATGCGACCGCCGCATCGCGCGAGGAAGCCGCCCGGATCGCCGGACAAGTTGGTTATCCGTTGGTGACGCGCCCATCCTATGTGCTCGGCGGCCGGGCGATGGAAATCATCCATGACAACGCTGGCCTCAAGCAATATCTTGCGACCGCGCAGATTGAAATAACCGAAGACGAGCCGCTTCTGCTCGATCAATATTTACAGAACGCTGTCGAAGTCGATGTCGACGCGATCTGTGATGGCGACGAGGTATTCATCGCAGCTATCATGGAACATATCGAAGAAGCTGGCGTACACTCCGGCGATAGCGCCTGCTCCCTGCCGCCTTATACGCTACCCGCGGATGTGATTGCGGAACTTGAAAGCCAGACCAGTCAACTCGGGCTGGCGCTTGGCGTTATTGGTCTGATGAATGTTCAGTATGCGATTAAAGACGGCGTTATTTTCCTGCTGGAGGTAAACCCGCGTGCATCGCGCACGGCGCCGTTTGTCGCCAAGGCCACGGGCCTGCCGATTGCGCGCATCGCGGCAAAGGTGATGGCGGGCGAGAAAATTTCCGCACTGGAACTGACGCCACCGGCCTTGTCGCACATGTCGGTTAAAGAGGTGGTGTTTCCGTTTTCGCGGTTTCCCGGTGTCGATACTGTGCTCGGCCCGGAAATGCGCTCTACCGGCGAGGTCATGGGGATCGATGTGAATTTCGCCAAAGCGCGCGCCAAAAGCCTGATCGGGGTCGGCGCGCATATGCCGGAGACCGGTTGCGTCTTTATCTCACTGAAGGATGCCGACAAACCGGAGATGGCCGGCGCCGCCCGCCGTCTCCTGGAGATGGGCTTCACCATCATCGCCACCAGCGGGACCGCCGACTACCTCCGCGCACAAGGGCTTGACATTGAACGCGTCAATAAAGTGCTCGAAGGTCGCCCGCATATTGTTGATGTGCTGAAAAACGGCGCCGTCGATCTGATCTTCAACACCACTGAGGGCGCTCAGGCGGTCAAGGACTCACGCTCGATCCGGGTCACGGCGCTGGCGCAGAAAATCCCCTGCATCACGACTGCGGCGGGTGCGCGCGCGGCGGTTCAGGCAATTGAGGCCTTGCGCGCAGGCGGCGTCGAGGTCGCGTCCTTGCAGTCCTATTTTGCAAACTAGCAGCCGCCCAAGGCGCCCAAGACAGCTTGCCGGCTTGGTGGATCGCCTCGTTAATGGACTTTAATGGGCTGTTTTTAAAGTATTTTATAGATTTAAGAGGTTGAAATTTTGCGTTCCGGTCTTGAAATTAGAACCGCCCGGTACTAATATAAACACTGTCTGAAGCGACGGTCGCGGCATATCCGCTCGGCCGCGCTATTTTTTTCACTAAAATTTCAGGCGTAAGACTCGAACTGAATAGAAAGCGCGCGACATGGATAAGTTCCCGATGACGATAGAAGGTTATAAAAAACTGGAATCGGATCTGAAAAAACTCAAAAACGAAGACCGGCCCGCCATCATCCAGGCGATTGCCGAGGCGCGCGCGCATGGCGATCTGTCCGAGAATGCTGAATATCATACGGCAAAAGACCGTCAGGGCTGGATTGAAGGTCAGATCCTCGACCTCGAAGACAAATTCACCCGCGCCGAGGTTATCGACGTGACGAAATTAAAGGGCAACACCGTTAAGTTTGGCGCCACAGTCACGCTGATTGATGAAGACACCGACGACAAAAAAGTCTGGCAAATTGTCGGCGATCTTGAGGCTGATGTAAAAGACCGGAAAATTTCCGTCTCCTCGCCAATCGCCAGGGCCGTCATCGGCAAAGCTCAGGGCGAAAGCGTGGAGGTTACGGCGCCCGGCGGCGCGCGCACCTTCGAGATCGCCAAAGTGGTGTTCCGTTAAGTAAAGCAAATAAAGCTCGGCGACTTAACCGTCGCCGGTCATTTCTTTGACAATTGAGGCAAGACCAATTTGCCGGCGGCGTTTCAAACGTTCGCCGAAAAGAATTGACCGCAACAGCTCCTCGGATTCATCGAGCTGATAGTTGACGATGACATAGTCATATTCTGCCCAATGCGACATCTCCGCATCGGCCTTCGCCATCCGTTTTTGGACCACCTCTTCGGTGTCCTGTGCGCGCCGTCGAAGCCGCGCTTCCAGCTCTTTGCGCGATGGCGGCAGAATAAACACCTTGACGACATCCTCGCCCGCAACCTCGTCAAGCTGCTGTGCGCCCTGCCAGTCAATATCAAACAGGACGTCTTTTCCTTGCCGCAGCGTGTCTTCCACCAGCACCCGCGGCGTGCCGTAGAAATTGCCAAAGACATTCGCCCATTCCAACAACTCGCCACCGTCGCGCATACGAATGAATTCCTCTTCCGACACGAAGAAATAATCCTTGCCGTGAACCTCTCCCGCCCGCCGTTCACGCGTTGTCACCGATACCGACAAGACCATCTGGTCTTCTTTTTCAAGAATACGGCCAGCCAGTGTCGTCTTGCCGGCGCCTGACGGGCTCGACAAAATAAACATCAAGCCCCTGCGGGCAACTTTCAGATCACCGCCGATCATCGCATTTCTCTATTCAATATTCTGCACCTGTTCGCGGAGTTGATCGATGGTTTTCTTCAAATCAAGGCCGATGCGCTTCAGCGCCATATCATACGCTTTGGAGCACAAGGTGTTGGCCTCACGGTTAAACTCCTGGGTCAGAAAATCTAGCTGGCGTCCCACCGGCCCGTGCTCGCCAAGCAAGGCCCGGCCAGCGGCGATATGAGAATGCAGCCGGTCGAGCTCTTCTCGAATATCAGCTTTGACGGCGAGTAGCGCTGCTTCCTGCGCAAGACGGTCTTCGGGTATCTGCGACCCAACAAGCAGCTCACCGATTTGAGCGTGGAGCTTGGCCTGCAAAGCCTCAGGTGCGGCGGCGCTAAGGGCGGCGGCGGCGTTGGTCAAGCGCTCGACCTCATCAAACAGCCCCGATAAAACCGCACCCATAGCGGCGCCTTCGCTGGCGCGCGCAACAACAAGACCATCAACCGCCGACTTAAAACTTACCAGCAGCGCCTTGATCAGACCCTTGCGCGCCGCTTCGCTCTGGACTTCGTCCGCCGGCTCAATAACGCCGCGCAAAGCGAGAATGGCCTCAGCGCGGGGCGGGTCGCATTTAACGTCGGCGCTGATCTGCTTGATCATCGACAAGACATCATCGAGTGCAAGCTGGTTGATGCGGTAGCGCGCATCGGTCGATTCCGATTGCAGCGTCAGGTTGATATTGACCGAACCGCGGTTAATTTTCGCCCGTGTCAGAGCGCGCAGCTCTGGCTCAACATCATCAAACCCTTGCGGCAATCGCACCCGTATTTCGAGACCACGGCCATTGACGCTTTTGATCTCCCACGTCCAGCGCCATTGTTCATACACGCCATCAACGCGCGCAAATCCTGTCATTGAGAAAATCTGAAATGCCACTTGCCGCTCTTATCCGCCCTGACGTCGTTCGCGTTCAACGCGCCGCCATTGCGCGACATTGCGTTCATGATCGCGATTGTTTGAAGAAAACACATGACCGCCAGAGCCGTCGGCAACGAAGAACAATTCATTGGTCTCCGCGGGATGCAGCACCGCTTCAATCGCTGCACGGCCGGGATTGCCTATCGGCGTCGGCGGCAGCCCCCTTATGACATAGGTATTATACGGCGTATGCCCGCGCAGCTCGCTTTGTCGCAACCCTCTGCCCAGCGGTTCGCCCTTTGTCAGCCCGTAGATAATCGTCGGATCGGATTCAAGACGCATATTGCGCTTTAGACGATTGATAAAGACCGCCGCAATGCGCGTGCGCTCATCTGCAACGCCGGTTTCTTTTTCAACTATCGACGCCAGAATAATCGCCTCGGCCGGCGTTGAAAACGGCAATTCCATCGCTCGCCCATTCCAGATCTCATCGATCAAAGCATCTTGTGATTTCATCATCCTGCGGATGATTTCATCACGGGTCTCTCCGCGTGTGAACGCATAGGTCTCGGGAAGCAATTCGCCCTCCGCCGGTGAAAGCGTTATTTCGGTAACAAGCGTTTGATCTGCAGCAATCAACCTTAAAATCTGCGGCGTCGTCAGACCTTCCGGCGCGGTAAAAAAATGCTGAATGCTTTTGCCATCGATCAGAAGATCGATAATGTCCATCAGACTAGCGCGCGCCGGGACTTCGTATTCGCCAGCCTTAAGAGCGCTTTGCGCTCTTCGCATACGCACGACGGCAGTAAAAAACTCGGCGTTACGAACAACCCCGGCATCCTGAAGCGTGTAGGCGATGGTCGATACCGCACTGCCCGGTTCCAAAAGCACAATCGTCGCCGTGTCCGCCGGGCCGGGGCTTTTTGCTTCGCGGTAGCCGAGATATCCGCCAACGCCGAGCACAGCGGTCGCCAACAAGCCAAGCCCTGCCAGCAACACCAAAAACGACTTGACGCCGCCGCCGCGCTGCCGCTTCGCCGTTGGGTTTAACTCGTCTTTCGCCCGCATCTCGCCTCCAGCCCGTTTGCGAGGACGCCTCGCCAGTGAACAGCTTACCCGCCTATCCGGCGCATCACCAGAGAAGCGTTGGTGCCGCCAAAACCAAAGGAATTTGAAAGCACTACGTTAATCTGTTTTTCCACAGCCTTATTAGCGGCAAGGTTTATCGGGGTCACAACGGAAGGGTTGTCGAGATTGATGGTCGGCGGCGCAACGCCGTCACGCATCGCCAAAAGGCAGAAAATTGCCTCCACCGCACCAGCAGCGCCGAGAAGATGACCGATGGAGGATTTTGTCGATGACATCACCACCCCGTCGGCAGCGTCACCGAAAAGACGTTCAACCGCGCCCAGTTCAATCTCGTCGCCCACCGGCGTCGATGTGCCATGGGCGTTGATATAATCAATATCCTTCGGCGCAAGGCCTGCCCGCTTCAGCGCCATGCCCATGGAGCGAAACCCGCCATCACCGTCTTCGGCGGGCGCGGTAATATGATAAGCGTCGCCGGACATGCCGTAGCCGATCACTTCGCCATAAATTTTGGCGCCGCGTGCTTTAGCGTGTTCTAGTTCCTCAAGTACGACAAAGCCTGAGCCCTCACCCATCAAAAAGCCGTCGCGGTCTTTGTCATATGGCCGCGAAGCCTTTTCCGGCGTGTCGTTAAAATGCGTCGTCATCGCCCGGCATGCGGTAAAGCCGGTAATGCCTATCGGACAAATGGTCGCCTCAGCACCGCCGGCGAGCATCATATCGGCGTCATCAAGTGCAATCATCCTTGCTGCATCGCCAATGGCATGCGCGCCCGATGAACACGCTGTCACCACCGCATGATTGGGGCCCTTCAGACCCAGGCGAATAGAAATCTGGCCGGAGACAAGATTGATCAAATTACCGGTAATGAAGAATGGCGAGACCCGGCGCGGTCCTTTCTCGTTGAGAACGAGCACCTCTGACTCAATACCCTGCAGCCCGCCAATGCCGGAGCCGGTCATAACGCCGATACGTTCGCGTTCTTCGTCGGTTTTGATATCAATGCCGGAATCTTCATAGGCCATCTGAGCCGCGGCGATGCCATAGACGATAAAATCACCCATTCGGCGCTGCTCACGCGGCTCAACCCAGTCGTCGGCGTTGAATGTCGCCGCACCCGCCGCCGCACCCCCGCCATAACCGTTACTGTGCGGCACTTCGGCAGCTATCTGGCAGGCCATTTGCGAGGTGTCGAATTTTTCAATCCGCCCGGCGCCGGATTGACCGTCGATCAACCGCCGCCACACCGGTTCGATACCGACCCCCAGCGGCGATACAATCCCCATTCCCGTGACAACAACACGCCGCATAAAATAATCAACCTCCAAAGACACGTTTCGCCCCTCGCGATCAACGCGGGGGGCGAACACCATGCTGCTAGAAACATTGACCGGCGAAAGGCAGCGTCCGCCCCTTCAGGTGGAGCGATTAATACGCAGTACGACTACTTTTTTTGTTCTTCAATGAACTTGATCGCGTCCCCGACAGACTGAATGGTTTCAGCCGCATCGTCTGGAATTTCGACATCAAACTCTTCCTCGAAAGCCATTACGAGTTCGACAATATCAAGGCTATCGGCGCCGAGATCGTCAATGAAACTTGCTTTCGGTTCTACTTTTGCCGGATCGGCATCGAGATGTTCAACGACAATTTTCTTAACGCGTTCTGCAAGATCAGACATCCAGGGCTCCTTAATATCGTCTGTTTTCAAATACTACGGCGACCAGCCCAATAAGCCGGCAAAGCATGGTTTTCGGCGAATTACGGCAAATTGCCCGACGTTGCAACGCCAAAAGGGTCGACCCACATATAGTGGACCCCTTAAATCATTGCCATACCGCCGTTCACATGCAGCGTCTGGCCGGTCATATAATTAGCCTCATCTGAGGCCAGATATACCGCTGCTGCAGCAATATCGTCCGCTTTGCCCATCGCGCCGGTGGGAATTTTTCCCAAAATCGCCTCGCATTGCTGCTCGTTGAGCGCCTCTGTCATGGCGGTCGCAATAAATCCGGGCGCAATACAGTTCACGGTCACGTTGCGGCGGGCCACTTCCTGCGCCAGTGATTTGGTCATACCGATCATGCCAGCTTTCGAAGCGGCGTAGTTTGCTTGTCCGGCATTGCCGGTAATGCCGACTACTGAAGTAACGCCAATAATGCGCCCGAAGCGTTGCTTGGTCATGCCGCGCAATACCGCTTTTGTCAGCCGGAAATAGGCGGTGAGATTGATCTTGATGACCTCGTCCCACTTGTCCGGTTTCATCATCATCATCAACGTGTCGCGCGTGACGCCAGCGTTTGCGACCAGAATATCGAGCCCGCCCATAGCCTCGCTCGCCTGTTTGGGAAGCCCATCAACAGCATCCAGATCCGATAGGTTGCAAGGCGCAACATGGACACGGTCTTTCAACTCGCCCGCCAATGCCTCCAATTTTTCAGCCCTCGTTCCAGAAATGGCGACACTGGCGCCCTGGCTATGCAGCGCCTTCGCTACAGCCCCGCCAATGCCTCCGCTCGCACCGGTCACCAATGCGCGTTTTCCTGTTAAATCAAACATTCACGTCTCTTTCTTTAATCATCCGACTAGAGTTTTGAAAACACGTCTATGTCGCCAGGCTCCCCGACATTCAGCGTTTTAACGTCGCGATTAATCCGTCTGATCAACCCGCACAACACCTTGCCCGAGCCAACTTCGATAAAACTATCGCAGCCTTGCTCAATCATATAGCCGACGCTTTGGGTCCAGCGGACTCGGCCGGTGACCTGCTTGACGAGAAGATCGCGAATATCATCCGGGCGCACCACCTCGCCTGCTGTAACATTCGCCACCAATGTCGTTACTGGCGCCTTGATGGCCGTCTCGCCGAGCGCGTCAGTCATGCGCGCCGCCGCAGGCGTCATCAATGATGAGTGAAATGGCGCCGAAACTGGCAATAGTTTTGCTATCTTAGCGCCGAACTCTTTGGCCCCGCCACAAACTGCCTCAACCCTCAGTTTGGCCCCTGAGATGACCACCTGTCCGGGCGCATTATCATTTGCAATCTCGCAGATCCCGTCGCCAGCGGTTGCGTCAATCGCCCGTTGCGCGCCTTCAAGATCGATGCCGATCAGCACCGCCATCGCCCCCTCGCCAATCGGCGCTGCCGCCTGCATCGCCTCGCCGCGGATACGCAGAAGCTTTGCAGTATCGGCAAGCGAAATCGCGCGAGCAGCGCAAAGAGCTGAGTATTCCCCGAGCGAGTGCCCGGCGACAAACATTGCATTGGCGATATCGGCCCCGGCCTCGCATTCAAGCACGCGCATCGCCGCCATCGAATGCGCCATCAGCGCCGGTTGTGCATTGGCGGTAAGGGTCAATGCCTCCATCGGCCCCTCACGCATCAGTTTCGACAGATTTTGACCAAGCGCATCATCGACTTCGTCAAAAACCTCACGCGCTACAGGGAACGCGTCGGTGAGCGCCTCACCCATGCCAACCACCTGACTGCCCTGACCGGGAAATACAAACGCTTTCGTCATGCTGGCTCCAAGTATCGTTGTGTCGGTACGGCGGCCTTTCATTTGGAACCGGAGGCAAAGGCGGCAAATGCAGCCTTAATCGATAATTCCCGGGACCAAAATCAGGAATGACGTCACGCCAGGCTGCTAATTGTCATGAACGCCGCTATAGAACAAGTTCAATCGCCGCTATGTATTCTCACGGAGTGTAAATCGGAGGAGCCGCCCGAAATGAGGCGCTAGAGCGTTCTTTGCTGACGGCAATAGCGATATCGGCTTCTTGCCGGCACATTGAAAATACAGCAAAAACAAAATAATAACGCTTCCCGCTTAGAGTGAGCGGTCACTGGTGAGGTAACGGTCAAGTGTCCAATCATGCGCCTTTGCGGGATTTTGTTGATCGGGTTTACATCATAAATTTGCCCGAACAGGCCACGCGCCTCGCCTCAACGAAGGCCGAACTCCATCATCTTGGGTTTGACCCAGACAGCGATCAGATCCGGACGCCATTCGCACCTCGGCCTGAAACGACAAATGGTTTCCCGTCGCGCGGTGTCTATGGAAACTTTCTTAGCCATTTAAGTATCTTGACCGATATTCGCGACAGTTCGCTGGAGCGCGCGCTTGTACTCGAGGACGACGCTATTTTTCGCCGCTCGTTCCACCGCGCCGATGTTCAATCAAAGCTGATTAATGAGCTAAACGCGCGCGATTGGGGCATGTGGTTCGGCGGTCATTCCTTAACCTCTGAACTGAGGAACGCCAGTAAAGGCCTCGTCGCGACAACCGACGGCTTCAGGTGGGCGCATTGCTATATTGTCAACAAAACCGCCGTCACTGACTTGGTTTCCTATCTTGAGGAAACTGCGGATACGCCCCGGGGTGATCCGCGAGGTGGAAAAATGTATATTGACGGCGCCTTCTCACTATTCAGGAGAATCTTCGACAAACACACTTGCGTCGTCAGCAATCCTGCCGTCTCAATTCAAAAAGGCACCCAGAGCAACCTCGCTTCGACGAGCTGGTATGACCGTGGTAGGTTCGTTCAAAGCAGCGCCAACCTCCTGCGGGCCGCGCGCGATGAAATCTGGCGATGGAGTGGCTTCCGCGCTGGCAATTAGCGCTTGCGCTAACCTGGATATTGTTCTAATTGCCCGCCTTCGCGAGCGATGGTCGCGGGGCGCCCGGTTTGCCGGTCTCAGGGGATAGTCCCCTTGCCCCTGCGAGCCAAAGGCCGAGTGAAGCGCCCAGCTGGCGTCATTCGGGTCTCCATCGCGTGATAAAGGGCTGGCTATATGCCGTTATACGAGCACGTCTTCATTGCGCGTCAGGATATCTCTCCTGCGCAAGTTGAAGGCCTTACCGAAACACTTGCCAAAATCGTCACCGATAATGGCGGCAAGATCGAAAAATCCGAATATTGGGGCCTTCGCAGCCTGCAATATAAAATCGCCAAAAACCGCAAAGGTCATTACAGCCTGTTCAATATCGACGGGCCGGCCGGCGCCGTGCAAGAGCTTGAGCGGCAGGAGCGTATTAATGAGGATATCTTGCGCGCGATGACCATTCGCGTGGAAGAACTCAACCCCGAGCCTTCGCCGGTTTTAAGCCGCCGCGACCGCAGCGACCGTAATGATCGCAGCGACCGCGATAAACGCCACTAGCGGGAAAGGAACATTATCATGGGTAAACCCTTCTTCAGACGCCGTAAAACCTGCCCGTTCTCAAGCGACAACTCGCCAGTGATCGATTATAAAGATCCCAAGCTGTTGCAGCGATTTGTCTCCGAGCGCGGCAAGATTGTGCCGTCGCGGATTTCCGCCGTCTCTAATAAGAAGCAACGTGAACTTGCGCGCGCCATCAAACGCGCACGTTTTCTAGCGCTGCTTCCTTACGCATCGGAGTAGGACCAATGGAAGTCATTCTCCTGGAACGGGTCGAAAATCTCGGCCAGATGGGCGAGGTGGTCAACGTCAAGCCCGGCTTTGCACGCAATTTTCTGCTTCCCCAGAAAAAAGCCCTGCGCGCAAACGATAGCAATAAAAAAGCGTTCGAAACCCAACGCGTCGATCTTGAGGCGCGCAATCTTGAACGCAAGAGCGAAGCCGAAGCCGCCGCCAAGAAAATCGACGGCAGCGCCTTCGTGGTCATTCGCCAAGCGTCAGAAACCGGCGGTCTTTATGGCTCGGTTTCAACACGCGATATCGCAGATGCGGCCACCAACGATGGTCTGAAGATCGAACGCGGCCAGGTGCGGCTGCCTAAGCCACTCAAATCACTTGGCGTTTTTGCGGTTCGCGTCGTCCTTCATCCGGAAGTGGACGCCTCTATCGATATCAACATCGCCCGATCTGAGGATGAAGCCGAGCGCCAAGCGCGCGGTGAAAATGTTCTCGATACGCGAGACGATCACGATGGCGACGCAGAAACAGAAGACGCCGCCGATACCAAGGCGGAGTTCTTCGACGAAGAAGCACAGGCTGCAATTTCTGACGATGCAGAAGGCGAAGACGCAAAAGTGGAAGACGCCTGACTGGAATAAGAAATACACCACGCAGCACTATGCGGGGAAAAATACAAGCGCCGGCTGGCTTTCCAGTCGGCGCTTTTTTTGGTCTAACAATCCACATGGCGGACGGCGCAAACACAGCAGACGATTTCAATCAGGGGGCGGAGGATAAAATCCCCGTCAGTCTCGATTCCGAACAGGCGATTTTAGGGGCGGTCCTGTTTGACAATGAAATATTTTTTCGCGCGGCGGCTTTTTTAAAAGGCGAGCATTTTCACGACCCGGTGCATCAGCTGATTTTTGAAGCCTGCGGCGAGTTGATCAATTCGGGCCGCCTCGCCTCGCCGGTAGCACTCGATACTTATCTCGCCAGTTCGTCCGGCTATATTGAGGCCGGCGGCAAGAAATACCTTGAACAACTGGCCGCCAATGTCCCCTCAACTACTGGTGCGGTCGATTACGCGAAAATTGTCTTTGACTTATCGGTTTGTCGCGGCCTGATGTCGATCGGTTCTGAAATGGTCGACCGCGCAAAAACCTCCAGCCTGGAAGACCACCCGTCTCGCCAACTCGAAGATGCAGAGCAACTGCTCTACAAGCTCGCCGAGACCGGGAAATATGGCGGCGGGTTCAAAACCTTCCGCTCCGCGATTACCGAAGCGATCGAACTGGCCAACGCCGCGGTTAAACGCGACGGCGGTCTTGCCGGCGTTGCGACGGAGCTGCGCGATCTCGACCGTATGCTCGGCGGCATGCATCCCTCCGATCTCCTCATTCTTGCGGGCCGTCCGTCGATGGGAAAGACCGCCCTCGCAACAAATATTGCCGTTAATGCGGCCCAGAAGTTTCGCGCTGAGAAACAGCCCGATGGCTCGATGAAAACCGTTGAGGGTGCGGTTGTCGGCCTGTTTTCACTGGAAATGGCGTCTGAACAGATCGCCACACGGATCATCTCCGAATTTGCCCGCGTCCCGTCCGAGCGGATTCGCCGCGGCGATGTCGATCAGGAGGAATTTGACCGCATCTACCACGCGGCGCGTGAGCTTGAAAAACTGCCGCTCTATATCGACGATACAGGCGGGATTTCAATCGCCCAGCTTGCGGCGAGGGCGCGCCGCCTCAAACGCCAACATGGGTTAGGCTTGCTGGTCGTTGACTACCTGCAACTGCTAACCGGTTCGGGACGCCGCAATGATGGCCGGGTTCAGGAAATTACAGAAATCAGCCAAGGGTTGAAAGCGCTTGCGAAAGAACTGAACGTGCCGATCCTGGCTTTGTCGCAACTCTCACGTCAGGTGGAATCACGCGACGACAAGCGCCCGCAATTGTCTGACCTTCGCGAGTCCGGCTCGATTGAGCAAGATGCCGATGTTGTTCTGTTTGTCTATCGCGAAAAGTATTACCTCAGCCGATCAGAGCCGCGCGAGGGCACCGAGGACCACGCCAAATGGATGGCGCGTCTTGATGACGTCGGCGACACAGCCGAGGTCATTATCGGCAAGCAACGTCACGGGCCCATCGGCAAAGTCGATCTTCATTTTGAAGCGAAATTCACCAAATTCTCCAATCTCGCTCAAAACCAATATAGCAATCAGTAAACGCGTCGCTTTGCCTGGCGGTAAAACCACCCTAAAAGCTGCCCATGAGCCGCCATCCTTCATCCAATAACACTTCCGGTCCGTGGGTCGATATCAACCTTGGCGCAATTGCCGCCAATTGTGCGACGTTGCGCGCAGCGGCGCCCGGTGCGGAGATGGCCGCGGTTGTAAAATGCAACGCCTATGGGCTCGGCCTGGCGGCCGTCGCAAAAACACTCGTCGAGCAAAACTGCAAGACATTCTTTGTCGCCTATCCGGAAGAAGGCGCAGACTTGCGCAAGGTTTTAAACTCGCGCAACGCCAATGCGGCGATCTATGTTTTTAACGGGCCGCTGCCGCAAACTATGGCGCTGTTCCAAAGCGCAAATCTGACACCGGTGCTTAACAGTCTTGAACAGGCGACAATCTGGGCGGCGCAACCTGACGGCGCGTCTGCGGCCCTGCATATCGACACCGGGATGAACCGGCTTGGCGCACCGCTTAGTGAAGTCGATGCGATTGCAGCGCTCAGCGGATTGAATATCGACCTGGTGATGAGCCACCTCGCCTGCGCAAGCGACCCGGCGCACGCCAAGAACGACGAACAGCGCAATCTGTTTGCCAGAATCGCAAAAGATTTTCCGCGCGCGCGCGCCAGCCTTTCTGCATCCGGGGGAGCGCTTATGGATGCACGTTTTCATTTTGACCTTATCCGGCCCGGCGTTGCGCTTTATGGCGGCAGCCCGTTTGATGTCGATGAACCACGCCTCAAACCGGTCGCCGTGTTACGCGCGCCGGTCGTCCAACTGCGTGATATCGCGCCCGGTGAAACCGTCGGATATAACGCCAGCTTCAAGGCGGCCGCACCGACCAGGCTCGCGACCGTGGCGCTCGGCTATGGCGATGGAATGCCGATTAGCGGCTCAGGCAGCGCCCAGGCGGTGATCGCAGGAGCGCGCGCGCGCGTTGCCGGACGGATTTCCATGGATTTGATTTCTCTTGATATTAGCAATCATAAAAGCCCAATAAAAACAGGCGATATTGCCATATTCTTCGGTGAGGAGATCAGCCTTTTTGCAGCCGCCAAATCGTGCAACACATCTGCGTATGAGTTGCTTACGGGGCTTGGCGACAGGGTGGATCGCCGTTACCTCTAACCATCGTGCAAGCGCCTGCAAGGGGATCTAAACATGAATGTCGTCGCCGCCACCGGACGCCTGACGCTGGACGCTATCGGCGAAATTGGCCGGATCGCCAACTTTGCGGCGCGCGGCGGAACGGCGTGGTTTGTCGGCCCGTTTTACTGGCGCGCCTTTGGCGGCGCCCTCGCACGCATCGGATATGCGTCCCTGCCCGTTGTCGGACTAACAGCGATTTTCACCGGCGCCGCACTGGCGCTGAACATCTATGAAGGCGCCCTGTTTAATGTCGAGGCGTTCCTGCCGCAAATTCTCGGCGTCTCCATCGTTCGCGAACTAGGGCCGGTGCTTGCCGCTTTAATGGTGGCGGGCCGGTGTTCATCGGCGATGGCGGCGGAGATTGGCACTATGCGCGTCACCGAGCAGATCGACGCGCTCTCCACACTTTCGGTTGATCCGTTTAAATATCTAATTGCGCCGCGCATCATCGCGACCACCCTCGCCTTACCGCTTCTTGTTTTGACTGCGGATATTATCGGCGTGTACGGAGGGTATCTGGTTTCAGTCTACGCGCTCGGCTTCGAGCCAACGCACTATATCACCAATCTGGTTGACTTCCTGAGCGTAGACGATGTCACCAGCGGCCTTCTTAAAGCGGCAGTATTCGGTTTTTTAATCTCTGTCATGGGCTGCTATTACGGCTATAAAAGTCGCGGCGGCGCTGGCGGCGTGGGCTCGGCGACGCGCACCGCCGTTGTCGCCGCAGCGGTCGCAGTGCTTGCGTCGAACTATCTGATGACCTCGCTGCTGGTGGAGGTCTAGAGCCCGTCATGGCCAGCAAACCCAAGAAAATTTTAATTCGCGATCTCGACAAAGCCTTTGGCGACAATCAGGTTCTCCGGGGCGTCAATCTTGATGTCGCCAAAGGCCAATCACTGGTGGTGATCGGCGGCTCTGGAACCGGCAAATCAGTTCTCATAAAATGCCTCCTTGGCCTCTTGAAAGCAGACAAGGGCGTGATTGAAATCGACGGCGTCAATATCGCCCGCCAGACCGGCGGCGACCGCCGGCTGATGGCCCAGCAATCGGGCATGCTGTTTCAGGGCGCGGCGCTATTTGATAGTCTTAACGTCTGGGAAAATGTCGCCTTTCGCTTGATTTATGCGGAGAGAAAATCCCGCAAACATGCACGGGAAAAAGCGATTGATTGCCTCGCGCAAGTTGGCCTCGCGCCAGAGGTCGGCGATCTGGCGCCGGCGGAGCTTTCGGGCGGCATGCAAAAACGTGTTGGGCTGGCGCGCGCCATCGCCTCTGACCCGGAGATTTTGTTCTTCGACGAGCCAACAACGGGTCTCGATCCGATCATGGCCGATATTATCAACAACCTTCTTGTCGAGCGCGTAAAGGCGCTCGGCGCGACAACGATTTCGATCACACACGACATGGCCTCGGCCCGCAAAATCGCCGATGAGATCGCCATGTTGTACCAAGGCCAGATCATCTGGCGCGGCAAGCCCGGCGAAGTTGAAAATTCCGGCAACCCAATGGTCGATCAATTCGTCCACGGACGGGCTGAAGGCCCGATCCAGATGCAAGTGCGCCGCGACTTCACATCCCGGAGGTAAAGTATAGCAATGGACGTCATAAAAATTGCAGCTTTTTCAGACGGCGAGACGGGGGGCAATCCGGCGGGCGTGGTTATCGCGGGCACGCTGCCCTCCCGCACACAAATGCAAGCGGCCGCCGCTGAGGTGGGGTTTTCTGAAACCGCGTTTGCGGCGCCAGACGGCGATAGCTGGACAGTGCGATATTTTTCTCCTGAATCAGAAGTGCCATTTTGCGGTCACGCCACCATCGCGCTGGGCGCAGCTTTAGCGATGCAAGAAGGCGACGGCGTCTTTCATCTCAATCTAAAACAGGCGTCCATCACCGTTGAAGGCCGCCGAAATGGCGCCCTGATCACAGCCGCTCTACAATCCCCACCAACCAGCAGCGCCCCGGCTGATGAGGGGCTAGCGCAAGAAGCGTTGCAACTGTTTGGTTACGATGCCGATGGCCTCGATCCGCGTATCGCGCCGGCCATCATCAATGCCGGAGCAGCCCATCTTTTGCTGGCGCTCAAGTCTCGCGCGCACCTGTCTGCGATGGAATACGATCTCGCAAATGGCCGTGTGTTTATGAATTCCAATAATCTCGTAACCGTTGCGCTGGTTTTTGCGCAAACCGATCAGCTATTTCATGTGCGAAACCCGTTTGCCTCAGGCGGCGTCTATGAAGACCCCGCAACAGGCGCCGCGGCGGCGGCGTTAGCAGGCTATCTTCGCTCCATCGGCTGGCCGCATGATAGCGTAATAGACATTATTCAAGGCGAGGACATGGGTGCGAGATCTGTCTTGAAAGTTGAAATTCCAGGAGAGCCTGGAAGCTCAATCCGGGTCTCAGGAACCGCTCGCATCATGTAGCGCAATTAAAAACCGTTTCGCTTGAGGACAAAACAAAGATGAATTTCACGCGCCGGTGAAATGTATCTGTTATCAAGTAGAAAGGCCCAATATTCGCAACGAACGCCAAGCTCAATTCAACCCGGCGATGCAAACGGCGACCGGGCGTCGGCCGGTTAGGCCGCCCCATCGGAGGCATTCACGAAGCGAATTGCCGCGAGATATATAAAATGGTGGAGGGGGATGGATTCGAACCATCGTACGCCGAAGCGGGCAGATTTACAGTCTGCTGGATTTAACCACTCTCCCACCCCTCCACAAAGATCGCCGGAGACCGCTGGAAACGATTTCCGAAAGACGGTTTGAGGGCTTGCACGCCCCCTTTCCGCCGGGAGAACGGGGTCTATAGCCAAGCCGGACCGGCTTCGCAACCGCCGCGAGAGGGTTGATAATAATAGTTTTCCGTGTTTCCCACGGGCCCCAAACCGGCTAGGTCTCTAAAAACATGCCGCCACGCCAACACCATACCGCCTCCCCCGCCAAGGCGGGACGCCCGCGAACTCTGCGGGATGGCGACGCGCCGGCGCGGCTCTGGCTTTATGGCCGCCATGCCGTCGCCGCGGCGCTTGCCAATCCGGAGCGGCGGGTGCGCCGTGTGCTGGCCACAAAGAACGCCCTCGCCTGGCTGGCGCCGCTTGCTATCCGCAACGAGATGCGCGCGAAAATTGAGGATGCGCGGCCCGAGGCCATCGACAAGGCGCTGCCTGCGGGCGCCGTCCATCAAGGGCTGGCGGCGGAAGTCTTCGACCTTGCGCGGGCGCGACTGAAGGAGGCTTGCGCACCCGCGCAACGCCAGCACCCGGTGATGGTGCTCGATCAGATTACCGACCCGCAAAATATCGGCGCGATCTTCCGCTCAGCCGCAGCGTTTGGCGCCCGGGCGGTGATTGTGCAGGAGCGACGCACACCGTCGCTTGCCGGTGCGCTGGCAAAGGCGGCCGCCGGCGCCGTTGAGAGCGTTCCATGCGTAAAGGTCGTCAACATCGCCCGTGCGCTGGAGGCGCTGGCCAATCTTGGTTACGCAACGGCGGGCCTGATGGCGGAAGCCGACAACGACATTGGCGGCCTGCCCAAAGACCAGCCCATCGCGCTGGTGCTTGGCGCCGAAGGCGCCGGCTTGCGCAAACTTGTCGGCGAGACCTGCACACATCAAACTCGCATCCCGATTGCCGCGCAAATGGAAAGCCTTAATGTCTCCACTGCAGCGGCGATTGCGCTTTATGAAATTACCAGAAAATAGGCGGCGGCAATGAATAGCGAGACACACAGCGGCGGATGCATGTGCGGCGCGGTGCGGTTTATCGCTCATGGCGCTCCTTCTCTGGTCGCCAATTGTCACTGTAAAGATTGTCGCCGGGCGACCGGCGCCGCGTTTACTACGTTCGTAGATTTTGGGCGCGACAAGGTTGTGTTTACCCAGGCGCCGGCCGCCTATCAAAGCTCGCCCGGCGCCGAACGGCTTTATTGTAAGACTTGCGGCGCGCCCCTCGCCTATCGCGGCGAAGGCTCGGCTGATGAAATCAACATGGTTCTGGGCGCTTTTGATGACCCGCAACAATTTACGCCGAGCGAAGACTGTCATATAAATAGCGCCTTATGGAAAACCCGGCAGTCACCTATACCGGCGGATGTCAATGCGGCGCGGTGAAATTCCAAGCCTCGGGCGCGCCAAAATTCGTCTCCAAGTGTCATTGCAACAGCTGCCGAAAGGCGACCGGCGCGGCGTTTTCCACCTGGGTTGGTTTCGCCGATGGGCAAGTCCGCTGGTTGAAGGCGGCGCCTTCCATCCACGCAAGCTCGCTGGGCGCCGCCCGCGGGTTTTGCGCCGCCTGCGGCGCGCCGTTGACTTATGCCGGAGAGGCATGGCCCGGCGAAATCCACATCCTCATTGGCGCCTTCGATAACCCAAACGCCTTCACGCCCGACAAAGATGTCTTCACCGAAGATGCGCTCGACTGGGCGCTCGCGGCGAAAGACTGAATCTGAAAAGTTGTAGGCGTTGGATGTCTTCGGGGCGCATCCCTGCCGCTTTTTGACGCTGCATGAACCCTGCGGACCATCATTGCGGCGAACGTCGCTGAGGCGCACAATAATCACACGCGATCTGTCAGGACTAGCCCCATGCCCTACTACCATCCCCGCGCCGAGCTTGAAACCCACGACGTCTCGAACCAGCCGCCGCCGTTTGAGGATGTGAACCTTTATCTGACTGACGCGGCGCTCAAAACGGGCGTCGATAAAAACGGCGGCGGCGCGCACGCCAAACATCTGTCTGACTTCGGCGCGCGCTGCGGTTCGGCGGAGGCGACGGAGTGGAGCCGGCAGGCGAACAAAAATCCGCCGCAGCTGAAGAGCTTTGACCGTTATGGCCACCGCCTCGACGAGGTTGAGTTTCACCCCGCCTATCATGCGCTGATGGCGCTCGGGCTTGACGCGGGCGTTGCCGCCGGCGCGTGGAACGCGAAGAGCGCCGGTCATGTGCTGCATTCCGCGCTGCTCTATCTGATGGGTCAGGTCGATGGCGGCGTCTGTTGTCCGATGTCGATGACTTATGCAGTCGTCCCGGCGCTGCGCCAGGCGCCCGATGTCGCCAAGGAGTGGGCGCCGCGCGTGACGACCGCCGCCTATGATCCACGGTTTATTCCGGCTGCGGACAAACACGCCGCGACCATGGGCATGGCGATGACCGAGAAGCAGGGCGGCTCGGATATTCGCGCCAACACCACCCGCGCCACACATATCAGCGGTGACGAATATGAACTTGTCGGCCACAAATGGTTCTGTTCCGCGCCGATGTGCGACGCTTTTCTGACGCTGGCGCGCACCGAAGCGGGGATCACCTGTTTTCTGGTCCCGCGCTGGCGCCCGGACCGGACCCGCAACGCGTTTCACATCATGCGCCTGAAAGACAAGCTCGGCGATCACTCCAACGCCTCGTCCGAGATTGAATATCACGGGGCCTATGCGCGCCGCGTCGGCGAGGAAGGCCGCGGCGTCAGGACGATTATCGACATGGTGCAACATACAAGGCTTGATTGCGTCGTCGGCTCGGCCAGCGGCATGCGTGCGGGGCTCGCACAAGCTATGTGGCACACGGACCATCGCAGCGCGTTCCAGAAAAAGCTGATCGATCAGCCAGCGATGGCCATGCTGCTGGCCGACCTGGCGCTGGAGACCGAGGCGGCCACCGCGCTCGGCTTTCGCCTGGCGCGGGCTTTTGACGGCGCCGCAAACGACGATCGCGAGGCGGCGTTTATGCGCCTGGCGACGCCGATTGCGAAATATTGGATCTGCAAGCGCCAGCCGGGCGTTGCTTATGAAGCGCTCGAATGTCTTGGCGGCGCCGGCTATGTCGAGGAAGGCCCGATGCCGCGGATTTTTCGCGCTTCGCCCTTGAATGCGATTTGGGAAGGCTCCGGCAATGTCATCGCCCTTGATATGTTGCGCGCGATCGGGCGCGAACCGGATAGCCTTGAGGCGGTCCGCGCTGAAATCGCGGCCGCCAAGGGCGCGAATTCTCATCTCGACCAGCACATCGCCGCGCTCGACCAATGGTTCGAGCCGGGCGCGCTGGGTGAAGCGACCGCACGCGCCTTCGCCGAAGATATGGCGCTGGCGCTTGAGGGCGCGGCGCTGGCTCTGACCGCGCCGAACTATGTCGTTGACGGCTTTTGCAAGGCCCGCCTTGATCCGGAGCACAAGTCCCTCGCCTATGGCGCGGTCACCGCGAAGATAGACGCACGCGCGATTATCGAGCGGGCGCGCCCGCAGTGACCCATGCGTCAATGCTAGAGCGCCGGGCGCACGCATTGCCAGGCTATCAAAACTATAGGCGCCGGTTTCTACCATAACTCCGTATCGATCCTTTCCGACATGAATCCGTCGAAAGCATCATACGGGCGTCCAAAACCGTGAGGATAACTTTTCACCAAATATAGGTTTTATGCCCAACTACCCTCTCTGGGTTGTAAAATCCGAGATTCGATTCGTGTGGGGGTTGTGCGGATTTGCACCGTTTGCTCTGGATGCAGCCCCCTTCGTCAGCTTCGCTGACACTTCCCCCGCAAGCGGGGGAAGAAAAGAACCAACCGCAAGCTCAGCCCATTCCTCCCCCGTTTACGGGGGAGGTGTCGCCAAAGGCGACGGAGGGGCTACGTGGCAAAGAAAAACGCCGCCCCGAAGGGCGGCGTTTTCGTAAACCACAAAGCAAGAAACTTTAGCGTTTCGAGAATTGGAAACTTCTGCGCGCTTTGGCGCGGCCGTATTTCTTGCGCTCGACGACGCGGCTGTCGCGGGTCAGGAACCCGCCCTTTTTGAGGACCGCGCGTAAATTCGGCTCGAAGGAAGTGAGCGCTTTGGAAATACCGTGGCGCACAGCCCCGGCCTGACCCGACGGACCGGAGCCTTTGACCGTGCAGACGACGTCATATTGGTCGTTGCGTTCAGCGGCGATCAGCGGTTGCTTGATAACCATCTGCAGAACCGCACGGCCAAAATATTCCGTGTGGTCTTTCTTGTTGACGGTGATCTTGCCAGAACCGGGTTTGATCCACACCCGCGCAATCGCGGTTTTGCGTTTGCCGGTGGCGTAAGCGCGGCCTTGCGCATCAATTTTCGGTTCAGCCTTAGGCGCTTCTTCCGGCTCCTGGGTAATCACCCCGGCCTCGGTTGCGATGTCTTTTAAGTCTTCAAGAGAAGTCGTGCTCATCTTCAGGCGTCCCTTTTATTCTTGGCGTTCATTGCCGCGACATCGAGCGTTTTTGGCTGTTGCGCCTCATGGGGATGGTCCGTACCCACATAAAGCTTAAGCCCGGTCATCTGTTTGCGCGCCAGCGGCGAGCTTTTCGGCATCATCCGTTCAACGGCCTTCATCAGCACCCGTTCGGGGTGCGCGCCGCCAAGGATTTTATCCATGGTGCGCTCTTTAATGCCGCCCGGATATCCGGTGTGCCAATAGAGTTTCTTGTTGGCCATCTTGTTGCCGGTGAAGACAACTTTGTCGGCGTTGATGACGATGACATGGTCGCCCATATCGACATTGGGCGTGTAGGTCGGCTTGTGCTTACCGCGCAGGCGGGTCGCGATCACCGAAGCGAGCCGGCCGACCAC